>JAZKRX010000007.1:0-82764 GCA_036626375.1 Haloferacaceae archaeon
GGCCGGTGCCGGCGAGACCGGTGCGCTGCTCGACACGGCGGCGCGACGCGGCCTCGTCGCTCGCCGGCCCGGGCTCGCGACCCCGACCGCTGACCTCGCGGACGGGCTCGCGAACTCGACGCGCCTCCGCGCGCCCGTCTCGGGCGACGTCGAGGCCGCGCGGGCGTTCCTCGCGGAGCTGTCCCTCCCCGCGACGCTCGGCGACGACGCGGGCCGACGGCTCGCGTCGGTGGTCGCGGTGGAGGCGGCGACGGCAGACGGCGCGAGCGAGCGCGCGGCCGCCGCGGTCGAGTCGCTCCTCCGCCCGTACGAGACCCCGGACGGCCCGTTCGAGACGCTCGGCGGGTACGCCGACGTCCTCGGTGCGGTCGCACGCGAAGCGCCCGGCACCGGCGTCGCGCTGGCGCTGGGCGGCGACGTCCGGGACGCGGCGCTCGACGCGTGGCGCGACCACGCGCGGGCGGTTCACGACCTGCTCGACGCGGCGACGACGGCGCGTTACGACGGCGCGTTCGTCGCGCGCGTCGACGACGCGACGCCGGGGCGGCTGGCGACCGCGGCGCGGCTCCTGCGGGACTACCGCTCGCCGGAGCCGGTCGCGCTGGTCGTCGCCGAGGGCGTCGCCGCGGCGAGCGGCGTCGCGCCGTCCGGACTGCGCGACCGGCTCGGACGGGCCGTCGAGGCGGTCGGCAGCGGGTCGGCCTTCGGCGGGCCCGCCCGCGCCGGCGCGCGTTTCGACGGCGACGTTGGCGAGGTCGTGCGGGCGTTCACGGAGGTGAGCGCGTGAGAACCGCCGAGCTCCGAACCGACCACGACGAGGCGGCGCTCGTCGCGGCGGCGCTCCGGCCGGACGACACGCCGGAGGTCGACACGCGCGCCGCCGACGGCACGGTCGTGACGCGGATCGAGCGGGCAACGACCGGCGGCCTCGCGCAGACCGTCGACGACTACGCGGTGAACCTGCGGGTCGCAGAGCGGCTCGTGGGGCTGGCGGCGTGCGAGAGCGAGACCGAAGACGAGAACGCAGACGACACACACACAACATGAGCGAACGATCCGTATCCAAGCAGCGGCGTGGCAAGCGCTGGTACACCGTCTTCGCCCCGGAGCAGTTCGACCGGGCCGAACTCGGTGAGACGATGGCCGACGAACCCGAGAAGGTCGTGGGCCGGACCATCCAGACCACGCTCGGGGAACTGACCGACGACCAGAGCCAGAACAACACCAAGCTCACGTTCAAAGTGACCGACGTGGGGTCGGACTCGGCGTACACCGAGTTCGTCGAGCACGAGCTCACCCGCGACTACCTCCGCAGCCTCGTGCGCCGGGGCGCGTCGAAGGTGGACGCGACGATCACCGTGCTGACGACGGACGACTACCGCGTCCGGATCCAGCCGGTGGCGCTGACGACGAAGAAGGCAGACCGGAGCCAGGAGAAGGCCATCCGGCGGGTCATGATCGACCTCGTCGAGGAAGCGGCGGAAGAACGCACCTTCGAGGGCCTGATCGACAGCGTCGTCGAGGGCCGGCTCTCCTCTGCCATCTACGGCGAGGCGAAGACCGTCTACCCGCTCCGGCGGGTCGAGGTCCAGAAGCTCTCGCTCGACGCCCGACCCGAAGAGGTCGAGGCCGAGGAGGAGGCCGCCGTCGACGTCGACGCAGAGGACGTCGCGGTCGACTCCTAGCCGACTCCTTACGCCTCGACGACGACGCGCCCGACCATCCCCGACCGCTCGTGGGGGATACAGAAGTACTCGTAGGTGCCCGGCAGCTCGAAGCGGTGGGTGAACTCGTCGCCGCTCGTGACGTTGCCGGTGAGGCCGTTCGCCCAGCCGTCGCGCGCGGCGGTCTCGCTCTCGAACCCGCCGCTCGCGAAGTAGTCCGCGCCGTCGGGAATCGCGTCCTCGTAGGCGGTGACGCTGTGGGCGCGCGTCGAGGTGTTGCGCCACACGACCGTCTCGCCGGCCGAGACGGTTACCGCGGAGGGGTCGAACGCGACGGCGGTCATCCCGACGTCGTAGTCGTCGCCGCCGGACGACCCGGCGGCCGCACACCCCCCGAGCGCCGCCGTCCCGAGCGCCGCGAGCACCTGGCGTCGTCGCATAACCGACGGTGGGGTCTGGAGGCAGATAGGCGGCGCGGTCGCCGAACCTAAAGACGTAAGCCACGGCGTCGGGGACGAAGAGGTGTGCTGGGGCTTCGGTTCGTCGGGCGACTGGGCGTCGCCGACGCCGTCACCGTCGGCAACGCGGCGCTCGGGTTCGTCGCGGTCACGGCCGCGGGCAACCCACGGCTGGCCGCCCGGCTCGTCCTCCTCGCGGCCGTGCTCGACGCCGTCGACGGCATCCTCGCGCGGCGCTACGGCGGCACCGAGGCGGGGCCGTACCTCGACTCGCTGGCCGACGTGGCCTCGTTCTGTGTCGCGCCCGCGGCGCTGGTGGTGGCCGTCGCCCGGAGCGCCTTCGACGGCCCGGCCGCGCTCCTCGCCGTCGGCGTCGGTGCGCTGTTCGTCGCGAGCGGCGTCGCCCGCCTCGGACTGTACACGGCCTACGACAGCGACGCGACGGAGACGGAGGGCGTCCAGACGACGCTCGCGGCGACGGTGGTGGCGGCGGCGGTGCTGGCCGGCTTCGTCGGGCCGGCCGTCCTCGTCGGCCTCGCGGCCGTCCTCGGCGTCGCGATGCTCACCCGCGTCACCTACCCCGACCTCCACCCGCAGGACGCCTCGGTGATGGGGCTGGTTCAGACGGCGGCCATCGTCGGTCGAGGGTGGGTCGGCCGGGGGTGTGCCTACGCCCTGCTCTTTCTCGCCGTCGCGTACCTCCTGTTCGCGCCGCGGTGGTACTGGTCGTGAGCGGTTGCGGACGCTGACAGCCCGCTGGACGGTTTATTACTCCGGGGCGCGCCCAACTGGACGATGGGTGACGAGCCGGAGCCTGCGGCGGTCGAACGCGGCACCGAGGCGGCGGAGCCGGCGACCGTTCTGGTCGTCGACGACGACCCCGACGTCACGGCGCTCTACGCCGAGTGGCTGGCCGACGACTACGACGTCCGGGTCGCCCACGACGGCCGACGGGCGCTCGCGGTCCTCGACGAGGTGCCGGTGGACGTTGCCCTGCTCGACCGCCGCATGGACGACGTGTCGGGCGACGAGGTGCTGGCGGCGATCCGGAGCAGGGGGCACGACTGCCGGGTCGCGATGGTGACGGCGGTCGAGCCAGACTTCGACCTGGTCGACGTGCCGTTCGACGACTACCTCGGAAAGCCCGTCTCGCGGACGGAGCTCCGCGCGACGGTCGCGGGGCTGGTCGCCCTCGAGGAGTACGCGGCGCTCCACCTGGAGCTCTCTTCGAAGCGGGTCCGACGGAGCGTCCTGCGGGGCGAGAAGCGACGGGTCGAACTGGAGGAGAGCGAGGCGTTCGAGCGCCTGAACGACGAGATCGAGCGCCTGGAGGAGCGACTGGCCGACATCGAGCGCGACCACCCGGAGTACGTCTCGGCGTTCGAGCAGATCAAATAAACCCGGGAGTTATCATCCCCGAGAGAGAGAGATGAAATCGAAGATGCCGACAGGAGATCCGGACTCGACAGGGGACGCGGTGCTCGACACGATGCTCCGCGGCGGCGTGCCGTCGAACCGGTCGCTGCTCCTCACCGGCGGACCGGGGACGGGCAAGAGCACGCTCGCGATGCAGTTTCTCCAGGAAGGGCTCGACGCCGGCGAGAACGCCCTGTACGTCAGCACCGAACAGACCGTCGCGGAGATCCGAGACGCGTTCTCGACGTACGAGTTCGACCTCGACCACGAGAACCTCGTCTACGCGTCGGTCCACGCCACGCCGGGCCAGACGATCGAGAGCGACGACGCGCTGACCCTCCAGGTGCTCGACGGCTCGGCCCCGGTCGGCGGGTCGTTCGCGCCGCCGTTCACCGCGGAGTACCTCCTCGAGTATCTCGACCGGTACGCGCCCCGCGACCGCGTGGTGTTCGACTCCGTCTCCGGGCTCGCGCCGCTCGCTGACGGGCCGGCGGACCGCCGGCGGACGATGCTCGACCTGATACGGGAGTTCACCGACCGCTTCGGGGCGACGACGCTGTTGACCGCCGAGGCCGCCGACGAGGACACCGTCTTCCGGTACGCGACCCACGGCGTCGTCGAACTCCGGCGAGAGCCGGTCGCGGGCGACGTGCACAACTTCCTCGAGGTGCTGAAGCTCCGCGGCGTCGACCACGACCGCCGGACCGTCGAGGTGGAGTTCACCGAGGCGGGGCTGCGCGCCGCGCCGGCGCGGCGCTCCCAGCCGCCCGCAATAAAGGCCCACCACCACCGGCCGGTCGGGATCGAGGGGCTCGACGCCCTGACCGGCGGCGGACTGGTCCGGGGGACGGGCGTCCTCCTCCGCCACGACGGCCGGGCGAACCTGGCGGCGCTGTTCGGCGCGATGCTCACGACGGCGCTCGAAACCGACCACGCGGTGACGCTGGTGCCGACCATCGGGCTCCGCGAGGACCGCGTCCGGCGGATGCTCGGCGACCGGGGGCACGACCTCGACGACCTGCTCGCGGACGGTCGGATCCAGGTCGTCGACGTGATCGGGGGGTGGGACAAGAGCGTCCCCGGTGTCCACGCGCCGGAAGAGACGACCCCGGAGCTCCTCGAGCTGTTCACCGACATCGACGGGTCGTCCGGGAAGACGAACTACACCCTCCTCAACGGCGACGCGCTCGCACACCACCTCGGTCCGACGGCGGTCCGGCGCCTCCGCTACGCGCTGGAGGCGGAGCTGCTCGGCCCCGACGACTCGCTCGTCTCCGTCGGCAACCCGGACGTGGTGCCCGACGAGGTGGCCGCGTTCCGCCACGACGTGGCCGAGCAGGTGGTCGAGACGCAGGTGTTCGACGACGGACTCCAGTACGTCACGCTCCGCAAGAGCCCCTGCGGGTTCGTCGGCACCACCTCGCTCGTGGAGTACGTCGACGACCCGCCGTATCTCCGGGTCCAGGCGCCGCCGGCGGACCGACGAGACGACGCGGCGTAGCGAGGCCGTGGCGAATGGTTTTATACGGGACGAACCCCACCTCACCACTGCTTGGATGTCACGAGAGTGTGGCGACGACGGGGCCGATCTGGACTGGTGCCACGACGCGGTTCAGGACGTCTCTCGCACGTTCGCCCTCACGGTCGACGTCCTCGACGAACCGATGTCGTCGTACATCTGTGTCGGCTACCTCCTCTGTCGGGTCGCCGACACCGTCGAGGACGCAGACCACGTCGCTCCCGAGGAACAGGCGGCGCTCCTCCGGACGTACGACCGGGTGCTCGACCACGAGGCGGAGACGACCGTCGAGGAGTTCGCCGCCGAGGCCGCGCCGCACCTCCCCGAGGAGCGCGACGCGGACTGGGAGGTCGTCGCCGAGGCACCCCGGATCGTCGCCACGTTCGAGGCGCTTCCGGCCGACGTCCGCCGGGCTGTCGAGCCGCCGGCGCGCGAACTCGTCTCCGGGATGGCCGACTTCGTCGAGCGCTACGCCAACGAGGGAGGGCTGCGTATCCGTGACTGCGCCGAGCTCGAGGAGTACTGTCACTACGCGGCCGGCACCGTCGGCCAGCTCGTGACGAACCTCGTCACCCGCGCGGACCTCGCCGAGGAGCGCCAACAGCTGCTGTACGACACCGCCGAGGACTTCGGGCTCCTCCTCCAGCTGGTCAACGTCGCGAAGGACGTCTACGACGACTACACCGAGGAGAACAACGTCTACCTCCCACGGGAGTGGCTCGCGGCCGAGGGCGTCGACCAGGAGGCGGTGCTCGAACCGGGCAACCGGACCGGCACCGCGGCCGTCGTCGCCCGGGTCGCCGGCCACGCCCGCACCTTCCTCCCCGGTGCCCAGCGCTACCTCGAGGCGGTCCCCACCCACGAGGGGAACACGCTCGCGGCGTGGGCCATCCCCTTCCTCCTCGCGGTCGGCACGCTCCGCGAACTGGGCCGTCGCCCCGAAGACGCCGTCTCCGGCGAGGGCGTGAAGGTCTCACGCCAGGAGGTGTTCGCCGTCGTCTCCGCGATGCGGGGCGCCGACGGCTCCGACCGCCTCGGCGACATGCGCCGGCAGGTGGCCGACGAGCCGTTCCACCGGGCGATGGGCTCGGCGGACTAAGTCACCAGCGCGTACGCGAACAGGAGCGCGAAGTAGACCGCGACGAGCGCACCCAGGGCCAGGATCCGGAACCGCCTGAGCTCCGCCTCCTCCGTCTCTCTGGCCTCGGCGAACGCCGCCCGCTCGGACTCCGTCAGGCCGTCGTGTTCCAGGCCGCGGTGGAGCGCGAGGGTGCGCTCGCTCGCGAACGTCGCGTCACAGCGCCCGCAGTCGTGCCGGGGCGCGTCGGTCGGGACGGCGTAGTCGTCGGTCACGAGGCGAGAAAGGGGGGAGAGACGTACGGTTCGGAGACGATCCAGAGGCTCAGCATCGTGAACCCGACCATCGCGAGGGTGACGCCGTACTGGCTCCGCACGGCCTGGAGGCGGTCGGGGAAGGCGTCGTACGCGGCGGCGTGGGCGACCCACACCGCGAGGACGTGGCCGGCCAGGACGGCGGCGATCTCCACGCCCTGTATCCAGCCCGGAAGCACGAACACCGGTGGGTTCTGCGGCGGGGCGAGCGGCGCCGCGACGACCGACGCGACCGCCGGCGAGAGCGCGAGGACGGTGCCGGCGTTGTGCGCCAGGTGATAGCCCGCGGCGATAGCGAGCAGCGGCGGCGCGAACCGGGCCGCCAGCGCCTCGGGCGAGCGGTAGGTCGCCGCGAACCGCCGGGCCGCGCGCGCCGCGAGGCGGTACGCACCCAGCGCGGCGCCGAACCCGAGGAGGTACGTGCCGAGGTAGACGGCGGTCGGCGGGGCGCCGAGGCCGACGACCCACTCGACGGCGACGGCCCACGGCCCGGTCGCGACCAGCCCGTCGTAGGTGGTGACGTACAGCACCGCGACGACGAACGCCGTCTCGTCGACGCCCTCGACGACCGGGTCCGAGAGGCGGGTGCCCGGGAGGCGCAGCCGGGGTCGGCCGTCCGCGCGCGCGACCGGCGCGACCCGACCGTAGGCGGCGAGCAGCCGCGCGACGGGGTCGACGCGGTCGAACCACGCCGGACCGAAGGCGGCCGCGCCGCCGACCGTCACGACGCCGTAGACGGCGACGACCGTCGCGAGCAGCCGCGGGTCGTCCGCGAGCGGCGCCGTCACCTCGACCCAGACGAGAGCGAGGAGTCCGGCGACGCTCGGCCACGCGCCGAGGCGCTCGGGGTAGTCGAGCGGTTCGGCTCCGGCCCGCGCCGCGACCCGGCGGAGTCCGGCGGCGAGCGTCCGGAACGGGTCGAGCGCCGGCCAGCCGTTTCCGACGAGGTAGGCCGTGGCGACGACGCCGCCCCACCACACCACCCACACCAGGAGGACGGCGAGGTTCCGCGCGCCGGTGACCGGGCCGAACCACCCGACGACGAGGAGCGCAGCGAGGCCGACGAGTCCGACGAGACGGGCGAGGGCGCGGAGCGGACGGGTGGGAGCCGGAAGCGCCCGCGACCAGCCGTGGATCGCATCGATCAGCCCCCGGTCGGTGACGAACGAGGCGAGGAGGAAGGATGCGCCGACCGCGGCGCCGCCGGTGAGGAGGAACAGCCACGCGGGCGCGGAGACGGGGTCCCGGCTCGCGGCACGGAGCCCCCCGGTGTGTGCGGCCGCTGGCGCCGCGAACGCCGCGAGGGCGACGGCCGCGGGCGCGAGCGGACGGACGACCGCGGGACGACGCGCCATCGACCGGCGTTGGGGCCGGGATGTCCTGAGGGTTGCGTTGGCGCCCGGGGCGCCGGCGCGCCTAGATGGATTTTTACGCGTCGCCGGGCAACCGCGCTCTATGGCTACCGAGGAGTCACACGACGACGGCGGGCACCACCTGCCCGCGGTGGAGGACTGGCCTCGCGGGTTCGGGGAAGCCTCGTGGTGGCCGTTCGTCACCGCGCTGGGCGCCGCCGGTATCTACGTTGGGGCGGCACTGTACGTCCTCGGACAGGGCGAGGACGCGCCGGTCGGACCGATGGTCGGGCCGGCGGCGTTCGTGGGGAGCATCGGCCTGTTCCTCGCCGGACTGTACGGCTGGGTCTACCACGCCTTCGTCAGTCACTTCTGGGAGCGCGAGGAGAGCAGCGGCGGCAACGCGCTGAAGTGGGGGATGATCGCCTTTCTCGGCTCCGAACTCGCCACCTTCGGCGCCGGCTTCAGCTACTACTTCTGGATACGCGCCGGCGCGTGGCCGCCGGGCGAGCTGCCCGAACTGACGGGGTCGCTCGTCCTCGGCAACACCGTCCTGCTGGTGCTGTCGTCGGTCACGCTCCACTGGGCGCACATCCAGATCCGGAACGACGAGCGCGGGAGGTTCATCGCCGGCCTCGTGGCGACACTGCTCCTCGGCCTGGTGTTCGTCGGCGGGCAGGTGTACGAGTACTACGAGTTCATCGTCCACTCGGATTTCACCCTGACCTCCGGGCTGTTCGGCTCGGCCTTTTTCGGCCTGACGGGGCTCCACGGGCTCCACGTCTCGCTCGGCGCCGTCTTCCTCGGTATCGTCCTCGTTCGCGCGCTGGCGGGCCAGTACTCCGCGGAACGGCACGTCTCCGTCTCGACGGCGTCGATGTACTGGCACTTCGTCGACGTGGTCTGGATCTTCCTCGTCGTCGTGCTGTACGTCGGTGCCGAGGTCGGCGGGGCGGCATAGATTAAGTACGGGCCGGCCGTTACCCACGGTCATGGTCCAAGACCTCGACGACATCGGGGAGGGACTCGACATCGACCTCGAGCGGCTCGTCTCCTCGCTGACGCCCCGCGAGGACAACGAGAAGGTCAAGAGCTACCAGAACACCGTCGCGGTGGCCTGTCCCGTCTGTGAGGACCCGTTCGACGACCTCGTCGTGTGCAAGGGCGTCGCGACCGAGCTCGTCCAGAGCGAACCCCTCGACATCTGTGTCGCCGTCGTCGAGGGGCGACCGCTGATCTTCACGCACAAGACGTGACCGCCGGCGCGGGTCGGGCGCTCGCCGGCACGGGCTGACGGGGAGCCGTGTCTCCCCCTCGACACGAGGGCGTGAGCCGCCGTCGCGACGCCGCACTCGCGCTCGCCGTCCTCGGTCCCGTCGTCCTGGCCGGCGTGGTCCTCGACGCGCCGCTCGACCCGGTCGCCGCGGCCGCCGGCGCGGCGGGTGCGCTCCTCCTCGAACTCGCGCTCCTGCGCCGTCGTGTGGCCGTCAGGCGCGTCTGGGAGCGGCCGCTCGTCCAGGCCGGAAGCGTGGCGGGTGCGCTCGCCGGCGCCGCGGTCTCCGTCTCCGTCGCCGGTCCCCGTGTGCTGACCGTCGTCGCGGGAGGACTGGGCGCGTACCTCGCGCTCCTCTGCGCGCTGGCGGCCCGGGACAGGGTATAAGACGACGCGGCCGCTGTGTCTCTCGTGGAGTCGAGCGTCGCCGTCCGGGTCCGTCTGCGCCGGCGCGCCGCCCTCGTCGGCGGCGGCGCGCTCGCGGCCACCGCGCTCGCGGGGCTCGCGCTCTCGTCGGCGCTCGGGCGCGCGGCCGCGGTCCGGTGGGGGACAGTCGCCGTCCCCGTTCTGTGTGCGTGTCTCGCCCTCCTCGCCACGAACCTCGACGAGAACCGCGCGGCTGGAACGGCGACCCCCCGGCCCCGGCTCGGGCCGGCGAACCTCGCGACGCTCGCCCGCGGGGCGCTGCTCGCGTGGCTCGCCGGTTTCCTCGTCGTGCCGTGGCGCGGCGGACCGCTCGCCGCCGCGCCGGTCGCGTTGTACGCCGGGAACGTCGCGCTGGACGCCGCCGACGGACTGCTCGCGCGGCGGGTCGGCCACGTCTCGGCGCTCGGCGCGCGCCTCGACGCGACGTTCGACGGCGTCGGCGTCCTGGCCGGACTGGGTGTCGCCGTGGCCGCTGACCTCCTGCCGGCCGTGTTCCTGCTCGTCGGGCTGGTGAAGTACGCCTACCTCGCCGCGGCGTGGGGCGCACGCCGCCGCGGGCGCCTGCTCGGATCGCTCCCGTCCCGAGCGTCGCGCCGGCCGCTCGCCGCCCTGCAGATGCTCGCCGTCGCCGTCGTCCTCTCGGCGCTCGTCGCCCCCTCGGCCGCGGCGCTCGCCGCCGGCGGCGTGGGGCTGGCGTACACGCTCGGGTTCGCCCGGGACCTGCGGCTACGCCTCCGGGCCGGTCGGGGCGCGGACGAGCACGTCGATCTGGTGGGTTAGAAGCGTCAGGTCGCCGTCCGCTACCGCGGCGTGGCGGTCGCGGGCCCACTCGCGCGCGACCGACTCCGGCACCCGCGCCGCCGCGGGTTCGCCCTCGCTCTCGGCGCGCGTGACCGCGCGCTCGACGAGACGGACGAGGTGGTGACAGAGGTACGCCTCGTCGCCGGGGTACGGCGGCGCGACGAGCCAGTCCGACCCGCCGGCGGCGACGAGCCGTGCCGGCGAGTCGCGCACCGCCGCGAGCAGCGCCCGGCCCGAGCGGCTCGCGCCGGACCGAGACGGCGCGTCCATCGTCGCGTGGTAGGCGTCGAGGACGCGGTCTTCCCCGGGACCGGGCGGGACGAACGCCGTCTCGCCGTCGAACGTGATCGGCAAGTACGCGAGACCGCCGGGCGCGACGCCGTCGAGCAGCGCCGAGAGCGCCGCGTCGGCGTCGAACAGGTCGAGAAACGCGGCGGCGACGAGCAGGTCGGCGCCGGCGCCGGCGGCGCGGTCGAGGGCGTCGCCCACCTCGACTGTGACCTCGACCGTCCGCTCCCCGTCGGTCAGGCGAGCCGGGTCGCCGCGCGCGAGGTCGTAGCCGGCCTCGCGCGCGAGGTCGGGGAGCCGGTCGCGGGTCGCGTCGACCATCGCTCCGTCGGCGTCGACGCCGTGGTAGATCACGTCCGCCGGGAGGTCCCACCGGAGCAGGCGCCGGAGCGTCGCGCCCACGCCCGGCCCGGCCTCGAAGACGCGGAGCGAGTCGCCCGCCGTCGCCGCCTCGCGGACCCGGTCGAGCGTCGGGCGGTGGAGCGCCCGGTCGTCGGCGGTCTCCTTCGCCCGGAGATACCGGCGCTTCGAGAACGTGTCTGGCACGGGGTCGACGGACACAGGCAGACGAAGGGCGGGAGAGATAAAAGCGTACGCGCAGTGTCGAGAGCGTCGCCACGGGAACCACGCGGTCTCGTGGCCGGGCGCGCGGCCCGCCAGGCCGGAAGGACTTTGCGGCGGTCGGGGGAACGGAGGGTCGATGGAGGCCGACAGCGTCGAGGACGCCGCCGAGTGGGACGTCGTGCCGGCCGGGCGTGGCCACGACGGCCTGCGAACGCTCGCGGCGAACGGCTTCTCCGGAGGGGTCACCGACGGACGGGTGTGGGCGATGCTGACCAACGGCCGCGTCGTGGGGGTCGTCGGGGGCGACGTGGACGATCTCGCGGACGCCGACCTGACCGCCCACGAGGCGCCGGACCCCGCGCTCTCCTTGCTGCTCCTCATGCGCGAGCAGTCGGGAGAGCCCCGGGCGCAGTACTACACCGAGGAGACGCCGCTCCGGGAGGCCGACGAACGGCTCCGGGACGGCGGGTTCACCGGCTACGTCGAACTCGCCGAGAACGTCCTCTCCGGCGACTACTACGTAGTCTACTACGGCGGCGAGCGGATGCCCCTCGCGTTCGTCGGCGGGAGCCGTCGACTGGAGTCGGGTGAGGAGGCGTTCGACCGCGCCGCGGACGAGGTCGGCATCTACGGCGTCTTCGCCGTCGACGTGTCGGTGGTGGACGTGCCCGGCGGCGAGACACCGGCGGCAGCCGGGGGCGCCGGCGGCGACGCGGACGACGCGGACGGGTCGGCGGCGAGCGACGACGCGGTCACGGCGACGACCGACGACCGGGGCGGTAACCAATCCGAGACGGGCGACGCCGACGAGCACGGCTCGGGGGACGTCGGCGCGAGGGCGGGAGGTCCGGTCGCGTGGGACGTCGAGGCCGGCGTGGACACCGAGGCCGACGACGACGAGGTCGCGGAGGACGCCGAGACCGCCGACGAGGCCGGCGGCGACGCGGACAGCGCGGGCGTCGAGTCCGACGACGAGGCGGAGGAGGCGGGAGCCGACCCAGACGCCACGGCCGCCTCGGCCGAGAGCGACGCGCCGGAGGCCGAGGCGGACGGCGAGGGCGGAGCGACGACGCGCGACGAGGGCCCGGGGACCGTCGAGGCCGGGGACGACGACGGAGCCGGCGACCCGCTGGCGGCGAGCGACGGGGTCGTCGAGGACGGCGCCGACGGAGACGACGAGGGTGACGCCGAGGCGACCACGGCCGGAGCCGGCGGCGACCGGATCGCCGCGCTCCGCGACGAACGCGACGAGCTGCGCGAGCGGGTCGAGGCGCTGACCGGCGAGCGCGACGAGCTGCGCGAGCGGGTCGAACGGCTGCGCGAGGAGCTCGAACGCGTCGAGCACGAGCGCGACGAGCTGCGCGGGCGGCTGGGGACGGCGGGCGACACCATGTCGCCCACGGCGGCGCTCTCGGGAACGAACCTGTTCGTGCGCTACCGCTCGAAGGCCGAGCCGACGCTCGACCGGGCGCTCGACGACGGGACCGAGCGCGAGGCGGTGGACGAGAACCTGCTCCTGGAGCGACACACTTCCTTCGAGACGGAGGGCGTGACGGTCGGCGGGCAGCCGTACGACGAGTTTCTCGCGTCGACGCTGCAGTACCGCTTCGTCGAGTGGCTCGTGCGCGCGCTCCCGTTCGAACTCCGCGACGCGGCGGGCAAGCGCCCGCTCGGTCGCCTCTACAAGTCGATTCCGGCGTTCGACCGCGCGGAGATAGACGGGACGGTGACGGTCCGAACCGCGGAGGGCGACGCGGAGCGGTCGTTCGACGTGGTGGTGCGCGACCGGAAGGGCGCGCCGCTGGCGGCCGCCAGCCTGTTCGACGGGCGCGAGCCCGCGACGGAGGCGATGCTCTCGGAGCTCGTCGAGGACGCGCGGGCGGCCGCGGCGGCCAACGAGTCGTTCGGCGCCGCCCTCTTCGTCACGACGAGCTACTACGCGCCGGAGGCGCTAAAACGCGCGGAGGCAGAGACGAGAGACGGCGGGCTGTTCAACCGTGGGTCGCGAGAGAGCTACGTGCGGCTCGACCGCAGTCACGGCTTTCACCTCTGTCTGGTCGAGGCGCGAGACGACGACTTCCACCTCGGCGTGCCGGACCTATAGCTCGGGTTCGAGTTCGGCGGAGTCGCCGACCTTCATATCCTCCAGTTTTCCGATGATCTCGTCGACCTTCTCGTCTAAGTCCTCGACGAAGGCGGCGGTCGTCTCCGTGGTGATCGCACCCTGGCTCGACGGCTCGATGAGCGACTCCTCCTCCAGCACGCGAAGCGAGTAGCGCACCTTGTGGTGGGGGTACCCGGTCTCGTTCGACATCTTCACGATGCCGATGGGCTCGTTGTTGATCACCATCTTCAAGACGAGAAGGTGTCGCTCCAGCATGTCGACTTCCTTCTCCAGCCGGTCTATCATGGCACGTGTTAACTCTCCTGACGCGCGGTTAAATCTGTCGTCGCGTTATCTCAGGTGAGCAGGTGTGTTAACGCTTGTGACCCGCCGACCGTAATCGGTATCACCGCCCCCCGGAAAGGGCGGGTCGTCAATGACGGTCACCATCGTCGGCGCCCAACTCGGCGACGAGGGCAAGGGCGCGCTCGTCGACCGCTGGGGCGGGCCGGCGGACGTGGTCGTGCGGTTCCAGGGCGGCGACAACGCCGGACACACGGTCGTGAGCGACGGCGTGGAGTACAAGCTCTCGCTCGTCCCGAGCGGCGCCGTCCGCGGGAAGACCGGAGTCCTCGGCAACGGCTGTGTGGTCAACCCACGGACGCTCTTTTCGGAGGTCGACGGGCTCCGCGGGCGAGGGCTCGACCCTGACGTCCGTGTCGCCCGCCGGGCACACGTCATCATGCCGTACCACCGCGTCCTCGACGGCGCGGAGGAAGGAGAGAAAGAAGACGACGACCTCGAGGCGGGGACGACCGGGCGTGGCATCGGTCCGACGTACGAGGACAAGGCCGGCCGGCGCGGGGTCCGGGTCGGGGACCTACTCGACCCCGACGTTCTCCGGGACCGGCTGGAGTACGTCGTTCCGCGCACGCGACGGCTCGCCGAAGAGGTGTACGGGATGGACCTCGGCCGGGCGGAGACCCCGGACCTCCCCGTGGAGCTCGCGGACGCGTTCGACCTCGAGTGGCTCCACGAACAGTTCGCTGCGTACGGGCGTCGGCTCCGCGAGGAGTCGATGACCGTCGACTGCGGCAGCTACCTCGCGGAGCGCCACGCCGCGGGCGACCGGATCCTGTTCGAGGGCGCGCAGGGAACGAGCCTCGACATCGACCACGGCGGCTACCCCTACGTCACCTCGTCGAACCCGACGGCGGGCGCGGCGGCGGTCGGCACCGGCGTCGGCCCGGGCGTCGTCGGGCAGGGCGAGGTGGTCGGCATCGTGAAGGCGTACCTCTCGAAGGTCGGCACCGGACCGATGCCGACCGAACTCGACGGGTCGCTGGCCGACGAGGTCCGCGAGCGCGGCGGCGAGTTCGGCACCGTCACCGGCCGGCCGCGCCGGATCGGCTGGCTCGACCTGCCGATGCTCCGGCACGCCGCCCGGGCGTCGGGCTTCACCGGCGTCGCGGTCAACCACCTCGACGTGTTGGCCGGCCTCGACGACCTGCGGGTCGCGGAGGCGTACGAGGTCGGCGGCGAGCGGGTGGAGGTGCCGCCCGCGACCGCGGAGCGCTGGGCGGCCTGCGAGCCGATATACCGCGAGTTCGAGCCCTGGAGCGAGTTCGACGGCCGCGCCGTCGCCGAGGAGGGGTACGACGCGCTCCCCGACCCGGCGCAGACGTATCTCGACCACCTCTCCGCGGCCGTCGACGCGCCCGTCTACGCCGTCGGCGTCGGGCCGGACCGCGCGGAGACGGTCGAGGTCACGAACCCGTGGGACGAGGCGTAGCGCCGCCGACGCGGCCGGCCGTCCGACCCCGGGCCGTCCGCGGCCTGACCGCACCCCTTTTGTCACCGCCGGCCCCACCGGCTCGCATGAAAGAGTCGCTGCTCGACATCCTGCGAGACCCGCTCGACAAGGCAGAACTCGAACTCGAGGTCGACGAGCGCGACGGCGACGAGATAGTCGAGGGGCGCCTGATCGGTACCGAGACCGGCGAGGTCTACCCCATCGAGGACGGTATCCCGAACCTCCTGCCGCCGGACATGCGCGACGAGTAGCGAGGGGGCGTGGCGCGCGAGCGACGGAGACGCGAGGGCGGCCCGCGAAGCGGAGCGGCCCCGTAAGAACCGCAGAGCGCGGTGAGCGTGGCGCTACCAGACGCGAGACGGACGGACCCGCGAGACGCACGACAGACCCCGACTCTTTTTGCCGCCGCGGCGACACCGACGGTCGTGTCGCCGCCGCTCCCAGTCGAACTGAACCGCGACCGCCGCCACGAGATCCGCGTGGCGGAGCGGTACGAGGCAGACGGCCCCTTCTCCGTCGACCTGCGCAACCACGGCGACGGCGTCCACGTCCACGTCAACGTCGACGGTCCCCTCGCGGAGGTCGCGCGGCTCGCCGAGACCAACCACTACGTCGACGACGGCGCGTCGGCGGGCGTCGAGGTCGAGGTCGACCCGGTCGACGAGCCGGTGACCGGACGGCTCCGCCTCGCGACCGGCTACGGCAACCAGGAGACGACCGTCGAGGTGACCGTCACGCCGTTCGATGGCGCCGACCGCGTCCCCGTCGGCGAGGACCTGGCCACCCCGCGAGGCGGCCGCGAGACCGCGGACGACGGACCGACGGCCGAGGAGATCGCGACCGCGGACGCCGGCGGCGCGCCGGTCCAGGTCGTCGCCGTCGCGACCGGCGCGGTCCTCCTCGCTGTCGCCGTCGCGGTCGTGGTCGGCGGGCGGGTCGTCACCGCCGGCGCGGGCGTGGTCGTGGTGGCCGCACTCGTGGCCGTCCTCGTCTCGCTGCGGTAGGGGGTCGCGGCCGCCTCGTTTTTGTCCCCGCCCGCCGAGCGCCAGCCGTGACCTCACTCGCCGCCGCGACCCGCGACGCCGTCCGGGCGCGGCCGCTCCTCTACGACGCGCTCCGGGCTGGCGTCCTCAACCACCGCGCCGCGGCCGAGACACTGGCCGAGGACCTCCCGGGAGAGCCCGACCGCGACAGCGTCGCGACCGCGCTCCGTCGCTTCGGTACGGACCTGCCCGCCGTCGACCGCGCGGCGCGGCGCGCGCCCGTCCGTGTCCGGCGCGGGGTCGGGGCCGTCGAGACAGACCCGCTGCTCGCGGTCGGCGGGGTCGCCCTCGGCGAGACGGACGGCGAGCGCGACCACGCGGCCCTCCTCGCGGCCGGCGACGCCGACACACGAGCGCTCGAAGCCGTCCTCGCCCGGCTACGGGTCGCCGGCGTCGCGGTCGTCGCGGCCGGCGTCGCCGCGGACGAGGGGTCCGGTGCGCTCGTCGTCGTCGTCGCGGACGCGGACCGGACGGCGGCGCTCCGGGCCGTCGAGAGCGCGCTCAACGCGGTTCCGACGGGTTGAAACCCGGCGCCGAGGAGTGTGGGCCGATGGCGCTGTCCGTGACCAACACGCTGACGGGCGAGACGGAGCCGTTCGAGGCAGAGGGCGACGAGGTTCTGCTCTACGTCTGTGGGCTGACCGTCTCGGACGACGCGCACCTCGGCCACGCGCGGGTGTGGGTCCACGCCGACGTGCTCCACCGCTGGCTCGAACACGAGGGCTACGCGGTGCGCCACGTCGAGAACGTCACGGACGTGAACGAGAAGATCGTCGCGCGCGTCGGCGAGGACGACCTCGGCGGCGACGAGGCCGCGGTTGCCCGCCGGTTCACCGCGGGCGTCCTCGCGGACATGCGCGGGCTGAACCTGAAGCGCGCCGAGGTGTACCCCCGGGTCTCCGAACACGTCCCCGAGGTGATCGACCTGGTCGAGCGGCTCGTCGACCGCGGCTACGCCTACGAGGCCGACGGCTCGGTCTACTTCGACGTGAGCGCGTTCGAGGACTACGGCGCGCTCTCGAACCAGTCGGTCGACGACCTGGAGGCACAGGGCGACCCCGAAGAGCGGGCAGAGAAGCGGTCGCCGGCGGACTTCGCGCTCTGGAAAGCCGGCGGCGTCCCGCCCGACGAGGTTCGCGAGCACGCAAAAGGCGAGGTCGACCCCGAACGGGCCGCCGCGGGCGCGGAGACGTGGGACTCGCCGTGGGGCGAGGGGCGGCCGGGCTGGCACGTCGAGTGCTCCGCGATGGCGACGACCCACCTCGGAGACACCATCGACGTCCACATGGGTGGCCGTGACCTCGTCTTTCCCCACCACGAGAACGAGATCGCCCAGAGCGAGGCCGCGACGGGCGAGCAGTTCGTGCGCCACTGGCTCCACGTCGGTCTGCTGGAGCGAGAGGGCGCGAAGATGTCCTCCTCGCTCGGGAACTTCCTCACCGTCTCCGAGGCGCTCGACCGGTTCGGGCCGAACGTGCTCCGGAGCTTCTACCTCGGCGCCGCCTACGGCACCCGCCAGACCTACTCCGAGGAGACGCTGGCCGAGGCCGAGGAGCGCTGGGCGCGGCTCTCCCGGGCATACGACCGCGCGGCCGAGGCCTGTGACTCCGTGGACGCGCACGCGAAGACCGTCGACGAGGACCTCCGGGACGCGGTCGAGGAGACGCGCGAACGGTTCGAAGCGGCGATGAACGACGATCTGAACGTGCGGGCGGCGACGGCGGCGCTTCTCGACCTGGCCACGGCGACGAACCGCCACGTCGAGGCGGTCGACCCCGACGCGGGCGGGTCGTACGACTACCGCGGGCTCCGTCGCGCCGTCGAGACGTTCACGGAGCTCGGCGAGGGTGTGTTCGGCCTGCGCTTCGATGGCGCGGACGCGGGCGAGGCACGCCTCGCGGACGAGCTGGTCGAACTCGTCCTCCAGGTCCGCGAGGACGCCCGCGAGGCGGGCGAGTACGACCGCGCGGACGACCTGCGGGCGGCGCTCGACGAGGCCGGCGTCGAGGTCGAAGACGGACCCGAGGGGCCGACCTACCGCTACCGGTAGTCAGCCGTCGACGCCGTGCTCCGCGAAGATCTCCTCGACGACGTCCCAGTGGTCGCGGACGCGATCTGTCGGCCCGTACACCGCGCCGTACTCGTCGCCGCTGGCCTCGGCGATGTCGTGCTCGACGAGCACGTCGAGGTGGTGGCGAACGGTCTTGTAGTCGAGGTCCAGCCGCTCGGCCAGCTGGTTCGGGTTCTGCGGGCGCTCGGCGACGGCGGCGAGCACGCGCGCGCGGTTCTCCCCGCCTCGCGTCCCCGTCAGCACGTACCAGAGCACCGACTCCATCACCAGAGGGGAGGGCCTGGACGTTCGTAAGCGCGTCGCTGGCCACGGGTCGACGGCGCGCCGGATCGGGTCCGCCGCTCCCGACGACCGGGCTCAGGTCGTAAACAGGTGCGCCGCCTCCGCTGGCACGGCGAACAGACCCATCCGCACGCCGCAGTCCAGCCAGCCGTGGCCGTACGCGAACGACGCGAGCGCGTTCACCGGGTCGTCCTCGGCACGGAAGTGCCGGCCGTCGTCGAGGTACGACCCCGCCATCTCCGCGCACGCCGCGGCGGACTCGCCGAGCGGCGTCTCCGGCGGTGCGGTCGGCTCAACGGCCGCGAGGGCGTCCGCGAGCATCCGTTCGTATCGGTCTGTCTTCTCGGCGAGGTCGGCGGACATGGGCGTCGGTCGAGGCCCACGGGCGTAAATCCGTCTCGTGGCCCCTCCCGACGGTCGGCGCGGCGACCGCACGCCGCAGTTCCTCGGACGGTTCGCTCCTCACCGTGGCCCGCCTTCGGCGCGCCACGCACTCACCGTCCTCGGTCTCGTGGCCCCTCCCGACGGTCGGCGCCACGCTCGCACGCACGCGCAAGCTTAAGACGCCCAGCGCGCCAACGGAGACCCATGAGCCACGACTCGGCGGACGGGGCAGAACACCGCAGACTGGTGATCGTCGGCTCCGGAATCGCGGGGCTGAGCGCCGCAATCTACGCCGCGCGGTCGAACAACGAGCCGCTCGTGCTGGAGGGCGAGGAGCCGGGGGGACAGCTGACGCTCACGACCGAGGTGGACAACTACCCGGGCTTCCCCGAGGGGATCTCTGGGCCCGACCTGATCAACCGGATGAAAGAGCAGGCCGAGCGGTTCGGAACCGAGATCCGGAACGGCGTCGTCGAGTCGCTCGACGACTCGGAACGTCCGTTCCGGGTCGAACTCGCCTCCGGCGACGTTCTCACGGCCGACGCCGTCATCTCGGCGTCGGGCGCGAGCGCGCGCACCCTCGGCGTGCCGGGCGAGGACACGCTGATGGGCTACGGCGTCTCGACGTGTGCGACCTGCGACGGCGCGTTCTTCCGGGGCGAGGACATCGTCGTCGTCGGGGGCGGCGACGCCGCCTGTGAGGAGGCCTCGTTCCTGACGAAGTTCGCGGACACCGTCTACATCGTCCACCGACGCGAGGAGTTCCGCGCGGAGGACTACTGGGTCGACCGGGTGACCGAGCAAGTGGAGGACGGAGAGATCGAACTCCTGCTCAACACCGAACTCGTCGAGATCCACGGCACGCGCGAGGACGGCGTCGAGTCGCTGACGCTCGTGCGCCACCCCGATGGCCACCCGACCGACAAGCTCGACGACCCCGAGACCGAGGAGTTCGAGTTCGACGCCGGCGCCCTGTTCTACGCCATCGGCCACACGCCGAACACCGGCTACCTGGAGGGGACCGACGCCGAACTCGACGAGACCGGCTACCTCCTCGCGGAGGGTGGCCGCGGCGCGAACCAGACCGCGACGGACGTCTCCGGGCTGTTCGGCGCCGGCGACGTCGTGGACTTCCACTACCAGCAGGCCGCCACGGCGGGCGGGATGGGCGTCCAGGCCGCGCTCGACGCCGACGACTACCTCGACGACCTCGACCGAGAGCGCGCCGCCACGGAGACGGCCGAGGAAGCGGCGGCGGACGACTGACGCGTCGCTGCCGGAGGCAGGGACGCGAAGCGAAGCGGCGAGCGGACGTGAGCCGCGGAGCGCGAGGGCCGCTCAGTTACGGTGTTCGTTCGCGCCCCTCGAACCCGGACGCCCGCGCGAACCCTGGGACCCACAGGCACTTCCGTCTCGCCCGCGACCTGAGAGTATGGCAGCCGAGACAAACTCCTTCACGATCGAGGGTCCGGACGGCACGAGCGAGACGGTCGAGATCCCCGCGGGACTGGCCGACGTGTTCACGGAGCAAGGCGAGGACGCGACGGCGGTCGTCGCCGACTTCGTCGTCCAGGCGTTCGCCCAGCAGACCCACGCGGTCGTCCACCACTCGCAGGACGACGTGCCAGCCGACCTCGACGCGCTGAACGACCAGATGGAGCAGATCTTCGAGGAGCGCTTCGGCGTCTCGCTCGCCGAGGCGATGGGCCACAGCCACTGATCGCGTGACGGAGGTCCACCCACGGGCGGCCGAGTTCCGCGACCACGCGGCCGAGCGGCACGGGCTGACACTCGAGGTCGAGGAGTTCCCCGACGGCACGAGGACGGCGACCGACGCCGCGAGGGCGCTCGGCTGTTCCGTCGGGCGGATCGCCAGCAGCCTCGTCTTCGCCGCCGACGGAGAGCCGGTCGTCGTCGTGGCCAGCGGCGCGAACCGGGTCGACGAGGACCGACTCGCCGGCCTGCTCGACGTCGACCGGGTCACGACCGCCGACCCCGACCGCGTCCGGGCGGCCACCGGCTGGGCAGTCGGCGGCGTCCTCCCGATCTGTCACGAGCGCGACCTCCCGGTGCTGTTCGACCGGTCGCTCCTCGGGTACGAGACGGTCTACGCGGCCGCGGGTACGCCGACGGCCGTCTTCGAGGTCGACCCGGACCGGCTCCGCAGACTCGCGGACGCCCGCGCGGTCGACGTGACAGACTGACCCTGGGACCGTCGTCAGTCACCGGGGGGAGTGACGTGTTGTGAGTCGGTCGTCCGTTCGTCCGGCCTCGTCGCCGCACCGAGCGTCGCCGTTCTCTCTCCGACCCGACGGTCCGTCAGTCAACGAACTCGCCCGTTTCCCACCCGCGGGGCGTCCGGTTCAGCCGCTCACAGCCGTCCTCGGTGACGACCACCAGGTCCTCGACCCGGACGCCGAACTCGCCCTCGACGTAGACGCCGGGCTCGACGCTGAAGGCCATCCCCGGAGCGAGTTCGCGTTCTGACCCCGCCGTGACGAACGGCTCCTCGTGGACCTCCAAGCCGACGCCGTGGCCCGTGCGGTGGACGAAGGCGTCGCCGTAGCCCGCCGACTCGACCACGTCGCGGGCCGCCGCGTCCACCGCCCCCGCGGCGGCGCCCGGTCCGACGGCCGCGACACCCGCGCGCTGGGCCGCGCGGACGACGTCGTGGACCTCGCGGACGCGCCCGTCGGGCGCACCGCCGAAACAGAGCGTCCGGGTCTGGTCGCTCGGGTAGCCGTCGACGAGGGTGCCGAAGTCGAGGACGACCGGCTCGCCCGCCTCGACGGGCCGGTCCGTCGGTTCGTGGTGTGGCTTCGCGCCGTTCTCCCCCGCCGCGACGACGGGGTCGAACGGCGACCCCTCGCCGCCCTCGTCGGCGAGCAGCCCCTCGACCTCGCGGGCGAGCGCGCGCTCCGTCGTCCCGACGACGTCGGCGCCGCGCTCGCGCAGGCGCTCGACGACCCGGTCTGCAGTTCCGGCGGCGCGCCGGAGCGCCGCGAGTTCGGCCGCGTCTTTCCGGACCCGGAGGGGGCCGCACACGTCGCTCGCGAGGCCGAGCGGGGCGTTCACGGCGTCGCGCAGGAGGAGCAGGTGCCGAGCCCACAGCCGGTCGTCGACGAGCAGGTCGCCCCCGGCCGCGTCGAGGCCACGGTCCGCGACGAACGACCGGAGCGCGTCCGCGGGGTCTGCGTCGTCGCTCCACGTCCGGATCCGGTCGTCGGGGAGCGCCGGCGCCGCGCGCGCCGTCGCCGCCTCCAGTTCGGGGGCCAGGGCGGCGGGGTCGCCGTCGCGCGGAAGCACGAGGAGGAACGGACGTTCTGACTGGTGACCGCGCAGCCCGACGAGATAGCGGGCGTTCGGTCCCGGGGGACAGACGAGTGCGCGCGCGCTGCGGTCGCGGAGAGCGGCCCGGGCGTCGTCGAGGCGCCGGGCGTACGGGAACTGTGGCACGCGGGGGAGAGGGGAGGCGGCCGCCTAAATCCACCCGACCGGAGCGTTGAACGGGCTGGCGGCCCGACTCGTCCCGTGTCACGTCCCGCGGTCGCGGCGCTCGAGGACGCCCGCGAGCGCGTCGCGGCGCTACTCTGGCCCCCGGCGGTCGGGCGGTGGCTCCGGCTCGTCCTCCTCGTCACGTTCGTCGGCGGGGGCGGCAGCGCGTCGAGCGCCGGCGGCAACCTCCAGATCCCGACGAGCGGCGGCCGGGGCGTTCCGGAGCTCCCGACGACGGCGCTCGACCCGTCCCGGCTCCCGCCCACCGCGACGCTCGCGCGGGCGCTGGCCGTTCTCCTCGCGCTCGTCGCCGTTCTCGCGCTCGGCTACGCGCTGGTCGGCGCCGTCGCCGAGTTCGCGATCGTCGGCGCGCTCCGGGACGGCGAGGTGCGCCTGCGCGCGAGCGCCCGCCGCTACGCCGGCCGCGGGCTCCGCCTGTTCGCCTTCCGCGTCGTCGTCGTCGCCGTCACCCTCCTCCTCGGCGGCGGTCCCGTCGCGCTGGTCGCGTGGAGCGTCCTCCGTGCCGATCCCGCCGCCGAGGTGCTCGTCGTTCCGGCGCTTCTCGTCGCGGCCGTCGTCGCGCTCTGTGCGTGGCTCGTGCTGACGCTCACGACCGACCTGGTCGTGCCGGCGATGCTCGCCGCGGACGTCCGTGGTCCGCTCGCGGGCTGGCGCCGGGTCGCCGGCGTGGTCGCCGCGAACCCGGTCGACTCGGGGCTCTACCTCCTGCTCCGGGTCGTCCTCGGGGTCGCCGCGGGGATCGTCGTCGGACTCGTCGGGTCGCTCGTCGCCCTCGTCGCGGGGGTCCCGTTCGCCGTCGCGGGCGCGGCGGCGCTCGTGGCCGCGGGGAGCGCGCTCTCGCCGAGGGAGGTCGCCGTCCTAGTCGCCCTCGGCCTCGCGTTCGCGCTCGTGGCCGCCGGGCTCTTCCAGGTGGTCCGGACGCCCGTCGTCTGCTACCTCCGGGCGTTCGCGGTTGCGACCCTCGGACGCCTTTCGCCGGAGCTCGCGCTGTTCGCCGAAACCGACGGACACGAGTCGGCGGGCGACGAGTGAGGCGTATGGACTGGGACCGAGCGCGCGACGGAGACGCCGTCGAGGAGTGGACGCGGAGCGACGGCCTGGCGACCGTCAGGCTCCGCGAGCGGGCCGACGGCTCGTTCGTCGTGCGCTACGACCGGCTAGAGCAGGCGGCCGAGGGACGGGCGTACCGGTACGAGCGACGGTCGGACCGCGAGGCTGCGGCGGCGCTGGCGGCCGAGTGGCGCGAGGTAGACGAAGGCGTCGGAGACTGACCGCTCACTGGAGCCGGCGGGTCGTCTCGACGAGCGGGTGGTGTGCGTAGTCGACCACCTCGATATCGTCGATGGTCTCGAGCCCCTCGCGCTCGGCGGTTCGCGCGATGCCGAGGTCGACGCGGTGGGGGAGGACGACGACGTAGGCGTCCATCTCCGTGATCGCCAGCCTGTCCGCGGCCATCACGCGGTGGTGACCGTCCGCGAGCAGCAGGTCGCCGTCGTTGTCGATGACGACCAGCGGCTCCGCGAGGCCGCGTTCGAGTTCGTAGCTCCGGCCCTCCAGTTCGTCGGCGTACACCCGGGTCTGGGTCGGGGTGAGCCGCGAGAGCTCGACGCGTCGGCGCTCCTGGTCGACCTCCAGGTCGTGGATGCGTTCGAGCGTTCGCATCAGCTTCCCGACCTTCTCCGGGGTCGCCCGCTCTATCTGTGACCGGACGACGTCGGAGTTCGAGATGATCCCCACGAGGTTGTTGGCGTCGTCGACCACCGGGAGCTTCTGGATGCCAGACCGGAGGATGACCCGGGCGGCGTCGTTCACGTCCATCTCGGGGTGGGCAACGATGATGTCCTCGGTCATCACGGTGAAGATGCGGGCGTCGTCGTCGGCAGTCAGCAGGTCGCAGGCGGAGACGAACCCCTCGACGCGCCGTGCTTCGCAGACGGGGTAGCCGTCGTGGCTGTCGCTCTCGACGATCCGGGCGGTCACGTCCCGCACGGTGTCGTCGGGCGAGACCGTCGCGACGTCGCGAGTCATGTAGTCCCCGACGGTCGGCGTCTCGGTCATGGACTCGGGTACGTGTCGCGGAACAAAAGATCCGCCGGTCAATCCTCCACCTCCTCGGCGTCGGAGAGCGAGAACTCCAGGGTCATCTCGCTCGCGGCGGCCCGGGTCGGCACCCGCGGCGGGGTCTCCAGCGTCTCGAAGAACCGGTCGGCGACCACGTCGTCGACGATGCGCCGGAGCGCGTCGTCCTCCTGTTCGGCCACCTCGGCCAGCAGACCGAGCGGAATCTGCGCCCCCGCCATGTCGGCGTGTCCGCCCGCGTCGCCGATCTGCCCGAAGGCGTCCCGGAACGTCTCACCGAGGTCGACTGCGCCGCCGTGGGCGCGCCCGGAGGCGTGGACGACGCCGTCGCAGAAGCCGTACACGATCACCACGTCGACGCCCGCCATCCCGAGCAGGAAGTCCGCCGCCTGTGCCAGCGCGTCTTTCTCCCTGATGCGCCCGACGCCCGCGGCGAGGACGCCGTCTCTCGTCTCTCGTCCACGGATGGCGCGCGCGAGGACGTCCAGCACGTCGGGGCGGAGCGACGGCGACTCCACCCGGTCGAGCGTCGAGACGTCGACGTGCGGGAGGAGGAACGCGGCGGCCTCGAAATCCCGGTTGGTCGCCTCGCGGGTGAACTCCTTCGTGTCCACGCGGATGCCGAACAGGAGCGCCGTCGCGGTCGCGGGAGACGGCTCTACCCCGTAGCCGTCCAGGTACTCCGCCAGGAGCGTGCTGGTCGCGCCCACCTCGGGACGGATGTCGACGAACGGCGCGGAGACGGGTTCGCGCGGCGGGTGGTGGTCGATCACCACGTCGACGTCCGTCGCCGGGTCGAGGCTGTCGTTCACGCCCGGGCGCGAGTGGTCGACCAGCGCGATCCCGCCGAACTCCGCTTCGTCGCCCGGCTCGAGCAACCGGAGGTCGAGGTCGAGCAGGTTGACCAGCGCACGGTTCTCCTGGTGGCTGATCTCTCCGGAGTAACACGGCACCGCGTCGACCCCCATCGACCGCGCCACGTCGACGAGCGCCAGCGCCGCCCCGATGGCGTCCGGGTCCGGGTTGTCGTGGGTGATCACCCCGAGCGTCCCCTCGACGGCAGTGAGCACCCGCCGGAGGCGCTGGAGCCGCTCGGCGCGCTCGCCGGTCGTCGCGTCGAGCAGCGCGTCGGCGACCAGCCGTCGGTCGTCGACCACCCGGTCCGCGACCGATTCGACGTCGTCGTCGACATCCGCGGGGCGCCGGACCACGAGCAGGGCGTCGGGGTACCGCTCGCGCGCCGCGCGTGCGACCGCGAGCGTCTCACTCCCGGCGGTGACGTACACCGTGTCGACGCCAGCCGGTGCGTCGGCGAGGTCGGTCGGGTCGCCCACCCGCACGTCGAGGGTGCCGAGCGAGTCGAGGTTCGAGGCCGTCCGCTCGTCGGGCACCACGACTACGAGGTCGTCCGGCCACGTCGAGAGCACGCCGACCACTCTGTCGGTCGCCGCGCCGTCCCCGAGGACGAGCCGTCGCATACGCGACTGTCCGGTCCGACCGCCGAAAAGGCTGCCGTCAACCGTGCGTGGCGCGCGACCGACGTGGCGCGCGACCAGCGAGAGCGGGGCACGCTGCGGAGGCGTGTGAACGAGCCGCGGAGCGAGAGCGGGGCACGCTGCGGAGGCGAGTGAACGAGCCGCGGAGCGAGAGCGGGGCACGCTGCGGAGGCGAGTGAACGAGCCGCGGAACAGGGGCGGGGGTAGAGTTATTGGCCGAAGGTGTGTCGTCTGCCGACATGCGCGAAGACACGAACCTCGCAGACGAGGCGACGGAGACCCAGCTCGTGTCCGCGGCGAGAACCGCCGTCGGCGATTCGCTCCGGAGTGTCACCTACTTCACGCCCGACGCCTACGAGCAGATCTACCTCCGCGCGGGGCTCGACTCGGACGCCGACCTCACCGGCTTCGTCGAGCACGAGTCGGTCGGCTTCCGCGCCCGGACGGCCTACCGCGGCTCCGAACTGGGGGCGTACCGCTACACCGTCCGCGCGTTCCAGAACGGCTTCCTCGTCCGGGTGACCGAGGACGACCACGGACTCTTTTTCACGGTCGACGACATCTCGCTTCGGTCGGCAGAAGAGGCGGCGGAGGCGGTCTCCCGCGTCCTCGGCAGCTGACGGTCAGAACAGCGCCGCCGCGACCGTCTGGGCCGTCTCGACGACGGGGCCGAACGCCGGCAGGAGGACCAGCGTCCCGAGCGCCGCCGCGAGTACGGCGACGTAGAGCCCGACCGGGCGGCGACTGATCTCGATCGGTCCTATCGGGTCCTCGATCCAGAGCGCCTTGACCACGCGGGAGTAGTAAAACAGCGAGAGCGCGGAGTTCACGGCGCCGACGGCCGCGAGCCACCAGAACCCGCTGTCCACGGCCGCGTAGAACAGCGCGTACTTCGAGAAGAACCCGCCGAACGGGGGGAGCCCCGCCAGCGAGAACATGAACACGGTCATCGCGGCGGCGGCCACCGGCGCCTTCGTCGCGAGGCCGTTGTAGTCCTCGAACGTCCGGCCGACGCCCCAGTGTTCGGCCATCGCGACGAACAGGAAGGCGCCGGTGTTCATGAACCCGTAGACGAGCAGGTGTGCCATCGACGCCCCCAGAACCGCTCCGTTCGGCCCGCCCGTCGACAGCGCCGCGAGGCCGATGAGCGCGTAGCCCGCGTGGCCGACCGAGGAGTACGCGAGCATCCGCTTGACGTTCTCCTGCGTGGCGGCCGCGAAGTTCCCGAGCGTCATCGTCACGACCGCGAGGATCTGGAAGACGAGCACCCAGTCGACCCCCATCGGCACCGCCACCTCGACGGGGAAGGCACCGACGAAGATGCGGAAGGCGACGGCGAAACCGGCGGCCTTCGACGCAGACGAGAGGAACCCGCTGATCGGCGCGGGAGCGCCCTCGTACGCCTCGGGCGCCCAGAAGTGGAACGGGACGGCGGCCATCTTGAACGCCACCCCGCCGGCGATCATCACGACGCCGAGGCCGAGGACGCCGACCAGGTCGTCGGCGCCCGCCATCGCCTCCGCTATCGCCCCGAACGTCATCGCGCCAGTCGCCGCGTACACCAGCGACATCCCGAACACGAGGACGGCCGAGGAGAGCGCGCCGACGAGGAAGTACTTCAACCCCGCCTCGACGCTCCCCTCGTTGCGCTTGAGGAACGCGACCAGCGCGTACGACGGCAGCGAGGTGAGCTCCAGCGCCACGAACGCCGTCGCGAGGGAGTTCGCGGCGGCCATGAGGCTCATCCCCGTCGCCGCGAACAGGACGAGCGCGTAGAACTCGCCCCGGTAGTCCTGCCCGCGCAGGTAGTCGTACGACGCCACGGAGACCAGCGCCGTGACGCTCGCGAACACCAGCGTGAAAAAGAGGCTGGTGCCGTCGAGCACGAGCGCCGCGCCGTACACCGGCGTCGCCTCGTAGCCCGCGCCGAGCAGCGAGGCAGCGATAGCGAAGGCGAGCAGCGACCCGCCGGCGCCGACGCCGCCGAGGAGCGCGAGGTTCTCCTCCTCGGGGTTGATCGTGTCGAGACCGAGGAGCGAGAGCGCGGTGAGCGCGAGGACGACGGCCGGAAGCAGGCCGTCGGCGACGCCCGGCACCGTCTGGAGCGCGAGGTCGAGCATCTACAGCCCACCTCCCTGGAGGATCGGAACCACGGCGTCCTTGATCATACCGAAGAACAGGTCGGGCGCCACCCCGAGCGCCACGATACAGAGCAGGAGGACCGCGAGCGGCGCGGTGTCGCGCAGCGGCGCTCCGTGGACCTCGTACTCAGTGTCGAGGCGGAACGGCCCGAACAGCGTCTTCTGCATCGCGAGCAGCAGGTAGCCGGCCACGACGACGATACCGAACATCGCCGCCGCGGTGAACACGGGCGCGAACGGGAGCGTCGTCGAGCCGAAGGAGCCGACGAAGACGAAGAACTCGCCCGCGAACCCGGCCATCAGCGGGAGTCCCATGTAGCCGAACGCGCCGGCCACCAGGATGCCGGTGGTGACGGGCATCTTGTCGGCCATCCCGCTCATGTCGCCCACCATCCTGGTGTGGGTAGCGTGGTAGATAACGCCGACCGACATGAACATCAGCCCGGAGATGAGCCCGTGCGCGACCATCTGGAACGTCGCGCCCCCGACGCCGTACAGCGTGTACGCGACGAGGCCGAGGATGACGTAGCCCATCGAGGAGACGGAGGAGTACGCGACGATGCGCTTCAGGTCCTCCTGGGCCAGCGCGAGCATCGCGCCGTAGATGACAGAGACGACCGCCACGACGGCGATCGGGACGGCGAGACTCGCGGCCGTCTCGGGCAGCATCGTGAAGTTGAATCGCAGCAGCGCGTAGGTGCCCATCTTCAGCAACACACCCGCCAGCAGCACGGAGACGGGCGAGGGCGCCTCGACGTGGGCGTCCGGCAGCCACGTGTGGAAGGGGACGATAGGCACCTTCACGCCGAAGCCGACGAACATCGCGACGAAGGCGACGGTCCGCAGGGCGCCCGGGCCGACGCCGAGGATCCCCGCGAGTTCGGCGCCGCGGAGCGCCGTCGCGACCGCGGGCAGGTCGAACGTCTCGACCGGCGCCGCGAGCACGAGCGCGACGAAGGCGATGAACATCGCGAGCGACGCGACGTTGGTGTAGACGAAGAACTTGATCGCGGCGTACTTCCGGCGCGGGCCGCCCCAGACGCCGATGAGGAAGTACATCGGCACGAGGACGGCCTCCCAGAAGACGAACCACAGGAGGAAATCGAGCGCGGTGAACACGCCGAGAAGCGTCGTCTCCATGAAGAGGACGAGCGCGTAGAACTGCGACTGGCGCTCGTCGATCGCCGACCACGCCGAGACGATCGCGAGCGTCGTCAACACGGTCGTGAGGACGACGAGCGGCAGGGAGACGCCGTCGAGGCCGACGTGCCACTGGACCTCGTAGCCGCCGAGCGTCATCCACGGCGCCGCCGAGTCGAAGGCGACCCGGCCGTCGACGAGGGCGTTGCCCGCGCCGTCGAACCGCGTCCACAGCAGGAGGCTCCCGAGGAGCGGGAGCGCCGAGAATGCGGCCGCGGCCCTGCCCGCGTACTCGTCGGGGACGAGGAAGGTCACCAGCGCGGCGACGCCCGTGACCGCGAGGAGCGCCTCGATCATCACGCGAACCACCCCCCCATCAGGCCGACGACGACGACGAGCGCCGTCAGCCCCAGCGTCAGGAGGACGGCGTAGTTCGACACCACGCCCGTCTGGATGCGGCGGAGCCGCCGGCCCGAGAACAGGGAGACGGAGGAGACGGCGTTGACCGCCCCGTCGACGACTCCCTGGTCGAACGTGTCCATCGCCCGCGCGGTCGGCTGGACGACCGATTCGGCCAGCCAGACCTGGTACTCGTCCTGGTAGTAGTTGTTGTACAGCACCGTCTTGGCGGCCCCGAGCTTGTCCGTGTGCTCCTCGGGGTCGTCACCGCCGTAGAGCGCGTACGCCGCGCCCGCGCCGACGAGCGCGAGCGCGAGCGAGACCGCGCCCGCGGCGAGCGACGACACCTCCGCCGACGAGTACGGGAGCAGTTCGCCGTAGTGCTCGCTCGTCAGCGCCGAGAAGGCCGACTGCCCGCCGTCGTGGGCGAGCCAGTCGTGGAGGTACTCGGGCGGGAAGCCGAGCAGTTCGTGGACGGGCACCATGTTCAGGACGCCCGCCGTGGTCGCCAGCACGCCGAGGACGACCAGCGGGGCCTTGACGTTCCAGCCGACGCCGTGTGGGCTCCGCGCGGTTTCGGTGCGCGGTTCGCCGTGGAAGGTGAGCAGGACCATGCGGAAGGTGTAGAAGCCGGTGAAAAGCACCGCGACGAGACCCATCGCGTACGCGACGAGGATAACCGGCGAGCCGGCCAGCCCGTGGACCAGCGCCTCGTACAGCACCTCGTCTTTCGACCAGAACCCGGCGAACGGGAAGATACCCGCAAGCGCCAGCGAGCCCGCCAGGAACGTGTAGTAGGTGACGGGCATCCGCTCGCGCAGCCCGCCCATGTCCCACATGTCCTCGTTGTGGTGCATCGCGATGATGACCGACCCGGCGCCGAGGAACAGGAGCGCCTTGAAGAAGGCGTGGGTCATGAGGTGGAACGTGGCGGCGACGTAGCCGCCCGCGCCCAGTCCGAGCATCATGTAGCCGTACTGGCTGATCGTCGAGTACGCGAGAACCTGCTTTATTTCCCGTTTGACCAGCCCCATCGTCGCCGCGAACAGGGCGGTGAACCCGCCGATCAGCGCGATAATCGCGAGGACGGTCGGGAGCAGGGCGTAGAAGCCGTAGATCCGCGCGACGAGGTACACCCCGGCGGCGACCATCGTCGCGGCGTGGATCAGCGCGGAGACGGGCGTCGGACCCTCCATCGCGTCGGGGAGCCAGGTGTGCAGCGGGAACTGCGCGGACTTCCCGACGACGCCGCCCAGAATCAGGAGCCCGAGCACCGAGAACCACGTCTGGGCGTCGAAGCCGAAGGTGCGGACCGAGTGTTCGCCGGCGAGTGCCTCCTCGGCCAGCACCGGGAACGCCTCAGACCCGGCGAACGCCGCGGAGCCGAAGGTGGCGAAGACGCCGACGACGCCGACGAGGAAGAAGTAGTCCCCGAACCGCGTGACGAGAAACGCCTTCTTCGCGGCGCTCGGCGGGCCGGGTTCGCGGAACCAGAAGCCGATGAGCAGGTACGAGCAGAGCCCGACCAGCTCGAAGAAGACGAACGCCATTAGCAGGTTGCCCGCGACGACGAAGCCGAGCATCGACGCCGTGAAGAGTCCGAGACCGGCGTAGTAGCGCGGCAGACCCGTCTCGTCCTCGTCGTTCATGTAGCCCAGCGAGAAGACGTGGACGAGCATCGCCACGAGCGAGACGATGAGCAACATCAGCGCCGACAGCGGGTCGAGCAGCAGGGAGAAGACGAGTTCCGGCACGCCCTCGCCCACGGTCGCGGACCAGACGTAGACCGTCTCGGCGCCCCGTCCGCCGGCCAGCACCTGCGCGGCGACCCACAGCGAGAGCAGGAGCGATCCGGCCGTCGCCGCGATGCCGGGCAGCGCGCCGCCGTTCGGGAGCGCGTCGGGCCGCCAGATCGCCGCGCCCACCGCGACGAGGAAGCTGGCGAACGGAAGCAGGACGATCAGGGGTGCGAAGTCGAACGCCGCCATCTTACCACCTCATCGTCGTCGCCTCTGTCACGTCCACGCCGTCGAAGTTGCGGTACAACACCAGGACGATCCCGATGCCGATAGCGACCTCGGCGGCGGCGAGTGCGATCACGAACAGGCTGAACGTCTGGCCCGTCACGTTCCCCCAGAACTGTGAGAAGTAGACGAAGTTGACGTTCGCCGCGTTCAACATGAGCTCGACCGACATCAGGAACAACAGGGCGTTCCGGCGCGTCAGCACGCCCGCGACGCCGATACAGAACAGCGCCGCCGACAGGAGCAGGTAGTAGCTCGGCGGGACCGCCATCAGTCCTCGCCCTCCCGGTCACGCCCGACAAGCCGACGGCCGCCGTCGGCGAGCAGCGTCACCGTCGACCCGCCCTTCTCGCGGCGGGCGAGCAGGACCGCCCCGGCCAGCGCCGCCACGAGGACGAGGTCGACGATCTCGAAGGCGACGAGGAAGCTCTCGCTCGCGATGTCGGCGCCGCCCAGGCCGAACATCGCACGGCCGATACTCGACACGACGTTCGCGTCGGTCGGGAACCCCTGTGCGGGGCCGAACGACGAGGTGAGCACCACCGCGGCGAAGACGCCGAACAGCGCGACCGCCGCCACCCCGGGCAGCAGGTGCGAGCCGAGCTTCAGGCGCGGGCGCGACATCAGGTCACGACCTCCTCGACGTCTGCGTCCTCGGTGCCGCTGCCCCGCGTGAGCATCACCGCGAACGTGATCAGGATCAGAACCCCGCCCACGTAGACGAGGATCTGCATGGCGGCGATGAACTCCGCCTGCAGCATCACGTAGTGGACCGCGACCGACAGCAGGGCGCCGCCGAGCAGGAGCGCCGAGTGCCAGACGTCCCGGACCAGTATCACGCCGAGGCTGCACCCCACCGTCACGAGGGCGAACAGCGCGAACGCGACCGTTTCGTAGACCATTGCGCGACCCTCTCCACGGAATCCGTTTCAAGGTTTCGAGTGTGGACCGGCCGCGGGGCCGGTCTGTCGACGGCGCGGCGGCTCGGTGCCGCGAAAAAACGGGGCGTGTGGGCCGTGCTACTGGTAGTCGACTTCCGTCTCGCCTTCGCCGATCCACGCGTCGCGGTCCGGGTTCCGGGAGTTCAGCGGGTCGATCCCCTTGTACCACGGCACGTTCTTCAGCTGCTCTTTGTTGTAGACGAACTCGTCTTTCGTGTCCGCCGTGAACTCGAAGTTCTGCGTGAGCAGGATGGCGTCGACAGGACAGACCTCCTCGCACAGCCGGCAGTAGATACACTGCCCGATGTGGAGGTTGTACTCCTCACCGTTGCGCTTGTCGTCCATCACGATCTGGATGGTGTCGTTCGGGCAGACGTTCTCGCACTGTCGACACCAGATACACCGCTCCTGGCTGAACTTGTGGACCCCGCGGAACCGTGGGCTCACCTCGGGCGCCACGTCCGGGTACTCCACGGTGAACGTCTTGCCGTCTAGCGCGTGTTTCATCGTCGTCGCCATGCCTTTGAGGATGCCAATCATGTTACACGATCACTCCGACGAGGACGGCCGTCAGGACGAGGTTGGCGAAGGAGAGCACGAGCATCCCCTTCCAGCCCGCGTCCAGGAACTGGTCGACACGGAGGCGCGGGACGGCCGACCGCGCCCACTGGGTGAACAGGAAGAACGCCCACATCTTGATGTAGAACCAGACGAACCCGGGCAGGACCGGGCCCGACGGGCCACCGAGGAACAGCGTCGCCGCGAGGGCGCCGCCGAGGAAGATGTGGATGAACTCCCCGAGGTACAGCAGGACGAAGTAGACCGAGGAGTACTCGGTCTGGAAGCCGGCGACGATCTCCGTCGGCGCCTCGGGGATGTCGAACGGGTTCCGTCCGATCTCCGCGAGGTTCGCCAGCAGGAACAGCGCGAACGCGAACGGGTTGACGAACGCGAACCACTGCGGGATCGACACGCCGGCGACGGTCACAAGCGTCTGCTGTTGGACCGCGACGATCTCGCTCATCTGGAGGGTGCCCGCGAAGATCACCACGGAGGCCGCGGTGACGACGAGCGGAATCTCGTAGGCGATGTTCGACGCGATCGCCCGGAGCCCGCCGAGGAGCGAGTACTTGTTGTTCGACGCGTAGCCCGCCATCACGACGCCGAGCGAGGCGATAGAGGCCGCGGCGAACGCGAACACCAGCCCCGTCTCGGGGTCGGCGAGCTGGAGCCCGGAGCCGAGCGGGATCACCGCGAAGCCCAGGAGCGCCGAGAACGGGATGACGATAGGCGCGATGTCCCACGCCGGCCGGTCGACGCCGTCGGGCACGATGAGCTCCTTCGACAGCAGGCGCACCGCGTCGGCCACGATGATCAGCAGACCGAAGGGGCCGATCCGGTTGACCGCGATGCGGTCCGTGAAGGCCGCGGTGATCTTCCGCTTGGCCCACGGCCCCGCGACGGCGGTCGTCGCCATCATCACGTTCGCGATGATGAAGGCGCCGATCAGGCCGCCGACGACCGCGCCGACCACGCCGTCGAGACCGAGCAGTCCAGCGATGCTGTCGGCGAGTGGCGCGCTCGGGGGGCGAGAGACGCCCGCGCCGGCCGAGGCGTTGGTGGCGTTGCCGCTCTGGAGCAGTATCTGGCCCCCGTTCACCGGTCCACCTCGCCGAGCACGATGTCGAGGCTGCCGAGCGCCGCCACGAGGTCCGGGATGTACTCACCCTCGGCCATCTCCGGCAGGGTCTGGAGGTTCGAAAAGCAGGGCGAGCGGATCTTGAACCGCGCCGGCTTCTCCGTCCCGTCCGAGCGCATGTAGATCCCGAGTTCGCCTTTCGCGCCCTCGACCGCGCGGTAGATCTCGGCGTCGTCGTCGGGCCGGATCGTCCGCGGGACGTTCGACTGGATCGTGCGCTCGTCCTCGGGCCAGTCCTCGAGGAGGTCGACACACTGCTCGATGATCTTCGCGGACTCCTCGACCTCGCGCAGGCGGACGAACAGCCGCGAGTAGTTGTCACAGCCGTCGTCGGTGACGACGTCCCAGTCGAGTTCGTCGTAGTAGCCGTACGGGTCGTCCCGGCGCAGGTCGTAGTCGATCCCAGAGCCACGCGCCACGGGGCCGGTCGCGCCGTACGACTTCGCGACCGTCGGCGGGAGGACGCCCGTGTCTACGGTGCGGACCTGGAGGATCTCGTTTTGCGAGATGAGGTCGTGGTACTCCTCCAGCGCCTCCGGCAGGTCGTCGAGGAAGTCGCGGATCTTCTCGAAGAAGTCCTCGCGCGGGTCGGGCAGGTCCCAGACCACCCCGCCGAGCCGGAAGTAGTTGAACATCAGGCGCTGGCCCGTCAGGTCCTCCAGGATGTTCTGGACCTTCTCGCGGTCCCGCACGGCGTACATGAAGATCGCGGTGAAGTCGCCGTAGACGTCGAGCGCGAACGTCCCCACCGCGAGCATGTGCGCCGCGATGCGGCAGAGCTCGGCGCCCATCGTCCGGATGACCTGGGCGTACTCCGGCACCTCGATGTCGGCCATGTCCTCGATGGCGCGGGCGTACGCCCACTCGTTGAGCAGGCCCGCCGAGATGTAGTCCCAGCGGTCCGGGTACGGCATGATCTGGTAGCGGTAGGTGCCGTTCTGACAGATCTGCTCCTCGCAGCGGTGGAGGTAGCCGATGTCGGACTCGACGTCCGCGACCTGCTCGCCGTCGAGCGTGGTCTTGAGGTGGAGGACGCCGTGGGTCGCCGGGTGGTGGGGCCCGATGTTGAGGAACATCGTCTCGCCCTCGTCGCCGCGCTGGTCGTCCTCGAGCGGGTTGGCGTGCTCGCGCAGCGGCACGACCTGCGGGCGCTCCTGGTCGTAGTCGAGCGAGAGCGGGTGGCCCTGCCACGTCTCGGGCAGGAGGATGCGCCGCATGTCCGGGTGGCCGTCGTACTCGACGCCGACGAGGTCGTACGCCTCGCGCTCGTGCCAGTCCGCGGTCCGGAAGACGGGCTCTGCGGTCTGGCTCACCGGCTCGTCTTTCGGCGTCGGGACAACGACGCTCGCCTCGTGGGTGCGGTCGTCGTACGACGTCAGGTGGTAGATCGTCTCGTACCGGTCCTCGTACTCCTGGGCGGTGACACAGGAGAGGTGGTCGAGGCCGGCCTCCGTCCGGAGCGTCGAGAGCGTGTCCTGAACCGCGTCGGGCCGGACCACGTAGCCCGGCGCGTTCAGGTGGTCGTCCCGCGAGAGGACGTGCTCCGCGATGAGCGCCTCCATCTCGTCGGCGGTTGTCGCGACGCCCGCGGCGTCCGCGGGGTCGGGCTCTTCGAGGCTCATGGCGAATCAGCCCAGTTGTACCGCATCACGAGGTCGTCCTCGTCGATCTGGTCGGCGAGCTGGTCGACGACCTCGTCGCGCTCTAAGTCGCTGAACTGCTCCAGCTCGTAGGGCTTCACGACGACGGGCGAAGACTCGCCGTTCGCGACCCGCTCTTGGAGCTTCGCGACGCCGTAGATGAGCGCCTCGGGACGGGGCGGACAGCCGGGAACGTGGATGTCGACCGGGATGACCTCCTCGGCGCCTTTCACGACGTTGTACCCCTCCTGGAACGGGCCGCCGGAGATGGTACACGACCCCATGCCCACGACGAACTTCGGCTCGGGCATCTGGTCGTACACCCGCTTCATCCGTGGGGCGAACTTCGAGACGATCGTCCCCGGAATGATGATCACGTCGGCCTGGCGGGGGCTGGCTCTGGGGACCCCGGCGCCGAAGCGGTCGAGGTCGTGTTTCACCGCGTAGGTGTGCATCATCTCGATGCTGCAGCAGGCGATGCCGAACTGCAGCATGAACATCGACGACCCCCGCACCCAGTTCATGAACTGGTCGAACTTGGTGAGGATAAACGGCGACGAGCCGAACGCCTGCCGGAGCTTCGAGTTGAAGCGGTCGTCCGCCCCGCTGATGCGGGCGTCGCGCGTCTCGGTCTCGACCCGGGTCGGGTCGGTGCTGAATCGGTCGGGTGCGCTGTCACTCATGTTATGATTCGGTCTTGTTTTCGAGCGCGCGCGGGCTCGACACCCACTCGACGGCCCCGTTGCGCCAGGCCCAGACGAGGCCGACGACGAGAACGCCGATGAACACGAGCATCGGGACGAGGACCGTTGCGAGGGGGACGCCCTCCTCCAGCGCGGGCCGGTAGATGACGGTCCACGGGAAGATGAGGACGGTCTCCACGTCGAAGACCACGAACAGCAGCGCGACCATGTAGTACTGGATGTTGAACTGGACGCGCGCCGTCCCGGTCGGGACCTCGCCCGACTCGTAGATTGCGCTCTTTCCTTGTTCGGGTACGGTCGGGCGAAGGATGGCCGACGCCGCCATCATCCCCAGCGGGATGCCGATGGCGACGAGCCCCAACGCGCCGACTGCGATCCACTGATTCATGTGGTCCGTTGGCTCCCAGTGAGCGCGGCTTGGGAAGCCACCGTGATAAACGTTGAGTTACGGCAGTTCGCGCTGTACGGCGGTTTCAGCCCGTCTCCGCGGTGTACGCTCGGTTCAGCCCTCGTCGGCCCGGAAGCCGTCGACGCCGCGGTCGTGGAGTTTTCGCGAGACTCGCGCCACGCCCGCCCGGCGCTCGTCGCGCAGGTCCGCGATCCGCTCGCGCAGGTCCGGGTCGCTCACGGCCAGCATCTGGGCCGCCGACAGCCCCGCGTTGTAGGACTTTCCCGCGTCGACCGCGACGAGCGGCGCGCCCGTCGGCATCCCGATGACCGAGTCGACCGACTTCTCGTGGACCGGCACCCCGACCGTCGGGAGCGGGTACGCGACCGAGGCGGTCATGTTCGGCAGGTCGGCTGACTTCCCGCCCGCGCCCGCGACGAGCACGTCGAGTCCTCGGCCGGCCGCCGTCTCCGCGTACGCGTACATGAGATCCGGGGTGCGGTGGGCCGAGACCACCCACGTCTCGTAGCTGTACCGGGCCGCGGGTGGGTCGTCGTAGTCCGTCTGCTCGTCGAACCCGAGGGCGTCGAACGCCTCGCTCGCGCCCGCCATCCGGTCCAGGTCCGAGTCCGACCCCATGATCACGCCCACGTCCGGGGTGTCGGCGGGGTCGCGTTCGGTCTCGGCCTGCGCGCGCAGGTCCGCGATCACGTCCTCGACTGTCATTCGTCGGGCTTCCCGTCGTCGACGAACGTCGTTCCCGCCGCGAGGTCTTGAGCGCGCGCGAGCGGCGCGACCCGTCCGTCCTCCTCGCCGGTCACGGTGAGGTGCCCCATCTTCCGCAGGGAACGGGCCTGACGCTTGCCGTACCAGTGGAGGTGCGCGCCGGCTTCGTCGAGCACCCGGTCGACGCCGTACAGCCGCGCCGGTCGGGGCTCGTCGACGTCACCGAGCAGGTTCGCCGTCGCTGTCGGGCAGCGCCGCCGGGTCGGGCCGAGCGGCCACCCCAACACCGCGCGAACGTGCTGTTCGAACTGCGAGGTGCGGGCGCCCTCGATCGTCCAGTGCCCCGAGTTGTGCGGGCGGGGCGCGGCCTCGTTGAACAGCACCTCGCCCCCGGTCGTCTCGAACAGCTCGATCCCGACGACGCCGCGGCCGTCCACGACGTCGAGGACGTCGAGCGCGACCGACCGTGCGCGGTCGACGGCGGCCTCGTCGGTCCGCGGCGGTGTCGTCGTCGCGCGCAGGATCTCCTCGCGGTGGACCGTCTCGGTCACGGGAAAGAGGGCGCGCTCGCCGCCGGCGCCGCGGACGCCGATGACCGCGAGTTCGCGCTCGAAGTCGACCATCTCCTCGGCGAGGGCGTCCGCACCCGCCGCGCCGTCGCGGCGCCAGTCGTCGTCGGGCGTGATCGCGTCGAGCGCGGCCTCGTAGTCGTCGTCCGGCCCGACCGGGAGGTTCCCGCGGCCGTCGTAGCCGCCGGTGCGGGCCTTCAGCATCACCTCGCCGAGTTCGTCGACCGCGGCCGCGAGGTCGTCGGCGTCGTCGATCCGTCGGAACGACGCCGTGGGGACGCCGGCGTCGGCGGCCGTCTGCTTCTCGACGAGCTTGTCGCCCGTCACGCGGAGCGTCTCGGGCGCGGGGTGGACCGGGACACCGGCGTCGAGGAGCGAACCGGGGTCCGCGAGCTCGATCTCGTAGGTCAGCACGTCGGCGCGCTCGGCCAGGTCGGCGACCGCAGCGGGGTCGTCGAACTCGCCGACGATCTGGTCGGCGACGCGGTTCGCCGGACAGTCGGGCGTCGGGTCGAGGACCACGACGTCGACGCCGAGCGGCGACGCGGCCTCGCCGAGCATCCGGCCCAGCTGACCGCCACCGACGACGCCGACCGTCGGACCGGGGAGTGTCGTCATGCGCGGCGGATCGCCGCCGTGGGGGTTAAGCCTGCCGCGCCGCCGACCGGTCGACGAAGATAACCACCCGCTCGCCCCACAGCCGGTGGCGGTGCTCGTAGGCCTCGTACCCCGGGAGCTCGCCTTCGAGCGCAGCGCGGTCCCAGTCCATCGCCACCACGACCGGCGGCGGGTCCGCGGGCAGGGGCGCCGCGGGCGCGGTGCTCGTCACCTCGGCGCCGTAGACCTCGAAGTACCACGGCAGCGGGAGCCGGCTGTGCCAGTTCGGCCCTCCGACGCGGGGCTGGGCCGCGCTCGACTCGTTTCTGACGTAGAGCTTGACCTGGCCGCCCGCCGGACTCGTCGTGCCGTAGTAGAGCACGTCGGGCGCCGGGCCGTCGTCGGTCGCCTCGATCGCCGGCCGCACCTCGGTCGAGAGCGTCGTCTTCAGCCCGTTCCCCGGCTGGGCGTACTGGAGAACCTCGCCGTCGGCCTCGGCCGCGCTGTTGTGGTAGGCGGCGTTCGCGCCCGCGACGCCGGAGACGGCGGCGATCACCACGAGCGCGGCCAGCGCGGCCGTCGCGCGGCTCGACCCGACCCGCCCGTCGAGCGGGGCCGTCGTCGTCGTGGCGCGGCGGTAGAGCGCCGCGAGGCCGACGGCGGCGGGGAGCGCGAGCGGGACGACCGCGTGGACTGCCGCCCACGGCGCGCGAATGTCGGTCGCCACGGGGTAGCCGAGGACGCTCACCAGCCCCCAGTACGTCGCGAACGCGACGACGTCTCGCCGTCCTGCCTCGTCGGCGTAGCCGTCGATGACGAAGCCGACGGCCGCGAAGGCGACGGCCGCGGGCGCGCCGTAGACCAGCGTCTCCAGGTAGTCGTAGACGTACGGGAGGTACGGGTGTGACTGGTGTGTCCCACCGACCCACGTCCCGACGAACGCCTCGGCGGACCCGACGGTGGCCTCGCCGACCACGCCCGCCAGCGCCGCGGGCGAGCCGAGCGCCGTCCAGAGCTGCGGCCGCGGCGCGTAGAAGAACGCCACGACGGCGAGAAAGGTGACGGCCCAGCCCGCCGCGTGGAGCGCCGCCAGTCCGGCGCCGCGACCAGTCGACCCGCCCCACCCCCGGAGCCGAGCAGCGAGGGTGTCGGCCCAGTCACGCAGCACCCGCCGTGGCGACTCGCCGCCCGCCGTGCGGCGGACGAGCCGGTGGTCGAGCAGCAGGAACCCCGCGCCGCCGAAACAGAGGACGTAGACGAGCGCGTTCTCCTTCGACGCGAACCCGAGCGCGAGCGCGACGGCGCCGAGGTACGCCGGCCAGGCCCGGCCCGTGTCGAGGGCGCGGACCACCAGGAGGAGCGCGGCGACACAGAACGCGGCGACGAGGACGTCGTTGCGCATAAACCGCGAGTAGTAGAGCAAGAGCGGGTTGGCCGCGAGAACGAGCGCGAGCGCCACCGTCTCGTCGTCGCGCAGGCGCCCGCGGAGCGCGAGCGCCGCCAGCGGCAACAGGCCGCCGACGAGCGCGACGACCAGGCGCGCAGAGAAGTCCGTCGGCGGGAGCACGGTGAACACCCAGTCGTTGACGACCTGGAGGAACGGACCGTGGACGATGGGGCGGTAGGAGAACTGGCCGGTCTCGTGGTACCGGAGCGCCCAGTACGCGACGCGGGCCTCGTCGAAGTGCATCACCCGGTCGCCGAGGCCGACGAGTCGGACCACGAGGGCCAGCGCGGCGACGGAGCCGACGGCGAGCGTGGTCCGGTCCTCGCGGCGCATCGCCCGGCCGTGGGCGCTCGGAGGTTACGACTCTTGTGATTTGGTGGGGTGAGCGTAGCGCGACGTGAACGGGCGGCGGCCGGCGGCGGCTTTGGAAAACTACTTTTGTGAGGAGTAGAAAGGTTATTCATGAGTTTTACGAAACGTAGGACGGACGCGGCGCCGGTCGTCCCGGCACGACCGACGCGGTGCCTGGGTAGCGAGTGAACCCGAGTCGGGTCGACTCGGTCGTCGACCTCGTCTACGGACTCCTGATCGCGGTTTCGGTCGCGCTGATAGTGCTCGTCGGTACCGCAGTCGGGGTGGCGTTCGGCTTCGGCGTGTTGCTCGCGTACGTCCTCCACGTCGTCTGGAAGATGGCCCGGTTCGACCCGGACTGGATGACCACTGCGGTCAAAGAGTCCGTCGACGAAACCGTCAAAGAAACTGTCGGCGACTCCGTCGAAGAGACAGTGGACGAGACTGTCGAAGCGAGCGTCAAAGAAGCCGTCGACGAAACGGTCAGTGACTCCGTCGAAGATACAGTGGACGAAACCGTCGAAGCGAGCGTCAAAGAAGCCGTCGACGAAACGGTCAGTGACTCCGTCGAAGATACAGTGGACGAAACCGTCGAAGCGAGCGTCAAAGAAGCCGTCGACGAAACCGTCGAGGAAACCGTCAAAGAAGCCGTCGACGAAACCGTCGAGGAAACCGTCAAAGAAGCCGTCGACGAAACCGTCGAAGCACAGCTCTCGGCAGAGTCGACGACCGAGGACGAGGGCGACGGCACCGACGACGAGGACGACGCGCCGGACGGAGACCGGTAGATGGTCGGGCTGTTGCTCGTCGTCGGCGTCCTCGTGGCGATGTTCGTCGCCTACAATATCGGCGGGTCGACGACGGGGCCGGCGTTCGGGCCGGCCGTCGGTGCGGGCGCGATCTCGAAGACGGCGGCGGCGGCGCTGATGGGCGTGTTCTTCTTTATCGGCGCGTGGACGCTCGGCCGGAACGTCGTGACGAAGCTCGGCTCTGAGCTGGTCGTCGACCCCGGCGTGTTCACGCTCAGGGCGTCGATCGCCGTTCTCTTTTTCATCGGGATCGCCCTGCTCGCGGGCAACCTCTTCGGCGTGCCGGCCTCGACGTCGATGACGGCCGTGGGCGCGATCGCCGGGTTGGGGCTCGCCGGAGGCGTCCTCGACCTGGCCGTGATGGGCGAGATCCTCGTCTGGTGGGTCGTCTCGCCGGTCGTCGGGTTCTGGGTCTCGCTGATCATCGGGCGGTATTTCTACGCGCGGCTCAACCGCGCGGTCGCGATGGAGCGCAGCGAGGGGCCGCTGTTCGACCTCGACAGGTCCGGCCCGGTTCCGGTCCCGCGTCTCCACCGGACGACCAACCGCCGGGAGCTGGTCGGCGCGGTGACCGTCGTCGGGATCGGCTGTCTGATGGCGTTCAGCTCAGGCACCTCGAACATCGCCAACGCCGTTGCACCGCTGGTCGGGAGCGGCGAGTTGGAGATGGAACCGGCGATCGTCGCCGGCGGCGTCGCGGTCACGATCGGTGCGTTCACGATCGCGCGGCGGACGCTGGAGACGATGGGGAGCGACATCACCGAGCTGCCGCTGACTGCCGCGATCGTCGTCGCGTCGGTCAGTTCCGTGCTCGTCGTCTTCCTCTCGGCCATCGGCATCCCCGCGAGCTTCGTCGTCATCGCGACGGTGTCGATCGTCGGACTGGGCTGGGGCCGGGCCACCCGCATCGTCACCGTGCCCGAGGCCGTGACGACCGAGCAGCCCCCGCCGGTCACCGTCGACGCGCTGGCGGACGACGAACCGGGCGAGGAGCTGCCACCCATCGGCGAGGAGCGGAACCTGAACGCGGACCGGGCGGGCCTGTTCAACCCCGCGACGACCGCGCGGGTCGTGTTGATGCAGAACGTCGTGCCGGCGATCGCGACGGTCGGCGCGTACCTCACTTTCCGGTTCGTCCCGGTCTTCGGGTTCTAACCCCCCTGTCGGTCCGCCGAAAGGGGTAGTCGTTTTACCCTCGCCGCCCGCCTCGTGACCATGCCAGTCAGACTGGGGCTGGTGGCCGCCGAGTACAACTCGTCGGTCACCGGACCGATGCGAGAGCGCGCCCGCGAGACCGCGGCGGAGCGGGGCGCGGAGGTCGCGGCCGAGGTGACGGTCCCGGGGAGCTACGACGCGCCCCTGGCGGCCGACCGCCTGGCCCGACGGGAGGAGATCGACGCCGTCGCGGTCGTCGGCGCCATCGTCACCGGCGACACGGACCACGACCAGGTGATCGGCGACGCCGTCGCCGGGCGGCTGACAGACGTGAGCCTCGACCGCGACACCCCGGTGACGTTCGGCGTCAGCGGCCCGGGAATGAGCGGCGCGGAGGCGCGAGAGCGGATCGACAAGGGAGCGGAAGCGGTAAACGCCGCGGTCGAGATGGCCCGATCACTGCCATGACCTTCGCCGACCGCGTCGAGAGAGTCGAACCGAGCGCGACGCTCGCGATAAGCAACAAGGCCAGCGCGCTGGAGGCAGAGGGCGTCGACGTGGTCGACCTCTCGGTCGGCGAGCCGGACTTCCCGACGCCCGAGCCGGTCGTCGAGGCCGGCCACGAGGCGCTCGACGCCGGTCACACCGGCTACACCCCATCGAACGGGATCCCCGAACTCCGGGAGGCGATCGCGGAGAAACACCGCGCGAACGGCGTCGACTGCGGCCCCGAGAACGTCCTCGTCACGCCGGGCGGGAAGCAGGCGTTGTTCGAGACGTTCCAGACCCTCGTCGACGACGGGGACGAGGTCGTCCTCCTCGACCCGGCGTGGGTGTCCTACGAGGCGCAGGCGAAGCTCGCGGACGCGACCTTAGAGCGCGTGAACCTCGCGCCCCATGGGTTCCAGCTCGAGCCCGCGCTCGACGAACTGGCCGCGGCGATGAGCGACGACACCGCGCTGGTGGTCGTCAACTCGCCGTCGAACCCGACCGGCGCGGTCTACACCGAGGCCGCCTTCGAGGGCGTGCGCGACCTCGCGGTCGAGCACGACGCCCACGTCGTGAGCGACGAGATCTACGAACAGATCACCTACGGGGTCGACCAGCCCGCCGCGGCGGCGATCGACGGCCTCGGCGAGCGCACGATCACGGTCGACGGCTTCTCGAAGTCGTTCTCGATGACCGGCTGGCGGCTCGGCTACCTGCTCGCGCCAGAAGAGATCGTCTCCCAGGCCGGGAAGGTCCACAGCCACTCCGTCTCGTGTGCGACGAACTTCGTCCAGCACGCGGGCGTGACGGCGCTGACCGACCCCGCGGTGGACGACGCCGTCGAGGAGATGGTCGCGGCGTTCCACGAGCGCCGGGACCTCCTCGCCGAGCGCCTGACCGACCACGGCGTCGACCTCTCGGTCGGCGACGGCGCCTTCTACGCGATGCCACGCGTCGACGACGACGACGTCGCGTGGTGCGAGGCCGCCATCGAGGACGCACACGTCGCCTGCGTCCCCGGCTCGGCGTTCGGCGCGCCCGGCCACGCCCGGTTCTCGTACGCCGCGAGCACGGAGCGCCTGGAGGAGGCGGTCGACCGGCTCTCGACGGCCGGCCTCATCTGATCCGGCCGTCGACGAGTTCGACGGTCCGGTCGACGTAGTCGCTCAGCTGCGGGTCGTGCGTGACCGCCACGACTGCCACGTCCTGCTCGTCGGCGATCCGCCGGAACTCGTCGAGAACCGCCGCGCCCGTCTCTCTGTCGAGGTTGCCCGTCGGCTCGTCGGCGAGGAGGAGACGCGGCTCGTTCACCAGCGCGCGGGCGATCGCCACCCGCTGTTTCTGCCCGCCAGACAGCTCGGACGGCCGGTGGTCGAGCCGGTCGCCGAGGCCGACCCGCTCTAGCAGGTCGACCGCGCGCACCCGGCGCGTCGGGTCGGGCCCGAACAGCGTCGGAAGTTCGACGTTCTCGACCGCCGTGAGGGTCGGCAGGAGGAAGAACGACTGGAAGACGAAGCCGATCGAGCGCTTGCGCTCTGCGGTCCGGGCCTCCTCGTCGAGGTCAGTCACGTCGCGGCCGTCGAGCAGCACCGCTCCCTCGTCGGGGCTGTCGAGCAGGCCGAGCAGGTTCAGCATCGTCGACTTGCCGGAGCCGCTCGGCCCCATCACGGAGAGGAACTCGCCGGGGCGGGCGTCGACGGAGACGCGGTCGAGGGCGACGACCGTCTCGCCGCCGGTCTCGTAGCGCCGGACGACGTCGCGGAGGGCGACGACGGCGTCGGGCGCCGCGGGCTCGGTCTGCTCGTCTGTCCGTGCGTCTGTCCCCATCTCGCCGGAAGGCGGAGGGCGAGCGGCATAAGCGGCCGGCTACCCGCGCATGAGGTTAGACACCTCGTCGCCGACCCCCTCCGCGATCGCGACGACGTACGTCCGGCCGGGGATCAACTCGGTGTCGGGTCCGGCGATGCGGTCCGTGCTCACGTCCGAGACGACGAGCGCGCCGCGGGGGAACGCCACCTCGGAGAGCGAGCGGTTCGCGACCGGCGCGCCCTCGTTGACGGTGATCTCGGCGATCTCGACGGTCCCGGACACCTCCTCCAGCGCCTGAATCCCGGGCTCGACGGCGTTCGCGGCCATCCGCCCGCCCGCCCGCTCGGGGTAGACCGTCGCGTCGACGAACTCGCGGTACGGCGCCTCCTTGTCGCCGATCACCCGCATCACCGTGCGGACGTCGCCGGAGGAGAGCCGGTCGGCGATCAGGCAGGCGGTGAGGTTCTCGCCCGTGTCGTTCGTGAGCGCGACGAGGGCGTCGGTCCGGTCGAGGCCCGTCTGCCGGAGGATACCGGGGTTGGTGCCGTCGCCCTCGACGACCGTGGCGACGTACTCGTCGCTCAGCGTTTCACAGCGCTCCGGGTCGCGCTCGACTATCACGGCGTCGTGTCCACGGTCGACGAGGAGGCGGGCGGTCCGGAGTCCGACCCGGCCGCCGCCGACAACCACGATGCGCATAGGTTAGGCGTCGCCCCCCGGGGACGTGGACGTTTCGGCTGCGTCGGTCGCCGGCACCTCGTCGGACGAGCCGATCAACAGCTGGAAGATCACGACGCCGGCCCCGAGCCACCCCGCGCTCAGGAGGAGCGCGAGCGGGTCCGTCCGGAGGATGAACACGACGAGCACGACCGTCAGGATGCCGTTCAGGATGATCCCGAGCAGCGGCGGGATGGGGTAGAACGGCACCGTGTACGGCCGGGTCATGTTCGGGCGCTCCCGGCGCAGGCGGATCACGGCGCCGTTGACGACGATAAAGGAGAGCAGAAAGAAGAGACTCGACATGTTGCCCGCGCTCTGGGTCGGCAGGGTGGTGGCGCCGAGCATCACCACCGCGCTGAGCAGGATGGCCGCGAACGGCGTCCCGAAGCGGTGGTGGATGCGCCCGATGCGGGGGAGCAGCTGACCCTCTCGGCCCATCGAGAACGCGACGCGCGAGGAGGCGATGACGACGGCGTTCAACGCCGTGAGCGTCGAGAAGACGGCGCCGAAGACGATGACCGCGCCGCCGTTCTGGATGACGGGCAGGCCGGTCGGCATGAACGTCGTCGCGGCCTGTGCGATGCCCGCCTCGCCCGCCTCCGCGAGGCCGTCCGCGCCGAGCGTGCCGATCGCGACGCCGACGACCGCGAGGTAGACCACGACGGTGGCGGCGAGGCTGACGAAGATTGCCTTCGGGATGTTCTCGCGGGGGTTCTCCACCTCCTCGGTGACGGTGGTGATCAGGTCGTACCCCTCGAACGCGATGAACGTCAGCCCCATCGCCGAGAGGATCGCGAGTGGTCCCGAGGCGAACAGCCCGTCGAACCCTTGGAAGGTGAACTGGCTGTCGGCGGGAACCGAGGGGTCGGTCGCGGAGAACAGCCCGAAGCCGACGAAGACGACGAGGATGGTGACCTTGATGATCGTGAAGATCGTCTCCGCGCTCCCGCTCGCGGCCGTCGAGACGGCGTTGACGGCGACGAGCCCCAGCACGGCCGCGAACGCGAGGACGAACGCGAGCGGCAGGTCGGGGACGACCGGGAGCGCGATCGCGCCGACCTCCTCGGGCGCGGGCACGACGTCGTAGACGTGAAGGAGTTCGAGGAAGTTCGGCGCGAACCCGAGCGCGTACAGCGCCCCCGCGACCATGTACGCGAACCAGAGCATCCAGCCCATCAGGAACGACTGGCGGTCCGGGAACACCTCGCGGACGAACGCGTAGCCGCCGCCGCTTTTCGGGATCGAGGCGGCGAGTTCGGCGTACGACAGGCCGGTGAAGGCCGTGACAACGCCGTTCAGGGCGAACACCAGAATCGCCGCCGGTCCGGCGATCTCTGCCGCCAGACCGGTCAGTACGAAGATACCTGCGCCGATCATCGCCCCCATGCCGATCATGGTGGCGTCTAGTAGCCCGAGCTCTGCCTCCGGCTCACGCTCACCGTGTCCGCTCATACGCACAAGGCACCCTCTAAGTATAAATTAGCACGGCCCGCCGGCCGGCCAGATACGGAGGCCGTTCGGGGTTCCCGCCGCGAGCACGAGTCCGTCGGGGCCGCGAGCCGCCGCGAGGTTCGTGGTGAGCGGCGCGCCGATGTCGAGCCGGTACGCCTCCGTCACGCCGTCCCCGGTGCGCCGGAGCGCCGCCAACCCACCCGTCTCGGGCGTCGGGACGACCAGTTCCGGCTGGCCGTCGCCGTCGAAGTCGCCCGCGGCCGCGCGGTCGAGGTTCCGGCTCCCGAACGCGTGAGAGGGGTAGCGGCCGCGCGCGGCGACGCGTTCGAACCGGTCGCCGTCGAGGCGGTGGAACTCTGCCTCGGCCGCGAGGTGGGGCGTCCGGACCGACGCGACCTCCCGTTCGCCGTCGGGACCGAACGGCCCGACTGCGATCTGGTGGCGCCAGCCGTACGGGCTGCCGACGGGATCACTCGTCGCGACGACGGACCCGCCCTTGGTGCCGTCGTCACGCAGAAGCGCGAGCGAGGCGCCCTGCTCCGCGTCGCTCGCGGTGACCAGAACGTCGAGGTCGCCGGCGAGGTCCGTCAACATCGGCGACAGCCCCTCGATCACGCCGTACGGCGGGTCGAGCGTCCAGTGCTCGCGCGTTCCGGGTTCGACGATCGTCACGTTCTGGCTCGCGACCCTGTCCCCGAGAGCGTCGTGGTCGTAGCTCGTCGGCGGGCCGAGGAAGTACGCGAGCCGGCCCTCGGTGACGATTCGCGCGTCTGCCTGGGCCGTGACAGCGAGTTTCCCTCCCGGAAGCGTGATGCGGCCGTCGTTGCTGGTGACGATCGATCCACCGGGGATGGGCGTGGGGTGAGAGAAGGTCGACCCGGTGCGGGCGAGACGGGACGTGCCCTCGTCGACGACGAGGAGGGGCGGCCCCTGCCCGTAGGAGGAGAACGGCTCGACCGGGCTGACCTCGCAGCCGTCGACGCGGAAGGCGCGCACCTTCCCGTCGGTGAGGACGGTCGCCACCACCACGGTATCGTCGGCCCGGTGCCGCGCGGCGACGACCCACTGTGACTCCGTCGGGAGCGAGACCTCGGCGGCGTCGACGTCGGGGACCCGACCGGACCCGCGAACGTAGCGGTTCCCGGTGGCCTGCAGGTACGTGAACCCGTAGGCCGCGTCGCCGGGGATGTCGGCGAGCCCAGGGTCGTCGTCGGTCGCGACCGACGTCGGCGTCGAGGCGGCCCCGCGGCCGTTACAGCCGGCGAGTGCCCCCACGAGCGAGCCCGTGGCGGTCGCAGCGAGGAAGCGTCGTCGTCGCACCTGCCGGACTACGCCGGGGGGCGGCTTAAGCGCGGTCCTTAAACGCCGCGGCGCACCACCTTACCCATGCGCGTCGCCGACCTCCCGCTCCCGGCGGCGGTCCGCGACCACCTCGCCGACCGCGGGATCGAGGAGCTGTACCCCCCACAGGCCGCCGCCGTCGAGGCCGGCGTCTGTGAGGGCGAGCGGCTGGTCGTCGCGGTTCCCACCGCCAGCGGGAAGACGCTCGTCGCCCAGCTCGCGCTGCTGACCGCCGACGGTCCCGGGCTCTACATCGTCCCGCTTCGCGCGCTCGCCCGCGAGAAGTACGAGGAGCTGTCGGCGCTCCCGGGCACGAGCGTCGGCATCTCGACGGGTGACCTCGCCGACCCGGAGGCAGAGCTGGCCGACAACGACGTGGTGGTCGCCACGAGCGAGAAGGTCGACTCGGCGGTCCGCAACGGCGCGCCGTGGGTGGAGGACCTCGCCTGTGTCGTCGTCGACGAGATTCACCTGCTCGGCTCGGAGAACCGCGGCCCGACGCTCGAGGTGACGCTCGCGACCCTCCGCCGGCGCACCCCGGCGGTACAGGTCGTGGGGCTCTCGGCGACGGTGGCGAACCCGGGCGCGATCGCAGACTGGCTCGACGCCGGCCTCGTGGCCGACGACTGGCGCCCCGTCGACCTGCGGGTCGGCGTCCACGCCGACGAGACGGTACGGTTCGCGGACGGCACGACCCGGACGGTGCCGGTGCCCGAGGCGGGCCAAGACGCCGACGCGGCGACCGAGGCGACGGCGGCGCTGGTGAGAGACGTCGTCGAGCCGCAGGGGGATCGGACGGCGACCGACGAGACGCCCCGGGAGGGCGGGGGTGCGCTCGCGTTCGTCCGGTCGCGCCGCGAGGCCGAGGCGCTCGCGGACCGCCTGCGCGCGGAAGCCCTGGGCGGCGCCGCGGACGTGGCGGCCGACGCGCTCGACGCGGGCGCGACGGCGACGGGCGAGCGCCTCGCCGACTGCCTGCGCGACGGCGTTGCCTTCCACCACGCGGGGCTCCGCTCGACACACCGCCGGATGGTGGAGGCGGCCTTCCGCGACCGCCGGATCGCCGCCGTCTGCGCGACGCCGACGCTCGCCGCGGGCGTGAACGTCCCCGCCCGCCGGGTCGTCGTGCGCGACCAGAAGCGGTTCGACGGCGACGGGATGGGGTGGCTCCCCGTCCTGGAGGTCCACCAGATGTGCGGCCGCGCGGGACGCCCCGGCCTCGACCCGTACGGCGAGGCGGTCCTCGTCGCGGGCGAGGAGGAGCCCGACGAGCTGCGCGAGCGGTACGTCGGCGCCGACCCCGAGGCCGTGGAGTCACAGCTCGCCGAGCGCGCCGCCCTCCGGACACACGTCCTCTCGACGCTCGCGGCCGGGTTCGCGGCCTCCCGCGAGGACCTCCTCGACCTCTTCGACGCCACCTTCTACGCCCACGGCGCGCCGGTCGCCGACCTCGCGGCGGCGCTCGACGACGCGCTGGCGGACCTCGCGGAGATGGGGATGGTCGACCGGGCTGCCGGCCTCACCGCGACGCCGGTCGGCGCGCAGGTGTCCCGGCAGTATCTCAGCCCCGAGGGCGGCGCGCGGGTGGTCTCGGGGCTCCGTCGGATGGCGACGATGGAGCCGACGGCGCTCACGGCGCTCGAACTCGTCTGTCACACGCCGGACGTGCGGACGGGGTGGCTCTCGGGAGGGGAACGCGCCGACGTCTACCGGTTCGCGCGCGAGCACGCAGACGAGTTCGTCCGCGAGATGGGCGAAATCGAGGAGTTCGAGGCGTGGCTGACCGCCGTGCGGACGGCGCGGCTGCTCGCGGCGCTCGCGGACGGGACGGAGCCAGACGCGGTCGTGGAGCGGTTCGGCGTCGGTCCGGGCGACCTGGAGTCGCGCGTCGAGCGCGCGACGTGGCTGCTCGGCGCCGCGGAGTCGCTCGCGGCCCACCTCGGCCTCGACCTGCCGGTCCTCGCGGAGACCCGCGAGCGCCTGTAGGATTATGACGGTCGGGCGTGAATAGGTTCGTGTGACCGAGCGTGGGGACGGTCAGTCCGGGCGTGCGCGCGCCGCACGAGCCGTCGGTCTGGAGGTCTCGCGCGCGCGGTACGTCCGGACTCTCGACCGGGTGCGGCGGTGTGAGCGCGCGACCCGCCTCGCCGCCCGACTCGGCCCTCTCGACGAGGTGGTCGCGGACCGCGCCCGTTGCTCCGTCGAGGTCGCGAGCGCGGACGCGCGGCTCGTCCTCGGAAAGCTCTGGATGGCCGGCGAGCGCTACCGCCGGATGCTGGAGGCGGTCGACCGCGACCCGGACCGTGTCGACCCCGGCGCGGACCGGTCGCCGGGAGCCGTCGGAGAGCTTCGCCGGCGGCTCTCCGGCGTCCCCGACCGGTTTGAGGCCGGCGAGTACCGCGCCGTCGCGGAGACGCTGGCCGCGGCGCGGACGACGATCCGGGCGCTCTTTGCGGCCCGCGAGGACGACTGCGAGGCGTTCGCCGGCGTCGACCCCGACCGGCTCGAGGCCGCCGCCGAGGCCGTCGCCGAGGCGCTCCGGACCGAACACCGGGACCGGCGCGAGGCACGGCGAGCGCAGCGCGAGGAGTCCCGCTCCGAGACCGACTACCGCACGCCCGTCGGGAACTCGGACCAGATACACCCGGAGGCGCTCGATCCGGAGAACGTCGACCCCGACCTGATCGCCTCGCTCGCCGACGAGGACGACGAGAGCCACGGGCGCGACGAGGGCCCGGAGAGAAACGAGGAGCGGGTCGCCACAGACGACCAGAGGCGAACGAGCGCCCCCGACGACGGGGCGGACCCGGAGCGAGATGGACCGACGCCGGAGGAGGCGATCGGGGCGGGCTTCGAGCTCCAGGCCGACGAGACCGAGACGGACAGCCGCGAGGAGGGAGACGACGCGACCGAGGACGGGCGCGACGGTGACGGAGCAGGCGACGAGGAAGACGACACCGGAGGGTTCCGGTTCGGCGTGGTGGACGGCGACGAGGGGTCCGACCGCGACTAGTCCTCCTCGCGGTCGTACGCCCCTGCCTGCCGGAGGTCGCCGGCGCGCCGGAGGACACTCGGCGTGCGACAGACGCCGGGCTCGCCGGCGGCCTGTGGGACGGCGCAGTTGTTACACGACTCACAGACGGCGCGGGCGTCAGCCTCGTCGAGGAGCCGCGCGGGCAGGCGCGGCTCGGCGTAGAACGGCCGGCCCATCCCCACGGCGTCGCAGGCGTCGCCGAGCAGCCGGTCGATCCGCGGCCGCTCTCTGATCCCGCCCTCGCAGAGTACCGGCACGTCCACGACGTCGCGGACAGCCCGGCAGAGGTCGGCGTTCCACGCCGGCTCGAAGTCGTAGACGAGCGACTCGATCCGGTTGCCGAGGGCGACGAGTCGCGCGCGGAGCGGCGAGCCGAACGCCTCGGCGTAGCCCTCGGCGAACCGGTCGTCGGCCCACGCCTCCGTGGGGTACGAGCCACGGACGATGCTCATGTCCCAGAAGACGGAGGCCGAGACGGGGGCGAGCGCGTCGAACTCGCCCGCGGCGAGGCGGGCGCAGATCCCGACCGCGCGCTCGCGGGTGATCCGGTCGGGCGCGACGAGCGGCGGGGTGCTCGTCTCGGCGGGCACCTTCGCGGTCAGCGGCACGTCGCCCACCCGGTCGCGAACCTCCTCGGCCACGAGTTCGAGAAAGGCGACGCCGTCCGCGAAGCGGTCGTCGCGGCGGTTGTAGAACGGAGAGAGGAACTGCTGGACGATCCCCATGTTCGCGCCCGCGACGTGGACGACGTCGTAGCCGGCGTCGACGGCACGCCGCGCCGCGCGCCCGAAGTCCGCGGCCAGCTCCTCGACCTCGCGGGTCGACATGACGTGCGGGGAGTACTCGAGGAAGCCGAGGCGGTCGAGCGCCCGGAGCGGCGCTGGCGGGCGCGAGACGGCCAGCTGGTCGAGGTCGGGGTTCGCCGCGCGGTGGCCGGCGTGCCACGTCTCCATCGCGCGCAGGCCGCCGTGCTCGAGCTGGACCGCGACCGTCGCGCCGTGGGCGTGACAGGCCTCGGGCACCTCTGCGAGCCCGGCGACGAACGCGTCGTCGTGGACACGGGTCATCCCCGGCGCGGCACAGCCACCCTCCCCACGGACGATGGTGGCGCCCTGACAGACGAGGCCCGCACCCGCCGCGGCGGCGGGTTCGAGCTCGGCGACGAGCCGTTCCGCGGCGTCCGGGCCGTTGCCCGCACACTCCAGGAGCGGCGCGCGGTAGAGCCGGTTCCGGAGCGTCAGGTCGCCGATAGAGAGCGGGTCGGTGAGGCGCGGGTCGTCCGGTGCACCTGCTCGCGACACGGCTACCCTTCGGGCGCGAGCGACATAATCCAGTCGCCGGCTACGCGCGTCGCTCGCTGATCTCCTCGGCGACCCGCTCGCCCGGCCGTCGGAGCGCTCCGGACTCGACCTCGTAGACGTAGCCGGAGACGGTCACGCCGTCGGGGATCAGCTCGGACTCGCGGAGGTACTCGACCTGTGCGGCGCAGGCGGCGTCGATGTCGTCGGTCATCTTCACCCAGTCGACGAGGTCGGCGTCGCCGACGTTCAGTTCGGGGAGCGACGGGTCGAGCGTCACGTCGTCGAGGTCGTCGACGAGGGCGGCCATCCCCTCGCGCACGGCCTCGTCGGACGCGCTCATCATCCCGCAGTCGGTGTGGTTGACGACGATGATCTCGTCGGTGTCGAAGAAGTTGGTCGTGAGCGCGGCCGAGCGGATCACGTCGTCGGTGACCTTCCCGCCCGCGTTCCGGAAGATCTGGGCGTCGCCGAGTTCGAGGCCGAGGGCCTCCTCGACGGGGATCCGCTCGTCCATACAGGCGACGACGAGGAGGTTCTCGTCGGTCGGGATCCCCTTGCGGCGTCGTCGTGCCCAGTCGTCGCGGGCGTCGACCTCGGCGTCGACGTGGTGGTGGTGCGCGTCGTCGTGGTCGTCGTGGTCGGACATCGGAACAGCACAGGACCCGGACGGAGGGGCGTCTATCGGAGGCGACAAGCCGTGCCCCGGCTCCGGGAAACCGGCAAGCCTCACTCTCCGTCGGGCGCGTCGGCCGTCGTCGCGTCGACGTCGCCGACGCCGCGGCCCGCGCGGACCTGCGCGTGGGTGTGGTGGTAGAACGCGATAGCTGGCTCGCCGTCCCGTTCTACGGGCGTGAAACAGACCCGACGGTAGCGCTCGTTGTCGCGCATGTTCACCATCAGGCCCGTCTCGTGGACGGAGACGGAGTCGTGGGGGGCGCCACAGGCCGGACAGCGCTCGGGCGGGTCGCTCGGGACCTCCATCGATCGAACGGGAGGCGCGATACATCTAAATGGTGTTGAACGGTGGGGACGGCCGTGCTGGGGGTATGGAAGCGGCGCACGGTTCCGACACGACGTGCCGGTCGTCCCCGAACGCCCGGTCGTCTATCATGCATTATAGCTCTTGTGGCACGACGGGAGCTAAGTGTCCGCCGACCCCAGTGCCCTCGTGCGAGATCTGCTGACGATGTCGTGGCGGGACGCGCTGTTCGCCCACTGGCGAGTCGAGCGAGGGGGGCTCGCAGAGCGGCTGCCGCCGGGTCTCGAACCCGCGACGCGCGACGGAGCGGTGTGGGTGGGGATCGTCGTCTTCGAGATGGCCGACATCCGCCCGCGCGGGTCGCCCGTGGGGCGCGGGTTCGGCGAGGTGAACCTCCGGACGTACGTCGAGGGTTCGGACGGCGGCAGCGGCGTCTACTTCCTCAGCCTCGACGCGGACGACGAGGTCGGGGTCGGGGTGGCGCGCGCCGCCTACGACCTGCCGTACTACCGCGCGCGGGTCGACCTCTCGCGGGACGGAGACAGGGTGACGGTACAGAGCAGCCGCGTCCACGGCGGCGCGCCGGCGGCGGCGCTCGACGCGACCTACCGTCCGACGGGCGGCGAGGCGACGCCAGCCGACCCGGGGTCGCTCGGCGCCTTCCTGACCGAACACTACCGCTTCTACCTGCCCGACGACCGGGTCGGACAGATCGCCCACGACCCGTGGGAACTCACGGGCGCGGAGCTGGACCTCCGCCGGGAGTCGCTGTTCGCCGCGGCGGGCCTGGAGCGCCCCGAGACCGACCCGGTGCTCCACTACTCGCCCGGGTCGGAGGTCACGGCGGGCGGCGTCGAGCGGGTCGAGGCGGGTGACCGCGGCGACGGGGCGGGCGACCTGCGCGTGACCGTCGAGGCGGGCGAGCGACAGGCGGCCGACGGAGGGCGGCGGTGACGCCCGAAGACCTCCGTGCCGACATCCCCGCGGTCGAGGAGGAGGTCTACCTCAACACCGGCGCGTCCGGGCCGGCGCCGCGGCGGGTCGTGGAGGCGACGACCGACGCCGTCGAACACCACGAGTACGTCGCCCCGGTGGCGGAGGGTGCGTACCCGTACGCCTTCGAGACGTTCGACGAGAGCCGGGTCGCGTTCGCGGAGTTCCTCGGCGCCGACGCGGACGAGATTGCCCTGACTCAGAGCACCGCCGACGGAATCGCGCGGGTGGCGACGGCGCTCGACTGGGCGGCGGGCGACGTCGTCGTCCACACGGACCTCGAACACTCCGCAGGCCGGCTCCCGTGGTGGTTCCTCGAGCGCCACGGCGTCGAGCGCCGGGTACTGGAGACGAGCGAGGGGCGACTCGACCTGAGCGCGCTCGAAGACGCCGTCGCGGACGCCCGCCTGCTCTGCCTGAACTCGATCACGTGGAGCCACGGGACACAGTTGCCCGTCGAGGCGGTCGTCGAGGTCGCACACGAGGCGGGCTGTCGCGTCCTCGTCGACGCGGTACAGTCGCCCGGGCAGACGCCGGTCGACCTCTCCGCGTGGGGCGCAGACTTCGCCGTCGGCGCGAGCCACAAGTGGCTCCTCGGGCCGTGGGGCGCTGGCTGGCTCTACCTGAACGGGGACCTGACGGGCGACGTGGAGCCGCCGACCGCGAGCTACCGGAGCGTCGCGGACCCGAGCGCCGCGGAGCCCCGGCTGAAGGAGACGGCGGCGCGGTTCGAGGTGGGGACGACCTCGCCGGCGCCGTACGTCGGCGCGGTGGAGGCGATGGCGACGGTCGAGGCGATCGGCGTCGGGCGGATCGCGAGCCGGATCGAGCGCCTGACCGACCGGCTGAAGACGGGGCTCGGGGACCTGCTCCTCTCGCCGCGGGCGTACGAGTCGGGGCTGGTGACGTTCGAGGCGCCCGCGGGCGAGACGCCCGAGGCGTTCGTCGAGCGCGCGCGCGAGGCGGGTGTCGTGGTGCGGTCGCTTCCCGTCCCCGAGGCCTGTCGCGCGTCGGTCCACGCGTTCAACGACGCGGACGACGTCGACGCGCTCCTCGACCGTCTGGAGACGTAGCCCGCAGGTATATCCGCGCCGAGACAGAACCTCGTGGCGTGTCAGACGCCGGTTTGAACCGACTCGACCCGCGCGTGCGGACCGTCTGGGTCGTCCAGTCCGCCGTCGCCGCCGCGCTCGTCGGCGGAGGGCTAGCCGTCGTGAACCGGGTGTTCGCGGTGGTGCCGACGCTCACCCCGCTCGCGGTCGGCGGCGCCATCCTCGTCGTCGGCGCGACACTCGCGGTCCTGCGCTACCGGGCGTGGGGCTACGAGGTCCGCGACGACGGCATCTACCTCGAACGCGGGGTGTTCACACAGGTCAGGACGGTCGTCCCCTTCGTTCGCATCCAGCACGTCGACTCCTCGCGCAGCCCGCTCGAACGGCTCGTCGGGCTGGCGACGACGGTGGTCTACACCGCGGGCTCGCGCGGCGCCGACGTGACCGTCCCCGGGCTGACGCCCGTCCGGGCCGACGACCTGCGCGAGCGGCTGAAGGGGCTCGCGATCCGCTCCGAGGGCGAGGACGCAGTGTGAGCGACGCTCCGGACCGGCCCGACGAGACGGGCGAGGGCGCCGACGACGAGAACGCAGAGCCGGGAGCGGCGGACGCGACGGCGAACGGAGACGCCGACGAGCCCGGAGAACCGCTCGTCGACGAGGAGCCCCGGGCGCTCTCGGCGCTCTCGATCCCGTACCGCGCCGTCAGGCGGGGCGCGAGCGTCGCGTTTACGCTCCTGTTCGTCGTCGTCTCCGGCTCCTCGTTCCTCGGCGGGACGGTCGGACAGCTGGTTGGCGTCGCGCTCGTCGGCCTCGCGGTTGTCGGACTGGTCGCCTACGAGGTCGCGTACTGGAGCCGCTACGAGTACGCGCTCACCGCCGACACGTTCGACATCCGGTCGGGAGTGTTCCGGCGGCGCAACCGCGAGATCCCGGTCGACCGCATCCAGAACGTCGATATCAGCCGGAACGTCGTCCAGCGCCTGCTCGACATCGCCGCGGTCGACCTGGAGACGGCCGGCGGCGGCGCGACGGAGGCCGCGGTGCGGTACGTCACCTTCGACGAGGCGAAACGGCTCCAGCGGACGCTCGCGGCGCGAAAGCGCGGCGCGAAAGCGCGCGGACGGGAGGAGGCGAGCGACGAGCCCACGCCGGCGCCAGAGGCGGAGTCGCTGTTCGAGCTGACGCCTCGGGAACTCGCGCTCGTCGGGCTGCTCTCGTTCGACCTGCGGACGCCGGGGCTGATCGTCTTCGTCGTCTACGGGCTGGTGACCGCGGGCGGGCCCGGGTCGCCGGTGCCGATGCCCGGCGGCGGGCTGGCGCTCGTCGCCGTCGCCGTCGGGCTCGTCCTCCTGCTTCTCCTCCTCTCGTGGGCGGCGGGCGCCGTCGCCGCGGTGTTGAACTACTACGACTTCCGCTTGCGTCGGGTCGACGACGAACTCCAGTACGAGCGCGGGCTGCTCCGGCGCTACGACGGGTCGATCCCGCTCGACAAGGTCCAGACGCTCACCGTCGTCGACGACCCGCTGAAGCGGCACTTCGGCTACGCCGCGCTCTACGTCGAGACGGCGGGGTACGCCCCCGGCGGCGGCGACGACCGGGGCTCGCAGGCCGCGGTGCCGATCGCCCGCCGGGAGCGGGTGCTGGCGCTCGTCGACGAGCTGGAGGGCGTGACGATAGCGGGACTCGAACGCCCGCCCAAGCGGGTCCGGCGGCGCTACGCCGCCCGGTACCTGATCGCGGTCGGGGTCTTCGCGGCGGTCGGCGTCGCCGTCGAGCGGTTCCTGCTCGCCGACCCGGTCTGGGTCGGCCCGCTCCTCCTCGTCCCGCTCGTCCCCGTCGCCGCCCACCTCAAGTGGCGCCACCGGGGGCACGCCCTCGGGGACGACCACCTGCTCACGCGGAACGGCGTCCTGCGCCGGGAGACGAAGGCGGTGCCGTACTACCGCGTCCAGACCGTCATCGACGGCCGGACGATCTTCCAGCGCCGGTGGTCGCTCGGGACGGTGACGGCCGACACGGCGGGGTCGCTCTCGCTCACCGGGCGCGACGCCGCGGCCGTCGACGTCGACGTGCGGACGGCGGCGAGCCTGCGCGAGACGCTGGTCGACCGCCTCTACGAGTCGCTGGACGAGCGCCACCGCGACCGGACGATCGCGCCCCCCGGCGCCGGCGGCCCGCCCCCGGCGAGCGACGGCGTCGTGGGAGCCGAGCGTGGCGACGCGGCGGCCGATGGCGCGCCCGGCTCGCGGTCCGACGACGACCGCGCCGAGACGGACGCGACCGCAGAGGACTAGGCCCCGCGGGCGTCGTCCACCGCCGCGACGAACTCGCGGGCGCGGGCTTCGACGGCGTCGAAGTCGCCCCGAGCGACCGCCTCGGCCTCGACGAGCGCGCTCCCCGCGCCGACCGCCAGCGCGCCCGCGTCGAGGTAGTCACCGGCGTTCTCCGTGTCGACGCCACCCGTCGGGACCAGCGGGATCTGCGGGAGCGGCCCCGTGAGCGCCGCGAGGTGGGCCGGCCCCACGGTAGCGGCGGGGAACACCTTCACCCCGTCCGCGCCGGCCTCGACGGCTCGCACCGCCTCGGTGGGCGTCAGCACACCAGGGAGGACGGTCACGCCGTAGCGGTTGCACGTCTCGACGGTCGCGACGTCCAGATGGGGCGCGACGACGAACTCCGCGCCGGCGTTCGCGGCGCGGCTCGCGGTCGCGGCGTCCATCACGGTCCCTGCGCCGACCAGGACCTCGTCGTCGGCCAGCTCGGCCCGGACCGACCCGAGCGCGTCGACGGCCCCGGGCGCGTCAGCCGTGAGTTCCACCGCCCCGACGCCGCCGCGGGCGAGCGCCCGCGCCGTCTCGACCGCCCGGTCGGCCGGGACGCCGCGCATCACGGCGATCACGCCGCTCTCGGCCATCCGGTCGAGCGTGTCTCGTGGCACGCGCGGCGTTCGCTCACGTCCGAGTTAAATCGCGGGGTCGGGCGGCGCGGCGTCAGTCCGTCCGCGGGACCGCGGCGGCGCCGGCAACGAGAGCCAGGGCCGCGAGCGCCGCGAGGACCCCGAGGTTCGTCACGGCGACGCCGGCCGACGGGGCATCGAGGGTGAGCGCGCGCACGCCCCGGGCGAAGTACGTGAGCGGCGAGAGGTCGACGACCGGCCGGAACCAGCCCGGAAGGTTGTCCGGGGAGACGAACGTCTCCGAGAGAAAGAGCAAGGGGAGCGCGAGCGCGTTTGAGGCCGCGATCACGCCGTCCTGCGAGTCCGCGACCCGGCCGATGACGGCACCGACGCCACAGAACAGCACGGTGGCGAGGACGACGAGCGGCGCCACGAGCAGGAGGGCGGGCGAGAGGGTCACCGCCGCGCCCGTCAGGAGCAGGGTGAGAACGAGAAGCAAGAGCGCGGCGAGGCCGATGACGACGGCGTTGACCGACGCGTGCGCGAGCAGCCACTCCCACCGGCGGATCGGGGTGGTGGCGAGCTTCTCGAACCGCGCGCCCTCGCGGTGGCGCGCGACCGTCGAGCCGACCCGCGAGAGCGGCGTGAACAGCACGACGACGGCGAGATAGCCCGGGACGTAGTACGCCGGGGGGCGGGCGAACAGCCCACTACCGTTCCCCTGGGTCCGGACGAGGACGCCGAAGATGAGAACGATGAGCAGGGGAAAGAGGAAGGTGAAAAACACCGCGGTACGCCGCCGCAGGAACGACCGGCGCTCCGCGGTGAACTCGGACCGGAGGCGGCGAAGACGGCTCACCGGCGCCGCCCTCCGTCCGTGTCGCCGTCGGCGGCGCGCCGGTTCGGTTCGAACGTCTCGCCGGTGAGCCGGAAGTACGCCTCCTCCAGCCCCGGACGGGCCCACGTCACCGCGTCGACCGGGAGGTCGGCGGCGACGACGCGCTCAACGACCGCCGGGAGGTCCGCCGCGTCGACGTCGGCGACGACCAGCCCCTCGCCGTCCGGGTGGGACTCGACGGCGTACCCGTCGACCGCGAGGGCGTCGGGCGCGACCGCGGTCTCGGTCTCGACGACGACCCGCGCCCGCCCGGCGTGTTCCGCGACCAGCCCGTCGGGCGGCCCGACGGCGACGAGTTCGCCGTCGCGGAGGAGTCCGACCCGGTCGGCCAGCGCCGCCACCTCGCTCATCGAGTGGGAGGTGAGAAAGACGGTCGTCCCCTCGTCGGCGAGTCGCTCGACGAGGGCGTGGAGCGCGCGCCGGCCCGCGGGGTCGATACCCGCCGTCGGCTCGTCGAGAAAGAGGAGGTCGGGGGCGTTGACGAGCGCCGTCGCGACGCAGGCGCGGCGCTTCTGTCCGCCCGAGAGGTCCTCGTAGCGGACGGCGGCGGCGTCGGCGAGTCCCACCTCGTCGAGGACGGCGTCTGTCGCGCGCACCCGCTCTGCGTCGTAGAGCCCGGCGTAGTAGTCGACGAGTTCGCGCGGAGTCAGGCGGCCGGCGGGAGCGAACGACTGGGGCAGGAGGCCGAGCCGCGCCTCGTCGACGTCCACGACGGACCGGCCGAACAGACGGACCGTCCCCTCGGCGTCCGTCGTCCCGGTGAGCGCGCGGACGAGCGTGGTCTTGCCCGCGCCGTTCGGGCCGATGAGCCCGAACACCTCGCCCGGCGCGACCGAGAGCGAGACTCCGTCGAGCGCGACGACGTCGCCGTAGCGCCGCGAGACGTCGGCGGCCTCGACGACCCCGTCGTCGTCGGTCTCCGCGTGCGTCTCCGTGGCCGCGTCCATGGTCGCTCTCGCCGCCGGCCGGGCCTAAGTCGTTCGTTCCCGGCGCGCGTTCCTCGGTCGCGCCACAGGAGCGGTCGGTGGTCGGACTCCGCCGGCGCGGGGAGCTCGGCCTGGCCGTCGTCGCCGGCTTCGGCGTCGGCGAGCGCGTGCTGTCGGTGGTGTTCCTCCCCGCGTAGCGGGCCGCGGGCGCGCGCTCGCCGCCGGGTGCGCGGTCGACTGGACGGACCGGCTGGTGGAGTGACGCGACGGCCCGGCCTACCGGTCGGCCAGCGGCTGCCAGTACAGCAGGCCCACGGTCGCGAGGAAGACGAGCGTCGAGAGGTCGTACGAGAGGCTCGCGGTCGTCACGACGAGCGCGCTCCCGGCACCGAAGGCGAGCGTCGCGACGCCCGCGAGGACGGGCAGCGAACAGGAGACACAGGAGAACAGCGCGAGGAGGCCGGCCGCGCCGCTCCGGAGCGCACCGTCCCCGGTTGCGTCGAGGACAACCCCGCGGACGAGCGCCGCGAGCGCGAGGTAGCCGACGACGCGGGCGGGAGTGAGGACGAGGGCGACGTCGACGCCGCCGTAGACCAGCGCCGGGCCCCACCCGGGCGGGAGCGTCCGGACGAACCAGCCGTCTGCGACGGCGTCGGGGACGCCGCCGGGGACGACGACGCCGCCGGCGAGGGCGAGAGCGGCGAAGTAGGCGACGGCGACGCCGGCAGCGACCCGACGGGCACGGGACGATGCCGAGCGGGTTGTCGTCGTTTCGTGGACGAGGACCGCGACGCCGACGCCGACCCACAGCAGGCCGTAGAGGGTGTAGCGCGGCGGGTCGAGGCGTGCAGGAGTGAGGAGGACGTAACACAGCGTCGCGAGGACGAGCGTGTTCGCGGCGAGCGCGCCGCGGAGGACGGTGTCGCGGCCGGGACGGGGGAGCGCGGCGGCGCTCACTCTACACCACCGACGCGTCGACGAGGACGGCGAGGAGCAGGCCGCCGAGGAAGGCGTTCGAGGCGTGGAACGCCCGCATCGCCGCGCCGGCCGTCCGCTCGTAGTGGAGGCTGACGACCGCCGCGAGAAAGAGAGCACCGAGGGCCGCGGTGGTCAGCGCGTAGAGAACGCCGAGCGGTTCGATCAGCGCCAGGGCGCCCGCGGCGACGAGGGTCGCGCCGAGGTAGTAGAGGACGTGCTTGCGCGCGGCCGTCTCGCCGCGGACGACGGGGAGCATCGGGAAGCCGCCGCGGGCGTAGTCCTCCTTGTAGGCCATCGCGAGGTTGTAGAAGTGCGCGGGCGTCCAGCAGAACACGACGAGCGCCAGCGCGGCGCCGCCGACGCCGAGCGACCCGGTGACGGCTGCCCAGCCGATGAGCGCGGGGAGCGCGCCCGCGACGCCGCCGAGGACGGTGTTCTGGACGGTGTGGGGCTTGAGGACGAGCGTGTAGACGACGGCGTAAAAGACGATCGCGAGCAGGCCGAGCGCCGCGACGAGCAGGTTGACCGAGGCGAACAGCGCGAGCGAGCAGAGACCGAGGACCGTCCCGAAGGCGACGGCGTTGCGCACGGAGACCCGGTCGACCGCGAGCGGGCGGTCGGAGGTGCGGTTCATCTGCCGGTCGACGTCGCGCTCGAGAACGTGGTTGAACGTTCCGGAGGCGCCGATAGCGAGGACGCCGCCGCCGAGCGTCGCGAGCGCCGTCCGGAGCGAGACCGGGCCGGGCGCGAGCACCATCGCGGCGCCGGCGACGAGACAGAGCAGCCACATCAGCCGGGGCTTGGTCAACGCGACGTACGCGCGAAGCGTCGCGAGCAGCCCGGCCTGGGGCGCCTCGCCCGCGTCACCCTCGGCGCTCGGCTCCGGGGCGGGCGTCGGGTCGGGGTCGACCGCCGCGCCGTCGCTCGGGTCGCCCGTCCGGTCCTCGAGCGTCCACGCCAGCGCGGCGACGACCGGGACGAAGATGGCGGTGCCGAGCGCGAGGTGCACGGCCGAGAGTCGGGCGTCGACGGTCGTCGTGGCGACGGCGGCGCCGAGAGCGGCCTGGGCGGGGTAGACGAGCGCGGCGACGAGGAGCGCGCCCCGGACGCGGCGCGAGGTCGCGGTTCGCCACGCACAGACGACGGCGACGGCCAGCGCGAGGCCGACGACGCCGGCGGCGAGGCGGTGAGCGAGCGCGAACGCGCCCGCGGCGGTCGTCGGAAGCGCGAACCCGTCGCCACAGGCGGGCCACGCGGCGCAGGTGCGCGCCGCGTCCGTCACCGCGGTCGTGGCGCCCATCGCCATCAGGAGATAGACGCCGACGGCCGTCGCGGCGAGAAGCCCGACGAAGCGGTCGGGCGAGCGGATGCGTGACACGCACCCGGCTTCGGGGGGCCGACACTTAGGAATCGCGCTTCGGCGGAGCGTCAGCTATTTGCCCGGGTGTTCCCAAGCCGCGCTATATGAAGACGTGGACGCGGGCGACGACGCTGGTCGCGGCGGTACTCGCCGCCGTGGCCGTCGGGAGCGTGCCGGTTGCGGCCCAGAGCTCCACCTCTATCGGGCTGATCGACCAGCTCAACCTCAAGCTCCTGTACATCGCCGTGCCGATCACGCTGATCGTCGAACTTGTCCTGCTCTACACGGTCGTCAAGTTCAAGAACGCCGACGAGGCGAAGCCGACCCAGGAGAACCGCCGGCTCGAGATCACCTGGACCATCGCCACCGCGGTCATCCTGCTGTTCGTCGGCGTCGCCTCCTACGGCGTGCTGGCGAACCCGGACATCACCTACCAGGCGAGCGACCCCGTGGCGCCCGAGGACGACGACGTTCACGTCTACGCCGAGGCCTACCAGTGGGGGTGGACGATGACCTACCCCGAAGAAGGCGTCCAGGCGAGCGGCCTGCCGCCGAACGTCGTCGTCCCGGTCGACCAGGATGTCTACTTCACGATAAGCTCGCGCGACGTGATACACGGCTTCGCCGTGCCCGAACTCGGCCTGAAGCAAGACGCCATCCCGGACCAGAACAACACCATCCGGACGGTGCCGCTCGAGACGGGCACGTACCAGGGCTACTGCACGGAGTACTGCGGCGTCAGCCACTCGCAGATGTACTTCACCGTCGAGGTCGTCTCGCAGGAGGAGTACCAGAACTACCTCGCGGAACAGCGCGGCGAGAGCGGCGGGTCCTCGAACAGCTCGTCGAGCGTCAGTCCCGCGGCGGCCCCGACCACGGCTTAGTCCCGGTCCCGCGCCTCGATCACCGCCTCGACGATCTGACCCGTCGACAGCAGTTCTCCCGCGTACCGCTCGTCTAACGCCGAGGCGCGCCTGACCTCGCAGTCGATCCCTCGGCCGTCGAGCGCGTCGCGCACTGCGTCCGCGTCGTGGTGCTGGTCGTGGCCGAGAACGATCGCGTCGGGGTCGATCTCTTCGATTGGCACGAGGAAATCCCGGGGGTGGCCGAGGTAGGCGTAGTCGACGGGGTCGAGCGCAGCCACCACGTCGCGACGCTGGCGGTCGGGCAGGACCGGCGGGTCCTTGTGCGAGACGTTGCGCCGGCGGGCGACGATAACGTGAAGTTCGTCGCCGTGACCCGCGGCCTCGCGCAGATAGTGGACGTGTCCGGGATGGAGGATGTCGAAGGTGCCCTGCGCGACGACGCGGCGCGTCATAGCTCGGCGTCGATGTCCGCCTGCGTGAAATCGAAGAACTCCTCGGGGTCCGAGAGCGGGACGTCGAGGACGGGCAGGTCCCTGACCTCGCCCTCGCGGTCGAACGCGCGCCAGTCGTCACGGCCGTACGGCGCCCCGACGATGATGTGGACCGACCCGCTGCCGAAGGTGCCGAGGTCTGCGTCGCTCGGTCGGAGGACGCCGTTCGGGTGCGAGTGGACCGACCCGACCGTCCGGTTGTCGTTGGGGACGAGGTTCTCCCGGACGGTGGCGCTCACTGGGTTGGAGGTGGTGCCCGGGATGACGAGGACGTCGACGACGACGAGATCCGACCCGCGGGCGTCGCCGAGGTCCAGGTCGGCGTCGGGGTCGAGGCGGTCCACGCGCTCGGCGCGCAGAAACCCCATGTACTCGTTCGGGTGGGTCTCCGCGGAGGCCTCGAGGATAAACGAGAGTGCGTCGTCGGCGATCCCGATCACCTCGCGCGACCGGAACAGTCTCATAGTCGAGAACGGGCCGAGACGACACTAAGGGTTCCGGTCGGCGGACTCTGAAAGGCTTATCCCGGCCCGACCTCCTGTTGTGTCCATGACCGATACCGCCACAGACTCGGGGGAGGAGGTCGTGTACGACCTCGCCGCCGGCTGTACCGTCGACGACCTCGAGGTCGGCGACCTGTACCACGCGACCGTCGACGGGGTCGTCGAGTACGGAATCTTCGTCCAGCTCGCCGACGACCTCTCGGGACTCGTCCACGACTCGAAGCTCCCCGCCGGCGCCGACCACGCGGTCGGCGACGACGTGGTCGTCCGGCTCCTGGAGATCCGGGAGAACGGCGACCTCGCCTTCGCCGCCGTCGACCCCGCCGGCCGTCCGACCGAGGTGGTCGTCCACGTCCCGACCATCACCGACGTCGCCGACCTCGAGACCGGCGAGGAAGCGACCGTCGAGGGCGAGATCGTCCAGATCAAACAGACCGGCGGTCCGACCGTCCTCCGGGTGCGCGACGCGACCGGCGTCGTCGCCTGCGCGGCGTTCGAGGAGGCCGGCGTCCGGGCCTACCCCGACCTCCGTCTCGACGACGTGGTACGGGTGACGGGGCTCGTCGGCGACCACGACGGCGGGCGACAGGTCGAGGTCGACGACGTGACACGTCTCGAAGGAGAGGTCGCGACCGAGGTCCGCGAGCGCGTCGAGGCGGCGGTCGCCGAGCGCGCCGACCCCGCCGAGGTCGACCCGCTCGTCGAGTGGCCCGCGTTCGAACCGATCCGCGAGGACCTGCGCGAGGTCGCGCGGCTCCTCCGGCGCACCGTCCTGGAGGGCCGACCGATCCGCGTCCGTCACCACGCCGACGGCGACGGGATGTGCGCGGCTCTGCCCGTCCAGTTGGCGCTCGAGAACTTCGTCCGCGAGGTGAACGCCGACGAGGACGCCGCCCGCCACCTGTTCAAGCGCCTGCCCTCGAAGGCGCCGTTCTACGAGATGGAAGACGTGACCCGCGACCTGAACTTCGCGCTGGAGGGACGGGAGCGCCACGGCCAGAAGCTCCCGTTCCTGCTGATGCTCGACAACGGCTCGACCGAGGAGGACGTCCCCGCCTACCGCAACCTCGCGCACTACGACGTGCCGATAGCTGTCGTCGACCACCACCACCCCGACCCCGAAGCGGTCGGCCCCCTCCTCGACGCCCACGTCAACCCGTACCTCCACGGCGAGGACTACCGGATCACGACGGGGATGATGTGTGTCGAGCTGGCGCGGATGGTCGACCCCTCGATCACCGACGAACTCCGGCACGTCCCCGCGGTCGCGGGGCTCTCCGACCGGTCGGCCGCGAACGCGATGGACGACTACCTCGCGCTCGCGGACGAGGCGGGCTACGACCGAGACGACCTCGAGGCGGTGGGCGAGGCGCTCGACTACGCCGCCCACTGGCTGCGCTACAGCGAGGGCCATCCGCTCGTGGCCGACGTGCTGAACGTCGACTGCGACGACCGCGAGCGCCACGAGGAGCTCGTCGCGTTCCTCGCCGACCGGGCCGAGCGCGACGCCGACCGGCAGGTCGAGGCGGTCGAGCCACACGTCGACCACGAGCGGCTGGCGAGCGGCGCGCACCTCTACCGGGTCGACCTCGACGAACACGCCTACCGCTTCACCTACCCCGCGCCCGGGAAGACGACCGGGAAGCTCCACGACCGGAAAGTCGCCGAACACGGGGAGCCGGTCGTGACGGTCGGCTACGGCCCCGACTTCGCCGTCCTCCGGAGCGACGGTGTGCGCCTCGACATCCCGCGGATGGTCGAGGAGCTGGTCGAGGAGCTCCCGGAGGCCGGAGTCTCGGGCGGCGGGCACCTCGTCGTCGGCTCTATCAAGTTCGTCCCCGGCCGGCGCGAGGAGACGCTCGACACCCTGGTCGAGAAGATGGGTGCCGCGGCCATCGACGAGAACCTCGGCGCGACCGCCGGCGACTGAGCGGTCAGTCGCGACGCCACTCTCGTTCTCGGTCCTCCGCGAGCGGCCATCGCTCGTCGGTCGACCGGTCAGAGTCACCGTCGCGCCACGAGACCCGTCGTCGCAGGACCACGACCGCGAGCGCCGCGGCCAGCAGCGCGGCGACGACCAGGGCCGCCGGAACCTGTGACCCGCCGCCGCGCCAGTCCGCCTCGAAGACGCGGCGGTAGTAGCCGGCGACCGCCTCGCCGTGGAGCGCCAGCGCCACCTCGCGGTTCTCGCTCGCGGCGTGGTCGTTCCAGTTCAGGCTCCCGACCACGGCGGTGTCGTCGACGACCAGCCCCTTCGCGTGGACGGAGCCGTACCGTCCCCGCGGCTCCGCGAGCCGGGCCGTGAGCGGGAGGCTCCCGCGCTCGGCAAGCGCGTTCAGTCGCTCGACGACCGCGCGGTTCTCCGCCTCGTTGTACCACGCGCTCCCGAGCAACACCCGAACCTCGACGCCACGGCGCGCCGCACGGACGAGCGCGCGAAAGACACGGCCGTCGGGATCCGCGGACGGGCCGATCAGGTCCACCCGCCGGTCGGCGTCGTCCACCAGCGAGACGACCGCCGTCCCGGCGTTCCCGGGTGCGGTCAGGACCGACACGCGCTCCGGGCGGAGGGCTCGGGCGGCGAGCCGGCTCTGGTACGACCCCTCGGCGGCAGGTCGGGCGCGGGCGTCGACGTCCGCGCGGACCGCGCGCCACGGCCGGGCGTCGCGGGCAGACGCGTCACCTCGGAACAACCCGGCGAGGTCGGCAGCGACCGCCGGGTCGTCGACACGGACGCCCCAGCCGCGGTTGTCACGGCCCTCGACGCCGCCGGGCGTCCAGTTCTCCGTCAGCACGAGCGCGCGGTTGTCGACGACGGCGTACTTCGGGTGGTGGTAGGCGAACCGCGACCGGACGCCGCCGACGAGCCGCACCGCGACGCCGGCGCGCGTGAGACGGTCGAGCGCCGCGGTCTGTCGCCGGGTGACGCCGCCGACCGGCCCGCCCTCGAGCAGCACCCGCACCTCGACGCCACGGCGGCTCGCCGCGACGAGCGCGTCGACGACGCGGGGCGAGGAGAGCGTGTAGCCCGCGAGGAGGATTCGCTCCTCCGCGCCACGGAGCGTCTCGAACGGAACGGCGGGAGCGTCGGGGAGGGCGAACGCGGTGACGTTCGCGGCGCCGTGCCGGCGGATCGAGCGTGGGTCGAGGCCACGGGGCCGCCACGAACCGTTCACGTAGCGCTCGGCCTCCGGCGCGGCGCCGTACGCGACCGCGTCCAGGGTGCGGTTCCCGCGCCGGAGCCGGAGGCGCTCGCCGTCGTTCGCGAGGGCGAGCCCCGACGCCGCGACGACCCGGTGGTCGGTCAGGTTCCGCGCGGCGGCGGGGTCAGAGGCGAGCGCGACCGGAACGTCGGTGGCCGGAACCGGGACGCTCGTCTCGCCGTCGGCGAGCGTGAGGTTCTCGGCGCCGGCCGGGTGGACGACGACGTGTTCGCCCGCGTCGCCGTCGGTCGCAGGGTTCGGGGCGACAGCGACGACGCGGGGGCCGTCGGCCGCGGTGGGCGCGGCGGCGAGCGGAGCGGCGGCGAGGAGAAGCGCCGCGGTCAGCGCGAGGGTCGGAGCCGGTCGCACGGCGGGCGTGGTCGCGGCTCCGTACTTGAGTTCCGGGGCGAGGAGTCGCGTTCGGCCACGTCCCGGAGGCTTCAAGACCGCTCCCACGCCCGAGCGGATATGACGGTCGGAGAGACCCTACGGCTCGCCGGGTCGGCGCTCGGGGCGCTCGGCGGACTGCTCGTCTTTGTCGAGTTCTTCCAGACGCCGAACTACGTGACGTACAACCGCGAGTGGGACGACTACGAGATCGAGATGTCGCCCCGCGAGGTCCGGGAGTACACGTGGGCCGGCCGTGCGGGCGGGCTGTTGGTCGGCGTCGGGTTCGCCTTGCTGTTCGTCGGGACGCTCGTCTAAGCCTCGGCCGGCGTCTCGTCTCTGTCGGCCGCGAGCGCGTCCCGCGCCTGCTCGGCCTCGTGGGCGACGAGGTACGAGCGGTCGTCGACGTACTCGGCGGCGCGCTCGAGCGCGCGCCGGGTGCCGATCTGGCGGAGCGCCCACGCCGCGGCGGCGCGCACCGACTCCACCTCGTCGTCGGCGAGCGTCGCCGCGAGCGGTCGGACGGCGCGGGTGTCGCCGACCATCCCGAGCGCGCGGGCGGCGTGGCTCCGGACGACGTCGTTCTCCATCGCCAGCTTGTTCGCCAGCGGCTGCGTGGCGCGCTCGTCGCCGATCTCACCGAGCGCGCGGAACGTCACCTTCTGGAGCGTCGGGTCGGAGTCGGCGTCGACGTACTCGACGAGCGTCTCGACCGCCTCCTCGGCGCCCATCTTCCCGATGGCCTTGATCCCGGGCTTGTCGCGCTTGCCGGCGCGGGCGTGCATCTCCTCGAACGCGCCCTCGTCGTTCATCCGCGTGAGCGTCTCCAACGCGTGGCGCTCCATGAACTCCGAGCCGAACGAGTCCAGCGCGAGCAGGACCATCTCGACGTCGCCACGCTGTTCGTGCTCCTTCATCGCGGCCCACTCCGGCGGGAAGTCCTTGTAGTGGCCGAGGACGTCGTAGTAGCCCTGCGCCAGGAGCTGCTCGCGCGTCTCGAGGTCGTCCCACTCCTCTGCGTCCTCCAGCGCGCTCTCCAGGTCGTCTGCCGCCGTCACGAGCGCGGCGACCGTCTCCGCGTCCTCGTCTGGGTCGAGGCCGGCGTCGGCAACGGCGGCCGCGAGCGCCGAGAGGGTGTCGGCCGGAGCGCTCTCCTCGACTGTCGCGTCGAGCGCCTCCGCGACGGCCTCGTGGGCGCCGGCGACCGCGGCCGCGACCGCGTCCTCGCCGGACTCGGTCCAGCGCGTCTCCGCGACCGTCTCGGCCGCGCCCTCGAACGATTCGACGACGTCCTCGGCGTAGGGGCCGCGCTCGGCCTCGACCCCCTCCTGGAGGTCGGCGAGGCGGTCCTCGACCTCGGCTGCCGGGTCCTCGGCGTCCTCGTCGTCCTCGTCGGGACGGTCGAGCCTCTCGAGGTCAGCCTCGACGGCGTCGAGCGTCTCGTCGACGGCGTCGAGGTCGGCCTCCGTCTCGGCCGCCTCCAGCGACTCCTCGGCCTCGTCGAGACGCGCGTCGAGCGACTCGGCGGTGACCTGTGGCTCTATCTCACCCCCGGTCTCTTCTGCTTCTTCTGTCTCCTCAGTCTCTTCTGCCTCTTCGACCGTCTCCGCTGGTTCTCCGTCGCCGTTCTCGGCCCCGCCGGCGTCCGGCGCCTCGTCCTCCCCGTCCGCGTCGGCGTCGACGTCGTCCTCGGCCATACCTCGCCGGTGGAACCCCTCGGAGGAAAACCGTTTCCTTCGGCGTGGATTGTGTCACGACAAATTAGGCTTACCAAAAAAGAAAATACAGTTCTCGAAACGTGAAGATTTAAGACGCTCGCGGCCCTCTGTTCGAGTGACGATGAGCACTCAGAAGTCCGTCCAGCGAGAGTCCGGTAGCGTCGAGGCGAGCCCCGCGCTGCGGCTCGAACAGGAGAAAGTCGAGCAGATCGTCGACGCGCTCAACACCGACCTCGCGGCGACGTACGTGCTGTACCACCAGATCAAGAAACACCACTGGAACGTCGAGGGCGCCGAGTTCCGGGACATCCACGTGTTCCTCGGCGAGGCCGCCGAGGAGCTGGAGGAGGCGGCCGACGAGCTCGCAGAGCGTGTCCAGGCGCTCGGCGGCGTGCCGCTCGCGCGCGGCGCCGAGTTCGAGGAGCACGCGCCCATCGAGCCCGAGGACGACGACGTCTACGACATCCGTACGTCGCTCGCGAACGACATGGACGCCTACGGCGACATCGTGGAGATGGTCCGCGAACACGTCGAGCTGACCCAGAATCTCGGCGACCACGCCACGAGCGAGCTGCTCCGCCAGCAGCTCGTCCAGCTGGAGGAGGACGCCCACCACATCGAGCACTACCTCGAAGACGATACGCTGGTGCTCGACTCGGCGACGCAGTAAACGCCTACCGCGCGAGTTCGACCACGAGGTCGCTCGCGATCCACCCGTCGCAGTTCCCTTCTTCGGTGAGCACCGTCCGGTCCGGCGAGGTCCGGTGTGCCGAGACCGACGGTGTCTCGTCGTCCCCCCGCCCCTCGCGCGTGTCGGCGTCCATAGCCACCCGTGGTGGGCCGTGACGTATATGGATTTTGGTCCACCTAAATCCAGCCGACGAAGCCCTTTCGACGCCGGCGGCACAGGTCTACGTATGACACGCCGCGACGACCGCGACCTGCGGGAGCTCTTAGCGGACCTCGACGAGACGCTCGGGCGGCTCCGGACGGAGCTGGACGACGGACCGCGTCGCGAGGGCGACGAACGGCCGACGCCCCGACCACCGACGGTCGGCGAGCTGGTCAGGTTCACCGAGGAGTACACCATCCCGACGACTATCGCGGTGCTGGAGGCGTCGGTTGCGGCGCTCGAACTGCTCCAGGGGCTCCTCCGGCTGGCGTCGCCGGACGGGCGCGGACGACTAGCGGACGCGAACGACGCGGCCCTCGGCGGCGTCGAGCAGACGTTCTCGGAGCTCCGGCGGACGCTCCGGGAGGTCGACCTGCCTGCGGACCCCGAGACGCGCGGGGTCGTGACGGAGGCGCGGGAGCTAACCGAGGCCGTGGAGCGACGGATCGAGGAGAGTCGGGAGGACGGAGCGAGCCGAGAGGAGCGGGGACGCCGCGAGCGCGGCGTCGCCATCGACGTCAGCGAGGCAACCGAGCCAGACGTGGAGTCGGAGCTCCGGTCGCTGAAAGACGACCTCGATCAGGACGCGACGTAGGTCTCGCCGTCGCGCCCGACGCCGAGTCGGGGGAGAGAGACGAGCCTCGCCTGCGGCGAACTGATCGAGTCCGGGAGCGCGAAGGCGCGGTCGGGGGCTGGGTCGGCGTGTGTCTGTGCGCACACACCAGCTGAGCCGACTCCGTGTTGGTGTACAATCTCAATCCACGAGTACCACGAAGTAGGCTAGTACCCTAGTACGACGTACTACGTGTGCTGTAGTGTCGACCACGGAGAGCGCCGCGGACGTCGCGTCGCCGAGGGGTCCTGCCGGCGACGAGGCGGACGCTGTCGTCGGCTCGTGGTCGACGCGGAGCGGCCCCCGCGGTGGGGGGACCTCGCAGATAACGAGAAGGGCGCGGTCAGGCGTGGTCTGCGGCCGCCGCGACGATCTCTCGGAGGCGGCCCTCGGGGATATCGGCCTCGCCGGCCAGCACGACGGGGTCGGCGGCGGCGAGGTCTGCAACGGTCTCGACGCCGGCGGCGCGGAGCCGGTCGGCGTAGGCCGGACCGACGCCCGCGACGTCGGTGAGGTCGGGGGCCGCAGTCTCGTCTGCGTCCGCCTCGTCGTCCTCGCTCTCCTCGTCCGGGAGCGTCGTCTCGACCGCGCCGTCCGTCCCGTCCTCGGCGTCGCTCGCCTCGGAGTCGTCGGACGGCGCTTCGACCTCGACCTCGACGGCCTCGTGGCCGTTCGAGCGCTCGGCGTACCACTCGGCCACCGCGGGCCAGAGGTCGGCGTGGCTCGACGAGGAGACCGAGAGGCCGATGTGGCCCGTCGCGAACTCCATCGAGGTCACGTCCGAACTCGGCACGCGGTCGTTGAACGGCTTCGAGGCCTCCGGCGGGACGAGGTGGTCGTACTCGCCCATGATCTGGAGCACCGGCATCTCGATCTCCGCGAGGTCGACGTGCTGGTCGCCGAGGTACAGTTCGTTCTCGTACAGCGCGTTCTGCTGGTAGACCTCCTCCAGGAACTGCGTGTACGCGGCGCCCGCGACATCGATGCCGTCGGCGAGCCACTTCTCCATCCGCGCGAAGTTCTCCACGAAGTCCTCGTCGTCCAGGTTCTCGTAGAGGTTGAGGTACTTTCGGACGTAGTTGTTCACCGGGTCCATCAGCGCGAACCCGACGTCTAGGAAGTCCGCGGGGACGTTGCCGAACGCGTCGGTGACGTCCGAGGGGTCGTAGAACTCCTCGTCGCCCCACGCTTCCAGCACCCCGCCGGTGCCGGCGAAACAGAGGCCGGCGGCCATCAGGCCGAGCGTCCGGACCTTCTCGGGGAACAGAGCGGCGTACATCACGCTCATCGTACCGCCCATGCAGTAGCCGAGCACGTTGACGGCGTCGACGTCCGCGTCCGCGCGGACCTCGTCGACGCAGTTGTCGACGTACCGGCAGACGTAGTCCTCGAGCGTGAGCGACGTGTCGAGCTGTGACGGCTCGCCCCAGTCGATCATGTACACCTCGAAGCCCGACTCCAGCAGCCGTCGGATGACGCTCCGATCGGGCTGAAGGTCGAGGATGTACGGCCGGTTGATCAGCGCGTAGACGATCAGGATCGGAACGTCCTGGGTGGTCTCCTCGCCGATCGACTCCGGCGTGTACCGGTGGAGTTCGAGCTTGTTTTCCTCGTAGATCACGTCGCTCGGAGTCTCTCCAACCTCGACGGCCTCGATCCGCTCGTTCGCGTCCGGGGTCGCGGACGCGCGGTCGGTCGCCTGTGTCGCGGCCTCGACGGCCCGGCGCTGGACCTCGAGCGGGTAGGTGAACGGGTTCATCTCACTCCTCGACGGCGTCGAGCACGCGGTCGAGCTTCTCTTCGACCGCGTGCAGGCGTCGTTCCGTCTCGACCAGCCGGTCGCCGACCTCGCGGACGTCGCCGAGGCTCGCAAACCCCAGCGCGTGGAGCGTCTCCTCGCTCGCGTCCTCGACGCCCTCGCGCAGGTCGAGCACGTCGCCGACGCTCTGCCCGGTGGCGGCGGCGAACGCCGTGGTGCTCATTGTCTCTTTAAATGCCTCGTTGGCGGCCCGGAGCCAGACGTCGCGGAGCTCCTCGGGTTCGACCTCCTCGCCCTCGACGGCGTCGCCCATCCGGTCGAACGACGTCTCGGCGGCGTCCATCCACGACTGGTAGGCACGGAGGGTGCCCTGGTAGCCCTCGTCGAGGCGCTCCTCCGAGGTCGGGGTCTCGACGGCGTCGGTCCACGCCTCGACGAACTCCGACTGCGCGTCGAGGCTGCGGTCGAGCGCGGACATGTACGTCTCGGTCATCCGCTCGACGAACTCGTCGACCTCCTCGGGCCCGCTCACGTCGCTCATGGGGGCGTTCAGGCGTCTCCGGCGACGTCGATCTCGACCTGCTCCATCGCTTCCTCGACGGCCTCCTCGGCGTCGTCGCTGGCCGAGACGGCGGCGTCGAGGGAGTCGAGAAACGCCTCGTGCTGGGCGTCGGTGAGCTCCTCGACGGACTGCTCGTACTCGCTCAGGGCGTCGTCGAACGCCGCCCACGCGTCGTCGTGGAGCTCGTCGAACGCGTCGTACTGCTCGTCGACCAGCTCGCGCGCCTCGGCGACGCCCTGGCCGGCGCCGACCTGCTCGAACGCGTCGAGCATCGCGTGGGCCGCGCGGCGGCTGAACTCAACGCCGCTCTTCTGGGCCGACTTCGTCGTCTCCGTGGAGTCGACGAAGGCCGAGGTGGCCGATCGCGTCATCGCCGTGCTCGCCTCGACTGCCGTACGGCCGCTCTCGATCATCGCGCGCTGCATCTCGAACGTCTGGGTGTAGGGGTTGTCTGCCATGGTCGGTCAGTCCTGGTTTCGCTTCAGAGGGATGACGACGGTCTGGACGATATCTCCTTCCTCGATGCCGAGCGCCTCGCGCTCGGCGTCGGGAATAGAGATTCGACCACCGCTCTGGACGCGCGTCTTGAACACCGCGGTGCCCATCGACATCGAGCCGAGGCCGGAGAAGCCCGAGAAGCCGCTCCCGCCGGCGCTTGCGAACTGGCGGAACAGCTCCATCTGCTGCTCGACGGCGTCTTCGCTCGACTCTTGGATCTGCTGGGCGAACGCGGCCGGCGTCCACATTGGGGGGTCGTCCTCCTCCGTCATCCGTACCTGGAACACAGGGAGCTGTACGGATAAGACTTACGTAGCTTGGCACACGATGTCATCGAATGGTGCCGACCACCAATTCCTGGGGAGAGGTGTGGCAGAAAGCCGCAAGGCCTATGCCGCAGGCTTCGTACTTGAACGGCATGGACGAGCAGGCGGCCTACGACCCGGCGGCGCCGGCACGCGAGTTCGCAACGGCGTGGCTCCGGTCGAGCCAGCAGCTCTCGAAGGGCTTCGGGCAGATGTACCGCTCGATGGCAGAGGCGAACCGCGCGCTCGTCCCAGGCGTCGAGAGCGAGACCGGCAACGGCGAACACGACGTGCGGACGCCGACCGAGGGTGAGTCGACCGACATCGAGGAGGTCGCGTTCACCAGGCCGGGCTGGGAAACCGAGCGGTCGACCGACGACTGGGAGTCGCTCGGCGTCGGCGACTACGTCCGGTTCAGCAAGGAGATCAGCGACGAGGACGTCGCCGGGTTCGCGAGCCTCTCGGGCGACACCAACCGCCTCCACCTCGACGACGACTTCGCCGTCGAGACCCGCTTCGGCGGCCGCATCGCCCACGGCACGCTCGTCTCCGGACTGATCAGCGCCGCACTCGCGCGCCTGCCCGGGCTCACGATCTACCTCTCGCAGGACCTCGAGTTCCTGAAGCCGGTCGAGATCGGCTCGCGGATCACCGCCGTCGTCGAGGTCGTCGAGGACGTCGGCCACGGCCGGTACCGGCTCACCACCGTCGTCGAGGACGGGGACGACGAACCCGTCATCGACGGCGAGGCGGTCGTCATCATCGACGAACCCCCGGAAGCGGACGACACAAACTGACTGGCCGCGCCCGCCGGAAGCAGATACGATTTAAAAGAACTGGTGGCCCAAGCCGGAGAGGGACCCCCCGCGCGCCGGGCTGGGACACGATGACCCGTAGTCCCCCACCGCGAGCCGAGCCGTTCGGCCGCGCCGCGGGTCGCCGTCGTTCGTGACGGCGAGGTGACCGAAGTGGCTCCCCGGATCACCGGTACGGGCGAGCAGGTCGACGTTCGCGACGTGGTCGAGCGGTTCGACGCCGCCTCGACGGCCGGGCCGGCGCCCGTCGCGGGCGAGTGACTCGTGTGGCCGGTCGTCGTCGCGTCCGGGCGCGGCGAGGTCCGGAACTGACCCACAGCGGTCCGTATCAGACCGGCTCGAACCGGTAGCCGTCCCAGTCCTGGCTCGCCGGCTCCTTGATCCCCGCCTCGGGGTCGCGCAGTTCCTCGACGTGGACCGGCCGGACCTCGTCGCCGATTTCGACGTCCGGCTCCTCGCCGACCAGGCCGCCGATCGCCCGCACCGGCTCTCCGTCGACGTCGAACTCCACGATCGCGAGGGGGTTGGGCTGGCGGACGCCCGGCGGGGTCGCCGTCGACACCGTCCACGTCACGACCTCTGCGGTGTGCCGAGTGAGGTCGACCGCCTCGACCGGTTCGCCGCCCTCTGGCCCGACCGGATGCGGCGGGTACGTCACCGTGCCGTCCGAGTAGCGCATCGCCTTCATGCTTCCTCCAGGATCGTCGTGATCACGCAGTTGCCGAACCCGCCGACGTTACACGCCACCCCGACGCCGGGGTCCTCGAGCTGTCGCGGGCCCGCGTCGCCGAGCAGCTGTTCGTAGACCTCGTGGACCTGTGCGACCCCGCTCGCGCCCAGGGGATGCCCCTTCGACTTCAGGCCGCCAGAGGGGTTGATCGGGAGCTCCCCGTCCATCTCGGTTCGCCCCTGTTCGATGGCCTTCCAGCCCTCGCCTTTCTCCGCGAAGCCGAGGTCCTCGAACTGCAGGAACTCGAGGATGGTGAACATATCGTGGAGTTCGGCCACGTCCACGTCGTCGGGGTCGAGCCCGGCCATCTCGAACGCCGCCGCCCCGGACTCGACGACGCCGCGCATCGTCGTCGGGTCCGAGCGCTCGTGGACGACGTGGGTGTCCGTCGCGCCCGCGACACCCGAGACGACGACGTAGTCGTCGGTGTACTCCTGTGCGACGGACTCGGGACAGAACACGAGCGCCGCCGACCCGTCCGTCACCGGGCAGAAGTCGTACAGACGCAGGGGGTCGGCGACGATCGGCGACTCCAGGACGGTGTCGAGGTCGACCTCCGTCTGGAACTGCGCGTTCGGGTTGTTCACCCCGTTCTTGTGGTTCTTCACCGCCACCTTCGCGAGGCTCTCTCTGGGCGCGTCGTACTGGTCCAGGTACTTCCGCGCGGTCAAGCCCGCAAACGAAGGGAGGGTGACGCCGTGGGCGTACTCCATCGGGTGAGTGATCGAGGCGATGACGTCCGTGGACTCCCCGGTCGTCCGGTGGGTCATCTTCTCGGCCCCGACGAGAAGCGTCATCTCGCTCGCGCCGCTGGCGACCGACTGCCAGGCGTGGTACGTCCCCGCGCCGCCCGACGAGGAGGTCTGGTCGATCCGCGCCGAGTACGCGGGCAGACAGCTCAGGTCGTGTGCCACCGCGTTCATGATCCCGGTCTGCCCCTCGAACTCCCCGCTCGCCATGTTCGAGACGTACAGGTGCTCGACGTCCGACCCCTCGATCCCCGCGTCGGCCATCGCCTCCTGTCCCGCCTGAGCCAGCAGGTCGAGGATCCACTCGTCTCGTTGCCCGAACGGGGTCATCGAGGCACCGAGTATCGCCACTCTATCCATGCGCCACGCGGTGCGTCCCACGGGTTTGTAGGTTCCCCTTCGGGCGGACGATCGTGTGGATCTGCCCGCCGACTCGACTTCGGGCGACTCAAGTGATCGCGCGCGCCCGACTCGGCAATGAGCGCCGACCGAACGGCGTCGGGCAGCAGGGTCGGCGAGGCGGCCGCGGCCGTCGGCGCCGGTGCCTGTCTCGCGATCCTCGCCGCGATGGGCGCGCCGTACGTCCTGATCTCGGAGCCGGGCACCGGACTCCCGCTCTACTACGGCGCCGGGCCGCTGGGCGCGGGCGCCGTTGCCTTCTTCGCGGTTATCCAGCCCATCGTCTTCCTCTCGGGGACGCGCGGACGCGCCGACCCCCAGACCGTCGCGGGGATGTCGCTCGTCGTCGGCCTGGCGATGCTCGGCATCGCGGCCTCGTGGGCGCTCGCGGTCCCTGCCGACCTCGTCCTCTCCTTTCCGGCGGCGTGGATGGCCTGGCACCGCTGGGCGGTCGTCGCCGTCGTCGCCGTCGTCCCGGCGGCGGGCGCCGCCTTCGCGTATGGGGCGCTCCGGTAGCGGCCCGTCGAGCGAGCGGCCGCACACGACCGACGCGTCGCCGGAAGGTTTATCTGAAGATCTGCTCAACCGTTCGTACGTGACAGCGAGCCTCGAACGGCTGGTCGACGAGCGACTCGACGGATGCTGCGACGGGGACGTGGCGGCGCGCGTCGGGACGCTCCGGGAGTACGGAACGGCGGGGCCGGCGGACCCGGGCGACGACCTCGCGGCGCTGTCGGCGCTCGGGAGCGACACGCGCTACACGGTCGTGCGCCTCCTCGCGGCGGCGGACGAGGCGCTCTGCGTCTGCGAGATCGAACCCGTACTGGACGTGAGCGCGAGCGCGGTGAGCCACGCGCTCTCGACGCTCCACGACGCCGGACTGGTCCGCCGCCGGAAGGAGGGCCGGTGGCGCTACTACGAGACGACGCCGCGCGCGGAGGCGCTCCTCGACGCCCTCGACGACACGCGGGAGGAGCGGTGACCCGCGTCGCGTTCGTCTGTGTCCGCAACGCCGGGCGCTCGCAGATGGCGACCGCGTTCGCGGAGCGCGAACGCGACCGCCGGGGCATCGACGTCGAGATCCTGACCGGCGGCACCCACCCCGCCGACGCCGTCCACGACGTGGTCGTCGAGGCACTGCGCGAGGAGGGGATCGAGGTCGGGGACCGGACGCCTCGGGCGGTGTCGACCGCGGAACTGGAGTCGTGTGACGTGGTCGCGACGATGGGCTGTTCGACGCTCGAACTCGACGCAGACGCGGTGGAGATCCGCGACTGGGCGCTCGAGGACCCCGGCGAGCAGCCGATCGAGCGGGTGCGGGAGATCAGAGACGAGGTCGAGGCGCGCGTGACCGCGCTGTTCGACGAACTGGAGCAGACGGCCGAGGCGAGCGGCTGAGGTGCCGACGGTGTAGCGATCCCGACGCCGTCGGCGAATGAAAAGGCCCTTACGTCGAGACGGGGTAGGTTGGGACGGACTAGGCCGGGCGGGTAGGCCCCGCTCCGAAGACCACGGTACGGCCTCAAGTGGTGGCCGAACCCGGGGGCGTGCGGGCGGACCGACGCGGGCCCCGGAAGCCGACGTCGAAGCCTCGTCCCACGGGGGCAGCGGTCCGTGGGGTGCGTCCGCAGGGACGTTCCCCCGCGGTTCACCGGCGGCAGCGGGTCAGGCACGGAAGTGAGCAGCCCACCGCCGGACGTGCGTCGCTCGTGGGGTTGCGGGGTGGAGGACGCGACCGGGACTCCCCGTGCCGGAACGCCCGGGCAATCCCGCTGTCCGCTCTACACCCGCGAGCGGCCGCGCTGTCGTTCGCGGTGCGTCACTCTGCCGGCTCTGCCGCGTGCTCGCGAGCCGCCGGCCCGGCGTCGTCGACGGAGTCGGCCACCGCGTCGCGGAGCTCTGTCTCCACGTCGTCGCGGCCGCGCTTGAACTCGCCTGTCGCCTGTCCGCCCGCGCGTGCGAGCTTCGGAATCTTGTTCGTCCCGAACAGGAGGATGAGGACGAACACCATAATCAACAGCTCGGGACCGCCCGGCAGCCCCGGGAACAGGAGGATGGGATCGAACAGACCACCTCCTGAGGGTGTGGAGAGAATATCAATCCATCTGCCGGGCGAGGGTTTGAGGTGGGGCGCGCCGCTCTGACGCACATGCGCGTCGCCATCGTCGGGTGTGGAGCGGTCGCCGAGGAGTACGCCCCGGACCTCGCGGCCCACTCCGACCTCCAGCTCGTCGCCGTCGCCGACCGCGCGGACGACCGGGCCGAGCGGCTCGGTGCGGCCCACGACGCCGAGACGTACGGCTCGCTCGACGCCCTGCTCGCCGGCTGTGACGCCCCGCTCCTCGTCAACCTCACGAGTCACGCCGCCCACGCGCCCGTCACGGAGCGCGGCCTCGACGCCGGGCGCCACGTCTTCTCGGAGAAGCCGCTGGCGATCGACCCGATGCGGGCGGCCGACCTGCTCGCCCGCGCCGGCCCCGACAGCCGCCTCGCGTGTGCGCCGACCAGCCCCGCGGGCGACCCACAGCGGCTCGCACGCCGGTACCTCGCGGAGGACAGACTCGGTACGGTGCGCGCCGCGCGTGTGGACTGTAACGTCGGGCGCGTCTCCGAGTGGCACCCGCGCCCGGCGTCGTTCCAGCGGGTCGGTCCCCTCCTCGACGCCGCCGTCTACCCGCTGACGGTGCTTTCGTCGCTTTTCGGCCCCGTCTCGCGCGTCCGGAGCGCCGACGCAGACCGGCTCGACCCGGGCCTGACCGGGGACGACGCGCCGGACCACTGGACTGCGACGCTCTCGCTCGCCGACGGCCCCCGGGTCGACCTGCGCGCGAGCGCCTACGTCCCGTTCCGGGCCGCCGACCAGATGCGACTGGACCTTGCGGGCGACGACGGAACGCTCCGCTTGCCCGACGCGGGGAGCCTCGGCGGCGAGCGGGCGGCCCACCCGCGCTACGCCCGCCTCGGGGCAGAGTCCGTGCGTGTCCCCCCGGATCGTCCGCGCGGCCGGCTCTCGCGCGCGTTCGGCGTCGCCGAGCTCGCGGCGGCGGCGCGCGAGGACCGGGAGCTCCGGGTCGGATCGCCCGCGCGAGCCGCCCACGTCGTGAGCGTCGCCGACGCGGTGGCCCGCAGCGCCGAGACGGGAGCGCCGACGAGGCCCGTCGACGTGGGACGGGAGCTCTCGCCGGGGCGAGTCGACCGACTGACCCCCGGCCAGGACCCGTGCGGTCCCGTCCCCGGCGCCCCCGCGGTTCCCCCCGTCGGCGTCGGGACGGCCTCGTACCGCGGAGGAGGCGAGTACGCCGACATCGAGGCGGGGATTCGGGCGTCGCTCGACGCCGGCGCGCGCCTGCTCGACTGCGCCGAGCTCTACGGCACCGAGTCGCTCGTCGGCGACCTGATCGGCGCCCGGGGCGGACCGCCCCGCGGCGCGCTGACGCTCGTCTCGAAGGTCTGGCACACCAACCACGCGCCCGAGGACCTCCGGGCCGCCTGCCGCGCGAGCAGGGAGCGCCTCGGTGTCGACCGCCTCGACGCCTACCTGCTCCACGGGACCGAGGCGTGGGCGCACCAGGGACGGCTCGACGGGCTCGCGGAGCTGAGCCACGCCGAGCGGCAGGCGCTGACATTCCCGACGGACGACGGCGGCGACCCCCTGACCGCCGGCGTGTCGCTCGCGGAGACGTGGCGCGCGATGGAGCGGCTGGTCGCGGACGGCCGCGTCCGGCTGCTCGGCGTCTGTAACGTCGGCGTCGAGGAACTGAACCGCCTCCACGGGCTGGCGCGGATTCCGCCCCGGGTCGTCCAGGTCGAGCACCACCCGCTCGCGCCGCAGGACGCCGTTGTCGAGTGGTGTCGGGACCACGGCGCGCGGGTGATGGGCCACACCCCGCTCGGCCCGGCGGGGCTCCGCGAGCACCCGACCGTCCGCGAGGTCGCCGACGACGAGGGGCTGACGCCGGCGGGCGCGCTCCTGCGCTGGAGCGTCGCGCGCGGCGTCGTCCCCATCCCGTCGACGAGCGACCCGGCCCACGCCGTTGCGAACCTCGACCTGTTCGAGCGCCCGCTCTCGACGGCGGGGCGCGCCCGGCTCGACGGGCTCGCCGGCGGCTGACCGGTCGGGGCCGCGCGGGCGGGTCCCGTGTGCTTAATCCCGAGAGCGCCACAGTCACCGTCGTGTCCCTCGAACCGACCCGCGCGGCCGGCCGACGATGAGCGACGACGCCGACCGCCCGTGGCTCGACCTGTTTCCCTTCGAGGAGCCGTATCCCCAGCAGGTCGACGGGATCGACCGGCTGCTCGACGTACTCGCCGACGACGGCTGGCTCGCGATGGAGGGCGCCTGCGGCACCGGGAAGACGCTCGTCGCCCTCGTCGCGGGCCTCCACGCGGTCCGCGCGGACGCCGCTGATCTCCCCGCGCGCGACGGGCCCGTACCCCTCCCCGAGTTCGAGCGGGTGTTCGCCGTCACGCCCGTCAAACAGCAGTTGGCGCAGTTCGTCGCCGAGCTACGGGCGATAAACCGCCGGACAGACGCGCCGCCGGTCGACGGCCTCGTTCTCCGCGGCCTCGCGGACACCCTCGCGTACGCACAGGCGGACAGGTTCGACCTCGACCGGGCGTGGGCGCGCGTCGAGGGGCCGCGCGCGGGCACGTTCGCGGACCGACTGGGCGACCGGGAGGTGCGCGACGCCCCGCCGCTCGGCGCCATGGTCGACGACCTCCGAGAGGGCGCCGCCGACCTGGTCAAGGCCGGCTCGCCGGTCGACCTCCGCTGGGACGGCCCGGCACCGGCCGAGTGTTCCGTCGACGGCTGTCGTCACCGCACCCGGGCCGGCGACGCGACGCGACGGTGCCCGTTCCACCTCGACGCGGGCGACGACGCCGACGCGCCGTGGCACGACGCCGTGCGGGCGCGCCGGGTCTGCGAGCTGCTCGAAGCGGGGGACGGCGAGCGGCTGGTCGTCCACGGCGTCGAGACGCCCTATCCCGCGCGGCTCGCGCGCGCGCTCGACGTGGCCGACCCCGCACAGGAGCTGCTCGCGCTCGACTGGACGACCCCGTTCGACCCGTTCTACGTCCGCGCGCTGGTCGACCGCGCGCCCGTCTCGTTCGCCGACGGGGCGGCGAACGTCCTCGACCGCGACGACCTCGTGCCGGCCGCGGCGGCGGCGGGCCACTGTCCCCACCGGACGATGGGTGACCTGCTCGCGACGGCAGAGGCCGTCGTCGGGAACTACATGCACCTCTACGACCCCGAGACGCGGGGGCTGACGGCGGGGCGAGGCGACGCGCTCGACGAGGGGACCGTCGCCGTCGTCGACGAGGCCCACGTCGTCGAGGACCGGGTGCGCGAGGTCTGTTCCGACGACGCCT
>JAZKRX010000008.1:0-78909 GCA_036626375.1 Haloferacaceae archaeon
CTGGGTGCCGCGGCCGGGGTCGCGGACGGCGAGAGAGTTCGAGTACGTGTACGAGAGGGAGTGAGCAGAATAACGGCTCGCTCCGCACGCTACGCTTCGCGCGCTCCCTGCGTCGAATCCCGCCGGCGCTCACCGCTCGCGTCGCTCGCGTGAGAGCCAGGAGTGGGATTCGAACCCACGGATTCTCGATTACAAGTCGAGCGCATGAACCGCCCATGCTCTCCTGGCGCGGGCGACGTTCGTCAGCCGTCGCTTGTATCGGTGTCGCTTCCGTCGTCGACCGTGCGCTCCAGTTCGATGCGGTGCGGGTCGTAGCCGTGGCGTTCGTACAGCCGCCGGGCGGCCTCGTTGTCCGCGAGTGCCTCGACGACCACCACCTCGGCGCCGTCGTCGGCGAGGGCGTCCTCTGCGGCGGTCAGCAGCCGACTCCCGAGGCCGGCGTCGCGCCACGCGGGCGTGACGTAGAGGTCGTGGACGAGGCCACGGGTCGCGTCCTGCTGGTAGGCGCCGCGTTCGACGACGAACGTGACGAACCCGACGAGTTCGTCCGCGGCGGCGACGCGGACGCCCCCGGCGACGACGCGTCCGGCGATGAGGTCGCGCGCAGTGTCGCGGTTCGGCGCCGCCGCGAGGTGCGAGCCGTGCCGGCGCTGGTCCGCGGCGAGGTCGACCCACAGGTCCGCGAGCGCGTCGACCTCCTCGGGTTGGGGCTCGCGAACGGTCGGCACGTCCGACATGACGGCCCGTAGCGGCCCCCTCGACTTCAATTCGCAGGCAGACGACGGAAGAGTTAACACCGCACCGGGCCCGGCTATCAGAAGGAATGGGCATCGCGGAGACGTACTCGCGGGGGCGACGGCTCGCGGCACGGAACCCCGTCGGCGTCGTGGTCGCGGCGGTCGGGGTACTGCTTTTCATCGACCTCGTCACGGCGCTCGCGGCCGGCGGGGTCGCGGTGTCGCGCGTCGGCCGCCTCGTCTGGGACGGCCTGATGCGCGGGCTGGTGATCGGCCTCGCCGGGATCGGCCTGTCGATGACCTACAGCATCCTCGGGTTCGCGAACTTCGCACACGGAGACTACATCTCCTCGGGCGCGTTCGCGGGGTGGGCAGCGACCTACCTGCTCGCGGGACTCGGACGGGCCGACGTCGGCTCGCTCTTACTCGTCGGCGCCGGCGGGTCGGTGTTCGGCGCCCAGCTCGGCGTCGGCGTCGCGAACACGCCGGTCGCGGTCGTCCTCGGCATCGTCGTCGCGGCCGTCGCCTCCGTCGTGCTTGCGCTCGCTGTCGACCGCGTCGTGTTCAAGCCGCTCCGGAGCGAGAGCGGGATCGCGCTCCTGATCACCAGCATCGGGGTGGCGTTCGCGCTCCGGAACCTCATCCAGTTCGTCTTCGGGCCGGCCCGCCGCGGGACGACCGACGCCTCGGGCGTCCCCCAACTCGTGATCCCGCTGGTCGACGGGACGCTCGCCGTCGACGGCCACGACGTCACGCTCCTCCTCGTCGCCGGAGGGCTGATGCTCGGCGTCCACCTCCTGCTTCAGCGCACGAAACTCGGCAAGGCGATGCGCGCGATGTCGGACAACCGCGACCTCGCGCGGGTCACCGGCATCCCGACCGAGCAGGTGGTCACCGCGACGTGGGTCATCGGCGCCGCCCTCACGGGGGTCGCGGGCTACATCCTCGTGCTCTGGAAAGGCACCATCACGTTCAACGACGGCTGGCTGCTCCTGCTTCTCATCTTCGCCGCGGTGATCCTCGGCGGCATCGGCTCGGTGTACGGGGCGATCGTCGGCGGCCTGGTCATCGGGCTCACGGCCTCGCTCGCGGCGATCTGGATCCCCGAGGCGTTCGCCCGGGCCGCCGCGTTCGTGGTGATGATCGTCGTCCTGATCCTCCGACCGACCGGCATCTTCGGGGGGAGGTCGACAGCATGAGCGCGGAGTCGCCCTCGCTCCGCGAGCGGCTGGCGGCAAACGACCTCGCGTACGTCCTCGTGACGCTCGCGGGGGTGTACGCGCTCTACCTCGCGGCCGGGCTGGCGCTCGGATTCGAGGTCCGGGGGCTGTTGAACTCTCTCGGCGTCGTCACCTTCTACGTCGCCGTGTTCGCGATGCTGGCGCTCGCTTTGAACCTCCACTGGGGCTACACCGGGCTGTTCAACATCGGCGTCGTCGGGTTCATGGCGGTCGGCATCTACACGATGGCGATCGTCTCGAAGCCCGTCGCCGGCGCGGGCGGGTCGGCGGCGCAGGTCGGCGGCCTCGGGCTCCCGCTCTGGGTCGGGATCATCGCCGGGATGGTCGTCGCCGCGCTGCTCGGGCTCGTCGTGGCGCTCCCGGCGCTCCGGCTCCGGGCCGACTACCTCGCGATCGTCACCATCGCGATGTCGGAGATCGTTCGGTTCACCCTGCTGTCCTCGACGTTCCAGACGTTCACGCTGTTCGGCCGCGAGGTCGGTCTCGGCGGCGGAAGCGGACTCATCCTCGACTTCGAGGACCCGCTCGGGGCGCTCATCGGCGCCCTCGGCCTCGGCGGACCGTACGACGGGCTGGTCGCGTTCGTCGGTGGGTACGTCACGCGCAACCCGCGGCCGGTTGTCGACCAGTTCGTCTACAGTCTCCTCCTGCTCCTCTTCGTCGCCGGGTTCTACTGGCTGCTCAAGCGCACCGGCGAGTCGCCGTTCGGCCGGGTCCTGAAGGCGATCCGGGAGGACGAACAGGTCGCGAGCGCGCTCGGGAAGGACACGGGCCGGTTCAAGACGAAGTCGTTCATGCTCGGCTGTGCGCTGATGGGGCTCGTCGGGGTGGTGTGGTACATGGGTCAGGGCGCGATCACGCCGAACACGTTCCGGCCGCGCCTGACCTTCTTCGTCTGGATCGCGCTCATCATCGGCGGCGCGGGCTCGAACACGGGGAGCGTCCTCGGCGGGGCCGTCTTCGCCGCGATCCTCTTCCAGGGGCCGCTCTACTTCAAGAACCTCGTCGACCGGGTGGTGTCCGTCTCGGACGCCCCCGGGAGCTTCGGGCCGGCGGTCGCCCCGCTCATCGGCTCGGGCGACCCCGTTCCGTTCCTGCTGTACACCGTCGACAGCGTGCGACAGCTCCAGCTCGTCCTGATGGGGGTCGTCCTCATCGTGCTGATGCACCGGCGCCCGGAAGGGCTGCTCGGCCACCGCACGGAGACGGCGGCCTCGATTCCGCTCGTGCGCCCCCCGGCCGGCGAGGGCGACGAGCCGGACTCGCCGGCGGCCGCCGCAGACGGAGGGGCGACCGATGAGTAAGGGCGCCGACCGCGCCGGCACGCCGCTGACCGAGGGCGACGGCCCCGCGGAGCTCTCCGACGAGCCCCTGCGCGTAGACGGGCTGGAGAAGCGTTTCGGCGGGATCACCGCCGTCGACGGCGCGTCGTTCGGCGTCGAGCGCGGCACGCTGACGGGCCTCATCGGCCCGAACGGCGCCGGCAAGTCGACGACGTTCAACCTGATCACGGGCGTCCACGAGCCCGACGCGGGTCGGGTGCGGTTCGCGGGCGATGACATCACCGGTCTGCCGACCCACGCGATCGCACAGCGGGGGCTGGTCCGGACGTTCCAGATCGCCCGCGAGCTCGGCGGGATGACCGTGATGGAGAACATGATGCTCGCGCCGAAAGGCCAGTCGGGCGAGGCGCTCTGGCGCTCCGTGACGCCGGGCGCGCGGGCGGGCGTCGTCCGGGAGGAGGAGACGCTGGTCGAGCGGGTGTGGGAGATGCTCGACTTTTTCGATATCGAACACCTCGCGGCGGAGGAGGCCGGCGGGCTCTCCGGGGGGCAGCGAAAGCTGCTGGAGATGGCTCGGGCGCTCCTGACCGACCCCGACGTGCTCCTGCTCGACGAGCCGTTCGCGGGCGTCAACCCGTCGCTGGAGCGCCGGCTGCTGGACCAGATCCACGCCCTGCGCGAGCAGGGCTACACGTTCCTGCTCGTCGAGCACGACATGGACCTGATCATGGAACACTGCGAGCACGTCATCGTGATGCACCAGGGGAAGATCCTCACCCAGGGGCCGCCGGCGGAGGTCCGGGCGAACGAGAGCGTGATCGAGGCGTACCTCGGGGAGGACGTGTAGATGGCGGGCGAGAGCGAGGTGGTCTCCGCCGGCCGGTCGGCCGTCGTCGAGGCCGACGAGGACGAACGCCTGCTGACCGTCCGGGACCTCGACGCGGGCTACGGCGACCTCCAGATCCTCTCTGACGTCGACCTGGACGTGCTGGACGGCGAGTACGTCACCATCGTCGGACCGAACGGCGCCGGCAAGTCGACCGTGATGAAGTCGGTGTTCGGCCTGACCGTCCACATGGGCGGGTCGATCCAGTTCGGAGACTCGGAGATCACCGGGCTGGCGCCGGAGGAGATCATCCACGAGGGGATCGGCTACGTTCCCCAGAACGACAACGTGTTCGCGTCGCTGACGGTGCGGGAGAACCTGGAGATGGGCGCGTACATCCGGGACGAAGTGCCCGCGGACGCCCTCGCTGCCGTCTTCGACCGTTTCCCCGTGCTGGAGGAGCGCCAGTCCCAGAAGGCCGGCACGATGTCCGGCGGCCAACAGCAGATGCTCGCGATGGGGCGGGCGCTGATGCTCGACCCCGACCTCCTGCTCCTTGACGAGCCCTCCGCCGGGCTCGCGCCAGACCTCGTCGAGGACATGTTCGAGCGCATCGACGCCATCAACGACGCCGGCACCGCCGTGTTGATGGTCGAGCAGAACGCGAAGGAGGCGCTCCGGCACTGCGACCGCGGCTACGTGCTGGCGAACGGCGAGAACCGGTACGCCGACAGCGGCGACCGCCTGCTGGCCGACCCCGAGGTGCGACAGGAGTTCCTGGGCGGCTGACCGGCGGGGAAAAACGGAGCGTGAGGCCGCCTACTGTTCGAGCGCCGACTCCAGCGCGGAGGTGTACGACGACGCGCCCTTGTTGAACCCGACGGCGTTCGTGACCGTGCCGTCGAAGGTGTTCTCGAACACCTCGGTGAAGCGGTCCGAGAGCTGCTGGCCGTAGTCGTTGTTGACGTACAGCGTCGCGGCCGAGGAGTTACCGAGCCGTTCGGCGGCGACCTGCGCCAGCACGCGGCCCTGCAGGAAGTCGGAGGGCGCGGTGCGGAAGATGTAGTCGTCGTCCTCCAGGTTCGACACCGACAGCGCCGTCGAAGAGGGCGAGCAGCCGACCATCTCGTTCGGGATGAACACCTCCTGCGAGACGGGGACGTTCACGCCCGAGGAGGCGGAGCCACACACCGCGGGAACGCCCGCGCTCGCGAGCGACTGGGCGGCGCTGACGCCCGCACTCGGGTTCGTCTGCGTGTCCTCGACCTGTTCGTTGACGGAGAGCCCGGCGGGGTTGGCCTCGCTGACCTGCATGGCCGGAAGCCGGGCCGCCTGGATCATCGGCTGGCCGACGGAGGCGAGGTCACCCGTCTCCGGCAGGAGGATGCCGACCGACAGCTCGCGGTCGGACGAGCCCGGAGCGCTGTCGGCGCTCGGACCGGCGCCCTGCGGGCTGTCGCCCTCGAAGTTCTGGACCTCCATCGTCTCCGTGCCGTCGCCGGCGAACTCCCAGATGGCGTACGCCGCGGAGGCGGGGTCGCCGTTCTCGTCGAAGTTCGTCGCCGAGGAGGCGCCCTGGAAGTTGATGTTGTCGCCGGCCGCGGCGGCCTCCATCGCGGCGACGAAGTTCTGCGGGCCGTACTGGTCGCCCTCGGGGTTGGCGATCCGGCGGAGCTGCTGGCGGATGGCCGAGCCGGTGTTCTCGCCGGCCGCGGCGTTCGCGAGGAGCAGGAGTGCGACCGAGTCGTACGACTGCGAGGTGAACACGCCCGGCTCCGAGCCGTACTCGTCCTGGAACAGGGAGTTGAACGCCTCCTGGTTCGGGCCGCCCGCTGCCGGCGCCGTCCCGGTGACGTTCGACATGTCGTTGCCGACCTGTCCGGGCATCGCGCCGTCCCGGAGGCCGTCGGGCACGATGACGTCCATCTCCTCGCTGCCCATGCTGTAGAAGTCGCGGAACAGCTGGATGCCGGACTCGGGGTAGCCGATGACGACGAGCATCTCGGGGCCGCTCATGCCGCCGCTGGTGGTGCTCGTGGACTCGCCGGAGCCGCCGGAGCCGCCGGAGCCGCCCGACTCGCCGGAGCCGCCCGACTCGCCGGAGCCGCCGGAGCCACCGGAGCCCGCACAGCCGGCGAGCCCAGTGACGCCCGCAACGCCGGCCGCCTTCACGAACGTCCGTCGATCGATGTCGCGTGACATATCGTGCCATGAGATGTGGCGGAATTTCTTAAGCCTGTTCGTGTGTAGCGGCAGAAATCCACGTCACCGGCAGACGGTTCGGGTCAGCCTTCGACGAACGTCTCGCTTCCCTCGTAGAACCAGAGGTCGTTCTCCCGCATCGCCGCGCCGACCGCGCGGTGGAACTCGACGAAGTCCGCGAACTCCTCTCTTTCGACGCCCTCGAAGATCTCCGCCACAGAGACGACCCGCTCCGAGTCGAGACGAACGGGGTGGTCCCCGAACTGGTCGACGTACCACTCCTGCGTGATCGGGAAGTCCTCGTCCTCGACTTTCTTCGCGAGGACGGCGTGGCCGTACTTGCGCCGCCCCTCGCTCCCCTCCTCGCCGTCGGGGTCGTGTGGCCAGTCCATGCCGGGGCCTACGGGGGGTAGAGCAAAGGCGTTACGTCACGCGGCGCGGGGGCGACGAGCGGCCGGTCTGTACTCCCCCTGCCCCTGCGGAGGGGTGGGGTCAGGAGGACGAGTCGCGGCTCAGACCGCGAAACAGCCCGCGAGTGGAACGAACAGACCGAGTCCGCCGAGGCGGAGCAGCTTGGAGCCGATGCGACCGGTGGAGGTTGGACTGAGGGACACGATCCGGTTTCGAACTGTCCCGTACGTAGTATAGTTCTTCTGTCTCGTCTCAGCCTCGGAGCGAGGCGCGGTCGAAGGTGACCAGACGGACGGTCTCGTCGACGAGGTCGAGGACGGCGGGTACGGCGTGGATGGCGACCCACGCGAGGGCGGCCAGCGCGACCAGCGAGAGGCCCTGTGCCACGATCCGGTCTGCGACGAGGTACGACACGAGGTAGGGGTCCTCGACGCCGAACGCCGCGAGCACGACCTCCGGCGCCACGTGGAGGCGCTGTTGACCGAACGCCAGCGCAATGAAGGCGTTCCGGAGCAGGTTGAGCAGGTAGATGACCGGGAGAACGATCCCGAGCGTCCACAGACGGCGGGCGTTCGACGCCTCGACGGCGAACACGACGCCGACGAACGTCGCCATGCTCTTGATGCCCGTACAGGCCAGTTCGACGTAGTAGACGACCGGGTGGCCGCCGTCGACCGTGAACACGAAGCTGTTCCGGAACGGGTACGACGCTCCCGTCTCCGCCCCGGAGACGAGCCGGAAGGTCTCCGGGGCGGTGTAGCCCGCGACGGCGAGGAGCGACTCCGTTCCCGCGACGACCGCTTCCACGAGCGCCTCGCGCGCCGCCGGCACCGCGACGAACGGGAGGTAGAGAACGCCGGCGATGGCGATGGCTCGTGCGACGGCGAACGCCTCGTCTCGGCCGCGGTGCTGCTCGCGCGCCGCGTACAGTCCGGCCGGCACCGCCAGCGCCGCTCCCGCGGCCTCGATGAGACTGTGCTGGACGAGCGCGTAGTGTGGAACCAGGACCCCCCACGTGGCGGCGAAGGCGACCCACCCCACGGCGACGACCGCACGGGCGACCTGCCGGTGCCGGCCGGTGCTCGCCACGGCGTGTATCGTCGCTGCGGCGGCCAGCAGCGCGAGCGCACTCCACGCGAGCGGGTCAGAGAGGGCGGTGTACGCCGACATCGGGGACCGGTGTCACGTCGGTTCGATCCCCGAGCGACAAAAGCGTGCCCTCGCCGGGGGGTGCTCGGGTCGTCGACAGCGCGAACGACGCCTCCGGCGAGCGCGGCGTGAGACCGGTGGGACTGGGATTCGGACTGCGGTCACTACGTTCCCTCCTCACGGCGCTCCGCTCGCCGTGACCACGGTCGTTCCGCTCCCTCGTTCGCGTCACTCCCTGATTCGAATCGCCAGCGATCGTACTCGTCGTTCGTGGCGGGCGAGCGCACGGGGCGCTCGCGGGGTCGAACGACGAGAGACGGTGGGACTGGGATTCGAACCCAGGAGGCCAAGGGCCACCTGCTCTCAAGGCAGGCGCAATAGTCCACTCTGCCATCCCACCGCGACCGTCTGGTACGCCCCTGCGCAGTTCGGCGACCGGCACGAACCCCGCCGCGGCCACGCTGGCTCGACCGGGGCACGCCGACTCAGAGACTCGCCGGAAGGGCGTAGGTCACCGGACAGGCGCGACGGGATTGAAGCTATCGTCTCGGGTCTCGGGACTGCCGACGACCGCCCCGGTCTCGACGGCGTGTGACGCACCGGAACGGAGGTCTGCGTCCCGGCGTGGTCGAAAGGCGAGGAGACGGCCGGGACGCCGGTCACACGGCCGACCCCTCGGGACGGGTGAGCGACGGCCGGAACGCCCAGACGGCTCGATCACTCGTCGAGGTCGTACTTTGCGGTCACTTCCGAGAGGTCGGGCTCGATGTGGTCGACCTCTCCCGCGGCCCGCGTTGCGCTCTCCGGGTCCTTGAGGCCGAAGCCCGTGGTGACGACGAGGACGTCGTCGCCGCTCTCGATTATCCCCTCTCGCCGCGCCTTCTGCACGCCAGCCACGGGCGCAGCACCGGCCGGCTCGGCGTATATCCCCTCTGTCGAGCCGAGGAGTGTCTCCGCGGCGAGAATGCGTTCGTCGGAGACCAACACGGAGGTGCCGCCGCTCTGTTCGAGCGCCCGACACGCCTTTACCGTGTTGCGTGGCCGCCCGACGGCGATCGAATCTGCGGTCGTCTCCGCGACCGCGTCGACGTCCTCGTGTCCGTGGAAGGCGTCGTGGATCGCGCTCGCGTCTCTGGCCTGCACCCCGAGCATCTTCGGGTGGTCGTCGACGTAGTCGAGGTCGTAGAACTCTCTGAACCCTTTCCAGGCACCGGCGATAGTACAGCCGTCGCCCATCGAGAAGACGACCCAGTCGGGGACGTCGTCTCGTGTCTGCTCGGCCAGTTCGTGTCCGACGGTGCGCTTGCCTTCGACCTGGAAGGGGTTGATCGCCGCGTTCCGGTTGTACCATCCGTACGTGTCGGTGACCGCCATCGAGAGGTCGTACGCGTCGTCGTAGGACCCCTCGACCGCGAGAACGTCTGCCCCGTACACCAGCGGCTGAGCGAGCTTTCCAGCGGGGGCGTCGCCCGGGACGAAGATACGGCAGTCGAGGCCACCTCTGGCGGCGTAGCCGGAGAGCGAGGCGGCCGCGTTTCCCGTCGAGGCACAGATGACGATGTCGCGCCCGGCGTGGTTCGCCTTCGTGACGGAGACCGAGGACGCACGATCTTTGAAACAGCCCGTCGGATTGCGGCCGTCGTCTTTGATCCGGGTCCGCACGCCGAGCGCGTCACTGAGCCGCGGCGCCTCGTAGACGTGGGTCCCCCCTTCGTTCAGCGTGACGACCTCGGCGTCGTCGTGGACCGGGAGGAACGCCTCGTATTTCCACTGACTCTCGATCTGTCCGTCGAGTTCGGCGTCGAAGTTGTCGTGAACGACGTCGTAGTCGTATTTTACCTCGAGGATCCCGCGCACACCCTCGTGTTCGAGACAGGTGTAGATGATCTGGTCGGGATCGTACTGTCTCTCGCAGAGCGTACACTCCAGGGTCGTGACGTGGTCCATAGACATCCTTGCCGGGTACGGGCCGTACCGTCGACTAAAGCTTTCGTCGACCGTCCCCGACGTCCGCCGCGCGCCGACGCGCGTTTGCCGGCGACAGCCGGTGTCGCTACCGTCCGAGTTCGCCGCCGCGGGTGTGGACGGACGCCCCGAAGATCTCGCGGATCAGCCGGAGCATCGACTCGTGTGTCTCCGGCGGCATCCCGTCGCACCAGGCGCTCGTGCCGCCGACGATTCCGTCGATCCCACCCGCGGTCGACGCCTGAACGAGCATCCGACGCTCGACGTCGGGGTCGTGTAACACGGCGGTCCCGGTCAGGTGGGAGAGACAGGCTGCGATCGCGTGCCCACCCCAGTTCGAAACCGTCGCCGGAACCAGGAGCTCCGTCTCGATAGCCGACGCGATCCCTGCCCCACAGCCACACTGACACTCGGCGCCGTACTGGATCTCGGCTTCGACCGTCTCGCGGACGAGACCCATGCCGACCTCGTTGCCGGCGTCGCCGACGGCGACCGTCACCACGTCGTCGGGGAGTCGGCTGTAGAGTTCGTCCACCTTCGCCGTCTGCTCGGTCACGTCGTACCCAGCCATGTTGTGGTAGACTCCGTCCTCGTTCGGAGCGACCTTCTCGACGGCGACGACCGCGGCCGGGTCGACCTCCGAGAGGAGGTCCGCAACGTACGCCCGGGCCTCGGCGCGGTCGGCGGGGAACGGCTCGACCGAGACGGTCCGTCTGGTGTCGGACGCCGTCTCGCGGTCGAGGACGCTGAGTTCGCCGGCAGTCGCCGTCGCCTCACAGACGTCGACGGCCGCGGGCTCACACGCAACGACCGCGTCTGCGTCGAGCGCCCTGTCGACGGCCCGTGCGACGGAGACGGCGCCGAGCGGTCCGTCCGTCTCCTGAACCATCGACGGCGGGATCAGAAAGCCGGTGAGCACGAGCACGGTGTCCCCGGGACCGACTGCTTCGTCGAGCCGTTCGGCAGCCTGCATCGCCGGAGCACGCCCCTGTTTCGTCCGAGCAGCCGCGGAGATGGGACCGATCGTGTCGCGCCCCCCGATGTCGGTCGTCGTCAGGTCGTCGACGATCGCGGCCACGTCTTTGGTGTTCTCTGACATTCGTTGCCCGGCCGAGGGGTGTTCGAGCCGTCTACAAAAACCCACGTCGGGAGCGCCGGGCGCGAACCGAGGAGCGGCTCTCGGCGGAGCCGAGCCGCGTCCTACTCCCGGACGACCCGCAGGGTCTCCCCGTCCGTGTCGAGGCCCAGTTCGAGAGTTTCGACCGTCGCCGCGACGTGTTCGGGCACGGCGCGCTCGGCGTGCCGTCGCGCCGACACCGTCGCGAGCAGGGTCGGCAGGTCCGCGGCACGTTCGAGGACGGGACGAGACTCCACGAAGTCGGCGGTCACGTCTGCCTCGGCCGCGCGGGCGGCGAGCGTGTCGAGGGCAGGCGCGGCGAGCGCGTCGGCGAAGTCGAGCGACGTGTCGGCGAACGCGGCGTAGTGGACCCGGCCGTCGGGCGCCGGCCCGAGGACGACGCCCGAGGAGCGCGACTTCATTGCCGCGCCGTCGAGGACGGTCCGCGGCGTGTGGTAGGCAGTCGGACGGAGGTAGCCGACACTCGACGCCTCCGTCTCGCGCAGAAGGTGGGTGACGACGTTGCCGAGGCGCGCGCTCGGCGTCGAGCCGACCTGAACCTCGAACCGAACGTCCGAGGGGTCCGCGAGCGCCGGCGCCGCGGCGGCGCGGACCGCCGCCTCTGGGCCGGTGCCGTCGTCGTCGGCGCCGACCCGGTCGGCGGATGGGTAGGTGACGATCAGGTCCCCGCCCGCGGCGTCGGCGGCCGAGAGCGCGTCGCGCAGGCACGCCTCGTACAGGCGGGCGGCCTCGGCCTCGGAGACGGGTGCGTCGGCGGCGAGGTCCGCGAGGGCGAGACCGGGGCGGGGCGGGGTCGCGGGGACGACTATCGTGGGCACGGCGAGCCTCCGTCGGTGCGTGAGAGCGCGGGCACGGCGGCGGTGAGAGCGCCGGTCGCTTCAGGGGTTCGGTCGCGCCTCGCCGCGGGCGACGGGGCCGTCAACGCGAGCGACGGCCCTTCGTCTGGCGGTAGTCGCCCGCCATCAGGTCGCGCAGGCAGTCGACGAACGCCGCCGTCTCGTCGTCGGTCTGGTCGTCCAGGCGCCGCATCGGGACGAGCTCGAACCCGCGCCCCCGGACCGCGGTCGCGTGGACCTCGTCGATGTCGAACGACTCGGGCGCCTTCGTGGTGTAGGCGGGCGCGAGCGTCCGGAGCGTCCGCTCGCCGACCGGGACGATGATCTCGGGGTTGATCGTCCGCGTCTCGGCGTTGAGGAACGGCTCGCACGCCCGGATCTCCTCGTCGGCCGGCGAGTCGGGTCCGTGACACCGCGTCAGGTAGGTGAGGTAGACGTTCTGGAGCTCCGGCTCGGGGTCGTCCGGCGGGGAGCGCGACAGGCCGACCTCGCCGAGGACCCGCTGGAGCCGCTCGCCCGCGTCGTCGCCCGTGAACGGCACGCCCGTCCGCTGTGCGCCCGCCGTCGGGGTCTCGCCGACGACGAGAAACTCCGCCTCGGCGTCGCCGTAGCCGTGGACGACGCGCTCGCGCGTCTCCGCGCGGGCGCAGTTCGTACAGTGTTCGTCCATCCCGTACGGGTTCGAGAGCCGTTCCTGCCGGGGCACGGTCGAGAAAGAGGGGGGAGGGATTAGTGGCTGTCGCCGGCAGTCAGTCGTCGTCCGCGCCGTCGACCAGCGGGCGCTCCGCCGGGTCGCCCCCGCGGCGTTCGGCCACCTCGCGGCGCTTCACCAGTCCGACGGCGTCGGCGACGTTCTCTGTCGCGACGCGCAGCGAGTCTGCGGCCTCGCCGTCGCCGAGGACCGCCGGAGCGCCCTCGTCCCCGCCCGCCCGGACCTCGGGGTCGAGCGGAATCGAGCCGAGGAGCGCGAGGTCGTTCGTCCGCGCGAACGCCGCGCCGCCGCCCCGTCCGAACAGGTCGTGGGCGCTCCCGCAGTCGGGACACCGGAACCCCGCCATGTTCTCGACGACCCCGAGGACGGTGGTGTCGTGGCGGTCGAACATCCGCAGCCCCTTACGCGCGTCGTCGACGGCGACGTCCTGTGGGGTCGTGACGACGACGGCGCCCGCCAGCGGGAGCGTCTGGAGGATGGTCAGCTGGGTGTCGCCGGTTCCCGGCGGGAGGTCGAGGATCATGTAGTCGAGTTCGCCCCACTCGACGTCCTCCACGAGCTGGGTCAGGACCTTGTGGACCATCGGCCCGCGCCAGATGACCGGGTCGTCCTCGCCGACGAGGAAGGCCATGCTCATCAGCTTCATCCCGTACTTCTCGGGCGGGACGATGCGCTCCTCGGCCGTGGCCCGGGGCGCCTCGTCGGCGTCGACCATCCGCGGGACGTTCGGGCCGTAGATGTCGGCGTCGAACAGACCGACGCGCGCGCCGAGCTTCGAGAGGCCCGCCGCGAGGTTCACCGCGACGGTTGACTTGCCGACCCCGCCTTTCCCCGACGCCACGGCGACGACGTTCTTGACCCCCGGGAGAACCGGTGCCGCGTCGTCCTCCTCGGCGTCGGCCTCGCCGGTCGCCGCGTCCGGCCGGGCGGGCTCGGGCTCGTCGATCCGCGCCGTCAGCTGGATCTCGCGGCCGCCGGCGTCGTCGGCGAGCTCCTCGCGGACCCGCGCGGCGATCCGGCTCTCGGTCGGCGAGTAGGGCGCGCCGAGCGCGAGCGAGACCCGGACCCGCTCGTCGTCGACGTCGACCGCGTTGACCAGCCCCAGCGAGACGATGTCACCGCCCAGATCGGGGTCCTCGACCGCGCGAAGCCGCTCTCGGACCGCCGCCTCGTCCATGGCGCCGTTCCGCGTCTCGGCCGAATAAGCGTTTCCGACACGGCCCGCGAGCGCAACCGACTCCGTCTGCGATCGCCGGCGATCGAAACCACGAACGGTTTCGCTCGCGGCGACGGACCCCGCTCGTTTATGCCGCGCCGGCTGCTTGTGACTCTGTGTCACTCGTCGACGACTTCGGGCGGGCCGTGACGGGGGTGCGGGTGTCGCTCACGGACCGGTGTAACTTCGACTGCGTCTACTGCCACAACGAGGGACTCGGCGACACGCGCGGACCGATGGAGCCCCGGGACGACGAGATGAGCGCAGACGACGTGGTCCGGTTCCTGGAGGTCGTCGACGAGTTCGACGTCGATGCGGTGAAGTTCACGGGCGGGGAGCCGATGCTCAGAGACGACTTAGAGGAGATCGTCCGGCGCGTCCCCGACGGGATGGAGGCGTCGATGACGACGAACGGGACCTTCCTCCCCGGTCGGGCGGAGGGGCTCGTCGACGCCGGCCTCGCGCGCGTGAACGTCTCGCAGGACGCCCTCGACCCCGAGGCGTTCCGGGAGGTGACCCAGTCAGGCGCCTACGACCAGGTGATGGCGGGCGTGCGCGCCGCCGTCGACGCCGGGCTCGCCCCGGTGAAGCTCAACATGGTCGTCTTCGAGCACACGAAGGGCTACGTCGAGGAGATGGTGGAGTACGTCGCCCGCGAGGACGGCCTGCGCCTCCAGCTCATCGAGTACATGCCGGAGCTGACGGGCCGCCCGGAGTGGAGCGTCGACATCGAACGGGTGCACGACTGGCTCGACGGCAAGGCCGACCGGGTGGAGCGCCGCGAGATGCACGACCGGCGGCGCTACTGGATGGGCGGCGAGAGCGCGGACGGGGGGATGGTCGAGATCGTCGACCCCGTCGAGAACCCCGAGTTCTGTGCGAACTGCGGCCGGGTGCGGGTGACCCACGACGGCAAGCTGAAGGGGTGTCTGAACCGCAACGACGACCTCCGGCCGATGGGCGAGATGACCCGCGCGGAGATCCGCGCGGCGTTCCGCGAGGTCGTCGCGGAGCGCGTGCCGTACTACGGCGAGTACATGGTGCGGGACGGGGAGGGCGGGTGGGAGATCAACGACGACTACCTCGGCGGCCCGGCGGTCGGCAACCGCGGCGACCGAGCGGCGCGGGCCGACGGCGGCGAGTAGCCTCTCTCGCCGCCGGCCACACTTAACACCCGCTCGCGCGACCACACGGCCATGGAGGAGTGTCCACACCTCGACTACCGCGCCGCCGAGGGCGACCAGCGCTTCGAGGTGCCGCGGGCGTACTGCACGGTCGCCGAGACGTTCGTCCAGCCGATGCGCGCGGACATCTGCAACGGCCGGTACGACCTCGACCCGGCCGAGGACTGCGAGATCTACGTCGACCGCGCGGAGGCCGAGGAGTCGTGAACGCGGCCTACCACGACGGCTCGCCGGTGATCCTCACCGCGGCGCTGACCGGCGGCGTCCACGGCAAGGAGGCGAACCCGAACCTCCCTGAGTCACCGGCGGAGATCGGCGAGGCGGCGGCGGCGTGCGAGGCGGCGGGCGCGAGCGTCGTCCACCTCCACGCGCGCCGGGAGAACGGCGAGCGGGCGTTCGCGACAGAGCGGTTTCAGGAAGTCTCCGACGCCGTGCGCGAGGCCACCGACGACGTGATACTCCAGCACTCGACGGGCGGGACCGCGGCGCCCGAGGATCTGCGGATGGAGCCGCTCCGCACCGACCCGGCGCCGGAGATGGCCAGCCTCGACATGGGGCCCCTGAACCGCTACGACCACCTGACGAGCGAGAACACCCGCGGGTTCGTCGACCGCCTCCACGACGAGATGCTAGAGCGCGGGATCAAACCCGAGATGGAGGTGTTCAACGACGGACACCTGAACGAGACGCTCGCCTTCCTGGAGCGTGCCGACGTCGAGGACCCGCCGTGCCTCAACCTCGTCTTCGGCGGCGGCACCACCTCGCCGCCGTCGCCCCGGCGCCTGCTCTCGCACCTCGACGACGTGCCCGAGGAGGCGGCGGTGAACGTCCTCGGGTTCGGGCCCTACCAGCTTCCGGTCACCACTACCTCTATCCTCGTCGGCGGGCACGCCCGCGTGGGGCTGGAGGACAACCTCTACTACCGGCAGGGCGAGCAGGCCACGTCGAACGCACAGCTGGTGGCGCGGACGGCCGACCTCGCGGAGACGCTCGGCCGGCCCGTGGCGACGACGGACGAGGCGCGCGCGATCCTCGGGCTCTGAGCGAGCGAGACGGGGCTCTGCGGACCGAGCGGGGCGTGTGACGCGTTCGCACGCCCTCGGGCGTGTCGTGAGTCTTAAGTCGCGGAACCGAGTTACTCCGGACGCGACTGATGCAGGGGGACCGGCCCCCGAGTCCGAGAGGGCGACGATGAACGCGGGTTGCGGTAGCCAAGTGGCCCAAGGCGCAGGGTTGCTAACTCTGTGGCATCACTGCCTCCGGGGTTCGAATCCCCGCCGCAACGCCTCACGCGAGCAGCCAATCCAAGCCATGAGTGCAGAACCACCGGACGACGCGAACACGGACGAGGCGGAGGACGACGACCTCCGGTATTTCGTCCGGATCGGACAGACGGACCTCGACGGCACGAAAAGCGTCGAGCGAAGCCTGTCCGACATGAGTGGGATCGGGAAACGAACGGCACGAATCGTCGCCGAGAACGCCGACGTCGACCGGACGGCGACGTTCGGGCGACTGGAGGACGAGGAGATAGAGCGCGTGGTCGAGGCCGTCGAGTCCCTCGGCGACGACCTTCCGGACTGGATGGCCAACCGGCGCAACGACTTCTACACGGGCGAGACGACCCACGAGACCGGGTCGGACCTCTCCGAGACCCGTCGGCAGGATATCAACCGGATGAAGATGATCGACTCGTACAAAGGTGTCCGCCACAAGCGCGGGCAGAAGGTTCGCGGCCAGCGCACGAAGTCCACCGGACGGACGGAGGGGACAATCGGCGTCAACGTCGAACAGATCCGCGAGGACATGGAAGAGGAGGCCGCGGCCGAGGACGAGGACGAGTAAATGAGCACGGGACAGAACACCAAGCGCTACGAGACTCCGAACCACCCCTACCAAGGTGAGCGTATCGCCGACGAGGGCAACCTGCTCTCGACGTACGGACTGAAGAACAAACAGGAGCTGTGGCGCACGCAGTCACAGCTCCGCCGGTTCCGCCGCGAGGCGCGCCGGCTGCTCGGCGAGGCACAGGGCGACGTCGACGCCGCCAACGCACAGGGCGCGGACTTTCTCGCGCGCCTGCGCCGCATCGGCGTCCTGGGCGAACAGGACGACATCAGCGACGTCCTGTCGCTCTCCGTGACCGACCTGCTGGAGCGTCGGCTCCAGTCGATCGTCTACCGACAGGGGCTGGCCAGCACGCCGGAGCAGGCGCGACAGTTCGTCGTCCACGGCCACGTCGTCGTCGACGGCGCCCGGGTCGACCGCCCCGGCCAGACCGTCGAGGTGGACGTCGAGGACAGCGTCGGGTTCGACGAGACGAGTCCGCTCGCGGACGACCTCCACCCCGAGCGCGCGGAGGGACAGGAATGAGCGGGTCCGACGGACCGAGCGACAAGTGGGGCATCGCGCACATCCACGCGTCGTTCAACAACACGCTGATGACCGTCACCGACCAGACCGGCGCCGAGACGATCGCGAAGTCCTCGGGCGGGACGGTCGTGAAGCAGAACCGCGACGAGGCGTCGCCGTACGCCGCAATGCAGATGGCGGAGGTCATCGCCGAGGAGGTCCAGGCCGCCGGCGTCGAGGGCGTCCACGTCCGCGTGCGCGGTCCCGGCGGGAACCTCAACAAGTCCCCCGGACCGGGCGCACAGGCCGCGATCCGTGCGCTCGCACGCGCCGGACTCGAGATCGGCCGGATCGAGGACGTCACCCCGATCCCGCACGACGGCACCCGGGCGCCGAAGAACCGACGCCTATGAGCGGGACCGACGGGTTCGAGGTCGAGTTCGTGGAGCGCGACGAGCGGTCGGCGCGCTTTCTCGTCCGCGGGCTGACGCCCGCGCTCGCAAATGGGGTCCGCCGGGCGATGGTGGCGGACGTGCCGACGTTCTCGATCGACGGGCTCCGCGTCGTCGAGAACTCGTCGGTGATGTTCGACGAGATGATCGGCCTGCGGCTCGGGCTCGTCCCGCTGACGACGCCGCTCGACGACTTCGAGGTCGGCGACACGGTCACGCTCGCGCTAGACGTGGAGGGGCCCGCGACGGCCTACTCCGGCGACATCCAGACGAGCGACGACATGGTTCGGCCCGCCGACGACGACGTGCCGATCATCCAGCTGAAGGAGAACCAGCGGCTCGAACTGGAGGCCGAGGCGGTGCTCGAGTCCGGCAAGGCCCACGCCAAACAGCAAGGCGGCGTGGCCGTCGGCTACCGGCATCTCCAGCGCACCGACGTCGTCGGCGACCGCGACGAGTTCGGCGACGACGACGGGCCACAGATCGTCCGCGGCGTCATCGAGGAGGGCGCCCCCGAGGCGGCCGACGCAGACGCCGCCGAGGGCGACCTCGTGCTCGCCGACGCGTTCGGGAACGACCTGCGCGAGCGCTACCCGGGCAAGGAGGTCGAAGTCACGGACGTCCCCGGTGCGTTCGTCTTCCACGTCGAGTCCGACGGGTCGTTCTCCGTCGAGGAACTGGTCCTGCGCGCCGCCGAGTCGATCGGCTCGCGTGCGGTCGAACTGAGAGAGAGCGTCGCCGTTTAGAGATGTCCGCGCGCCCCCACCGACCGACCCGGACGCCCGCCGTCGCCAGCCTCGCGGCCGTCGCGGGAGCGCCGCTCCCGCGAACAACCGGCGACTTCGTCGCCGGTGACGCCGCGAGCGAAGCGACCGAGGGGACCCGGATCGAAACCGGTTTCAGGGGGCGCGGGGTATCGAGAGCCGCGAGCAGGGATAGCCAAGTCAGGTCAACGGCGCAGCGTTCAGGGCGCTGTCCCATAGGGGTTCGCAGGTTCGAATCCTGCTCCCTGCACTGCTCGCGGCTCGTTCTCTGCGGCACACACGACATATCATGAGCAAGACGAATCCGAACGTTGAGCGGCTGGTCGCCGACCTGAAGTCGGCGGCCCGCGAGACCGGCGCCGGCGTCTGGGAGGACGTCGCCGACCGGCTCGAGAAGCCGCGGCGAACCCACGCGGAGGTGAACCTCGGGCGCATCGAGCGGTACGCACGCCCCGAGGAGACGGTGATCGTGCCCGGCAAGGTGCTGGGCTCCGGCGTCCTCCGGACCGACGTCACCGTCGCTGCCGTCGACTTCTCCTCGACCGCGGAGACGAAAATCGAGGAGGTCGGCACCGCCGTGGCGCTAGAACAGGCGATAGACGAGAACCCCGAGGGGTCGAACGTGCGGGTGGTGCGATGAACGTCGCGGAGTTCGACGCCGACCTCGTGGTCGACGCCCGGGACTGTATCCTCGGACGCGTCGCGAGCGAGGTGGCCGCACGCGCGATGGACGGCGAGCGAGTCGCCGTCGTCAACGCCGAGCGCGCGGTCATCACGGGCAACGAGGAGTCGACGATGGCGGTCTACCGCAAGCGCGCGGAACTCGGCTCCGACTCCGGCCCGTACTACCCGAAGCGCCCCGACGGGATCATGAAGCGCGCGGTCCGCGGGATGGTGCCGTACAAAACCGACCGTGGGCGCGAGGCGTTCGAGAACGTCCGCGTCTACGTCGGCGAGCCCATCGACGAGGAGGGCGACGTGTTGGAGGGCACCTCGCTGGACCGGCTGTCGAACATCAACTTCACCTCGCTCGGCGAGGTGGCAGAGCGGCTCGGAGCGAACCGAACATGGTAACGAACACGAGCGGAAAGAAGAAGACGGCCGTCGCGCGGGCGACGGTCCGTGAGGGCGCCGGCCGCGTGCGGATCAACGCCCAGCCGGTCGAACTGTTCGAACCCGAACTCGCGCGTCTCAAGATGCTGGAGCCGTTCCGCGTCGTCGAGGCCGACCTGCGCGACGACGTCGACGTGGACGTCAGCGTCGAGGGCGGCGGGTTCAGCGGGCAGGCCGACGCCGTCCGGACCGCCATCGCGCGCGGCCTGGTCGAGCACACGAACGACGCCGAGCTCCGGGACGCCTACATGGAGTTCGACCGCTCCCTGCTGGTCAACGACGTCCGGCAGACCGAGCCGAAAAAGTGGGGCGGCCCGGGCGCCCGGGCGCGCTACCAGAAGTCCTACCGCTAACCATGATGGTACCCGTGCGGTGTTTCACGTGTGGAAACGTGGTGAGTCGCCACTGGGAGGAGTTCCAGGAGCGCACCCGCGAGGGGGACGACGACCCGTCCGAGGTGCTCGACGAGCTCGGGGTGGAACGGCACTGCTGTCGCCGCATGCTGGTCTCGCACCGCGACCTAGTCGACGTGGTGGCGCCCTACCAATGAGCGGGCGACAGACCGGCGGTCAGCCGCGGTACAACCGCTACGAGAAGGCCCGCATCCTCGGTGCGCGCGCGCTCCAGGTGTCCTACGGCGCCCCGGTGTTGATCGACACCGACCAGTCCGAGCCCATCCTCGTCGCGGCCGAGGAGTACGACGCCGGCGTGCTCCCGTTCACCGTGCGACGGGGGGAGCGGCGATGAGCCGCGTCCACTCTGTCGAGCTCCGGCGGGTGCTCGACTCCCGCGGGAACACGACGGTGGAGGCAGACGTCCTGACCGAGGACGGCGGCTTCGGCCGCGCCGCGGCGCCGGCGGGGGCGTCGACTGGCGCGCACGAGGCCGTCGAACTGCCGCCGAACGAGGCGATCGCGGCCGCCCGGCGGCTCGCAGTTCCCCGGCTGGAGAGAGAGGTCCACGCGGGCGACCAGCGCGCGGTGGACGCCGCGCTCCGGGGCGCAGACGGCACCGACGACCTCTCGGAGGTCGGCGCGAACGCGGTCGTCGCGATCTCGATGGCGGTCGCGAAGGCCGCCGCCGACACGGTCGGTGTGCCGCTCTACCAGCACCTCGGCGGGGCGCTCCGCGGCCCGTCGAGCGACTCGTTTCCCGTCCCGCTCGGCAACGTGGTGGGCGGCGGAGAGCACGCGCGGGACGCGACGGACATCCAGGAGTTCCTCGCGCTGCCCGTCGGCGCGCCGAGCGTCGCGGAGGCGGCGTTCGCGAACGCCCGCGTCCACGGCCGCGCCGGCGACCTGCTGGCCGACCACGGGATTCCGGCCGGCAAGGGCGACGAGGGCGCGTGGGCGCCCCAGACCGACGACGAGACGGCCTTCGCGGTCGTCGACGAGGCGGTCGCCGAGGTGGCCGACGACCTCGGGTTCGAGATCCGGATGGGCCTCGACGTCGCCGCGACCGAACTGTACGACGCAGACGAGGGGGTGTACCGCTACAGCGAGACGGAGCGGACGCCGGACGAGCAGGTCGACTACGTCGCCTCGCTGGTCGACGAGTACGACCTCGCCTACGTCGAGGACCCCCTCGACGAGGAGGCGTTCGACGACTTCGCGGCGCTCACGGACCGCGTGGGCTCGCGGACGGAGGTCTGTGGCGACGACCTGTTCGTCACGAACGTCGAACGGCTCGGGCGCGGCATCGACGAGGGCGCGGGCAACTCGATCCTCGTCAAGCCGAACCAGATCGGGACGCTCTCCGACGCGGTCGACGCCGTCGAGCTCGCGGTCGAGAACGGGTTCACGCCCGTCATCTCGCACCGCTCGGGCGAGACGGAGGACACCACCATCGCCCACCTCGCCGTCGCGACAGACGCGCCGTTCGTCAAGACCGGCGCGGTCGGCGGCGAGCGGACGGCGAAGCTGAACGAGCTGATCCGGATCGCCGACGACGCAGTCTAACACCATGAGCCAGAACCAGAACGACGCAGACGACTCCGCCGACGAGAGCGAGGCCGAGGCCGAGACGGCCGAGGCCGTGCCCGAGGTGGCGGACGACGAGACAGAGGCACAGCCCGAGGCGGTCGAGGAGACGGACGCGGAGACCGGAGAGCCCGAGGAGGCCGCCGGCCCCCGCTTCGACGAGGACGTCATGCCCGACGACGAGGCGGACCTCCTCATCCCCGTCGAGGACTACCTCGGCGCGGGCGTCCACATCGGCACCCAGCAGAAGACCAAGGATATGGAGCGGTTCATCCACCGCGTCCGCGACGACGGGCTCTACGTCCTCGACGTGAGCCAGACCGACGGGCGCATCCGGACCGCCGCCTCCTTCCTCGCGAACTACAACCCCGAACAGGTTCTCGTCGCCTCCTCGCGCCAGTACGGTCGGTTCCCGGCCGAGTCGTTCGCCGACGCCGTCGGCGCGCGCGCCCGGACGGGCCGGTTCATCCCCGGCACCCTCACGAACCCAGACTACGACGGCTACATCGAGCCCGACGTGGTGGTCGTCACCGACCCCATCGGCGACGCGCAGGCGGTCACGGAGGCCATCACGGTCGGCATCCCCGTGATCGCGATGTGCGACTCGAACAACGCCACCTCGAACGTCGACCTCGTGATCCCGACGAACAACAAGGGGCGACGCGCGCTCGCGGTGGTCTACTGGCTGCTCGCCAACGAGACGCTCGACCGCCGCGGCGGCGACCCCACCTACGCGCTCGAGGACTTCGAGGCCGAACTGTAGCCACGGACGTCGACTTCCGTTCCGACCGAACCGTTTAGACGCTTCGCCGCCACTCACGACCGTGAACATCTACAGGAGCGTCCGGGCCGTCACCGGAGCTTCGGGCGCCGCCGGCCACGTCGACTGGGACGGGGTCGCGGAGGCCGCGAAGGCCGCCACCGACCCCGGCGCGCTCGCGCTCACGGACGCGGACCGGGCCGGCTACGCGGCGGACGTGCGGGCGGCGCGCGACCGGATCCGGGCAGCGGCGGGCGTCGAGGTCGACCTGCCCGCGGCGATAGAGGTCCAGGACCGCCACCACTGGATCGACGCGAACGTCGCGACGTTCCGGCGCGTCCTCGGCCCGCTCGACGACCAGGGGTCGCCCCTGCTCGCGGGCCCCTCCCGCGTCGTCAACACGGCGGCGCTCGCGGTGGCGCTCGGCTTTCTCGCCCGGCACGTCCTCGGACAGTACGACCCGCGGCCGTTCGGCGACGGCGAGCACGGACTCTACGTCGTCCACCCGAACCTCGTCCGGGTGGCCGACGCGCTCGGGGTCGACCGCGGCCGGTTCCGGCGGTGGATCGCCTTCCACGAGGTGGCCCACGCCGCCGAGTTCGCGGCCGCGCCGTGGCTGGCGGGGCACCTCGAATCGCGGATGGAGCAGAGCGTAGAGGCGCTGGCGGAAGGGCGGGTGGACCGCGCCGCCTTCGCGGAGCTCGACACGACGATGACCGCCGTCGAGGGGTACGCGGAGCTGCTGATGGACCGCGCCTTCGACGGCGAGACGGCCGACCTCCGGGCGCTGATCGACGCCCGGCGGAACGCGGGTGGACCGGTGACGCGCCTACTCCGTCGGGCGCTCGGGCTCGGCGCGAAGCGCGAGCAGTACGAGCGCGGCGCGGAGTTCTTCCGCGCCGTCGCGGACGCCCGGGGAGTCGAGGCGGCGGGCCGGGCCTGGGACCGCCCGGAGAACCTGCCGAGCGACGCGGAGCTCGACGACCCGGCGCGCTGGCTCGCCCGCGTGAGCTAGCGTCCGGCGCCGAAGTCCCCGACGAGCCGCCGGAGAAAGAGCAAAAGCAGGAGGCCAACGACGGCGCCAGTCGCGACCCCGGCCGCGAGCTGGAGGGGCGTCCCGCCGGCCGTGAGGGCAACGAGGCCGCCCGAGGCGGCGACGAGGACGACGAACCCGACCGCGAGCCGGCTGTTCGCGAGGGTGCGCTCCTCGTCGGTGAGGCTCGATCCGACCACTACGTGCGCTCCTCGTCGGCCGCCTCGCTCGGGTCGTTCTGCCCGGCGTCGCCGCGCCGCGCCTCCGCGTCCGGGTTCGTGGCCCGCCCGCCCCGCTCGCGGTCCACGCTCGCGCTGACGTGCATCGAGACGAACAGCAGTTCGTCTCCGCGTGGCTCGACCAGCCCCGTCCAGCGCGTGTCGAACGCGTGGCGGCGGTCGGCACGGGCGTCCGTCCACGCGAGGCCCACGTCGTCGACGAAGTGGCCGAATCCGTCGCGCGCGAACGTCCGGAGATCCCGGCTCTCGACCGTCCAATCCGTCGTTCTCGCGGTCTGGTCGCGGAGCGCCTCGGCGACCGTCTCGCCGCCGAGCCGTCGCGAGAACACCCCGATCTTCACCGTGTCCGGGCGCTCGTGGAAGTAGGGGTCGAGCGGTTCGCCCCGCCGGAGCGCCTCGTAGTAGTCCCGCACGAAGCCGTCCACGTCCATGCGAGGTGGAGAGCGTGGGGGCGCTTGAACCCGACGACCGCGGTCAGGCCTCGAAGACGAACGTTCCCGCGAACACGTCGAAGACGCGCTGGTCCTCCTCGCTGAGGAAGATTGCCGCGAGGCCGACGGGGAGGATGAGCGGGTAGACGAGGACCGCGCCGACGACCGCCGCGAAGACGGCCGGCAGGTTCCGGATCACGACCGGCACGACCCCGGGAGCGCTACCGTCGGTCTCGACGACGTTGATCCCGAGCAGCCGCTTCCCGACCGTCTGGCCGTCCCAGGCCACCTCGAGGATGACGTTGTAGCCCACGCTGATCACGAGCGCGACCAGCCCGACCAGCACGATTCCGACGAGTCCGAGCCCGGCCGCGAGGTTGCCGCCGCCCGTCGCCGCGCCGGTCACTGCGCCGAGTCCCCCGACAGCGAGGAGCCCGACGACGGCCACCGCGACGACGGCGGCGAACGTCACGACCAGGTCGACGAGCTCCGCGACGATGCGCTCGACGACGACGCTCGTGTTCTGTCCGATCGACATCTCGGCCGAACGACGGCGCGCTCGCCGCAAGAAGGTTGTCTCTCGGAGCGGCTACTGGAACCCGCGGTCCACCTCGTCTTCCTCGACGAGGTCGTCGAGTTCCGCCGAGAGGAGTTGCTCGGCGTCTTCGAACTCGTCCGCGAGGTCGTCGAGGGGGTCGGGCCGCCCCGCGAGGTCGTACGACATCGGGCCGAACGCCGGGCTCTCGACAGCCTCCATCAGGTCCTCGAACAGGTGGTCTGGCTCCGTCGGGGCGTCGGCGTGGGCCTTGATCGTCTCGCGGACGTGCCGCGCCATCGACTCGGCCTCGTCCTCGTCCTCCGGCGGCGAGCGGACGGCGAACCGGCCCGGCTCCTCGCGGTCGGGCAGAACCGGGTCGAGGCCGTCGTCGACCTTCCGCGCGACGCGGGTCCCCACGCCCTTCACCTCGTAGGGGTTGCGGGCGTACGTCTTCACGAGGAAGACGCCGGCCGCGGGGTGGCCGACGTAGAGGTCCTCGCCGACGCCGTCGGCCCGCCGACCGCCGACGGCGCGCCAGCCGTCCGGGTCGGCGTTCGTGTCCGTCACGTCCTCGAGGACGTCTCTCCAGTTCCGCACGCGCATACCCGGACGTGGGTGGGGAGGTACGAATACCCGTCGGCTTCGGAGACAGAGCCGGGTGCAGGCCACCGAAAGCGTCTTTCTGCCCCCTCCACACCGACCCGTGTGAACGTCCGGGGGCCGATTCTGGCAGTCGGGGAGGTCCGCGAGGTCGACACGCAGTACGGGAGCCGTGATCTCGTCGACCTGACGGTGCGCCCGGACCGGGGCGCGGGCGACCCCGTCGACGTGACCCTGTGGGGGAAGTGGACCCACACCGCGGAGTGGGCCGAGCCCGGGATGGAACTGCTCGTGACCGAGGCCGAGCGCGACGACTACGGCGGCGAGGCGGGGTACGCGACGACGGGCGACTCCTACGTCGTCCTCGAACCCGACTTCCTCGTGGACGTGACGGACGTCCGCGGGTGGGTCCAGTGTCCGCGGGTCTACTACCTGAACAAGCTCTCCGGCGTGCCGCTCGCCTACCCGGTGGTGAAGGGGACGCTCGTCCACGAGGTGTTCGGCGACCTCCTGCGCGGCGTCGACCTGGCGGCGGCGGTCGAGGACCGGGTCGCGGAGGCTGGACTCGAACTCGGCCTCCTCGGACGAGAGGCCGCGGAGGTCCGCGACGAGGTGCGGCGTAACGCCGCCGCGATCGAGGGGTGGCTGGCCCAGGGAGCGCTGGACGAGGCCGACGACTGGCGCTCCGAGCGGACGCTCATCTCGCCGACCTTCGGGCTGAAGGGCCGGGCCGACGCCGTGCGCCGGGGGAGCCCGGTCGAACTCAAGACGGGCAAGAACACGAACCGCGAGCCGCGCTTCCACGACAAGATGCAGGCGGCGTGTTACGCCCTCGTCCTCGACGAACACGACGAGGGCGCGGAGACGGCGACCCTGCTCTACACGAAAAACGCGACGCTCGACCGCGGCGAGGCGTCGGGCGACCTCTCGCCCGCGAAGGAGTTCTCGGTCGGGCGCGGGCTGAAGGAGTTCGCGGTCCGGACGAGAAACGAGATCGCGGCGACCGAGTTCGGGAGCGACGTGCCGACGGGCTACGAGGCAGACGCGAAGTGCGAGTACTGCTTCGAGCGCGACTCGTGTATGGTCGTCGCCGGCAGGCTGGACCAGGAGTCGAAGGCCGGGTCGGTGGGGACGCCGCTGCCCGAGGCAGAGCGTGCGTACTTCGAGCAGTTCTACGAGGGCATCGAGGCAGAACGCCGCGAGGCCCACGCGGAGTACCGGAAGCTGTGGGAGCAGACGGCCGAGGAGCGGGCCGCCGCCGACCGCGCGCTGGTCGGCCTGGAGCCGACGGGGACAGCGCAGTTGCCGGACGGTCGGTGGGAGATCCGCGCGCGCCGGCCCGGCTCGGCGGTGTCGAAGCTCCGCGAGGGTGACGTGGCGCTCGCGAGCGAGGGCGACCCCGTCGCCGGGCGGTCGGAGATGGCGCGGATCGTCCGGCTGGGCGACGAGGTCGCCGTCACGGCCGACGAACCGCTCGACCTCCGGCGGCTGGACGTCTACCCCTCCGAGATCTCCGTCGACCGGATGTTGCTGGCGCTCCACGACTTCGTCCTCAAGTCCGACGAGCGCCGCCGCGACCTGCTGCTCGGGCGGCGGGCGCCGGCGTTCGGCGACGAGGCGCCGCCAGGGACCTACGTCGAGAACAACGGCGCGCAGGACCGGGCGGTGCGCCGCGCCGTCGCCGCCGAGGACTGCGCGCTCGTCCACGGCCCGCCAGGGACGGGCAAGACCTACACCATCGCGCGGCTGGTCCGGGCGCTGGTCGAGCGCGGCGACCGCGTGCTTCTCGCGGCGTTCACGAACCGCGCTGTGGACAACGCACTGGAGGCGCTCAGAGATCAGGGCTTCGAGGACGTCGTGCGCTACGGCACCGAGACGGGCGTCCGCGACGACATGCGGGACGTTCGGCTGACGGCGCGTGGCGACCCGAACGAGCGCGTCGCCGAACTGCGCGAGTCGCCCGTCGTCGCCGCTACCACCTCCGGCTGTAGCTCTCGTACCCTGATCGAGGAGGAGTTCGACGTCGCGGTGGTGGACGAGGCGTCCCAGCTCACCGAACCGGGGACGCTCGCGGCCGTCAACCGTGCCGAGCGGTTCGTCCTCGTCGGCGACCACCGGCAGCTTCCGCCCGTGGTCCGCGCGGAGACGGACCTCCGGACCTCGCTGTTCGAGCGGCTGGTCGACGACTACCCGGAGGCGAGCGTCCTCCTCGACCGGCAGTACCGGATGGGCCAGCGCATCCAGGCGTTCCCGTCCCGCGAGTTCTACGACGGCGCGCTCCGGCCCGCGACGCCCGAGGTTGCGCGGCGTCGGCTCGCGGGCCTCGACGGGGTCGACCCGGAGGCGCTCCCGCCGACCCTGCGCGACCCCGTCGCGTTCGTCGACCCCGACGGGCGACGCGACGGCAACGTCAACCGCACGGAGGCGGACCGCGTGGCCGAGGTCGTCGACGCCTACCTCGCGGCGGGGGTCGACCCCGACGACATCGGCGTGATCGCGCCCTTCCGCGCGCAGGTCGCGGAGATAGGCGAGCGGGTGGACGTGACCGTCGACACCGTCGACCGGTTCCAGGGGTCGAGCGAGGAGGTGATAGTCGTCTCCTTCGTCGCGACGGGGGCGCTGGACGGACCGATCTTCGAGGACCACCGCCGGGTGAACGTCGCGCTGACCCGCGCGAAGCGGGCGCTCTGTCTCGTGGGCGACGCCGACGCCCTGGGCTCGGAGCCGTTCTACGCGCGGATGCTCGACTGGGCGCGGCGGTAACGGGCTCGACGCACCGACAGACTCTCGTCGCCCCCTCGACAGGCGGTGGCATGGACGCAGACGAGGTTCGCCTGCCGCTGGGCGACGGGACCGTTTCCGTCGCCCTGCCCGACTGCGACGTGACCGCCGTCGAGCGGCCGGGCGGCGAGACCGTCGACCCCCGCGCCGGCGCGGATCGCGCGCTCGACGCCCCCCACGGCCCGCCGCTCTCGGCGGTCGTCGCGCCGGAGGATACCGTCGCCGTCGTCGTCACCGACGTGACGCGCGCGACGCCGGACGACGTCCTCCTCGACGCGCTGTTCGCGCGCCTGCCCGGCGAGGTCACCGAAGAACGCGTCTCCGTGGTCCTCGGCCTCGGCCTCCACCGCCCGATGACCGACGCGGAGATACGGGAGGGGCTGGGCGAGCACGCCCGCCTCGCGGAGAACCACGACCCCGAGGCCGCCCGGCAGGTCGGCGAGGTGGACGACGTGCCCGTGTTGCTCAATCCGACCGTCGCCGACGCGGACGTGGTGCTGGCGACGGGGATGGTCGAGCCACACCAGTACGCGGGGTTCTCCGGCGGCGCGAAGACCGTCGTGATCGGCGCGGGCGGCGAGCCGATCATCCGGTACACCCACGGCCCGGAGATGCTCTCGCGGGACGCGGTTCGGCTCGGGAGAGTCGAGGGCAACCCGTTCCGCGACGCGGTCGACCGGGCGGGCGACATCGCCGGCCCCGACTTCTGTATCAACGTCACGAAGGGCCCCGCAGGGTTCCTCGGCGTCGCCGCGGGGCGCCCCCGCGACGTGGTGCGCGACCTCGCGGCGACGGCGCGCGAGGCGCTCTCCGTCGAGGCCGAGGGGGCCTACGACACCGTTCTCGCGGGCGTCGGCGCGCCGAAAGACGCCAACCTCTACCAGACGACGCGGGCGCTCACCTACCTCGTCCTCGGCGACCACAACCCGGTGCGTGAGGGGGGCCGGGTTGTGATCCCCGCGCGGCTGACCGAGGGAGCGGGCGAAGGGAGGGGGGAGCGACGGTTCCACGACCGCCTGCGGGGCGCCGAGAGCGCCGCCGCGCTGTACGACGAGATGCGTGAGGGCTACGAGCCGGGCGCCCAGCGCGCGTTCGTCGTCGCACGGGCGCTCCGGGCGTGCGACGCCTACGTGACGAACGCAGAACATCCAGAGGTGGTCGCGGAGTGTCTGATGCACGCCCGCGGGTCGGTCGCCGACGCCGTCGAGCCCGGGAGCGACGTACTCGTGGTGCCGGACGCCCTGAACACGCTGGTCGTCTGACGCTCGCCACAGTCTCGCGCCGTTCTCTCGGCAGAGAGAGGCTAACGGGCCACGGCCGAGGCCACCGTATCACTCTCGACTGGCAGTGCCGGCTCGTGCCGTCGACAGCGACCAGACGAACCCGAAGTAAGCGAGGACGCCCGACCCCATCAGCAGGTAGGCGGCCCACTCCGGGGCCCCGAGGAGGTCGGCCAGCAGGGAGGCGACGCTCACCCAGACCACGGCGAACACCAGGTCGGCGGCCATCCCCCGTCGGTGGTCGCGGACGTGGTCCCGGAGCGTCTGGAGACGGCTCATCCGTCCGCCGCCTCTCCCTGGACGTCGACGACCAGCACCGGCAGGTGCGTCTGCCGGAGGACCTTCTCCGAGACGCTCCCGAGGACGACCCGCGAGAGACCCGACCGGCCGTGAGACCCCATCACGATCAGGTCGACATCGTGGTCCTCGACGAACCGACGGATCGCCCGAACGGGGTAGCCGACCAGGACGTGTTCCTCGACATCGATTCCGTGGGTGGCCGCGACGTCGGTGACGTAGCCCGTCGCGTCCTCCGCGCGGGCCGTCAGTTCCGGCATCTCGTCGAGGTGGCCCTGCTTGAGCCGTTCGACCTGTTCGGTCCCCAGCGTGACGTTCGTCGCGTCGATGTCGACCACGTACAGCGCGTGAATCCGCGCGCCGTAGTTCGATGCGATGTCGGCGGCCTGGTCGACTGCGGCCCGTGCCGCCTCGCTACCGTCGGTCGGGACGAGTATGGTTTCGTACATGAATCAGTCGTCCGCGGGGGCGTCGCCGCCGCTGGCGCTCACGACGTCCTCCGCAGTCTGTTGCTGGCCCATCGGTTCGGGGCTGTGACACTGCCGGACCATCTTCTTGATCTCCGTCGCCGGTTCGTCGGTCACGAGCGAGACGGCGATTGTGACCACGAACACCACCGGCACGGCGACCAGCGCGGATCCGATCGCCGGCAGCCACCGGGCGAGCGCCGGGACGATGACCCCGTCGGCGCCGGCCGCGCCGCTGAACAGCCCGTAGCTCGGCAACACCTCGTTGACCATCGGGACGACCCAGATCAGGAGGCCGGTCGACATCCCGGCGAGGGCGCCCTGCCGGTTGGTGTTCTCCCACCAGAGGCCGAGAAAGAACATCGGGAACAGCACCGCACCGGCCAGCGAGAACGCGTACGCGACCAGACCGGCGATCGGCGCGGCCGGGTCGAGCGCGGCCAGCGTCGTCAACACGCCCAGGGCGACGATACTGAGACGGCCGACCAGCACCTGCTGGCGCTGGGTCGCGTCCTCGTTGATCAGGTTGGTGTAGATGTCGTGGGAGATCGCCGACGACCCGGCGATGAACAGGCCGGCCGTCGTCGCGATAGCCGCGGCGATCCCGCCGGCCGCGACCAGCCCGACGAACCACTGTGGCAGGTTCGCCAGCTGGGCCGCGAGCACCACGATGACGTCGGCCGCGGCGCTCGTCATGCCGGGGTCGCCGTAGACGGCGCCGATGTTCTCGGCGTAGAGGTCCGTCCCGAACGCGGCGAACGCGGGGGCACTCAGGTAGAGCAAGCAGATGAAAAACAGCCCCCACACCGTCGACCAGCGGGCGGTCCGTTCGTTCTCGACGGTGTAGAACCGCACCAGGACGTGCGGGAGCCCGCAGGTCCCGACCACCAGCGAGAACGCCGTGGCGATCCACAGGTAGTAGCCGCCGGTGACGAACGGCTCCGAGAACTCCGCGCTGAGCTCCCCGATGAGCCGTCCGTACTCGACCTGCGGGAGCACCGTCGAGTAGCCCTGCGTGAAGCCCACGACGTACAGACCTGCCAGAAACGCGACGATCAGGATGACGTACTGGACGGCCATGTTCTTCGTCGCGCCGAGCATCCCCGACAGCGTCAGATAGCCGACCGTGATCGCCATCATGAGGACGACCATCGACTGGTAGCCGCTCAGTCCGGGGAGCGCGATGTCGCCGAAGATGTACAGTCCGACCAGTCCCATCCCACGGGCCTGCCCGATAGCGTAGACGAAGCCGATGAGAAACGTCGTGACGGCCGCGATGGCGCGTGCGGCGTCGGAGTCGAACCGGTCGCCGACGAAATCCGGCGCGGTGTACTTGCCGAACCGGCGCATCTGTGCGGCCATGAAGATGAGCAGGATGAAGTAGCCGGTCGACCAGCCGATGACGAACGCCAGCCCGTAAAAGCCCGACAGCGCGATCAGCGCCGCCATCCCGAGGTAGGAGGCGGCCGACATCCAGTTGGCGCCGATGGCCATGCCGTTTTCGAGGTTGCCGATCGAGCGGCCGGCGACCCACATTCCCTCGGTGTCTGCCACCTTGAACATGTAGCCGATCACCAGGAACAGCGCCAGCATTGCCGTGGCCATGATCCCGGGCACGAGTTTGAACGAGACGTCCAGCCCCTCGGGGAGCAGCCCGGCTTGGAGGACCCACGTCACCCGCCCTCACCTCCGTCCTTCACGGCGGCCCCGCCCGACCCGCCGCTCCCGGCTTCCCCGGTCGCGGCCCCGTGTTCGATGCCGTACTTCTCGTCGAGGGCGTCGCGCTTGCGCGCGTACCAGGCCGAGAGAACCAGCGCGCCCCCCGGCGCCCCGACTGCGACCAGGAAGTAGTGCAGCGGGAAGCCGAGCACCGGAAGCTGGGTCGTCATCGGGCCCGGTGCGACAGCGGTCGCGGTGACCGGGCCGAAGACGACCAGCACCCAGGCGACGAAGCCGGTCCTGACCACTCTCAGGTGGTCACGCATGAACGGCGTGCTCGGTCGCAACAGATTCACCTCCTGGGTGAGGTAGTCCGTCTCTCGGTGGTCCCGTCCCGCTCGCGTGACCGCCCCGCCGTCCGTCTCGGGTCGGTCGTCGTCCGACGAATGCGTGTCCGCCTCTGACATGGTGTGTTCGTGTCGAGTCTCGTGTGAGCTGTCTCCGTCGTGTGTCGTGGCCGTATGCCGTCGCCTACACGGCGCCTGTTCCGTTCGCCTCGGGCGGTTCTTGGCCGTCTTCGACGGCCGTACTTTGCGCTACCACGGTACGCGGACGCACGCTACACGCGAAGTTATGAACCGGGGGCGATTCCTACCCTCGTGGGATCGATAATGTACGTTTATTACGATTTAACTGCGATCTGCCGTCACGACCGCGCCCCACCGGCCGGCTGCCCACACACGCGAGGCGCAACGACGACGGTTCCCGCTACCTGCAGATCCGTCGGTGTGGACCGTGTGCTCTCCCCTCGCGTGGCTCCGGAACGGTATCTGGTCGTGTCGGGTCGTCGCGGGACGGCCGACTCGCAGGTTCGCGGCCGAGGCCACGCTAGTCCTCCGCGTCGACCGCCACGCCATCGCGTCCGTCCTCGTCGCCGATCGCCGACAGCACCCGCTCGTGGAACTCGCGCAGGACCTGGCCCTCGTCCTCGGCGAGCACCACGTCGCTCGCCATCAGCGTCGCGAGGCCGAACGCCCGCGGCGTCGGGCTCTCGACGGTCTGTTCGACCACCTCGACCTCGCCCGCCTGGACGTCCGCGAGCACCGTCTCGATCCCGTCGACGTGGAGTTTGTCTTCCAGGATCTCGCGGTAGGTCTCCTCTATCACCGCGAAGTCGTCCAGCCCCTCGGCGAACGAGAGCAGCATCTCGCTGGAGACCTGCTGTTCGGCCGCGGACTTCTCGTACCCCTTGTAGCGCTTGAGGATCATCAGCGCCCGGGTGGCGTCGATCCGGAAGTACCGCTTGAGGAGTTCGGTGCCGTCGAGCGCGGCCCGGAGGTCGCCGCGGACCTCGTCGGGCGCGACGGAGCGAAGGACGTCCGCGAGGTCGACGGTCCGGTTGAGCGGCATCGAGACGACGAAGCCGTTGTCGGCGACGGCGACCTGGACGTTCGCGTTCGCGCGCCGCGAACACCGGTAGGCGACCAGCCGCGAGAGCCCGTCGTTGAAGCGCCGGCCGTAGTTCGAGTGGACGTAGAACCGCCGGCGGTAGTCCTCGCGGTCCTTCTCGACCTCGACCGCCAGTCTCGAATCGGTCGAGACGGACGTGGGGCCGGCGTAGCGGGCCTGCTCGTCGTACATCCGCGCGATCGCCCGGACGGCGTTCTCGTCTAACGGGAACGTCCGGAGCCACTCCCGGACGGCGGGGCGGCCGCCAGTGGCGAGCCTGTCGAGCAGGTCGCGCTGGAAGGCGAGGATCTCCCGGCCGAGGTCGTACGACAGCGGGAGCCGCTCCGAGAACCACGAGGGCACGTTCGGGCGCGCGCCCGTCGGGTCGACGTAGACCTTCGACCCCCGACGGTAGCGGAACTCGTAGCGGTCGCCCCCGAGGACGAACACGTCGCCTTTCTCCAGCTTGTCGAGGTAGTCCTCGTCGAGTTCGCCGACCCACTCGTCGCCGCCGCGGGTGACCACGTCGATGGTGAACGAGTCGGGGATGGTGCCGACGTTCGTCATGTAGATCACCCGCGCGAGGCGCCCGCGCTTGCCGATCAGCGGCTCTCCGACCGGGTACGCCTCGTAGTGGTGGTCGCCGTCGGGCGGGTCGTTGGTGTCGCGCCAGACCTTCGCGTAGACGTTCTTCTCCTCCAGCCCCTCGTAGTCGGCGGTGAGGTACCGGAGCAGGCGTTCCCACGCCTCGTCACCGAACCCGCGGTACGGGTAGGCGCGTTCGAGAACCGCCCGCACCTCCGCCTCGGGGCGTGGGCCGTTGATCGCCATCCCGTACACCTGCTGGGCGGCCACGTCGGCGGCGTTCTCGGGGACGAACACCCGGTCGACGAACCCCTCCTCGGCCTTCTGCAACATCACGGCACACTCGACGAGTTCGTCGCGGTCGAGCGCCACGACCCGTCCCTCGACGGTCTGACCGAGCTGGTGGCCGGCGCGCCCGATCCGCTGGAGGAGCGAGGCGACGGACTTGGGCGACCCGACCTGGACCACGAGGTCGATGTGGGGCATGTCGATGCCGAGTTCGAGCGAGGTGGAGGTCGTCACCACGTCGAGGGTCCCCTCCTTCAGCGCCGCCTCGACCCCCTGCCGGCGCTCTTTCGACAGCGAGCCGTGGTGACAGGCGGAGTTCGCCTCGTCGAACGCGCCCCGCTCGCGGAGGTTGTGGAGGACGCGCTCGGCGCCAGAACGGGTGTTCGTGAACACGAGCGTGGAGTCGTGGCTCGCCACCAGCTCCTCGAGCCGGTCGTAGAACCGCGCAGAGACGACCTCGCGCGGCGTGTCGATCAGGTCGTCGGTCGGACACTCCAGTTCGACGTCGAACTCGCGGACGAACCGGGTGTCGACGAGTTCGTACGGCCGCGGGTCGCCGCCCGCGCTCTCGCGGCCGACGAGGAACTCCGCCATCTCGTCCAAGGGTTCGACGGTCGCAGAGCAGCCGATACGGACGGGCGAGGAGTGACACATGGCTTCGAGGCGCTCCAGCGAGACCGCGAGGTGCGTGCCGCGCTTGTTCGCCGCGAGCGAGTGGATCTCGTCGACGACGACGTACTCGACACGCCGGAGCTTCTGCTTGAACTTCGGGGAGTTGAGCAGGATGGCGAGCGTCTCCGGGGTGGTGTTCAGAACGTGCGGGGTCGTCTCGAGCATCGCCTGCCGGTCGGCGTCGCTGGTGTCGCCGTGACGGATGGCGTGGCGCACCTCGACGTCGTCGTCGATCCGTGCTTCGATGCCGTCCAGCGGCCGTTCGAGGTTTCTGTGGATGTCGTTCGCGAGCGACTTCAGCGGCGAGACGTAGAGACAGTAGACCGCGTTGTCGAGGCCGTCCTCGGCGCTCTGTGCGCGGGTGAACAGGTCGTCGATGATCGCCGAGAAGGCGCTGAGCGTGTTGTGGAGGTAGATCGCGCCACGCCCGCCGACGAAATTCTGGGTGTCCGGGACGCTGAGGTCGACGATCTCGCCTTCGTACGGCACCGTCTCCGTGTCGGTCACCTCCAGCCACGACACGTTCGCGTCCCGCCGTCGGTCGATCTCCGCGCGGATCTCGTTCGTGACCGGCCCGTCAGGTAGGTCGGTCACTGTCGCGTCGAGTTCGTCAAGCGCGCGGTCGGTGATGTAGCCACTTCGCCGGACGACCTCGTACACGTCGCCGAGTGCGTCGTCGAACGCCTGGACGTCCTCGAAGTGGGTCGACAGTGCTCGAATCTGCTCGTAGTCGAAGGTGTGCTTGCCGACGAGCGATCCGGACGTTCCGCCGTCGGCGTGGGCCCGGAGCCTCTCGACGTTCTGGTGTCGGATCTCGAACGCCGAGAGGAGGCGTTTGAGGTTCGGTTTGCCCTTGACCGAGAGTTCGTAGTACGGCCGGGCCGTCGGGAGCTCCGTGTTTGTCGCTTCCCTCGTCGTCGACCGGCGCGACGGGAGGATACCGAACGAGAGCAGGAGTGCGTTCAACTGCTCGATCTTCATCTCGTTCGCCTGTACGACCCGAATCTCGTTCGACCGTACCTCGGCCTCCAGCGAGAGAAACGTGGAGACGAACGTCCGTTTCAGGCCGGCCGGCGCGTTCAGTACCCAGTCGGGGAACCGGACCTCCCTCCCTCGACCCCTGTCGACCCCCAGCCACTCCGAGACGAAGAGCGCGAACGCGCTCTGACCGAGTACGTAGTCTGGACCCTCCTTGTCGATGACGCCGACGCCGAACCGCTCGCGGGCGGTGTCGAGGATGTCGTCCAACAGCCCGTCACGGCGATTCTGCGAGATCATCAGCTGACACGCGCCGTCGTACTCGCCGATCAGTCCCTCGGCGAGGACGAACGAGACGAACCTCACCACGTCGTCGTCGACGCAGTCCGGGATCTGGAACCGCTCGACTCCGCCGTTGTTCTTTTTTACGAGGATCTCTCGGTCGTCGAGACTGCCAACTCCGTCTCGCAACAGATCGAGGAACGCCGACGCCCGATGTGTCGACGCACCGGTCGTGAGTTTGTACACGGTGCCGATTCCGATGCCGAGCCGGTCGGCCGTCTCGGACATCGAGAAGTTCGCGAGCGCGAGCGCCTCGCGAACGGTCGATTCGGGGAGCGATTCGAACGCCTCGGCTGATCCGAGTTCTGCCGACACGCGCTTTGCGTCGGCGGCCGTGAGTACGACCGGGTACCGGTCGCGAAGTGTCGCTATGGCTCCGTCGCGGTCCGGGTCGACTGGGCGAGCGGGGAGGTCGAGTTCGCTCGGCACCCCGATCCGATCTCCCTCGGAGATGTCGGCTGCCCTGACCCACTCGCGACCGTCGGACGTCTCGACCAGCAGTGGATGGTCGGGCGTCACCTCGACCTCTCGTCCGTACACCGTCTCGATCCGGTGGAGGTCGCCGTCATAGCGTTCCGTATAGACGTACGAGTCTCGACACGCGACGTCGTCGCCAGCCAGCGAGTACGCTTCGACGTCGCTGTCGTACAGTTCACCGTCAACGTCGATATCGGCGACCTTCTGGCCACGATGGGAGTTCAGTTCGTCCGCTCGGAGGACGCGCGCGTCGCCGTCCACCCGGACGACGACCGGCGTGTCCGGCCTGACACATTTCCCGCTCCCCGTCGGCGACGCCACGAGCACGTTCTCGCCGTCGTCGATACGGGGGATCGCCTCGCGCTGTGGCGGGGTGAAGAAGCCGCCGTTCTCGCCGACGAACGGGCCGAACTGCTCGACCCACCACTCGCGGGTGGGCTCTGACAGCCGCGCCAGCACGTCGTCGTCCGCGATGGCGACCGTCTCGGGGTCGAACGAGGCGTCGTCGCCGACGGCCGACCGCAGGAGATCGCGCCCGCTCATTGAGACGGACAGGACCGGGAGCGGTAAGGCGCTTGTGCCGCGGGCGCGGTGGCTGCGAGGGGCGGCGGCACGTGCCGGAGGGTAGTGTTCAGATAATACTGGTAATCGTTGAGTTTGAGCTGAAACCACCTCGAAAGCCCCCGTTCAGTCCCCCCCGACCGCAGCCGGCTGATCGGCCGGCAGGGTGGGACTGAAAGGGGCCGGGGGCTTTCGAGGTGGTCCTAGCTCTCGACTGCTTATCTGAACAGTGCCCGTGCCGGGAGCCCGAAGCTTGACGCCGACGCGGCGCCACGTCCCGTCCATGTGTGACAAGCCGCTCCAGTCGGCGCTCGCGGCTCTCGGCGGCGGTGGCGCGGGCGGCGGACTCGGACTGCTCGCCGGCCTCGGGTTCGTCGAAACGGCCGTCCTCGCGGGGTGTCTCGCCGGCGTCGCCGACGTCGCAGTCGGTGTCGCGCGGCCCGGGTCTACACCCGTTGTCGAACCGATCGTGGCGGCGCGCTCGACGGACGGCTCGTGACGACCGTCACCTTCCTCGGCACCGGGAGCGCGATGCAGTGGCCGGACCGGGCACAGACCGGGCTGCTGATCGAGCGCGACGACCGGCGGCTCCTGGTCGACTGCGGGGCCGGCGTGCTGGGTCGGCTCGCGGGCACCGAGGCGGGCTACGAGGGAACGCCGACGGTTCTCCTGACACACCACCACCTCGACCACGTCGCCGACCTCCTGCCGCTCCTGAAGTCGCGGTGGCTCGCGGGGGAGGACCACCTGAGCGTCGTCGGCCCGACGGGGACGAAGGCGCTCGTCGACGGACTCCTCGACGTCCACGACTACCTCCGCGACCGGGTGGACCTGCGGCTCCGGGAGGTCCACCCGGGCGAGTTCTCCGTCGCCGGGTTCGACGTGCGGGCGCGCGAGACGCGTCACTCGATGGCGGGCCTCGCGTACCGCTTCGGCGACGCGTTCGCGTTCAGCGGCGACAGCGAGGCGTTCGCGGGGATGGGCGAGTTCGTCGACGGCGTCTCGGTGCTGGCACACGACTGCTCGTTTCCGGACGATGTCGACGTCTCCAACCACCCGACGCCGACGAGCCTGGGCGAGTCGCTCGCGGGCGTCGATATCGGCCGGTGTTACCTCACCCACCTCTACCCCCACACGGAGGGGCGCCACGAGGAGATGCTCGCGGCGGTCGAACGCGCGGCGGGCGGCGGGCTGGACGCCCGGGTCGCACGGGACGGTCTGCGCGTCGAGTGTTGACGGGGGCGCTCAGTCCACGAGCGTCCCCGGCGCCCCGCCGGCGAGGAACGCGGGCAGGCCGTCGAGGTCGAAGACGTGCGCGGGCGCGTCGAGGTCGAGGAGGGTGCTGACCTTCCCCGCCATCCCGCCGGTCACGTCGGTCGCCGCGCTCTCGCCGAGGGCGGCGTCGTCGAGGCTCGACACGCGCTCGACCACCCGGTCGTCGGCGTCGAGGACGCCCGGGACCGTCGAACAGAGCCCAACGCGGTCAGCGTCGAGGTCGCTCGCCACCCGCGCGACGATCTCGTCGCCGGAGAGGACGGTGACGCCCTCGCCGGCCGTGGCGACCACGTCGCCGTGGAGGACGGGGACGAAGGACTCAGAGAGCATCCGCTCGACCTGCGAGAGCGGCAGATCGAGCGCCGCGTCGGCGTCGCGCGCGGCCGCAGAGAGCGGGTGGACCGGCAGCGCGGGCACGCCCCGTTCGTGGAGCCGGTCGAGGACGAACCGGTTGAGCGTCGTCATCGCGCCGTGGACCGCGAGCGCCCCGCCCGCGTCGCGGGTGCCCTCGTCGACGGCGACGCCCCACTCGGCGGCGTGAGGGTGCCCGAAGCTCCCGCCGCCGTGGACGACGACGAGGTCCTGGCTCGCGTCGGCCAGCGCGGCCGCGGCCCGGTCGAGCGCCGCGCCGTCGAGCGTCTCTGCTCGCTCCTTCTCGGTGATCACGCTCCCGCCGAGCTTGATCACGATCACTCGCGAACGACCCCCTCGGTCGCGAGCTCGGCACGGAAGGCGTCGACGCAGTCCGGCGAGTACCGCAGGGCGCGCTCTGTCTCCTCGGTGGGGTCGAGCGCGACGATACAGCCACCCCCACCCGCGCCGGTCAGCTTCGCGCCGTGCGCGCCGGCCTCGCGGGCGGCCCACACCATCGCGTCGAGCGAGCGGGCGGAGACGCCGAGCGCCGAGAGCAGGCCGTGGTCGAAGTCCATCAGGTCGCCGAGACCGTCGAGCAGGTCGGGTGGCGGATCGGCGTCGGGGTCGGCCGCGGCGAGCAGGTCCTCGCCCGTCCGCACCACGTCGCCGACCGCCCGGAGGGTGTCGGCGGCGAAGTCGTGGCGCTCCTTCAGCTCCCTGACGCCGGCGACGAGTTCGCCCGTGTCGCCAGCGCCGCCGTCGAAGCCGACGACGAAGGGGAGCGCGGGCGCGTCGAGCCGCCGGGTGTCCGACCCTTCGACCCGCACCGCGCCGCCCATCGTCGAGCAGAACGTGTCGGCGCGGGAGGCACCGCCGTCCTGCACGGCGTGCTCGGTTCGGAAGGCGCGCTCCGCGAGTGCCTCGCGGGAGAGGGAGACGCCGAGCGCGCGGGTCGCGGCGTCGATGGCGGCGACGGCCACCGCGGCAGAGGAGCCGAGGCCGGCACCGAGCGGAATCTCGGACTCGACGGTCAGCTCGAAGCCGGCGTCGGGCGCGTCGGCGGCGTCCCGGGCCTGCGCGACCGCCTCCTCGACGTAGCCCGTCGCGGACTGGACCAGACGCGTCGGCACGTCGAGTTCGGGGTCGGCGTCGGCGGCCGAGCCGTCGTAGGTGACGGTGAACCCGTCGAGGGTGAGGTCGCCCGCCTCGACGACCACCCGGTCGTCGGCGCGGGGCTCGACCGTCACGCGCGCGCGACGCTCGACCGCACACGGGATCGCCGGCTCGCCGTAGACGACGGCGTGCTCCCCGAACAGGTAGACCTTGCCCGGCGCGGTGGAGGTCGGCATACCTCCGTACGCGCGCGTCGGCCACTTGAACGTGCGCGGTGTGCCTATCCGCGCCGCCGAGACCTGGCAGGCGCGGTGTGTCTCTCCGCGCCGCTACGTCTCGTCGAGGTCAGCGAGGTCGCCCAGCTCCTCGTCGAGTGACTCCTCGCCGAGGAGTTTCCCGGCGGCGACGGCGAGACCGACGAGGACAGCGAGCGCCAGCAGGGCCGTCCCCGCGCGCTTCGCGGCGCAGCCGCCGTCGTCGTCAGACGCTCCGTTCTCGTCGGACGTGCCGCCGTCCTCCTCGCCCGGGAGCGCCGCGTCGTCCCGTTTGACTGCCTTCGCGTTCGCGGTGAACGTCGCGTCGTTCAGGTTGACCTCGAACAGCGTGAGTTTACGATCTGCCATGAGGTGCGCGACGCCGCCGCGACAGATAGCGGTGGCGGTCGGTTTTTTGTCACCCCCGACCACCCCCGAGTCATGGACGAGGATCGACGGACGTTTCTCGAACAGTTGCTCGCCGTTCCCGGCCCCTCGGGCTTCGAGACCCGCGGGCAGCGGGTCTGGATCGACCACGTCGAGCCGTTCGCCGACGACGTGCGCGTCGACGACTACGGCAACGCCGTGGCGACGTACCACGGCGACGACGGGCCGTCGGTCGCGCTCGCGGGACACGGCGACCAGATCGGCCTGATCGTCCGACGGATCGAGGAGGAGGGGTTCCTCCGGGTCGGCCGTATCGGCGGCACGGACCGGACGGTCACGCGCGGGCGCCGGGTGGTCGTCCGCGGCGACGGAGGGCCGGTGCCGGGCGTCGTCGGGCAGACGGCGATCCACCTGCGCGACGGCGACGACGACGCGCCCGTGGACGTGGACGAGCAGTACGTCGACGTTGGAGCGGCGGACGCCGAGGAGGCGCGGGAGCTCGTCTCCGTCGGCGACCCCGTCACCGTGGCGACGGCGGACGTCGTCGACCTCGCCGGCGACCGCCTGACCGCGCCGGGGCTCGACAACCGCGTGGGAGTGTGGGCCGCCGCCGAGGGGCTCCGCCGCGCGGCGGCCGCGGAGGCGGACGCGACGGTCCACGCCGTCTCGACGGTCCAGGAGGAGGTCGGACTCCAGGGCGCACGGATGGTCGGGGCGGACCTGGACGCAGACGCCGTCGTCGCGGTAGACGTGACCCACGCGGGCGACCACCCGGGGCTAGACGTGGGCCAGCGGAGCCCGGTCGACCTCGGCGGCGGCCCGGTCGTGGTGCGCGGGAGCGCGAACCACCCCGTGCTGGTCGCGGAGGCGCGCGCCGCCGCCGACGAGGAGGGGATAGCCGTCCAGCTCCAAGCGTCGGGGTCTCGGACGGGGACGGACGCGGACGCGTTCTACGTCGCGAACGGCGGGACGCCGGCGCTTTCGGTCGGGATCCCGAACCGCTACATGCACACGCCGGCGGAGGTCGTCGACACGGGGGACCTGACGGGGGTCGCGCGGCTGCTCGGCGCGTTCGTCGAGCGCGCGGCGGCGCGAGACTCCTTCGCAGTCGACGTGTAGAAAGCAACCGTTAACACGAGCGGCCCGAATCTTCGCCCATGGCTGGAACGATCGAGGTTCTCGTCCCCGGCGGTGAGGCCAACCCTGGCCCGCCGCTGGGCCCGGAGCTCGGCCCGACCCCCGTGAACGTACAGGACGTGGTCGCGGAGATCAACGAGGAGACCGCGGCGTTCGACGGCATGGAGGTGCCCGTCACCGTCGACTACGAGGACGACGGCTCGTTCACCATCGAGGTGGGCGTCCCGCCGACGGCGGAGCTGATCAAAGACGAGGCCGGCTTCGAGACCGGGAGCGGCGAGCCCCAGTCGGAGTTCGTCGCGGACCTCACCGTCGAGCAGGTGAAGACGGTCGCCGAGCAGAAGTCCTCGGACCTGCTCAGCTACGACCTAAAAAACGCCGCGAAGGAGGTCGTCGGGACCTGTACGTCGCTCGGCGTCACCATCGAGGGAAACGACCCCCGCGAGTTCAAAGAGCGGCTGGACGACGGCGAGTACGACGAGCTGTTCGCGGACGAAGTCGCCGCGTAGGCGACGAGGACGCGAACGCCAGCGAACGAGCGGAGCGAGTTCGCGCTGTGTTCGCCGAGGAGGCGGCTGCGTAAGCCGCGACGAGGCGAATCGCTCGGAAGACGACCCTGCGACCCGCGCCGTTTTCACCCACCCCGCCGCAGAGCGGTCGTGACCCGCTACTTCGAGGACCTGTCTCTCGGCGAGCCCGGAGCGATCGGCGAGTACGCGTTCACCCGCGAGGAGATCGTCTCGTTCGCGGAGCAGTGGGACCCGCTCCCGATGCACACGGACCCGGAGAGCCCGGGTGCGGCCCAACACGGCGACGTCATCGCGAGCGGCTTTCACACCCTCTGTGCGACCGCGCGCCTCGCCGGCGACTGGCGGAGCGACATCGCGGTGGTCGGCGGCCTCGGCATCGACGACCAGCGGTGGCGCGCGCCGGTGCGGCCGGGCGACGTGATGGCGGTGGAGTACGAACTGGTCGAGCTTCGGCGGTCGGACAGCCGGCCGGAGACGGGCGTGATGGTCGGGCGGGTGACCGGGCGTGTCGACGGCGCGGTGGCCGTCGAGTACGACGACGCGGGGCTGGTCGCGTGCCGGGAAACGGCGGGCGAGGCCGACGAGAACGGGTAACACGCGGGCGGCGCTTCGACGGGTTTATGAGTCGATTGCCCGACTCTCCAGAGGAGACAGGCTTCGCCTGTGTCACACCGTAGGAGCAGTTCCTGCGTACTACGGAGGTGAAAGATGGCAGATACGATAGAGGAAGCAGTGGCGCGCGCGCTCGACGAGGCCCCACCGCGGCAGTTCCGTGAGACCGTGGACCTCGCCGTCAACCTGCGCGACCTAGACCTCAACGACCCGTCGAACCGCGTCGACGAGAGCGTCGTCCTCCCCGCCGGCACGGGGCAGGAGACGCGCATCGTCGTCTTCGCGACCGGCGAGACTGCCCTTCGTGCGGAAGACGTCGCAGACGAGGTCCTCGGGCCCGACGAGCTCGAGGACCTCGGCGGCGACGACGACGCCGCGAAGGACCTCGCCGGGGAGACCGACTTCTTCGTCGCCGAGGCGGCCCTGATGCAGGACATCGGGCGCTACCTCGGGACCGTGCTCGGGCCGCGTGGGAAGATGCCCACGCCGCTCCAGCCGGACGACGACGTCGTCGAGACGATCAACCGAATGCAGAACACGGTCCAGCTCCGCTCCCGGGACCGGCGCACGTTCCACACGCGCGTCGGCGCCGAGGACATGGACGCCGAGGAGATCTCGGAGAACATCGACGTCATCGTGCGTCGGCTGGAGGCGACCCTCGAGAAGGGGCCGCTCAACATCGACTCCGTGTTCGTGAAGACCACGATGGGCCCGTCGGTGGAGGTGCCGGCGTGAGCCAGAGCGACGCCGGGACGGCCGAAGCGCGCAAGACCGAGCAGGTCCCTCGGTGGAAGCAGGCAGAGATCGACGAGCTCACCGACTTCCTCCGGCGCTTCGACAGCGTCGGGGTCGTCGGTATCGCCGGCATCCCGAGCCGGCAGCTCCAGGCGATGCGTGCGGACCTCCACGGGCAGGCAACCCTGCGCGTGAGCCGCAACAGCCTGATGGAGCGGGCGCTCGCGGCCGTCGACGAGGGGCTGGAAGACCTGACCGAACACGTCGCCGGACAGGTGGCGTTCGTCGGGACCGACGACAACCCGTTCGCGCTCTACCGCGAGCTGGAGGCGTCGAAGACGCCGGCGCCCATCGGCGCGGGCGAGGTCACCCCGAACGACATCGTGATCCCCGAAGGCGACACGGGCGTCGACCCGGGGCCGTTCGTCGGCGACCTCCAGCAGGTCGGCGCGGCGGCGCGCATCATGGACGGCTCGATCCACGTCACCGAGGACAGCACGGTGGCCGAGGCCGGCGACGAGGTGTCTGCGGACCTCGCGAACGTTCTGGGCGAACTCGGCATCGAGCCGAAGGAGGTCGGCCTCGACCTCCGTGCGGTGTTCTCCGAGGGCGTCCTGTTCGACCCCGAGGAGCTCGACATCGACGTCGACGAGTACCGCGCGGACGTCGAAGCCGCGGCCGCCCGGGCGCAGGCGCTGTCTGTCGGCGCCGCCTACCCGACGGCACAGACCGCGGGCGCGCTGCTCGCGAAAGGCGCGGGCGAGGCGAAGGCGCTCGGCGTCTTCGCGGCGGTCGAAGACGAGGAGCTGATGCCCGACCTGGTCGCCAAGGCGGACGCGCAGCTGCGCGCGCTCGCCGCCCACCTCGACGACGACGCGCTCCCGGAGGAGCTCCGGGGCGTGGCCGCCGAGACGCCGGCGACCGAGGACGACACGGGCGACGCGGACGAGGAGTCGGGCGACGCCGACGGGGAGGAACAGGACGGCGAGGAAGAGGCCGAGACGGACGCCGACGACGATGACGACGACGGCGGCGACGCGCTCGGCGCGATGTTCGGCTGACCAACTACCGCAACACACCACACCACAACAATGGAGTACGTCTACACCGCGCTGCTGCTGAACGAATCGGGCGAAGAGATCAACGAAGAGAACGTCACCGCGGTCCTGGAGGCCGCGGGCGTCGACGTCGAGGAGTCCCGCGCGAAGGCGCTGGTCGCCGCGCTCGAGGACGTCGACATCGAGGAAGCCATCGACGCCGCCGCCGCCGCGCCCGCCGCGGGCGCAGCCGGCGGCTCGGCCGGTGGCGCCGCCGAGGAGACGGCCGACGAGGCCGACGACGAGGAGGATGAGGAGGCCGCCGAGGAGGCGGCCGCCGACGAGACCGAGGACGACGACGAGGACGACGAGGCCAGCGGCGAGGGCCTCGGCGAGCTGTTCGGCTGAGCTCGAAGTCGTCACCCGCGACCACTTCTCCGTTCTTTCGGCCGGCGAGCGACGGCGACGGCGCGAGCGCGCGTCGGCCCCGCCCCTAAGTACGAGCCCGCGACCATCCCGGCCCGTGTGGTCGGTGGGACTCGGCCCGGCACCGGCGGCGACGGTCGCCTACGCGCTCGTCGGCGTCTGTCTCGGCACACTGAGCGGTCTCACGCCTGGCGTCCACGCGAACGCGTTCGCGCTCCTGCTCGCCTCGCTCGCGGCCGACCTGCCCGGCCCGGCGCTGGCCGTCGGTGCCGCGATGCTCGCCGCGGGCGTCGTCCACACGTTCCTCGACGTGGTGCCGGCGCTCGCGCTGGGCGTACCCGACGCGTCGATGGCCGCGAGCGCACTACCAGGACACCGACTGGTGCTGGCCGGCCGGGGGCGCGAGGCCCTGCGGCTCTCCGCGCTCGGGAGCCTCGCGGGGGCGCTCGCCGCGATTCCGCTGGCCGTCCCGCTCACACGGGTCGTGGCCGACCTCGCGCCGGCACTCGACCGCCACCTCCCGGTCGTCCTCGCCGGCGTCGCTGCCTACCTCGTCTCGACGGAGTCGTCGGTGCGAGCCGCCGTCGCCGGCGTCGTGACGTTCGCGCTGAGCACCGCGCTCGGCGCCGTCGTCCTCGACCTCTCGCCGTCCGCGCCGCTCCCGGTCGGGAGCGTCCTCGCGCCGCTGTTCGCCGGGCTGTTCGGCGCGCCGGTGCTCCTCGACGCCGCGCGAGGGTCGGGCGACGTGCCGCGTCAGCACGGAACCGCACTGTCGCTGCCCCGGCCCGCGATGGGGCTCACAGCGGGCGCGGGCGCGCTGACTGGCGCGCTCGTCGCGTACGTCCCCGGCGTGTCGGCGGGCGTGGCGGCGACGCTCGCGCTCCCGGCCGCGCCGTCGAGCCACCGGGCGCGCGGATTTCTCGTCGCACAGAGCGCCGCGAACACGGCGACTGCCACCTTCGCGCTGTTCGCGCTCGCGGGGCTCGGCGCGACGCGGACGGGCGTCACCGTCGCGCTCGCCGAGGCCGAGGTGCCGCCCCTGCTCTCGACTCTAGTGCCGGTCGTCGCCCTCGCCGCCGCGGCGGGCGCGATTCTGGTCGTGGTCGCCGGCGACCGGTACCTCCGTGTCGTCGGGCGGGTCGACGGGGCTCTGCTCGCGGCCGGGGTGCTGGTCGGCCTCGCGGTCCTCGCGGGCCTGTTCGCCGGCGCCGTCGGGGTCGGAATCTATCTCGTCGCGGGCGTCGTCGGCCTCGTGCCGGTGCGCCTCGGCGCGCGACGCGTCCACCTGATGGGAGTGCTGCTGGGCCCGCTGGCGCTGTCGCTGTGACGAACGGCAACCGTTAAGCGGCGCGGAGAGCGATCCGGAGTATGAGCGAGAGCGAAGCCGAGAGCCGGCAGGAGCGCCAGTGTGTCTCCTGTGGGATCAACATCCGGGGGATGAGCGCCGCGACGTTCGACTGCCCGGAGTGTGGCACGGAGATCAGCCGCTGTGAGCGCTGCCGGAAGCAGAGCAACCTCTACGAGTGTCCCGACTGTGGCTTCCGGGGGCCGTAGCGTGGGCGACGTCGCCGCGACGATGAAGGTGATGCCGCAGAGCCCCGACGTGGACCTCGACGCCCTGGAGGAGCGCCTCGGCGAGTCGCTGCCCGAGGGCGCGGAGATCCGCGGTTCGGACACCGACGACGTCGCGTTCGGCCTCGTTGCCCTCCTGCTCTCGGTCGTCGTTCCGGACGACGCGGGCGGGACGGACGCGGTGGAGGAGGCGTTCGCGGCGGCCGAGGGCGTCGAGAGCGTCTCGGTCGAGGAAGTCGGGCGGCTGTAAGTCGGCACACGCCGACGCGGACCGCATCGAGTCGGCACACGCCGACGTGGACCGCACCGTTTTTACCGCCGAGCGCGGTAGCAGGAGCAAGAATGCCCAGTTCCAACGGCCCGCTGAAGGGGACGCGACAGAAGCTCTCGAACGACCCGCGCGACCGCGGGACCTCGCCGCCCCAGCGCGCGATCCAGGAGTACGAGGAGGGACAGAAGGTCCACCTTCGGCTCGACCCGAGCGTCCCGAAGGGGCGGTTCCACCCCCGATTCGGCGGCCACACCGGCACCGTCGTCGGTCGGCAGGGCTCGGCGTTCAAGGTGGAGATCGTCGACGGCGGGAAGCAGAAGACGATCCTGACGACGGCGGCCCACCTCACGGCGCAGACGGACGACACAGACGCGTAGCCGTCCAGGGGGCCGGGCGTCCTGCCGGTTCGGACCGTTTTTTCACGGCGACCGTCGTTAGGTGACGACACGTATGGACGGCACACTCGACCACGTGATGATGCGCGTGGCCGACCTGGAGGCGTCGCTGGAGTGGTACCAGAGCCACCTCGACTACGAGGAGAAAGACCGCCACGAGGGCGACGGGTTCACCATCGTCTACCTCGGCCCCGAGGCGATGCACGACGACGGGGCGATGCTCGAGATCACGCACAACGAGGGCGAGAGCCCCGAGGTCGGCGACGCGTGGGGCCACATCGCCGTTCGCGTGCCCGAGGGAGAGCTCCAGGCGGCCTACGACGGGCTGATGGACGAGGGAGTGGACGACTACCGCGACCCCGAGTCCTGTGGCGGCCGGTACGCGTTCGTCAAGGACCCGGACGGCCACGAGGTCGAGATCGTCCAGCGCGACCACGGCGCGCGCTGGAGCCTCGACCACACGATGATCCGCGTCGAGGACGCCGACGAGGCGCTCGGGTTCTGGACGCGCAAGTTCGAGTATCAGGCAGTCGGTCGGTGGGAGTCCGACACGTTCGCGAACTACTTCGTCGAGCCTCGGGACGCGGCGCCCGAGGAGATGTCCGTCGAGCTGACCTACAACTACGACGGCCGGTCGTACACGATGGGCGACGCGTGGGGACATCTCTGCGTGCGGGTCGACGACCTCCAGGGGGACTGGGAACAGCTCCGCGAGCGCGAGGCGCCGGACTACCGCGACCCGGCGTCGTGTGACGACCTGTACGCGTTCACGAAAGACCAGGACGGCCACGAGATCGAGTTGCTGGAGCGCGATCCGGCGGCCGAGTCGCTGTTCCCGTTCTGAGACGGACGGTCCGCGGGGCTTACGGCGTGATGACCGCGCGGCCGTCGATTTCGCGGTGTTCGAGCTTCTCGGCGACCTCGTTGACCTGTTCGAGGTCGTAGCGGCTGGTGTGGAGCTCGACCTCGCCCTGGTCGACGAGCGCGACGAGTTCCTGAAGCTCGGCGTAGCGCCCGACGATGTTGCCGACGAAGGAGAACTCGCCGTTGACCAGCGCCTGCGCCGGTTCGTGGATGTGCCCGCCGTAGCCGATGATGTGGTGGTCGCCGCCCGCGGCGGTGATATCGGGCGCCAGCCCGGTCGTCGCGTCGGCGCCGACGAAGTCGAGGACCTGCGCGGCGCCCCGGTCGTCGGTGATCTGCCCGACCTCGGCGGCGATGTCCTCGCTCTCGGGGTCGAGCGTGTAGCCGGCGCCGAGGTCGCTCGCGAGGTCGCGCGCCGACTGCTTGATGTCGACGGCGACGATCTCGGCGGCGCTCATCGCGTCGAGACACTGCAGCCCGATGTGACCCAGTCCGCCGATCCCGATGACTACGGCGGTGTCGCCGGGCGCGAGTCCGGAAACGGCCTTTTTCGCGGCGTGGTAGGCCGTGATCCCGGCGTCGGCGTGTGGCGCGATATCCGCGGGGTCGACGCCGTCCGGCAGGGGGATGACCGACCGCTCGGCCGTGTGGAGCTGGTCGGCGAAGCCGCCGTCGGTGGTGAGACCGTTGAACGCGTCGTTCTCGCAGTACATCGTCTCGCCCTGCCGGCAGGGGCGACACGTCCCGCAGGTCTGGACGGGGTGACAGATCACCTGGTCGCCCTCGGAGACGAGCGTCACCTCGTCGCCCGTCGCGACGACGGTGCCGGCGTTCTCGTGGCCGAGCGTCATCGGCAGCGGCTGGGGGACGTACTCCGCCCACATCCCCTCGATGATGTGGTTGTCAGTCTGACACCACCCCGCGCCCTCGACCTCGACGACGACGTCGTCGCTTGCCGACACCTGTGGCGCGTCGACCTCGTCGATCGAGAGCCCCTCGCTCATGTCGTCCGTGTACTCGTGGAGTCTTGCGGCTCGCATCGGGCGGGTTTCGCCTGCGACTGACATAAACGTACATTACCATCTCTCTCGCGCATCGGTCGGTCGGTCGCACCCCTGTCCCGCCAGGGGAGACGCGCCGGAGGGAGACAGGAGATCGTGGATTCACCAATTATCTTTAATTAAGATTATATACCGGGGCAGTCGTAGCGAATATTCGCAATGTACGAGGTAGACGGCGAGGAGATCTTCGTCATCGACGGGCACGTCCACCTGTGGGACGCCCGGGAGGAGAACATCAAACACGAGGGGGGAGAGCAGTTCATCCAGTGTTTCTACGACTACCACCAGGGCTTCACGCCCGAGGAGCGACAGTGGGGGTTAGAGGAGTACCGCCACTACGGGCCAGACCGGATGGCCGAGGACCTCTTTGCCAACGCCGCGGTGGACATGGCGGTCTTCCAGCCGTCGTACCTGACCGACTTCTACAAGGAGGGGTTCAACACCATCGACCAGAACGCCGAGATCGCAGAGCAGTACCCCGAGCGGTTCATCAACAACGGCCGGTTCGACCCACGAGACGGCGAGGCGGGACTGCGTGACCTCGAACGGCAGAAAGAGGAGTACGACATCCAGGGCGTGAAGCTGTACACGGCCGAGTGGAAAGGCGAGTCGAAGGGGTGGCGGATGGACAGCGAGGAGGCCTTCGAGTTCCTCGAGAAGTGTGCCGACCTCGGGATCGACAAGATCAACGCCCACAAGGGGCCGACGATCCGGCCGCTCAACAAGGACGCCTTCTCTGTCGACGACGTCGACGAGGCGGCGAGCTCGTTCCCCGACCTGGACTTCGTCGTCAACCACGTCGGGCTTCCCCGGCTCGACGACTTCTGCTGGATCGCCACGCAGGAGCCGAACGTCTACGGTGGGATCGCCGTCGCCGCGCCGATGGTGGCCAACCGGCCCAAGAAGTTCGGCGAGATCATGGGCGAACTGCTCTACTGGCTCGGCGAGGACCGCATCCTCTTCGGCTCCGACTACGCCCTGTGGAACCCGGACTGGCTGGTCGACATGGTGATGAACGCCGAACTCACCGACGAGCAGAAACAGGAGTACGGCGTCGAACTCAGCACCGACGTGATGAGGAAGGTGATGGGCGAAAACGCCGCGGAGCTCTACGACATCGACATCGAGGCGAAAAAGGAGCAGTTCCGGAGCGACCCGATCACCGAGCGGTTCGGGCTGGGTGACCACTACGGGACCACGGGTGCCGCGGCCGACTGATGGCAGGCAGTTCGTCGAACCGGCGGGACGAGGGCGGACTTGGCGCGCGCCCGACGCGGGCGGACGTGCGAGACCGGCTGGACCGGGTCGTCGACCCGGAGCTCGACCGGTCGATCGTGGAGCTGGACTACGTCGACCGGATCGCGGTCGACGACGGCGACGTCGAGGTCGCCTTCACACTGCCGACGGCGTGGTGTTCGCCGGCGTTCGCCTGGATGATGGCGACCGACAGCCGCGACGAGGTCGGGTCGCTGCCCGGCGTCGCGTCCGTGACGATCCGGCTCCGGGACCACATGCACGGCGAGGAGATCACCCGCGGCGTCAACGCCAGGGCGACGTTCGAGTCGGTGTTTCCCGACGCCGACGGCGGCGTCAGAGAGGTCCGGGCGATGCTGGACGACAAGGCGCGGTTCGCCCGCCAGCACGACGCGGTCGACGCCTGTCTCGACGCCGGCCTGACGCCGGACCAGATCGTCGGCTTCCGGCGCGGTGACGTGGACCTGACCGAGGACGGGGCCGTCGTCGCGGTCGACGGCGTCCACGTCGTCGTGGCGCGCGACCCGGTGGCTCACTACCTCGAGAAGGCCGGCGACAGCGGGCACGTGACCGCGGCAGACGACCGGCTGTTCCTGACCGTCGACGGGGAGCCCATCCCGCTCGACCGGTTCGAGACGGTCCACAAGCGGACGCGGCTCGCCGGCGTCAACATGGGCGGCCAGGGCGCGGTCTGTGACGCGCTGAACGAGTCCCGTCGGGCGAAGCTCGACCGGGACTGACGCCGTCCGGGAGACGCTCCCGGCTCGCTCGCGCGGGCGCCGACGCAGTCCGTAAGCTACTCCCGCGTGCGCCGAAACCGTTCTCGCATGAGCGAGATTTCGAACGACGACCCCGGTCGGACTCCGGGGCCGGACGAGGCGAGGACGGAGCCCGACGCCCGATGACCATATTCAAAGAGAAGCTCGACGAGGAACACCTCACCGTCTCCGAGGCGAAAGAGCTCCTCTCGGAGGTCGAGATGGACCTCGCGGCCGACGAGGAGCGCGAGATGCGCTACGAGCTCGCGCGGGCGATAGAGCACGTCAACCGCTTCGCCGTGCTGGAGCCCGAGGAGTCCCGCGAGCTGGTCGCGGATCTGCGCGAACTGGAGAAGATAGACGAGCCGACGGCCTACAAGATCGCGGACCTGCTGCCGGAGTCGCGCGACGAACTCCGGGCCGTCTTCGCGAAGGAGCGCTACGCGCTAGAAGGCGACGAGCTGGACGAAGTGCTGAACGTCGTCGCGAAGTACGCCTGACGGTCGGGTCGACCGTGTTTGTTTTGTAACGTCTCCGCCTACAGTCCGACATGAGTGACTCCGCGACCGACGAGGACGAGCGCCGCGCGGTCGTGCTCGACCTGCTGCCGAACGGTCGTCCCGACGACGACCGGCCGCAGTACGAGCGGCCGGCGGTCGCGTACGCGGTCGGGGAAGACGAGTTCCGGCTGTACGAGTTCGAGCTCGCGGCGGACGCGGACGTGAGCATCGGCGACCGGCTCGTCGTCCGCCCCGCGGGGAAGCGCGAGGCGGTCGACCGCTTCCGCGAGGTCGAGTACGGGGACCTGACGAACGCGGCGAGCTCCGAGGTCGAGTACGTCGTCGAGGAGATCGTCGACCGCCACGAGGAGCGGTTCGTCGACTTCTACGCCGAGGCCGACCCGATCTCCCTGCGTCAGCACCAGCTCGACCTGCTCCCGGGCGTCGGCGACACGATCCGGAACAACGTTCTGGACGCCCGCAAGCGCGGGCGGTTCGAGAGCTTCGCGGACGTCGAAGAGCGAGTTTCCGGGCTCCACGACCCGCGTGAGGTGCTGGTCGAGCGGATCCTCTCGGAGCTCCGCGGCGACGAGGTCAAGTATCGACTGTTCGTTCGCCCCGGCCGGACGGAGGAATGACAGGCGAGCGCGATCCCGACGCGCTCCGCCGGCGCGCGGGCGTGGCGGGCGACCCGGACCGCGACCAGCACTTTCTCGTCGACGACCGGGTGCTCGACCGCCTGCCGACGTACCTCCCCGAGGCCGCCGACCGCTCGCACCTGCTGGAGGTCGGCGGGGGGAACGGCGCGCTGACCGACCGGCTGCTCGCCGCGACCGACGGACGGGTGACGGTCGTCGAGCGTGACCCCGCCCTCGTCCGGTTCCTGGGCGAGGAGTTCGCCGACGAGGTCGCGACGGGGCGCCTGACGGTCGTCGCGGGCGACGCGACCGGGGTCGACCTGCCCGACTACACCGCCTGTGTCTCGAACCTGCCGTACGGCGCCTCCTCGCCGATCACCTTCCGGCTGTTGCCCCGAAAGCGCCCGGCCGTGTTGACCTACCAGCGGGAGTTCGCCGAGCGCCTGGTCGCGGAGCCGGGGACGAGCGAGTACGGCCGGCTCTCCGTCGCCGCGGGCCACTACGCGGACTGTGAGATCGTCGAACGCGTGCCCAAGGAGGCGTTCGACCCGCAGCCGGCGGTCGAGAGCGCGGTCGTCCGCCTGACGCCGCGCGACCCGGAGTACGAGGCCGCCGACGAGGACTTCTTTCTCCGGTTCGTCAAGGCCGTCTTCACACAGCGGCGAAAGACCGTGCGGAACGCGATCCGGAACACGGCGCACATCAGCGGGCTGGCCGACCCCGACGCGGTCGTCGCGGCCGCCGACGAGGCGCTGCTGTCGGCGCGGGCGGGTGACCTCTCGCCCGCCGACTTCGCGGCGCTGGCGGCGACCGCCGCACGACACGGCCGGGAGGCGGCGTCGTGAACGCCGTCACCGACCTGTTCACCGCGCTGGACCGCGCGGTCGCCGACGGCGCCCCGGAGGTCGTCGTCTCGGTGCTGATCGTCGCGGTGGTCGTCGGGATACGTTATCTCACGCGGCTGTGGCTGGCGAGCGACCGAACGCGGTCACGGAAGGGCTCGCGCACCCGCGTCGCCGTCTCCGGGGGGATAACGATCCTCAGCGGACTGGGCGTCGTCGTGCTGGTCGGGATCTGGGGCCTGCACGAACCCCTCGGCGCGGCGTACCGGGAACTCGGCCTGGGGTCGCTCGGAGGCGAGGTCGTCCTCTCGCTCGTCCTCCTCGGCGCGGCGTACTCGCTCACGGGCTTCGTCGGCCGTCTGATCGAGGAGTTCGCGGGGTCCCGTGCGCAGGTCAGCGAGCACCAGCGGGAGATCGTCTACCGCCTGACGCAGGCGACGCTCTACACGGTCGTCGGGCTGACGATCCTGACGCTGTTCACCGACGACATCGGGAGCCTCCTCGTCGGCGCTGGCTTTCTCGGCATCGTCGTCGGGATGGCCGCCCGGCAGACGCTGGGTGCGATGCTGGCCGGGTTCGTCCTGATGTTCTCCCGACCGTTCGAGATCGGCGACTGGGTCGAGATCGGCGACGACGAGGGGATCGTCACCCAGATCACGATCGTCAACACCCGCATCCAGACGTTCGACGGCGAGCACGTGATACTCCCGAACGACGAGGTGTCGAGCCAGCCGGTCGTCAACCGCACGCGCAAGGGCCGTCTCCGGATCGAGGTCGAGGTCGGCGTCGACTACGGCGTCCGGCCGACGCGCGCCGCCGACGTGGCCGTGGAGGCGGTCGACGAGCTCGACGCCGTCTCGACGGTCCCGAGCCCACAGGTCGTCGTCAAGCGCTTCGGGGACAGCGCGGTCGTTCTCGGCGCGCGGGCCTGGATCGACGACCCGAGCGCGCGCCGGATGTGGCGCGCCAGGACCGCCGTGGTCGACGCCGTCCACGAGGCGTTCGACCGCGAGGACATCGAGATCCCGTTCCCGCAGCGCACGGTCTCCCGGCGCGAGGGCGAGGTGGTGGCCGAGGGCGAGTCCCGCGAGGCCGCCGCCGTCGACGGAGAGAGCGAGGCCGCCGCCGACGGAGGCGGCCGGTGACCGACCGCCCGGCGCTCGCGGACCGTCGCGAGGTCGAGACGGTCTACCGACCCGCCGAGGACTCGGCGCTCCTCGCGGCGGCGGCCGTCGAGACGGTCGGGGCCGAGGACCTGGTCTTCGAGGTCGGCGTCGGCTCCGGGTGGGTGGCGGCGCGGGTCGCCGCGGAGACGGGCGCTCGCGTCGCCGGCGACGACCTGAGCGCCGATGCCTGTGCAGAGGCGCACGCCCGCGGCGTCCCGGTGGTGCGTGCGAACCTCCTCGACCCGGTGGCCGACGGGGTCGTCGACGTCGCGCTCTGTAACCCGCCGTACCTCCCGACGCCGCCCGAGGCCGAGTGGGACGACCCGATGGAGGCCGCGCTCTCCGGCGGCCCGGACGGCCGCCGCGTGGTCGACCCGTTCCTCGACGGCGTGAGGCGGGTCCTCGCGCCCGGCGGACACGCCCTGCTCCTGGTCTCGACGCTGACGGGGCTGGAGGAGGTGACGAGACGCGCCGCGGCGAACGGCCTGACCGCCGAACCGGTCCGCGAGGAGTCGTACCCCTACGAGCGGCTGGTCGTCCTGCGGCTGGAGCCCGCCGGCGCTCCGAGATAACCACAAGGAATCACCCTTTCGAAACCGATTAATCTCCCGCATACGAACCGCCGGGAGATGAGCGAACGCGTCGCGACGACGCCGGGGCTGTATCCCCAGCCGGACCGGGCGAAAGCGGAGCTGACGGACCTCAAGGGCCACCAGCGCGCGGACCTGATCGACGGCTCCGAGGGCGAGGCGGTCGAGGAGGCGTACGACCGCGCGCGGGCGACGGTCGTCGCCGACCAGGACGACGCGGGCCTCGACCGCGTCGTCGAGGGACAGCTCCGGTGGGACGACCTGCTCGCGCACCCCCTCGCCGTGAGCGACGCCGTCGAGACGGGCGGGATCGTCCGCTACTACGACAACAACAACTTCTACCGCGACCCGACGATCGTCGACGGACTCCGGCCGACGGGCGACGTCGCCCGAGAGCTGGAGACGGCGGCCGCGCTGACCGAGGCGCCGCTCCAGGCGGTCCTGCCGGGGCCGTACGCGCTCGCCGACCTCGCGACCGACGAGCACTACGGCGACGAGGCGGCGCTCCTCGCGGGCGTCGCGGAGTTTCTCGCGGGCGAGGTCGCGCAGTTTCCCGCCCACGAGACGCTGTTCCTGCTCGACCCCTCGCTCGTGACTAACCCGCCGGACGACGACGTCGCCGAGGGGCTGGCCGAGGCGGTCGACGAGGTGGCCGGCGCCACCGACGCCGACGTGGTCGTGCACTCGTACTGGGGCGCACACGACGAGAAGACGTACGCACACCTAATGGACGCAGACGTCGACGCCTTCGGCTTCGACCTGCTCTCCGACCGCGAGGACACGCTCTACAACGTCACCGAGTACGGCACGAAATCGAGCGTGGCGCTCGGCCTCGTCGACGGGCAGAACACGAGAGTCGAGTCGCCCGAAACCGTCGCAGAGCGCGTCGACTGGTTCGAGGAGCGCGTGCCCTCGCAGACGTTCGAGGACGTCTACCTCACGTCGAACACGGAGCTGTTCTACCTGCCCGTCGGGCCGTACCGCGAGAAGCTGTCGACGCTCGCCGCGGCGGCGAGCGGCGAGGACGACGCGGAGGAGGTGGCCGCGTGAGCCGCCCCGCCGACAACCGCGCGCAGTTCCGGCCCGACGACCACCCGAACGCCCACTTCCTGCTCACCACGGTCGTGGGCTCGTACCCGAAGCCGAAGTGGCACGACCGCGCCCGCGACCTGTACGAGGACGACGACCTCGGCGAGGCCGCGTGGGCCGAGGCGAAAGACGACGCCGCGCGGCTGATCACCGAGGAGCACGAACGCACGGGGCTGGACACCGTCGTCGACGGCGAGATGCGCCGCGAGGAGATGGTCGAGTTCTTCGCCGCCCGGATCGGCGGCTACGAGTTCAACGGCCCCGTGAAGGTGTGGGGACACAACTACTTCGACAAACCCTCGATCGTCGACGAGGTCAGCTACGAGGAGCCGTGGCTGGTCGACGAGTTCGAGTTCACCAGCTCCGTCGCCACGAAGCCGGTGAAGGTGCCGATCACCGGCCCCTACACCCTCGCGTCGTGGTCGTTCGACGAGGTGTACGGCGACGAGAGCGCGCTGGCTCACGACCTGGCCGACCTGGTGAACGAGGAGGTCGAGGCGCTGGTCGACGCCGGCGCCCGGTACGTACAGATCGACGAGCCGGCGCTCGCGACGACGCCCGACGACCACGCGCTCGTCGGCGAGTGTCTCGACCGCATCGTCTCCGGAATCGACGAGGACGTGCGGATCGGTCTCCACGTCTGCTACGGCGACTACTCGCGGATCTACCCCGAGGTGCTCGACTACCCGGTCGACGAGATCGACCTCGAACTCTGCAACGGCGACTACGAACAGATCGACGTGTTCGAGTCGCCGGAGTTCACCGCCGACCTCGCGCTCGGCGTGGTGGACGCCCACGACGCGGAGGTCGAGTCGGTCGAGCGGGTCGAGCGCAACATCCGTCAGGGTCTCCGCGTGGTTCCGCCGGAGCGCCTGACAGTCTCGCCCGACTGTGGGCTGAAGCTCCTGCCGCGCGAGGCCGCCTACGAGAAGACCGCGAACCTCGTCGAGGCGGCCAGAAACGTCGAGGCCGACCTCGACGCGGGCCGGATCGACCTCGACCGGCCGGTGCCGACCGCGGACTGAGCCGGCGGGCGCGAACTCTCCGCCGGCGTCACGGACCGTCGCCGGCGCTCGCCGCGCGGTCGACGGAACGAACCGGGAGCCGAGGCGAACCGCGGTCTACTCGTACAGCCAGTCCTCGTCGACCTGCGCCCAGTCGACGAGCTCGTCAGCGTCGAAAAACAGGTCGATCTCGCGCGCCGCGGCGCCCTCGTCCTCGTGGTCGGAGCCGTGGACGACGTTCCGGCCGAGGTCGAGGCCGTAGTCGCCGCGGATCGTGCCGGGGCTGGACTCGGCGGGGTCGGTGGCGCCCATCATGCGGCGGACCTGGCGGATCGCGTCCTGGCCCTCCCAGACCATCGCGAAGACGGGGCCGCTGGTGATGAAGTTCGTCAGGTCGTCGAAGAAGGGCTTGTCCTCGTGTTCGGCGTAGTGCTCGGCCGCGAGCGCGTCGTCCATCTGGAGGAACTTCGCGCCGACGAGCGTGAGTCCGCGGTCCTCGAACCGGGAGACGACGTCGCCGATGAGGCCGCGCTGGACGCCGTCGGGCTTGACCATCACGAAGGTCCGCTCGTGCTCGCTCATTCGTCCTCTCCCGCCCACTCGACGTCGCGGGACTCCCGTCCGAGGTCAGCGTTGGCCTCGCACTTCGAGGAGCAGTAGTGGACGACCGTGCCGTTCGTGTGGACGAACATGGTGCCCGTGCCCGGTTCGATCTCGGCGTCGCAGTAGTCACAGGATCGGGACTGGGGCATCCTATCGCCCCCCGATCGAGTCGGCGTCACGCTGGGTCTCGCGCAGCTGGAGCACGTCGCCTTCTCGCACCGGCCCGAGGACGTTCCGCGTGATGATCCGACCCTGGTTGCCGCCGTCCTGGATGCGACACTTGACCTGCATCGCCTCGCCGTGCATCCCGGTCTTGCCGACGATCTCGATGATCTCGGCAGCCGTGGAGTCGCTCTCTCCCTCTGCGCCGGACATCTACCTCAGCTCCTCGACCTTCGAGCCGATGTCTTCGACCTGCGAGTCGGCGTCGCCGGCGTCGACGATAGCCGCGGCGGCGGAGCCGACCTCCAGCCCGGCGGCGACGCCGACCTCGTCTTGCGTCTCGACGAAGACGTACGGGATGCCTTTCTCGTCGGCGAGTTCGGGGAGGTGCATCACGATCTCCTCGGGGGAGACGTCCTCCGCGATGAGGACGAGGTCGGCGTTACCGCGCTCGACGGCTTTTGTCGTCTCGTTCGTTCCCTTTCGTACTGTTCCCGTGTCTCGCGCGACTTCGAGCGCCTCGACGGCGTCCTCGGCGAGATCCGCGGGTGTGTCGTAGTCGACGTAAACTGACATGGTTGATCCTCCCGCGCGGCGGCTCGCGTCCGTCGCCGGTCACCGGTCCCTGACGACGACGGCCGTCATCGACCACCGCACGGGTCGTAGCCCTCCGTAGCGACCCAGCTTACAAAAGGGTGTCCAAACCCGCGGAGGCGTGTCAGGCCGGCACACGCACGAAGACGGGCGACGCCGCGGGGAAACCCCCTTGGCCCGCCCTCACGACGACCCGGTCATGGCCGAGAGTCACGCCCGCGCGCTCCGTGCGGAGGCCCGGCAGACCGACCAGCGGCGCCTCCTCGTCGTCGCGGGCGAGCGCGACCCGGGGCTGGCCGCGGCCGACGCCGCCCTCGACGCCGTCGTCGACGACGACGACGCGGTCACGGTCGTCTCCTCGCGCGAGCCCCCCGTCGAACGGTCCCACGAGCGGGTCGCGCCCGACGACGCCGCCAGCCTCCTCGGCACCACCCGCGACGTCGTCGTCCTCGACTGTCACGCCGGCTTCTCGCCGAACCTGCTCGGACAGACCGTCGGCGTGGCCCGCGGCGGCGGCCTGCTCGTCCTCGTGACGCCGCCGCTCGCGGACTGGCCCCGCCGCCGGAGCCAGTTCGACGAAGGCCTCGCGGCGCCGCCAGCCGACGTCTCCGAGGTCACCGGACACTTCCGGCGGCGGCTGGTCCGGACGCTCCGCGCACACCCCGGCGTCTCGATCCTCGACGTGGGCGCGGGCGGCGAGACGAGCGTCGCCGTCGACGGCCGAACCGGAGCGACGGAGCCGCCCGCCCGGAGCCGCGTGCCCGGCCCACCGGCGGACGCGCCGTTCCCCGACGCGGCCTACGAGGCCTGTTTGACCGCCGACCAGCACCGCGCGGTCCGGGCGCTCGAAGCGCTCGGGACCGGCGGCGCGGTCGTCGTCGAGGCGGACCGCGGGCGAGGGAAGTCGGCTGCGGCGGGGCTGGCGGCGGCGTCGCTCGCCGCAACGGGCCGCGAGATACTCGTGACCGCGCCCGCGCGCCGCGGGGTCGGGGCGCTGTTCGAGCGGGCGCGGGCGCTGCTCGGCGAGGAGGCGGTGCTGGCAGAGAGAGACGCGGCGGCGGCAGGAGACGGCGACGGACTCGACCTCCGGACGACGACGGGCGGACGGGTTCGGTTCGTCGACGCGGCAGGGGTGGACGAGGCGGCCTGCGCGGCCGCGGACGCGGTGGTGGTCGACGAGGCGGCGGGCCTGCCGGTGAACCGCCTCGCGGCGACGCTCGCCGCGCCCGCCGTCGCGTTCGTGACGACGGTCCACGGCTACGAGGGCGCCGGGCGCGGGTTCGCGGTTCGGTTCCGGGACCGCCTCGCCGAGAGCCGCCACGACGTCCGGGAGGTCACCCTCGCAGAGCCGGTCCGGTACGCGCCCGACGACCCGGTTGAGGCGTGGGCGTTCGACGCCCTCCTGCTCGACGCGCGGCCCGCGGTCGCGGAGGCGGTCGCGGAGGCGACGCCCGAGACGGTCGCGTCCGAGGCGCTCGCGCCCGCGGCGCTCGTCGGGGACGACGCGCGCCTGCGCGAGGCGTTCGGACTGCTCGCGCTCGCACACTACCGGACGGAGCCGGACGACCTCGCGCGGCTGCTCGACGCGCCGAACGTCCGGACGCGGGCGCTGCTCCACGATGGGCGGGTCGTCGCGGTCGCGCTTCTCGCCCGCGAGGGCGGCCTCGACGCCGACACCCGACGACGCGCGTACGAGGGCGAGCGGATTCGCGGGAACATGGTTCCCGACGTGTTGACCTCACAGCTACGCGACGAGGCGGCGGGCGTGCCGGTCGGCGACCGCGTCCTCCGCATCGCGGTCCACGGCGCGGTCCGGTCGCGAGGGCTAGGGTCGGCGCTGCTGGAGGAGGTCGCGGCGGCGGGAGAGGAGGTTGACTGGCTCGGCGTCGGCTTCGGGGCGACGTCCCGGCTCGTGCGGTTCTGGGCGGCCAACGGCTACCGGACGGTCCACGTCTCGACGACACGCAACGCCCGGTCGGGCGAGCACTCCGCCGTGATGCTCCGGCCGACGAGCGAGGCGGGCGCCGACCTGGCCGAGCGCCACGGCGCGTGGTTCGTCGAGCGGGCCCACGGCGTGCTCTCGGACGCGCTCGGAGGGCTCGACCCCGAGGTCGCGCGGCTGGCGCTCGGGGCGACGGCGGCTCCGGCCCCACTGGACCTCTCGGCGCACGAGTGGCGGGTCGTCGCCGCCGCCGCGTTCGGGCCGGGGCTGTACGACGCGGCGCCGGGTGCGTTCGGCCGGCTCGCCCTCGCGGCGCTCGTCGAGGGCGGGTCGGGCCTAACCGCGGAACAGGAGCGCCTGCTGGTCGCGAAGGCGCTCCAACACCGGCCGTGGACAGCCGTCGCGGAGGCGCAGGGCTACGCCTCGAAGCGCGCGGCGATGCGGGCGTTCGGCGAGGCGTGCCGGCCGCTGGTCGACCGCTACGGCGGCACGGCGGCGGAGCGCGAGGCCGACCGCTACCGCTGACCGGTCGCCGTCGACCGACCCGCCGGTACCGTTAACAGGACCCCAGGAGTCTCTCGGGCTATGTCGGAGGCGATCCGGGTCCTCCACGTCGACGACGACCCGGAGTTTCTCGACCTGACACGGGCGTACTTGGAGCGCGAGGAGACGTTCACCGTTCTGACGGGGGAGAACGCAGAACAGGGGCTCGAACGGCTCGACGGGGCAGCGGTCGACTGCGTCGTCACGGACTACCAGATGCCGGGAGCGGACGGCATCGAGTTCCTGCGGACGATCCGGGAGGACCACCCCGACCTCCCGGTGCTGTTGTTCACCGGCGAAGGGTCGGAGACGGTCGCGAGCGAGGCCATCTCGGCCGGCGTCACCGACTACCTCCAGAAGGGGGGCGGGACGACACAGTTCGCGGTGCTGGCGAACCGGATCGAAAACGTCGTCGAGCGCCACCGCGCGACACGGGAGGCAGAGCGGCTGGGCGGCCTGTTCGAGGCGCTGTACGACAACCCGCTCGTCTTCGCGGCGGTGCTCGGACCGGACGGCCGCGTGCGGAGCGTCAACCAGACGGTGGCCCGGACGACGGGGTCGAGATCGGTCGACTGCGAGGGCCGGCCGTTCTGGGAGATGCCGTGGTGGAACGACCAGACGGAGGTCCACGACGCCGTCGAGCGCGCGGCGACCGGCGAGACGGTCCGGTTCCAGAGCCGGTTCGACACGACAGACGGCGTCCGGGCGGCGCTCACCGTCCTCATTCCCGTCGGCGACGGGGTGCGGTCGGTCCTCGCGGTCGGGCAGGACCTGACCGGCGCGGGGGGCTACCTCCGGGACGCCCTCGACGCGCCCGAGGAGCCCCTGTTCCTGTTCGACGGGAGCGAGCGGCTCCGGGAGTGGAACGACGCGGTGACGTGGGTGACGGGCTACGAGCCGTCGACGCTCCGCGAGATGGCGCCGACGGAGCTCGTCGCGCCGGCGGACCGCGACGCGGTGCTCGGGGCGATAGAGCGGGCGGGCGAGGAGGGGCACGCGACCGCCGAGGCGGAGATAGCGACCGCAGACGACGACCGGATCCCCTACGAGTTCCGGCTCTCGCAGCTCTCCACGGACGACAGCCCCACGCCGGAGTTCGTCGGCATCGGCTACGACGTGAGCGAGCGCGAGCGCCGCGAACGGACGCTGAAGCGCCTCCACACGGTCACCCGAGACCTGCTCCGCGCCGAGACGGCGCCGTCGGTGGTCGACCTCGTCGCGACGGCGGCCGAGGACGTCCTCGGCTACCCCCTGACGGTGGTCAGACTCCTCGACGACGAGGGCGAGCGGCTCGAACCCGTCGTCGTCAGCCAGGCCGCACAGCTGAAGATGGGCGAGCGCCCCGTGTACGAGGTTGGAGAGGGGGGGTCGGGGCTGGCCTACGACCGCGGCGAGACGATAGTGTTCGACGACATACAGACGCTCGGGGACGACTACGACCGCGGCGACGCCAGGTCCGCGGCGCTCGTTCCGATAGAGGGCCACGGCGTCCTCGCCGCTGTCGACACGGAGGTCGGCTCGTTCGACGACGACGAGGTCCGGCTCGTCGAGACCCTCGCCGCGAACGCCGCCGTGGCCCTCGACCGACTCGACGAGCGCCGGGCGCGCCGCGCCGAGGCCGAGCGGCTCCAGGAGTTCGCGAACGTCCTGAGCCACGACCTCCGGACGCCGATCACGACGGCGTCTGGGTGGCTCGCGGAGGTCCGCGCCGACCGCGACGACGAGCGGCTCCGGAAGGCCGCCGAGGCAGTGGACCGGATGGCCGACATCGTCGACGACGTGTTGACACTGAGCCGGACCGACGGCGCCGTCGAGTCCGTCGAGGCGGTTGAGCTCGCGCCGCTCGTCGCGACGTGCTGGGAGGGGATCGAGAGCGGGGACGCGTCGCTCCGGGTCGAGACCGAGCGGACCGTCGACGCCGACGAGGGGCTGTTGTGCCGGCTGGTCGAGAACCTGCTCCGGAACGCGGTCGAACACGCCACGGCCGGCGACTCACTGACCGTCACGGTGGGGGACCTTCCGGACGACGACGGGTTCTACGTCGCCGACGACGGGCCGGGTATCCCGTCGCACGAGCGCGACCGCGTGTTCGAGCACGGCTACGCGCTCTCCGACGGGACGGGCCTCGGGCTCCGGATCGTCGAGCGGGTCGGGACGGTCCACGGCTGGACGGTCGACGCGACGGCGAGCGAGGCGGGGGGCGCGCGCTTCGAGATCCGGACTTAGAGGTCGGTCGCCATCATCATCTCGTCGACCGGTTCGCCGTCGATCCGGTAGTGACCCTCGCGGACGGCCTCCTCGTGCCAGCCGCGGTCGGCCAGCCAGTCGACGGCCGTCTCGTTCGTCGCCGGGACGCTGTTGTACAGCCGCTCGTAGCCGTGCTCGCGCGCCCACCGCTCGCCGCGTTCGAGGAGCGTCGACCCGATCCCGTGGCCGCGCCACTCGGGGTGAACTCCGACGGTCAACACCGCGGTGTGGCGGAGCTTCTCCAGTTCGGGCAGGTCGAGGTGGACCCACCCGGCCACGCCGTCGCCGTCGGTCCGGGCGACGAACACCAGCCGCGAGCGGATTGGAGAGCGCCGGAGGACGGCGCCTTCCTCCTCTAGCACGTCCGCGACGGACTCGGCCTCGATGTAGCGGCCGGCGTCGGCGACGGCCCGGATCGTCGCGATCAGGCCGTCGCGGTCCGGCGCGCGCGCGAGCCGAACCTCGTACCCGATCTCGTCGGTCTCGTGGCGCTCGGCCGGCACCTCGCCGAAGCCGACGGCGATCTCGTCGTCGCTCCGCCAGAGGTAGCCGTGGCGCCGCAGGACCGTGAGGTGGTGCCCGAGCGCCGTCTCGTCGAAGTCGAGCGCCGACCGGAGGTCCGACTCGCTCGTCCGGCCCTCGCGCTGGACGTACTCGTAGATCTCTCGCCGCGCCCCGTCGAGGACCGTCGTCTTGTCAGCAGTACTCATGCCAAGGGCTACCACGCCCGGACAGTTAGCCGTTTCTCTGCCCGTGGGCTCAGTCGCCGCGGCTCCCGTCCACGTCGATGGCGTCGACGGGACAGACGTCCACGCAGAGCATACAGTCGATACAGGCGTCCTCGCGGGCGGGGTCGGCCTTCAGTTCGCTGACGGGGTGGTCCGGTGTCTCCACCCAGTCGAACACGTCGACCGGGCAGTCGCGGAGACAGGCGCCGTCGCCGAGACAGACGTCGAAGTCCACCGCGACGTGGGTGCCGTGGACCCCGAGCAGTTCCGGTTCGTCGACGGGCCCCCAGACGTCGTGACCGTCGTGTTCCGCGACCACCTCTCGGTTGCGCGCGAAGTCGGGGTCGATGCCCATGTCCGGCCCTGGCGGGCCGCGCGTAAAGTGCGTTCGCTCGGTCAGTCCAGTCGCCCGTGGACGGCGACGACGACGGCCGCGGCCGCGCCTTCCTCGCCCGCGGGCGAACGGCGGTCGGCGGCGACGACCGTCTCGTCGCCCCGCCACGCCCAGTCGCGGCGGTCGCGCCCGCCCGCGAGCCCGGCCCGCACCTCCCGTTTCACGGCCGTCGGGTCGGCGCCCGACGCCTCGAAGAAGAGCCCACCCTCGTCGGCGCGGTCCCACCCGACCGCGGCGGCGACAGGGGCGTCCGTCGCCGTCGCCGCCGCGGTCACGACGCCGACCGGTGAGCCGACGGGGTAGCGGTCGGCCGGGAACCGCTCGCGCCGCTCGACGGTCGCGCCGGCGGGGAGGACCGAGGAGTAGCCGACGAGGTTGTAGTCCCCGACGCCGGCGGCGACGAGGGCGTCGTCGAGGGCGTCGAGTTCGGTCGCGCCGGCGCCCGTCGCGGCGACGACCGGCACCGTCAGTGGGAGGGGCACGCGCGTGTGTATGCGGGCGGCCGGAAAACGGGTTCCGGTTCGTCGCGTCGCGGGCGTGCCGTCAGGCGCCTACCGGTGCGCGAAGTACGCGACGCCGTCCGGCGCCGGCCGGTCGACCCGCGCGAACCCCACCCGCTCGAACTGGACCACCTCGTCGACGGCGGCGTCGACGAACCCCGGCTCTGCCCGACCGGACGCGTCGCCGTCGGGCGTCCGGAGGTGGACGGCGACGGACTCGTCGGCGGGCACCCAGTGGACCACCGGCACGTCCTCCTCGCGCACCGCCGCGATGTCGTCGTCGAGGTAGCGCAGGCCGCCGTCCTCGCGGCGGAGACAGCCCAGCCCCTTCAGCCACACCCGCTCGCCCGCCGTCGGCACGTCCGCGGGTTCGAGGAGGACGGCGTCGCCCGCGGGCACGTCACGCCGTCCCCGGTCCTCGTGGTCCGGGTGGACCGGCGGGTGGCCCGCGTCGGGCGCGCCCGTGACCGCGAGTCGCTCGCCGTCGCGCACGAGAAAGCGCCGGTCGGCGTCGTCGTCTATCAGCTCCCGGTTCCGGGCGTAGACGCTCGACATCGACAGCTCGACGTCCGAGGTGGAGGTGCCGAGTTCGACCATCGCCGCGACGACGGCCTCGCCGCGAACTCCCCGCCGCTCCAGCGCCGCGAGCGTCGGCGCGCGCGGGTCGTCCCAGCCGTCGAGGCGGCCGTCCGCGACCATCTCGGAGAGCCGGGAGGTAGAGAGCGGCGCGTCGAACTCGTCGACGTGGACGTGTCCCCAGTGGACGACCTCCGGATACGTCCACCCGAAGTAGTCGTAGACGAACCGCTGGCGCTTCGCCGAGTCCTGGAGGTCGATCCCCCGAACGATGTGCGTGACCCCCGTGAGGTGGTCGTCGACGCCGGACTGGAAGTCGAGCATCGGCCAGCAGCGGTAGTCGCTCGCCGCCTCGCGCGGGTGCGGGCGGTCGACGATTCGGAAGGCGACCCAGTCCCGAAGCGCGGGGTTCGGGTGCTCGATGTCCGTCCGGACCCGGAGGACCATCTCGCCCTCGTCGTACGCGCCGGCGACCATCGCGTCGAACTCCTTGTGGGTCGTTTCGGCTCCTTTGTCCCGGTGCGGGCACGCCTCGCCCGCGTTCTTCAGGTCCGAGAACGTCCCCTGCGGACAGGAGCAGGTGTACGCGCCGCCCGCGTCGACCAGGCTCCGCGCGTGGTCGTAGTAGGTCTCCAGGCGGTCGCTCGCCGTGATCACCGAGTCGGGTTCGAAGCCGAGGTAGTCGATGGCGTCGAGGATGGCGTCGTAGGCGTCGAGATCCGGCCGCTTCGTGTCCGGGTCGGTGTCGTCGAACCGACAGACGAACCGGCCGTCGTACCGCTCTTTGTACGTCCCGATCACCGCGGCCATCCGCGCGTGGCCGACGTGCCAGGGGCCGTTCGGATTCGGCGCGACGCGCATGACCACCTCGCCCTCGGTCGCGTTCGGGAGGTCGGGGAGCGTCGGGCCCGCTGGCTCCTCGTCATCGGATTCGATCTCCGCGAGGCGCTCGGGCGCGAGTTCGGCGAGGCGCTCGCGGCGCTCGGCGGGCGAGAGGTCGTTGACCCGCGCCACGACGCCGCCGACCACGCCGGGCACCTCGTCGCCGTGTTCGCGGAAGTCGGGGTTCTCGCCCATCAGCGGGCCGAGGACGGCGCCGACCTGGGCGTCGCTCCCGTGTTCGACCGCGTTGGCGAGCGCGTGGACCTCCGCCGCTCGCTCCACTCGCTCGCGCAGGTCGTCGTCCATGTCGTCTCGTTCCCCCGGCGGGTCAAAACGACGGCGTTCCGGGGCTCGCGGATCGCGTGTCGCGGGCCCCGCGCTCTCAGTACCCTCTGTGGATCAGGTAGTCAGCGAGGTCCGCGAGCAGGTCCCGGGCCTCTCCCGCGGGCAGGACGTCGAGCCGTTCCTTGCTCGACGCGGTCAGCGCCTCCGCGCGCTCGCGGGCGAACTCGATACTCCCCGTCTCGCGGAGGGCGTCGACGGCCGCGTCGATCTCCGCCTCGGTCGGGTCCTCGTCGAGCAGGTCGTCGACGGCGATGCCGTGCTGGCGGGCGTGGAGGGTGATGATCGTCCGCTTGCCCTCCAGCAGGTCGGAGCCGCGGCGCTTGCCCAGGTCCTCGGACGGGACCGTCAGGTCGAGCACGTCGTCGTGGATCTGGAACGCGGTGCCGGACTCGACGCCGTACTGGTAGAGCGCCTCGACGGTCTCGTCGTCGGCACCGAGGAGCACGGCCGGGATAGCCGCCGCGGCGCCGTACAGCACCGCGGTCTTGAGTTCGACCATCCGCATGTACTCCTCGGGCAGCACCTCGGCGGCGAACTCGAACTCAACGTCGAGCTCCTGGCCCTCGCAGATACGGGTGCAGGTCTCGGCGAGCCGGCGGATCGCCGCGAGCTGTCGCTCCGGCGCGGCGCCGGTGTTCGTGAGGAGCTCGAACCCCTTCGCGAACAGCGTGTCGCCCGCGAGAATAGCCGTCGAGAGGTCGTACTCGCGGTGGACGGCGCGCTCGCCCCGACGCATGTCGTCGTCGTCCATGATGTCGTCGTGCGCGAGCGTGAACGTGTGGATGAGCTCGACGCCGACGGCGGCGGTCATCACGTCTACGGCGTCGCCGTCGAGGTCCGGGAACGCCCGGTAGTCACCCGGGCCGTCGCCGAGCGCCTCGGCGACGAGGAGGACGAGCGCGGGCCGGAGGCGCTTGCCGCCGGCCTCGATCAGGTGTCGGGAGGCGGCGTAGAGCCGTTCGGGCTCCGCGGGCGGGAGGTCCTCGTCCACGGCGGCGTTGACCCGTTCGCGGCGCTCGCGGAGCGCCGCGAGCACCCGCGCCTCCCGCTCGCGCTCGCCGTTGCTCATCTACTCCACCAGCTGGATCATGTTCCCGTTACGCGTGACGTGGAGGTCACGCCCGAGCGCGTAGCCCATCCCCTCGGCGAGGTCGACGTACGGCGCGAACCCCTCGAGGTCCTGGTGGGCCGGGATCACGTGCTGGGGCTGGAGCGCGTCGAGCATCTGGTAGTGGCCCTCCTCGCGGAGGTGTCCCGAGACGTGGATGTCGTCGTAGATGCGCGCGCCCTGCATCTTCAGGAGCCGCTCGGACTGGTAGCGCTGGCCCTCGTTCGTCGGCTCCGGGATGACCCGGGCCGAGAACAGCACCTTGTCGCCGTCCTCCAGCTCGTACGGCGTCTCGCCGCGGCCCATCCGGGTGAGCATCGCGCGGGGCTCGCCCTGGTGGCCCGTCACGACCGGGAGGAAGTTGCCCTTCCCCTCTTTCATGATTCGCTTGAACGCGCGGTCGACGGACTTGCGGTGGCCGTACATGCCCAGGTCGCCCGGGAAGTCGACGAAGTTCAGGCGCTCCGCGGTGCCCGAGTACTTCTCCATCGAGCGGCCGAGCAGGACCGGCTGGCGGCCGATCTCTCGGGCGAACTCGACGAGGCTCTTGACCCGCGCGATGTGGCTGGAGAACGTCGTGGCGACGATGCCGCCCGAGTAGTCCTCGATGCTCGTCACCACGTCGTGGAGGTGTTCCCGGGCAACAGATTCAGACGGCGTGCGGCCCTTGCGTCCGGCGTTCGTACAGTCCTCGATGTACGCGAGGACACCTTCGCCCTCGCGGCCGATCTCGCGGAACCGCTCCATGTCGATCGGGTCCCCGATCACGGGGTCGTGGTCCATCCGCTTGTCCAGGCCGTACACCACGGCGCCCTCCGGCGTGTGGAGGACGGGGTTGATGGCGTCGATGATGGAGTGGGTGACGTTGACGAACTCGAGCGAGCAGCGCTCGCCGATATCCATCCGCTCGCCCGCCTCCATCTTCTGCAGGTCGTTTTCGACCTGGAACTTGTTCTCGGACTCGATCTGCTGTTTGACCAGCTCGATCGTGAACGGCGTCGCCACGACGGGCGCGTCGTAGCGGTGGGCCAGCTTCGAGATGGCCCCGATGTGGTCGAGGTGGCCGTGCGTGGGCACGATGGCCCGCACGTCGCCCTCGAGGTCGCTCATCACCCGGTCGTCGGGGATGGCGCCCATGTCGATCAGGTCGAGACTGTGCATCTGTTCGGTTTCGACGTTGTCGTGGATCAGCACCTGCGAGAGGTTCAGACCCATGTCGAAGACGACGACGTCGTCGCCCGCCCGCACCGCCGTCATCTGTCGTCCAACCTCTTCGTAGCCGCCGATCGTCGCGATCTCTATTTCCATAGTTGCGTGAAACGCCACGTTCGTGGCGAGGGGGGTGACAGCCGCGTGCCGGTCGCCCGGCGGTCCTTTCCGCGTTCGTGTCCCCGCTGCGCGCCGGGTCCGGCGCGCGTGCCCGCGGGCGTCTCGGTAAGCGCCGGTTCGGCGTCCCGATATTAAAAATACCCGGGTCGCCCCCGCGCCGGTTCGGTAGTCTTAACCGCGGGCGCCCCCGCCGGCTGACGTGAGCGACCGACCGCTGGACGCCCTTGAGGCGTCGCTGGAGACGCCCGTCACCGTCGAACTGAAAGACGGCCGCACGTTCCACGGCCGGCTCGACGGCTACGACCAGCACATGAACGTCGTGCTCGTCGCGGCCGAGGGCGAGACGATCGAGGCCGACCGGGACGTCCACCGGGTTCGAGACACAACGATTATCCGCGGCGACAACGTCGTCTCGATCCAGATATGACCGGAGCCGGAACCCCCAGCCAGGGGAAGAAGAACACGACGACACACGTCAAGTGTCGTCGCTGTGGCGAGAAGTCCTACCACGTCAAGAAGAAGGTCTGTGCCTCCTGTGGGTTCGGCGACTCCGCGAAGCGCCGGAGCTACGCGTGGCAGTCGAAGGCCGGCGAGTAGGCGAGTCGGCTCCTCCGTTCACCCCGTCGCCGAGCGACTGCCGCGCCGCGCGCCCGGAGCGCGACGCCGCCGTCGATATCCACGAACGTGGATCGTTACGATCCAGAAACTGGCATCCTTGGCACGACTACGAGGATTTTTCCCCGTGCGCGCGGATCAGGCGGTATGCCTGACCGGGCCGGGTCGTCGACGGGCGCGACGGAGAAGTGCGGCGTCGTCGGCGTCTCGCTGGCAGACCGCGACGCCGCGCGACCGATCTACTACGCGATGTACGCGCTCCAGCACCGCGGGCAGGAGTCGGCGGGCATCGCGACCCACGACGGGTTCCAGCAGCACAGCCACGTCGAGCGCGGACTGGTCGGCGACGCCATCGACGAGGCGGCGCTCGCGGACCTCCGGGGACCGACCGGCATCGGCCACGTCCGCTACCCCACCTCGGGGGGACTGAACGCCTGCTGCGCCCAGCCCTTTGCCGTCTCGTTCAAGTCCGGCTCGCTGGGGCTCGCGCACAACGGCAACCTCGTCAACACCGACGACCTCCGCGCGGACCTCGAGTCCGCGGGCCACGCGTTCACCTCCGACGGCGACACCGAGGTGATCGCCCACGAACTCGCGCGCAACCTGTTGGACGCCGACCTCGTGCGTGCGGTCAAGCGGACGATGGGCCGCGTCCACGGCTCGTACTCCCTGACGATCATGCACGACGAGACGGTGCTCGGCCTGCGAGACCCACTCGGGAACCGGCCGCTCTGTATCGGCGAACTCGACGACGGCTACGTGCTGGCGAGCGAGTCCGCCGCCGTCGACGCGCTGGACGGCGACCTCGTTCGCGACGTGCGTCCGGGCGAACTCGTCGTACTGGAGCCGGACGGGAGCGGCTTCGACTCCTACCGCCTCGTCGAGGAGCCCGAACCCGCCCACTGCTTTTTCGAACACGTCTACTTCGCCAGACCCGACTCCGTGATCGACGGCTCGCTGGTCTACGAGGTGCGCCGCGACCTCGGGCGCGCGCTCTGGCAGGAGAGCGGCGTCCCCGCGGACGTGGTGATGCCCGTCCCCGACTCCGGGCGTGCGTTCGCCTCGGGCTACGCCGAGGCCGCGAGCCGCGACGACAGCGACGTCGAGTTCGCGGAAGGGCTGATGAAAAACCGCTACGTCGGCCGGACGTTCATCATGCCGACGCAGGACGAGCGCGAGCGCGCGGTTCGGCTGAAGCTCAATCCGATCCGCTCGACCGTCGAGGGCCGGCGCGTGACGCTCGTCGACGACAGCATCGTCCGGGGCACGACCTCGACGCAGCTGGTCGAGCTCCTGCGCGAGGCGGGAGCCGACGAGGTCCACGTCCGCATCGGCGCGCCGCCGATCAACGCCCCCTGCTACATGGGGATCGACATGGCCTCGCGCGACGAACTCATCGCCGCCGACCGGAGCGTCGAGGCGGTTCGCGAGGAGATCGGCGCGGACAGTCTCGCGTACCTCTCGCTCGACGCGGTCGCCGACGCCATCGGCGCGGAGCGGTCCGGGCTCTGTACCGGCTGCGTCACCGGGCGGTACCCGTACGACGTCGAGGGCGAGGAGACCGACCGCGAGGTCGCCAGCCCGGAGGTTTAGCGGCCGACCGTCCCGGCGAGCCGGTCGAGCGGCCCACCGCGCTCTCGTTCGACGTCCTCGGCCACCGCGTCCGCCGTCTGCTCGCCGCTCACCAGCGTCATCGGGACCCCGATGCCCGGGCCGGTGAACGACCCGGTGTAGTACAGGCCGTCGAACCCGCCGCGACGGGCGGGCCGGAGCGGCCCGGTCTGGCGGAGAGTGTGCGCGAGGCCGAGCGCCGTCCCCGCCGGGGCGGCGTACCGCTCCGCGAACGTCGACACCGACGCCTCGCGCTCGACGACGATCCGGTCGCGCAGGTCGACGCCGGTGTGCGCCGCGATGTCGTCGAGGATCTGGGCGCGGAACGCCCCGCGGGCGGACTCGTCGTCGCCCAGTCCGGGCGCCACGGGCACCAGCACGACGACCGCCTCGTGGCCGTCGGGAGCGACCGTGTCGTCCGTCGCCGAGGGGACGTTCACGTAGTAGGCGGGGTTCTCGGGCCACCGCGGGTCGTCGAAGATGCTCGCGAAGTGCGGGTCCCAGTCCTCGGGCAGGACGAGCGTGTGGTGCGCGAGCGGGTCGACCGACCCCTCGACGCCGAGGTAGAGCATGTACGCCGACGGGGCGTAGGTGCGCGAGTCCCAGTAGTCGGCGCCGTAGCGCCGCCCCGCGGGCGGGAGCAGGTCGCGCTCGACGTGGGCAGGGTTGGCGTTACAGACGACGCGGTCGGGCGCGAGCGTCCGGGCGTCGGTTTCGACGTGGAAGCCGTCGCCGGCGCGGTCGATCCACGTCACGGGCTCGCCGGTCGAGAGCTGTACGCCCAACTCGCGCGCGAGGTCGGCCAGCCCCTCGACGACGCTGTAGAGCCCTCCCTCGGGGTAGTAGACGCCGAGCTGGAGGTCGACGTGGGTCATCAGGCTGTAGAGCGCGGGGGTGTTGTGTGGCGACCCGCCGAGGAAGACGAGGCTGTACTGGACGATCTGCCGGAGCTTCGGATGGTCGAAGAAGTCGGCGACGTGGTCGTCCATCGTCCCCAGGAGCGTCAGCCCGCGGGCCGACCGGACGACGTCGAGGTCCACCAGGTCCCGGAGCCGCGAGCGGTCCTCGTAGACGAACCGCTCGGTCCCGACCTCGTAGGCAGTCTCCGCGCCGTCGAGGTAGCGGTCGAGCGCCGCCGCGGCGCCGTCCTCGTACGACTCGAACAGCGCCCGCACCGCGTCGAGGTCCGCCGGCACGTCCGCGCGGTCGCCGTCGCGCCAGAACAGCCGGTACTGGGGGTCGAGCCGCGTCAGGTCGTAGTAGTCCTCGGGCGAGCGGTCGAAGGCGCCGAAGAACCGCTCGAACGTCTCGGGCATGAGATACCACGACGGGCCGGTGTCGAACCGAAACCCGTCGACCTCGATCCGGTTCGCGACGCCGCCGACCCGGTCGTGGCGCTCGATCACCTCCACATCGGCGCCGCGGTCGGCGAGGTGACACGCGGCCGAGAGCCCGCCGAAGCCGGCGCCGACGACGACCACCGACTCGCCGGCGAGCGCTTCGCGTCCAGTCATCGACAGCGGTAGGCGACGGAGCGTCGAACCCGACACGCCGCGATACGGCGGGGCTTTAGGCCGTCAGTAGACTACGTACAGCATCGCGTACACGGCCTCGCCGAGGAGGAACGAGACGAACCACAGCCCAGCGGCGACCCGCCCGACCTGCGGGTGGCGGGTCTCCGGGAGCGCCGAGACGGGGTGTGTGCCTGCGAGGAGCAGGGCGTAGATGACGAGCGGGACGGTGACGATCGCGAGGAGGACGTGGACCGCGAGCAGCGGCAGGTAGACCGTCGTGTAGACGCCGTCGGGGCCGGGGAACGGCGCCGGTCCGGCGACGCTCACCTTGTAGAGGTAGAGGGCGAGGAAGGTCGCGAACAGCGCCGTCGAGGCGAGCATCAGCGCACGGTGTCTGCGGACCTGCCCGCGGCGGATCGCGGCCACGCCGGCGGGAATTGTCAGGAGCGCCAGCGCGCTCACGACGGCGTTGACGTGGGGGATGGCGTCGAGGGTCGTGTCCGGGGCGCGCGGGAGGAGCGCCGACGGGACGGCACCGAGCGCCGCGGCGAACACCGCGGCGAGCGCGACGACCGAGAGCACGGCCGTGAGCGCGGGGACGTGTGGGCGGAGGCGGCCCCCGAATCCGTCGTCCATGTCGGAGACGGGAGCGCGACCGACAAGAGCGCCCCGGTCGGGAATGGAAAGCCATTTCATCCGCGCCGGGGTAGCGAACGATGGCGTAGACGCGCCAGACGCGAGCGTGGGTAGCCAAGCCAGGTCAACGGCGCAGCGTTGAGGGCGCTGTCCCATAGGGGTCCGCCGGTTCGAATCCGGTCCCACGCACTCTTCCGCGACGCCGGACGGCGAGCGGAAAGTGTGTCCAGCGGTTCGAACAAAGGAACGGAGCGACCGCAGGGAGCGGAGTGAGTGAGGTTCGAATCCGGTCCCACGCAGTTCTCTCGAACGCTCCGCCCGAGCGACCTCCGCGTCGCCCGAAAGACGGCACGTGACGATCAGTGGTGCGTGTGGTCGTGATCGCCGTGGTGGTGAGCACCGTCCGCGTGGCCCTCGGGGAGGTGGTCGACGTGGGCGTGGGGGTCGCCGTCGACGAACTCGTGGGCGTTCCGCTCGCCGTCGGCGAACGCGGCTGCGCGGGCAGAGAGCGCCGTCTCGTCGACGAGGTCGCGCTCGGTCAGGAAACGCTCCAGCGCCGCGAGCCACGCCCCGTAGTAGTCGGCGTCGCTCCCGCTCTCGGCGCCGGGGGTCGCCGCACGCTCCGCGACGAGTTCGCGCTGGAAATCTCCCCACGCGCGCCCCGGCGCGTTCTCGTCGGTGAGTGCAACCGCGAGCGCGAACGACCGCGCCATCCACGGCTCGGCGAACGTCGGACCGCTATCGTTCACCCGCGGCACCGGGGTGTCGACCGCGTCGGTCGCGCTCGTGTCCGTACCAGTGCCGGCGCTCGTCGCCGCCCCCACGCCGTCGCCGGGGGTCGCCCGTGCGCCGCCGTCGGAGGCGATGGCGCCGCCGTCGCCGAGCCGTTCGACGCCGACCATCGCGTTGCGGGAGACGAGTTCGGCCAGCTCTGCCTCGCTCAGGCCCTCGGTCCCGTCGGGTCGCTGCGGGAGGACCATGTATCGCACCTCGGAGTTGGAGTCCCACACCTCGATAGCCACCTCGTCCGCGACGTCGGTGTCGAACGATTCGCGCAGCAGCGCACGCGGCTCGTCCACGACGCGTGACCGGTAGGCCGGCGACTTGTACCAGGTCGGGGGGAGTCCCAGCACGGCCCACGGGTAACACGAGCAGAGCGTGCAGACGACGACGTTGTGGGTGTCCGGCGTGTTCTCGACCACCCGAAGCTCCATCACCTCGTCGTTCACCGAGATGTCGAGGTCGGCGACGGCCTCGATGCCGTCTGCCAGCAGCCACTCGCGGTACTCGGGGTCGGTCCACGCCCGTGCGACGACCCGGGCGCCGTTCATCGGGCCCACGTCGCCCTCGTAGGTCGCGATCACCTCGTCGACGGCGTCGGTACTCAACACCCCCCGCTCGGTCAACAGCGACTGGAGAGCGCGCGCTCTCGCCTGCGGGTCGACCTCGTCGCGGAGCTCCGGGTCGGGGTGGGATGGAGGGGCATCGTCGTCGCGCGTGCCGTGGTCGTCGGTCATACGGCGCGATGATGCGTGTGGGGCTTAGGTGTTCGCCCGCGCGGGCCGCGTCGAGACCGATTGGCTACTCGCTCCCGGGGTCGACCAGATACGGCTCCCACAGCTCGATATGCAGGCCGTCAGCGTCGGTACAGCCCGCTCCCCACAGCGCCTCGGCGTCGAAACGGACGTTGTACAGCTGTTCGGCGCGCTCGCCGTTTCCTCCCTCACGGGCGTTCGCGTCGGGATACACGTGTGCGCCGCGGTCGGCGACGACCTCGCCCGTCGCGCCGCGGACGTACCGCGGACACCGCGTGTGCCCCGTGGGATGGCGCTTCACGACCCGGACGCTGTCGCCGACGGCGAACGCCGGGTCGCCGTCACCGCGGCGGCTCAGGTACGCCTCACGGGTGCCATCCAGTAGTGCGGGGAGGCGGTCAGGGTCCTCCACGTCCGGGACCTCGGCCTCACCCGCGGCGATCGCCTCGGCACGCTCGCGGAGGTCGTCGACGTCGACAACGCCCGCCTCGACGAACAGCGTCTCGATGGCGCCCAGCCAGCGCTCGTAGTACGGGGTCGTCAGGTAGCGCTCGGGGTCGTCACCTTCGAGCGTGTACCGGAACCGGTCGAGTTCGAAGGTGTCGGAGCCGAGACCGGCGATGTACAGCGACTGGACGACACCCTCCCACTCGTGGTGGAACGGACTGGCGTCGTCGGGCTGATCCGGCGGGAGGTCGCCGAAGGAGTCCATCCCGCCGAGGTCGTGGATCCCGTCCATACACGGTCGAATCCGGCGTGGCTGATAAATCTCGGCACGTCGTGAGTGGAACGCCCTGTCCGCGGCGCCACTCACACACCGGGGGGCTCCAGGCGCTTCACGTCGAAATCCGGGCGGGGGACGTACCGCTCGGCGAGGACGGCGAGCTCGCGCGAACGACGCCGTCAGACCGGCCACCCGACCGCGATGCCGACGACGGTCACCACGGAGAGCAGGAGGAGGAGCGGCGCGCCGACGCGCAGGTAGTCCGAGAACTCGTAGCCGCCGGGGCCGTAGACGAACAGGTTGGTCTGGTAGCCGACGGGCGAGATGAAGGCGGTAGAGGCCGCGAACGTCACCGCGAGGACGAACGCGAACGGGTCGGCGCCGACGTCGCGCGCGGCGGCGATAGCGACGGGGAGCATCAGGACGACGCTCGCGTTGTTCGAGATGACGGCGGTCACGAGCGCGGTCGTCACGTAGAACACCCAGAGGACGCCGAGAGGCGGGAGGACGGTCGCCGTCTCGGCGACGAGGCTCCCGATCAGCGCGGCGGCGCCGGACTGTTCCAGGGCGATACCGAGCGGGATGACGCCCGCGAGCAGGAACACCACCTGCCAGTCGACCGTCTCGTACAGCTCCTGTGGCCGGAGGACGCCGGTCAGCACCATCACGACGACGCCGGCGAGGGCGCTCGCGACGATGTCGAGGAGGCCGAGCGCTGGCAGGCCGACGACGCCGAGAATTGTCGCGACGGCGACCGGCGCCTTCTCACGGCGGTAGTCCGGGTTGTCGACCTCGTGGGCGACGATGAACTCCCGCGTCGCGGCGAGGCGGTCGATGCTCGACGCCGGCCCCTGGACGAGGAGGGTGTCGCCCACCTGCACCTCGACGTCCTCCATCCGGTCGCGGACGAGCGTCCCGCGCGAGCGGAAGGCGAGGACGGTGGCGTCGAACCGCTGGCGGAAGGTGGCGCTCGCGAGCGACTCGCCGACGAGGAAGGAGCCGGAGGGGACGACCACCTCGACGAGCGTCTGCGTCTCGTCTATCTCGCCCAGGTCGGGCTCGGAGGGCGTCCCGACGACGCTGAGTCCGTCGAGGTCGACCACCTCCGCGAGGGTGTCGCGGGCGGCGCGCAGGCGGAGGCGGTCGCCGACCCGCAGTTCCTTGCGCGCCAGCGGCTCGCCGAACGTCCGGCCCTCGCGCACGAGCTGGACAACGTCGACGTCGGCCTCCGGGGGGTCTGCGCGGCCGAACGCGGCCGCGATCGTCTCGCCGACCAGCGGGGAGTCCGGGTCGACGACGACCTCGGTGAGGTAGTCGTCGACGGCGTACTCCTCCAGGTAGCCTTCGCCGGCGGGTATCCGCTCTGGCGTCAGCCAGACGCCGACGGTGAGGAGGTAGGCGGCGCCGACGAGGAGGACGACGGCGCCGAGCCAGGTGAACTCGAACATCGTGAACCCGCGGCCGATCAGCCGCTCGGCCGTCGCGGAGGCGAGGATGTTCGTCGAGGTACCGATGAGCGTGAGCATCCCGCCGAGCATCGAGGCGTAGGAGAGCGGGAGCAGGAGCTTCGAGGGCGACACCCCGCCCTCGTGGGCGAGGTCGGAGACGACGGGAACGAGGATGGCGACAACGGGCGTGTTGTTGATCAGGCCCGAGACGGGGCCGGCGACGCCGATGGTCGCGAGCAGCTGTTTGAACTGGCTCCGGCCCGCGAACCGGCGCATCCGGCTTCCGAGCGTCTGGACGACGCCCGTCCGGCCGAGGCCGGCGCTCAGGATCAGCATCGCGAGAACGGTGATCGTCGCGGGGCTGGAGAAGCCGCTGATTCCCTCCACGGGTGTGATGCCGGTCCAGGGCTCGAGGACGACGAGGAGAACCGCGGAGAGAATCGCCGTCACGTCGACGGGGAGCGCCTCGGTGACAAAGAGGACGAGCGCGAGCGCCACCACCCCGAGGACGACGACCATCTCCGTCGTAACCGCGGACTGGAGCACGGGGAGGTGGTCGAACACAGCTGGTGACGGAGCGTAGGGAGGGTGCGCGGGTTTAAAATCGACGGGGGTCCTATCTCGACTATGGCGAAGTACTCCACCGGCGGAGGCGGCGGGGGAGGCGACGGCGAGAGCTGCGAGCTCTGCGGTCGCGACTCCACGAACCTCCGGACGGCGAACGTCGCCGGGGCGGAGCTGCTCGTCTGTGCCGACTGCGCACCCCACGGGGAGAGCGATGGTCGGGACGGACGCGGCGGGTCTCGGTCTGGCGGCGGACAGGACGGCGAACCGAACCGCAAGAAGCGCGCGGCCCAGAACGCGGCGCGCATCTACGACGCCGGTCGCGGCGACTCCACACACTGGGAGAAGGAAGGGACCGACTACGAGGATGACCGCCTCCCGTACCTCGCGAGCGGCTACGGCGAACGCGCGGAGGCCGCACGACAGGAGGCCGGCCTGACCGTCGAGGAGCTCGCCGCGGAGCTGGAGGTAGACGAGGACGATATCCTCGCCGTCGAGCAAGGGCGCGCGGCCCGCGCCGGCGTCGGCGGGTCGGTTGTCCGGACGCTGGAGGAGCGACTCGGCGTCGCCCTCGCCGAGGATACGGAGTAGTTTTGTCCCGCGGCGCCCACCCGAGGGCGTGACCCAGCACTCGCTCGCGCCAGCGGAGCCCGCGGTCCGGTCGTTCGAGACGACGGTCGAGGCGGTCGAGGGAGCGTCGGTCCGCCTCGCGGAGACGTACTTCTACCCCGAAGGCGGCGGCCAGCCGGCCGACAGAGGGACGATAGACGGCGTCGCCGTCTCGCACGTCGCGAGCGAGCCGGACCGCGCCTCGGACGGCGGCGACGCCCCGGACGCCGACGGCGTGGGCGTCGTCCACCACCTCGCCGAGCCGCCCGAGTTCGCGCCCGGCGACCCGGTCGTCTGTGCCGTCGACGACGCCTTCCGAACCTACTGCGCCCGCGCACACACCGCGAGTCACGTCCTCTTCGGCGCGGGGCGGCGGCTCTGTGACGACCTCGGCTACGGCGGGTTCGACATCGGCGAGGAGACGGTGCGGGTCGACCTGGCGACGCCGACCGACGTGGACGACGACCTGCTCACCGACCTGGAGCGGCTGACGAACCGCGCAGTCTGGGAGTCCCGGGACGTGACGTGGGAACAGGTCCCCGCGGACGAGGCCCGCGCCCGCGAGGAGGTGGCGTTCAACGACGCGACCGAGGCGGGCGCGTTCGCGGACGGCGGCGACGTGCGTCTCGTGACCGTCGAGAGCTGGGACGTCGCGGCCTGCGGCGGGACGCACGTCCGGAACACGGTCGAGGTCGGCCCGGTCGCGGTCGTCGAGCGCTCGAACCCCGGCGCGGGGCTGACGCGCGTCGAGTTCGCGGTCGGGCCGACGGCGGTCGCGGCCCACGAGCGCCGCGGGCGCGAACTGCGGGCGGCGGCGCGTGCCCTCGACGCCGCGCCCG
>JAZKRX010000009.1:0-66084 GCA_036626375.1 Haloferacaceae archaeon
GGGGTCCCGACTGAGTGAGGCTCTCACCCGCCGTGACCCGCGGCGCCACTCGGTAGAGCGGAACGACTGGAGACGGTGTCGTTCGGCCGCCGAACGCTCGACGTCACCTGATTCGCCTGGCGGCACCGAACGGGGTTCGCGTCGAAGCCCGCGGCCAGGCGAACGCGGTGAACCCGAACGGGCGACCGGTCACCGAGGATGCTGTTTTCGAACGAGAGTTTCGTTCGACGACAGCCCGGGAGACGGTTCTCCGGCGGGTCCACAACGAGCAGTAGCTTTAGACGAGGACGAACACGGGCCGGTTACGACCGGCGGGGTACCGCTCACGGAGGAGTATTTCCGACAGCTACCCGATGTGCTCGAAACGCTCCGAACCGAGAACGCGGTCGGCGAGACGTTACGGCGGCTCGTCCGGTCGGCGAAGCGGTGCTCCGTACCCGAGCCAACGTGAACTCAGCCCACGAGTCCTCATAGCCTCGCTCACACGTCGGGTAACCCCAACGCCCAAGCCACTGGAATACGTACGTATATTCGTCTTCACTCCCCGCCACCGGCGATATTCGCTCGCTCCGGCGGTAAAAACTGTCGCGGCGTCGCCCCGCGAGTAATCAAATACCGCCATGTCAAGAAATGCCACAGCGAGCCATCATTGTCGGCGGGGGCCCCATCGGGAGTCGCGTAGCCGCGATTCTCGGTGACTACGGCTACGACCCCGTCGTGATCGAACAGGATGCCGACCGGTGCGAACAGTTGCACAGCTCCCACCGCGGAGTGATCATCAATGGGGATGCGACGCGTCCCGAGATCGTCGATCAAGCCGAGCCAGAGCGCGCCGATATCTTCGCTGCGCTCACCGGGAGCCCAGAGCGAAACCATACGATCTGCCGCCGTGTCAAGCGGCAGGCCGGGCCGATTCGGACTGTCGCCGAGCGGACCCCGTCGGGGGACGCGACAGAGAGCACCAGCGCTGCGGACGAAACGGTTCGTGTCTCTGTTGCCGGGGCGAAAGCCGTCGCGAACGCGATGCTCGGATACGACCAGCAGGTGTGTTCCGTTCCGACGTCGGGATTCGACCTCGTCAGGTTGAGCGTCGACCCACGGGCACCGGCTGCGAACCGGGAGTTGAGCGACGTCGCGCTCCCCTCGGGGAGCACCGTCGTTGCCGACATCGAGACGATGGAGATCGCTGGGCCGGACACCGAACTCCGGCCGGACCGGCAGTACTTCCTGGCGGTCGAACCGGCAGCTGCCGGCACGGTTCGGAACCTCCTCCAGGGGGGGCTATGAGCCGGTCTATCGCCGCCAGCGGCGAGCGGAACAGGCGCCTGACCACGTCGCACCTGGCAGCCTGCGGCACAGCCGAGCCCCGGCGACGGAGTCGGTCCCGTTTTCAGGGCTGCCGCCGCACCACCAGACATGAGCACGACACACAGAGTTCTCGTCCCGTTCGAACTGCCCGACGCCGACCCGATATCGCCGGTGTTGGTCGATATCCTCGACACGATGGAGGTGGTCGTTCTCGGCCACTACGGGCTGCCAGAGCAGACGCCGCCGTCGGCGGGACGCGACCAGTTCGAGGCGGACGCGGCCGCCGAACTGGAGGCGCTCGCCGGGCCGTTCGAGAGCGCGGGTGGCCCGGTGACCACCCGGCTCGTGTTCGGCAAGGCCCGCGACAAGACGATCGACCGGGTCGCCATCGAAGAGGACTGCGACGTGATCCTGACCCCGGGGCGGGTCGAGACGGTCGAACGGGTGGCTGTCCCGCTCCGGGGCGAGGAGAACGCCGACCGGATCGTCTCGTTTGTCGGCGAGCTTCTCGCGGCCACGGACGCGTCGGTGACGCTGTTTCACACCAGCGCGGCGTCCGACCGCCTGCCGGGCGACGAGATACTCGCAAACGCGACCGACCGGCTCGTGGAGGCGGGTGTCGACCCCGACAGGATCGACCGGCAGCTGTCGGCGGACGAAAACGTGAGCCGGAGCATCGTCGACCTCGGAGACGCGTTCGACGTGCTTGTGTTGGGCGAGACGGAGCCGTCGCTGACCGACCGCATCCTCGGGAGCGTTCCGGCACAGGTGACCGCCGACACGGACGACCCCGCCTTCGTCGTTCGGAACGCCGAACGGCCGTGAGCCCGGTCGGGGCCGGCCGTCACACGACGCACAGAGGGGTCGCCGGATGGTAGCGAACGACTTAGAGCGCGACCTCGGGCTGTACGCGACGGTTACGATCAGCATGGGGGCGATGATCGGCAGCGGCATCTTCGTGCTCCCGGCGCTCGGGTTCACGAAAGCGGGACCGGCGGTGATCGTCGCCTACATTCTGGCCGGCCTGGTCGTACTCCCGGCGGCGCTGTCGAAGGCCGAGATGGCGACCGCCATGCCCGAGTCCGGCGGCACCTACCTCTACATCGACCGCGCGATGGGGCCACTCGCCGGCACCATCGCCGGCATCGGCGCGTGGTTCTCGCTGGTGTTCAAAAGCTCGTTCGCGCTGGTCGGCCTCGGGGCGTATCTCCTGCTCCTCGTCCCGCTATCGGCCGGCCTCGTCAAGGCCGTTGCACTCGGACTTGCGGCGCTCATCGTCGTGCTCAACGTCGTCGGGACCGAACAGAGCGGGAAGGCCCAGTCGATTATCGTCACCGCCGTCGTGCTGGCGCTCGCGGCGTACGTGTTCAACTCCGGGTTCGTGGTCGAGACCGCGCGCTTCCAGCCGTTCGTGAGCAAGGGCTCGGGTGGGATCGTCACCGCGGCGGCGTTCGTGTTCGTCTCCTACGCGGGCGTGACCAAGATCGCCAGCGTCGCCGAGGAGATCGAGGACCCCGGCCGCAACCTGCCGCTGGGCATCCTCATTTCCATGGGCGTGATGATGGTCATGTACACCCTGGTGGTCGCCGTCGTCGTCGGGATGAACGACCCCGGTATCCTCTCGACGAGCGGACCGGGCGGCGGGCCGTCGCTCACCCCGATGGCCGACGGCGCGGCACAGCTCTTCGGCGGGTTCGGCGTCGTCGTCATCGCGCTCGTCGCCGTGCTGGCGCTGACCAGCATGGCCAACGCCGGCGTACTCGCGTCCTCGCGGTTCCCGCTGGCGATGAGCCGGGACTCGCTGGCGCCCGGGGGGCTCGCGCGGGTGAGCGAGCGGTTCCAGACGCCAAAGAACGCGATCCTGCTGACCGGCGGGCTCCTGCTCGCGCTGATCGCGTTCGTCCCGGTGGTCGAGCTGGCGAAACTGGCCAGCGCCTTCCAGATCCTCGTGTTCGCGATCATCAACGTCGCCCTGATCGTGTTCCGCACGAGCGGCGTCGAGTCCTACCAGCCGTCGTTTCGCGCACCGGGCTATCCGTACGTCCAGATCGTCGGCCTGGTCGGTGGGCTGGGGCTACTCACCCAGATGGGAACGTTCCCGATCCTCGGCGCAGCCGGGATCATCGTCGGCGGTATCGGGTGGTACCTGCTCTACGGTCGGTCCCGGACGGACCGCGATGGAGCCCTCGGCGTCATTCTCGCGCGCCGACGCGACGAGGAGCCGGTCTCCTCTGATTGAGTCGATGCCCGTACAACCGCCAAGTAAAACGATCGACGCACGAAACCACCCCCGACGCGACTCGCCGCGGCGAGGGTCGTACCGGGACGGAGTAACAACTCGAGACTAACGTTCTCACACATGAACAAGTGGCAGCGCCGCACCGTCTACTATACGTTCCTCCTGTTCGGCTCGATGCTCGTGTTTGCGGTCCTCTATCAGAACGGGATGCGGATATACGAGGGGAACCCCAGGACGTTCCTCCACTCGCTACAGGTCGTCGTCGAGACGTTCACGACGACGGGGTTCGGCTCGGATTCACCCTGGAACAGTCCGGAGATGCAGGTGCTCGTCATCGTCATGGACCTCGTCGGCACGCTACTCATCTTCATGGCGCTGCCGGTACTCGCGTTTCCGCTGCTTGAGGATATTCTCTCGACGACCGTCCCGACGTCGGTCGGAGACGGGACGGAAGACCACGTCGTCATCTGTTCGTACACCGCACGTGCCGAGGCGCTCGTCGAGGAGCTCGACTCGTGGGACGTGGCTCACGTGATCATCGAATCGGATCGTGAGCGCGCGACGGAGCTGTACGAGGACGGCCACCGAGCCATTCACGCGGACCCGACGTCGCTCGACGGGCTCGAAGGGGCGGAACTCGCCTCCGCTCGGGCGCTCGTCGCGGACGTCTCCGACCAGGTCGACGCGAGCATCGTCTTGGCTGCACAGGAGGTCGCCGAGGACACCCCGATCATCAGCGTCGTCGAAGACCCCGACCGTACCAGCTACCACCGGCTCGCTGGCGCCGACCACGTTCTGTCCCCCCGACCGTTGCTCGGCGAGAGTCTGGCCTCGAAAGTCACGACGTCGGTGACGGCCGATCTGGGCGAGGTTATCGAGATCGGTGACGACTTCGACGTCGCCGAACTCCCGATTCACAGGGGGAGTCGCCTCGCCGGGAAGACGCTCGCAGAGAGCGGCATCCGCGAGCAGTCGGGCGTCAACGTCATCGGGGCGTGGTTCCGCGGCGAGTTCGCGACGGCACCCTCCCCGGACGCGACGCTCGCCGACGGCACGGTGCTTCTGGTCACCGGCCGCGAGGACCAACTCGAGGAGCTCAAACGGCTCACACTCTCCGATGTCCGGCGGTTCTCCCGCGGGAAAACGATCGTCATTGGCCACGGAGAGGTCGGCACGACGATCACGACTGCTCTGGACGAAGCGGGGCTTCCGTACACCGTCGTCGACCGGACGGAGATGGACGGGGTAGACATCGTCGGGGACGCGACCGAGCCAGAGACGTTACGGGACGCAGGCATCGACGGCGCTCGAACGGCCATCCTCGCGATGCCCGACGACACGACCACCGAGTTCGCGACGCTCGTGATCCGAGACATGAGCCCACAGACGGAGGTCATCGCCCGTGTCGAAGAGACCGAAAGCGTCCAGAAGATGTACCAGGCTGGTGCGGACTACGTCCTCTCGCTGGCCACCGTTAGCGGCCGGATGATCGCGTCGACGGTTCTCGAGGACGAGGACGTGCTGTCGCTGGATCAGCAGGTCGAGGTCGTTCGAACGGTCGCGCCGGGACTGGTCGGACAGACAATCGGCGACGCGGACGTTCGGTCGAAAACCGGCTGTACGGTCGTCGGTGTCGAGCGCGACAGCACCGTCATCACGGACGTCGGCCCGACGTTCCGCGTCGAGGCGGGCGACGAACTCATCATCGCAGGGACCGACGATGGCATCCGGCGGTTCACCGAGCAGATGAGATGAACGCCGAACGGTGTGGCGTGGACGCGCCGAGTCGTGCGACCGAGGCTGATTCTCGGCTGAGCCCGAGAGCCGTAGCCGGAGACCTCGGCGTCGGATCAGCCGCCACGGCTGTCGTGGTACCGACGTTCTATCGGGACCGTGAAGCTGACCGGGGAGACGAACGACGGACTGGTGAGTAGGGAGGGCGTGGTCGCTCTGCGTTCGGCTCAGACCGAGTCGCCCGAAGCGATAGGTAAGTACCGGGAACCGTGCGGCAGGAGCGCGGCGTACACCAGTATCTACACGAAGGCGTCCGCCGATGTCGACTGCTCGGTTAGAATGGACGGGAGTAGCGGGGACGTAATTCGCGATCCCGGCCCCCCGAGAGTGCGACGATCTCACAACTCCCCGATGATCCCGTCGTGAGACGGCTGGTCCGGAGTTGTACGAGACGCTCGCGGACAGACCCTGTCGTTCGTACCGACAAGGCGACGCACGCAACGGGACCGCCCCCACCGCGTCGGGTGAGAGAATCGAACCGCGAGGCGTCCGCGGCCCTCAGTCCGCCGCGGGTGCCGCCGCGCGGTCGGCCGCGCCGGCGAGCGCGCGCTTCGTGTACGCCTCCAGTAGCGTCGCACGGAACGCCGCCGACGCCTGGAGGTCCGACATCATCATCGTCTCGTCGAGGCCGTCGGTCGCGACGCTCGCCGCGGCCTCGACCGCGTCGTCGTCGAACGACTCGCCTTCGAGCGCCGCCTCGGCCGCCTCCAGACGGACTCCGTGGTCGAGGACGCCGTTCGCTCCGAGACGCGCCGCGGTGACCGTGTCGCCGTCTGTCTCGACCAGCGCCGCGACGCCGACCATCGCGTAGCCCGAGGACGGCGAGGGCTTTTTCGCGTACGACCCCGCGGCGTCTGTCGCCGAGGGGATCTCCACGCGCGTCACTATCTCGCCGGGGTCGAGCGCGGTCGTGTACATCCCGAAGAAGTAGTCGTCGGCCGGGATCGACCGCTCGCCGTCCGGTCCCTCCGCCACTATCGTCGCGTCGGAGGCAAGCGCCGCCCCGGGCAGGTCCGAGGCGGGGTCGGCGTGCGCGAGGTTGCCCCCGACGGTGCCCCGGTTTCGCACCTGCTCGTCCCCGACCTGGCTCACGGCGTCGGCAAACGCGGGCGCGTGTTCGTGGGCGGCCTGGACGTTCAAGAAGTCGCTGTAGGTCGTCATCGCGCCGACAACGAGCGTCCCGTCCTCGACTGTCACCCCGCGGAGCGCGTCGATCCCGCTCACGTCGATCAGGACGTCGGGGCTCGACAGCCCACTCTTCATCGCCGGGAGGAGGCTGTGGCCCCCTGCGAGCAGTTCCGTCTCCTCGCCGGCGTGTTCGGAGAGGAGGTCGACCGCCTCCGTGACGCTCCCGGCCTCGTAGTAGTCGAACTCGTCCGGGAACATCAGGCGTCACCCCCTTCGTCCGCGTCGGAGGCGGGCGTTCGTCCGCCGTCGGCGGTCGCCCCGCTCTGGACTGCCGACCACACCCGCTCGGCCGTCATCGGCATCTCGACGTGGTCGACGCCGAACGGGTCCAGCGCGTCGACGACCGCGTTTACGATCGCCTGTGGCGCGGCGATGGTGCCCGCCTCGCCGACGCCTTTCACGCCCAGCGGGTTGTGCGGACTCGGTGTCTCCGTGTCGTACGTCTCCATCTCGGGGATATGCAGCGCCTTCGGCACCGCGTAGTCCTGCATCGAGCCGGTCAGGAGCGTGCCGTTGTCGTTGTACTCGACCCCCTCGTAGAGTGCTTGCCCGATCCCCTGTGCGATGCCGCCGTGGATCTGCCCCTCGACGATCTTCGGATTGATCTGGGGCCCGACGTCGTCGACAGCGACGTACCGCAGGACGTCGATCTCCCCTGCCTCGGGATCGACTTCGACAGTCGCGACGTGAGTTCCGAACGGGAATGTGTAGTTCTCCGGATCGTAGTAGGTCTGCGCTTCGAGCCCCGGCTCCACGTCGCCCGGGACGTCGCCGGTCAGATACGCCGCCGCTGCAAGATCCGTCCAGCCGACCGACCGGTCGGGCGCGCCAGCCACGTGGAACTCACCGTCGTCGAACTCGATGTCCTCCTCGCTCGTTTCGAGCTGGTGCGCCGCGAGCGTTCGACCTTTCTCGATGACCTTCTCGGTACTGCGGACGATGGCACTGCCGCCGACGGCGGCGCTCCGGCTCCCGTACGTCCCCGTTCCCTCTGGAATCTCGTCCGTGTCGCCCTCGATCACCTCGACGTCGTCGTAGTCGACGCCGAGCCGACTCGCGGCGATCTGCGCGAACGTCGTGTGGTGGCCCTGGCCGTGACCGGACGTTCCGACGTGCACCTCGACGGTCCCCGTCCGTCGGAACCGAACGGAGCCGAACTCCCAGTGTCCGACACCGGCCCCCCAGTCCGACCACTGCTGTGAGGGCGCAACGCCGCAGGCCTCGATGTAACACGAGATCCCGATCCCGAGATACCGCCCCTCTTCGCGCGCCGCGTCCTGGCGCTCACGGAACGTCTCGTAGTCGACGGCCTCCAGTGCCTTGTCGAGCGTCTTCTCGTAGTCGCCGCTGTCGTACGACATCGGCTTGCTCACCGGTGTCTCGTACGGGAACGCCTCCTCGGGGACGAAGTTGCGCCGCCGGAACTCGGTCGGGTCTTCGCCCCGCTCACGGGCGGCGTGGCTCATCAGGCGTTCGATCAGATACGCGGCCTCGGGCCGGCCGGCACCTCGGTACGCGTCCGGCGTTGCCGTGTTGGTGAACACACCGGTGACCTCACAGTGGATCGCCGGAATCTCGTACTGCCCCGACAGCAGTGGCGCGTAGAGGTACGTGGGGATCAGCGGAGCGAACGTCGAGAGGTACGCACCCATGTTCGCGGTGGTGTCGACTTTCAGGCCGGTCACGTGTCCGTCCTCGTCGAGCGCGAGTTCCCCGCGGGTGACGTGACCGCGGCCGTGAGCGTCGGTCTGGTAGCTCTCGGTCCGTGTCGCGGTCCACTTGACCGGCCGCTCGTGTTGCATCGCGGCCCACGCGGTCACCGTCTCGCCGACGTAGTTGTGGATCTTGCTTCCGAATCCACCGCCGACCTCCGGAGCACGAACACGGATCTTGTGCTCCGGATGTCCGGTGATGAGCGAGATGAGCAGCCGATGGAGGTGCGGGTTCTGGCTGGTCATGTGCACCTCCAGCCGGTCTGCCGCGGGGCGGTAGTCCGCGACAGCCGCACGCGGCTCCATCGCGTTCGGGATCAGCTGCTGGTTCTCGAACTCGAGTTCGACCGACTCCGCGGCCTCGGCGAACGCCGTCTCTGTCTCCGCCTGATTCCCGATATCCCACTCGAACGCGACGTTACCTGGGGCCTCGTCGTGGAGCTGTGGGGCGTCGTCTTCGAGGGCCGCCTCGGGGTCGACAACGGCGTCGAGTCGCTCGTAGTCGACCTCGACCGCCTTGGCCGCCTGGTGAGCGGTGTACCGATCCTCCGCAACGACGACAGCGACCGCATCACCTTCGTACCGGACCCGCTCGCTCGCCACGACCGGATACTCCGGGTCGTTGAGCCCGTCGAGCTGGAACCCGCACGGCAGCGCCAGGTCGATGTCCGACCCGATGTACACCGCGAGGACGCCGTCCATTCCCTCCGCCGTACTCGTATCGACGTCGTCGATCCGGGCGTGTCCGTACCGGCTTCGGGCGAACGCCAGGTTAGCCAGCTCCGGGTCGTCGATGTCGTCGGTGTACTCGGCTTCACCGGTCAACAACGCCGGGTCCTCTCGCCGCTCGACGGCCGAGCCGAAGAGTTCGTCCGAGTCGACGTCAGCCGCCTCGACCGTTCGAACTCGGTCGGCACGGGTGTCCTCGGTCGCCATCTCAGTCACCTCCCGCAGCCGTTCGCGACTCACCCATCAGATCAGCCGCCGTCTCGACCGCACGGACGATGTTCTGATAGCCGGTACAGCGACAGAGGTTTCCCTCCAGCGCCTCGCGGATCTCGTCTCCATCCGGGTCGGGGTTCTCCTCCAGGAAGTCGACGGCGGTCATCATCATCCCGGGGGTACAGAAGCCACACTGGAGCCCGTGTTCCTCCTGGAACCCCTTCTGGATCGGGTGGAGTTCGCCGTCCTCCGCGAGCCCCTCGACCGTCTCTACCTCCGCGCCGTCGACCTGGACCGCGAGCGCCGTACACGATTTCACCGCGTCGCCGTCTACCCGGACGGTGCAGGCGCCACAGAGGCTGCTCTCGCAGCCGACGTTCGTGCCCGTGTAGCCGAGTTCGTCGCGCAGGACGTGCGCGAGAAGCGTCCGTGCCTCGACCGTGAGGTCGTGTTCCGTGCCGTTGACCGTCAGCGTGATGTCGTGTTCTGTCATGAGGACTCGTTCGACCGCCCGAGCAGTCTGTCGACGATGCCCTGTCCGTCCGACTCGCCCGCCTCCGGGGCCGCGTCGGCGAGCTGGAGGTCACGGAGCCGCGACTGGACCTCCGAGAAGAAGCGCTTCACGAGCCGGTTCGCAACCGGGTTGATCACCCGCTGACCCATCCCGGCGACCTTGCCGAACACGTCGGCCTCGGTCCCCCACTCGACGGCGACGCCGCCGTCGTCGGTCGCGCGTAGCTCCATCCACGAGGCCATCTCGAAGGAGCTGTCGCCCGAGGTGCCCTCGCCCGAGGCCTCCATCCGGGGCTGGTCCCGGGCGTCGATGTGCACGACCGTCTCGAAGGTCGGATTGACCGGCCCGACGCTCACCTGGACGAGCCCGGCGTACCACTCGCCTTCCCGGAACGCCCGCTCGGCGATGACCTCCGGGTCGCCGGTCAGTTCGGCCGCCCGCTCGTCTGCACGCGCCGCGAGCGCGTCGAACTCGACGTCGTCGTCCTCAACGTGGAGGAGAAACTCACAGCCCGGGAGCGCGTCGGCGATCAGAACCGGGTCCGAGAGCGCCAGCCACACCTCCTCGACCGTCGTCGCCTCCAGTTCGAAGGCGCCGTTGAAGTTCATCCGCCCGTCCTACCTCCCGACCGTGCCAGTCAGACACATGCACCCGACAACGAGCCTATGTAATCATAAATTTATGGAGGAAGGAGACCGGTCACCGGATCACGTGGACCGCGGACCGGGGGACGACGACCCGAACGCGCCCGCCGGGCGTGGCCGCCAGGCGCTCGAACGTCTCGGGTCGGACGCCGGCGACGAGCGAGGCGGGCGCGTCGTCGAGCGCGACGACCACCCGGTACTCCGTCCCCTCGTTCAGCCAGCGCTCGACGGCGCCGTCGAGGACGTTCGCCCTCTCCGTCACCGCCTCGTCGGGTCCGTGGAGCGCAATCCGAGACGGCCGGACGCAGGCGGTGACGCGCCCCTCGGCGGGCTCCGGGTCGGCCGTCCGGAGCGTCGCGTCGCCGACGCGCAGGACCAGGCGCCCACCCTCCCGGCCCGCGGCCGTCGCGTCGAGGACGTTCTCGGTGCCGGTAAAACGGGCGACAAAGGGGCTCTCTGGTCGGTTCAGGACCTCTGCCGGCGTCCCGGCTTGCTCGACGTGGCCGTCCCGGAAGACGGCGACCCGGTCCCCGAGGGCCGTCGCCGTCCGCTGGTCGTGGGTGACGTAGACGACGGGCACGGCGAGCGCGTCGAAAAGCGCCCGGAGGTCGTCCCGGAGCCGTCTGCGGATCGGCGCGTCGAGGCTCGACAGCGGCTCGTCGAGGAGGACGGCGTCGGGGTCGGCGGCGAGCGTGCGCGCGAGCGCGACCCGCTGGCGCTCCCCGCCCGAGAGCGCGGGCGGGCGCCGGTCGACGACGTCGTCGACTTCGAGCAGCGCCACGAGGTCGTCGACCCGTGCGGGGTCTCGCGCCGCGTACGCGACGTTCTCGCGCGCGGTCATGTGCGGGAACAGGGCGCCGTCCTGGAAGACGAGCCCCGTGTGCCGGTCCTCGACGGGCCGTCCGACGAGCGAGCGGCCGTCGAGCGTGATCGAGCCTCCGTCGGGATCGACGATTCCCGCGACGAGCGAGAGGAGCGTCGTCTTCCCGCTCCCGGAGGGGCCGAGGACACAGAGCACCTCCGCCTCGACGGTCAGGTCGACCGGCCCGAACGCGAACCCGTCGTACCGCTTCGTGAGGCCACGGATCGCGAGCATCAGTCGAGCGGCGTCCTCCCGAGGGCGGTCAGGGCGACGAGCGCCGCGACAGCGACGCCGACCAGCACGACGGCGACGGGGAAGGCCGCGTCGAGGCCGCGCGTGGTGAACGACACCCAGATCTGGACCGGCAAGGTTCGGGGGTAGTACGCGAGCGTGAGCGTCGCGCCGAACTCCCCGATCGCGCGGGCGAACGCGAGGGTGATCCCCGCGAGGACCCCCGGCCACGCGAGCGGGAGCGACACCCGCCGGAGGGTGGTGATCCGGCTCTTTCCGAGCGAGCGCGAGGCGTGTTCCAGGCTCCGGTCGACGCTCTCGAAGGCGGCCTTCGCGGTCACGACGACGAACGGCGAGGAGACGAACGTCTGTGCCAGCACCACCCCGGCGAGCGAGCGGGTGAGCGAGAGCCCGGCCGACGCCGCCAGCCGCCCGACCGGCGTCTCCGGCCCGACGACGGTGAGCAGGACGAGGCCGCCGACGACCGGCGGCAGGACGAGCGGCAGGACGACCAGCGCCGTCACGACCGTCTTCGCTCGCCCCTCGGCGCGCGCGAGCCAGTACGCGAGCGGGACGCCGAGCGCCGTCGCGAGCGCCGTACTCGCGGTCGCGGCGACGAGCGAAGTCGTCGCGGCCGCGGCGACGGTCGGGGTCGCCAGCCGGCGCAGGACCGCGCCGGGCGACCCTCCGACGACCAGCGAGAGCAGCGGGACGAGGTAGTAACAGAGCAGGAGCGCACCGAGCAGGTAGCTGACGGTGAGCCAGTCGAACCGACCGGCGCCGTCGACCGCCGCGCCCTCAGTCCGCGATCCCATCCGGCACCTCGCCGGCGAACCGCGGGTAGTCGTCCGGGACGGTGAAGCCGAAGTCGGTCAGATACGCGCCCGTGACGTGTGTGTCGAAGGCGTCGCGGACGGCGGGCCTGTCGTGACGGATCGTCGAGCCGTAGCTGATCACTCCGCCCGAGACGACCTGCCCGCCCGGGAGTTCGTAGCTGACCCGCGCGTACGCGGCGGCTCGTTCGGGGTCGCCGAGGCCGACCTGCGGCGGCAGTTCGAGGAAGGGCAGGTCCCGCTCGACGGCCATGTTGCGGTAGACGACCGCCGCGTCGAGCGACCCGCTCTCGAACTGGCCCAGCAGCCGCGTTTCGGGGTAGATCTGGTCGCGCTCCGGCACCGTCTCGCGGGGGGTCGTCGCGGCGTCGACGTAGAGTCCCGCGAGCTCCAGCGCGAACAGCGTCCGGTAGCCGAGCGGGTCCAGATCCGGGTCGGTCCGGCCGAACGCCACGTCTTCGTCCCCGAGCGGCCGGAACCAGCCCCGGGGGCCGGCGTCGCGCACCCGGCGCCCGCCCTCGGTCTCGGGGTCGTAGACGACGACGAGCGAGTTCGTGGCGAACTCGACGAACCAGTCGGGCGAGAGCGGCGTGTCGAACAGCGTCACGTCGGCCACGGAGACGATGTCCGGGTCTTTCGCCCCGTCGGCGACGAGCCGCGCGGCCGCCGCGGAGCCGCGCGCCTCGACCCGGACCTCGTGGTCGACCGCCGGGCGCAGGCCGTGCTCCAGCGCGTTGCTCAGGCTCCCGGCGGCGAGCACGGACACCGGCCGGTCGGCGACGGCCGCACAGCCCGCGAGCCCGGCGACCCCCCCGAGGAACGCGCGGCGGGTCGGCGCGGTGAGCGAGGGCACGGAGACAAAGAGAGCTGGTCCACCATTGAGTTTATCTCAAACGGTTTCGTTTGCCCCGGCGTGGTCGACACGGACGAGACGGGCCTGACCGACCGGCAGGTCGAGGTGCTCTCCCTCCGCGAGCGGGGCCTCACCCAGCGCGAGGTGGCCGACGAACTGGGCACCACGGACTCGAACGTGAGCGCCGTCGAGCGGGCGGCGGAAGCAAACGTGGAGAAGGCGCGCCGGACGCTCGAACTCGTCCGGACGCTCCGCGCGCCCGCGAGATTCTCCGTCCCGGCCGGGACGAACTTCGACGACCTCGTCTCCCGTGTCTACGACGAGGGCGACGACGCGGGGATCACGGTGTCTCACCCCCGGCCGGAGCTGTACGCCCACCTCTACGGCGCGCTCGACGGGGCGGTGTCGCGCAACAGCCTCGACGCCCCCGTGACCGTCGGCCTGACGCGCGAGGGCGAGGTGCGGGCCTTCGCGGACGAGGAGTGAGGATACCGTGCGTACACCGCATCTCGCTGTATCGATCAGTCCCGGTACAGCGAGTAGAGAATCGCGCCGAACCCGACCGCGGTGAACGTCGACTCGACGGCCAGCGCCGTCGCCACCGTCACCGGCGCGAGGAGGTCGAGAACACCCGCGACGGCCGACCCGGCGGTGACGAGGCCGAACCCGACCGCGAGCGCCCGCAGCGCCCGCGAGCCGGTCCGGCGGGAGGCCGACGCGGCGTGGTAGGTGATCAGACCGCCGAGAACCAGCGTCACCGTCTTCAGGAGGGTGACGAGCGTCAGCTGTGGCAGGAGTCGGGTCACGTCTCCGTGCGCACCTCCGTCCAGAGCGCGGCCAGGCGGTCGTCGGGGCTCTGCGGCGCGCGCTCGATGCGCGCCTGGAACTCCCGGTCGTCGTCCAGCCAGACGCGCAGCTCCGCGAACGACCGCTCGTAGTTCGCGGTGTGGCTCCCGTCGCGCCGGATCTCGGTGAACTCGCGGACGAGCCCCGCGTCGCACAGCAGCTCCAGCTTCTCGTAGGCCGTCGAACGCGGGATGTCGGTCGCCGCCGTCGCCTCGGAGAGCGGGTTGTCGACCATCTATCCGGCCCCCCGGAGGTCGTTCTCGCGCTGGCGGCGCTCCACGAACTGTTTCACCACCGTCACCTCGGCGCGGTGGAGCGTCTCGCTACGGCTCGACTTCGCGACCCCGAGCGCGCGCGGCGAGTGAGCGGGCGGTGGGCGTCCCCCCACGAGCGAAAGGGATAGGTGAGCCCACGGAGCAGGTCCGGGGCGTGGGGGCACCACGCCGCGTCGGGCTCGGCGCGCTCCGGCGGTTCGCGGGCCTCGGCGTCGTCGCGCTCGGCCTCGTGGTCGGCGTCGTCCTGCCCGGCGGGGGGCCGGTCGTCGGGCGGCTCTCGGTTCCGCTCGTTGCCCTCCTCGTGTTCACGACGCTCCACGGGACGAGCGTCGCGGGCTCCTCGCTCCGGGGGGCGGCGGGCTTCTCGGCCGCCGTCCTCGGGTTCGGCTACCTCGTCGTCCCGGGTGGGGCCGCGCTCGTCGTCGGATCGCTCGACGCGACCGCGGCGACGGCGCTCGTCGTCGTCGCGGCGTCGCCGACGACCGCCGGGAGCGCCCTCGTCTGGACGACGGTCGGCGGCGGCGACGAACTGCTCGCGACCGTTGGTGCCCTGTCGACACTCGCCGTCGCGCCCGTCGCGATGCCCGCGGTGCTCGCGGCGCTGGCCGGTGACGGCGTCGTGGTTCCGGCCGGCCCGCTGCTCGTCGACCTCTCGCTGATGGTGGGGAGCGGCGCGCTCCTCGCCCGCCTCGTCCCGACCGACGCGCTCTCCGCGGCCGGCCGCGCCCGGCTCTCGCTCGCCGTCGTCTTCCTCCTGACCTACGGCGGCGTCGCCGGCGCCGACCTCGCCGCGGTCGACCCGGCCGCGCTCGGAGGCGTCGCCCTCGCCGGCGTCGCCGCCGTCGCGCTCGCCGGCGCCGTCGGGGCGACGGGGCGCGCGTACTCACTCTGGGACCGCCGCACCGCGACGGCGTTCGTCTACGTCGGGTCGCTGAAGAACCTCGGCGTCTCGCTCGCGGTCGTGGCGACGCTCGGCGCGACAGGCGCCGGCGTGTTCGTCGCCGCGTTCTACGTCGTCCAGCAGCTCGTCGCGAGCGCGCTGGCTGGCCTTCGCGCGGAGCCTTAGTCCCACGACGGCTCGCGGTCCTCGCGGAAGGCGTCGATCCCCTCGCGCCGGTTCTCGTGCGCGAAGACCTCGAGAAACCGCTCGCGCTCGTAGCGTAGCCCCTCGTCCAGCGGGAGGCGCTCGCTGGCCCGGAGCGCGTCGACCGTCGCCTCGACCGCGCCCGGCGCGTGGGCGGCGATCCGGTCCGCGAGGGCGGCCACCCGGTCGTCGAGCTCCTCGGGCGGCACGGCGTCGAGGACCAGCCCGATCTCCGCCGCCCGCTCCGCGTCGACGGCCTCGCCGGTGAGCGCGAGCTCCGCTGCGCGGCCTGGGCCGACGAGCCGCGGGAGACGCTGGGTTCCGCCGCCCCCGGGCATCATACCGAGCGTGATCTCCGGCTGACCGAGGCGGGCCTCCGTCGACGCGACCCGGATGTCACACGCGAGCGCGAGCTCACACCCCCCGCCGAGCGCGTAGCCGTTCACCCGCGCGACCGTCGGCCACCGGCAGGTCGCCACCCGCTCGTACAGCCTGGGAAACGCCATCTCGGCGCGCTGTTCCTCGGCGGTTCGCTCCCGGAGCTCGCCGAGGTCCGCGCCGGAGACGAACGCACCCGAGCCGTCGCTCCCCGTGATCACCACGACGCGGGCGCCCGAGCCGTCGGCTTCGAGGTCGTCGAGCGCCGCTAGCAGGTCGTCCCGCGTCGTCCGGTCGAGCGCGTTCCGCGCGTCCGGGCGGTCGACGGTGAGCCGCGCGACGCCGTCCGCGACCGCGACGCGGACCGTCATCCGTCCTCCCGGACCGGCTCGCCGTTCTCCCAGACGTAGAACCCCTCGCCGGACTTCTTGCCGAGCTTCCCCGCCCGGACCTTCCGCCGGAGGATCTGCGGCGGGCGGAACCGCTCGCCGAGCTCCTCGCGGAGGTACTCGAGCACCTCCAGCCGGACGTCCAGCCCCACGACGTCGGTGAGTTCGAGCGGCCCCATCGGGTGGTTGTAGCCGAGCTCCATCGCCCGGTCGACGTCGGCGACGCCCGCGACCCCCTGCTCGACCATCCGCATCGCCTCGGCGCCGAGCGCGACGCCGAGCCGCGAGGTGGCGAAGCCGGGGGTGTCGTCGACGACCACCGGCTCCTTTCCGAGCCCCTCGACGAAGTCGACGGCGAAGCCCTCGGTGGTGTCCGCTGTCCGCTCGCCACGCACCACCTCGACGAGGTCCATCGCGTACGGCGGATTGAAGAAGTGGAGGCCGACGAACCGTTCGGGCCGGTCCAGCGCCGCCGCGAGCCCCGTCACCGAGAGCGACGAGGTGTTCGTCGCGAGCGTCGCGCCCGCCGGCGCGAGGTCGGCGGCGGTCTCGTGGACGTCCCGCTTCAGCGCCTCGTCCTCGGGCACCGCCTCGACCACGAGGTGGGCGTCCTCGACTGCGGCTCCGAGGTCCGTTGTCGTCTCGACGCGCGCCAGCGCCTCGGTGCGCTCGTCGTCGGTCACGATACCCCGCTCGACGGCGCCGTCGAGGACCGACGCGATGCGGTCTCGCGCCGCCTCCAGGGCGTCCTCGTCGACGTCTCGCAGCCACACGTCGTGTCCCGCGCGGGCGCACAGGCCGGCGATGCCGGCGCCCATCGTCCCGGCGCCGACGACTGTCACGTGCATACCCGTACGCGCGTCACCCCGGGTCGAAAAGCTGTCTCCGCTCGGGGAGCTACTCGTCCGCCTCGCTCCGCCGGACCGTCATGACGGGCACGTCCGACAGCCGCACGACCTTCTCCGTGACGCTCCCGAGCAGGTACCGGTCGAGCCCGGTCCGCCCGTGGGTGCCCATCACGACGATGTCGGCGTCGTGCTGGTCGGCGTACTCGAGGATGACCTCGTGGGGGGTGCCGCCCAGCACGGCGGTCTGAGTCTCGACGCCGTCGAGGCGGTCCGCGACCTCCGTGACGGCCGACTGCCCCTTAGCTTCGGCCTTGCTCTGGATCTCTTCGGTACCGGTGCCGCTCCCGCGCATCCCGGTCGTCGACCCCTCGGGCTCTCCGCCCATCCCCGGCGCGTCCGGCGTGTCGACGTCCCCGGCCAGCCCGTGGAGCTCCGGATGCTCGGCCACGAACAACACGTGGACGACCGCGTCGTACGTCCGTGCGAGGTCTTCGACGTTGTCTATCGCCGCTACCGCGCCGTCGCTCCCGTCGACCGGGTAGAGGATGTTGTCGTACATCTGACCACCGTCGATCTGACATTTTCATTCGTCAACGTAATAATGTTTGCCCCGGGGGCGCCGGTGTCGCCCGGGAGGTTCTTTCCGCCGGACCGCGATGCACTGCCGTGACCGGACGGGTCTGTTACGCCTGCGGCGCGACCGGCGACGGCGCGCGCTGTGACTGTGGCGAACCACTGTGGACGCCCGAGCGCGAAACCGACGGGTGGCCCACGGCCGCCGACCCCTCGCTCTGGCGCTACCGCGACCTCCTGCCCGTCGACCCGCCGTCCGGCCTCGGCGCCGCGGTGGGCGGGACGCCGCTCGTGCGTGCACCGCGGCTCGACGACGCCGTCGGCGGCGCGACGGTCCGGGTGAAGTTCGAGGGCGCACACCCGACGGGGACGTTCAAAGACCGGGGGACCGCGGTCGGTGTGGCGGGCGCGCTCGCCCGCGGCGTCGGCGCCGTGGCGACTGTCTCGCACGGCAACATGGCCCGGTCGGTCGCGGCACACGCCGCGAGCGAAGGGCTCGCCGCCGTCGTCTGTGTCCCCGCGGACGTGCCCGCGGAGCGCCTCGCGACGATCGCGCGCCACGACCCGACGATCCTCCGGGTCGACGGGGACTACGGCCGGCTGTACGGCGCGGCGCTCGACGCCGGGGCCGAGGCAGGCGTCGCCGTGATCAACAGCGACACGCCGCTCCGCGTCGCCGGACAGAAGACGACGGGCCTCGAGATCCTCGAACACTCCGACCCCGACGTGGTCGTGATGCCGGTCTCCAGCGGCGGCCACGCCTCCGGCGTCTGGAAGGCGATCCGCGAGGCGACGGCCTCGGGGCTCGTCGACGACCCGCCCAGGCTCTACCTCGCGCAGGCCGCCGGCTGTGCGCCGGTCGCCGCGGCGTACGACCGCGGCGCCGACACGGTGACGCGGGTCGAACCCTCGGAGACGGTGGCGTACTCCATCGCGAACGCGGACCCCCCGAGCGGGACCCGCGCGCTCGCGGCGGCCCGCGAGACGGGCGGTGCGGTGCTGGCCGTCGACGACGAGGCGATCCTCGAGTCTCGATCCCTGCTCGCCGAGCGCGCGGGCCTGTTCGTCGAGACGTCGTGTGCGACGCCGCTCGCGGCCGCGCGCGAACTGGCCGACCGCGACGAGATCGAGGGCGGCGACGAGGTCGCCCTCGTCGCGACCGGAACCGGCTACACCGAACGGGACGTGGGCGACGCGCCGCCGCCCGACACGACCGACGTCGACCTCGCCGGTCTCGGAGACGCGATGCGGGCCGCGGTCGGCGACCGTCGTCGCTAAGTGCCGGAGCCACCTTCGTCGCCCGTGCGCCTCGAACAGAGCTTCGTCCCGGTCGAAGGGGTGGGACAGACGACCGAGCGCCGCCTCTGGGAGGCGGGCGTCACCTCGTGGGAGGCGTTCGGGCGCGACCTGAACGTCCGCGGGGTGGGCGAACGGACGACAGACCGGATCGAGCGGTTCGTCGCGGAGGCGCCCGAGCGGCTGGACCGGCGCGACGGCCGGTATTTCGAGGACCGCCTGCCGTCGGGCGAGCGTTTTCGACTCTTCGATACCTTCCGCGACGAGGCGGCCTGCTTCGACATCGAGACGACGGGGCTGGAGCCGAGTCGCTCGACGGTCACCACCGTCTCGGTCCACCGCGGCGGCGAGACGACGACGCTCGTCCGCGGCGAGGACCTGACCGCGGACCGGGTCGCCGACCTGCTCGACGCGCCGTTGCTCGTCTCGTTCAACGGCCGGCAGTTCGACGTGCCGTTTCTCGAAGCCGAGTTCGGCCTCTCGCTCGACGCCGCGCACCTCGACCTGCGGTACCCCTGCTCGTCGCTGGGACTCACGGGTGGGCTGAAGGCCGTCGAACGGGCGATCGGGATCGAACGGGACCGGCCGGACATCGCCGGGCGCGACGCGGTCCGGCTCTGGCGGGAGTACGAGCGCGGCGACGACGGGTCGCTTGAGACGCTCGTCTCCTACAACCGCGACGACGCGGTCAACCTGCTCGCGCTCGCGGACGAGGCGAGCGCGCGCCTCCACGACGAGCGGGCGGGCGACGTCCTCCCCCGGCGCCGCTAGTTTTTCGGCGAACCTAAACTCTCAAGTCCCGGGGGGGACACCACCTGCCGTGCCCGAGTACACGTTCGACGACGTGGCGGTGGTGATGGGGACGTACGACGAGGAGCGGGCGGTCGGGCGTGTGCTCGACGACGTGGCCCGCGTGACCGAGGGGCGCGCCGAGGCCGTCTGTGTCGACTCCTCGTCGGACCGGACGCCCGAGATAGCGCGCGAGAAGGGCGCGCGGGTGATCGAACAGGAGCCGCGGGGCTACGGCGAGGCGGTGCGCGAGGCGGTGCTGGCACCCGGCCCCGACCGGCCGGTGGTGGTCACGACCGACTGCGACGACACCTACCCGATGGAGCGTCTGCCGGACTTCCTCGCGGTCGTCAACGACGGCGCGGACGTGGTGAGCGGCGACCGGATCTCGCGGGGCGCCGAGACGATGCCCGCGGTCAACAGGTTCGGCAACCAGGCGTTCGCGGCGGTCGCGAGCCTCCTCTGTGGGCGACGGCTCCACGACGTGACGACGGGGATGCGGGCGTACCGCCGCGACCTGCTCCACGACATCGCGTGGACGCAGAACACCGGCCTCTCCGCGGAGCTCCTGCTCCGACCCGTGATGCGGGGGTACGAGACCGTCGAGATCCCGATCGACTACGACGAGCGGGTGGGCGAGACGACGCTCGACCCGCTCTCGGGCGGCGTCGAGATCGGCGGCTCGATCCTCAAAGTCTGTGCCGAGGAGCGGCTCGGGCTCGCGGGCTGACCGGCCGGAGCGGTTTTCGGGGCGCGCCGTAGAGCGCGAAGGGTGAGCGAGGACGACGGCGCGGCGGTCGGGGCGCTCCGGCTGCTCGTCTCGGACCGGGAGTTCGCCGCGCTCGCAGGGACCGCCTTCGCCCGCGCGCAGGCGTACTCGACGGTCCTCATCGCCCTCGCGCTCTACGCGGACCTGTTCGGGACGACCGGGACGGTCGAGGGGCTGTTCGGCACGGCGTTCGCCGCGGTCCAGCTCCTGATCGTGATCCCGCTCGGCCGGCGGGTGGACGCCGGCGACGCCAAGCGCTACCTGCTCGCGGGCCTGCTGGTCAACGTCGCCGTCTTCGGCGGGTTCGTCCTCGCCGAGAGCGCGGTCCACGTGATCCTGGTCAGGACGGTCCAGGGCGTGGGCGCGAGCCTCGTGTGGGTCACCGGCACGGCCGTCGTCGGCGACATCAGCCCGGCGGACGCCTCGGGGCGGTGGCTCGGGGCGTACAACCAGGTCGGCGCGTTCTCCAGCCTCGCGGGCGACCTGCTGGGGGGCTATCTGCTCTACGCCCACGGGGTCGCCTGGGCGTTCGCCGCGCTGTCGCTCGTCACGCTCGGCGCGGCTGGTCTCGTCTTCCTCCTCCTGCGCTCTGACCCGGGCGTCGGGGGCCACGGCGACGACGGCGCGATCGGGACGCTCCTCGAGAACCCCACGGTTCGTGCGCTCGTCGTGTTCCGCGTTGGCTTCAGCGCGGGCAAGATGATCGTGATCATCTTCCTGCCTATCCTCGCGCGGACGGAGTTCGGGATCACCGCGTTCGCCATCGGCTGGATTCTCGCGGGCGGGAAAGTGACCAAATCCCTGCTCCAGGGCTGGCTCGGCGACGTCTCGGACCGCGTCTCTCACCCCTACCGGCTCGTCGCGGGCGGCGCCGTCCTCTACGGGCTCGCGGCCGCGGCGGTGCCGCTGGCGCGGCTCGCGGAGGGGGCCGTGACGCCCGTCGAGGTCAACCTGTTCGGCGACACGCAGGTCCTCGGCGGCGCGTTCGTCGCGCTCTGGCTTGCGTACGCGCTCGCGGGCGCCGGCGACAGCCTCCGGCTCCCGGCGAGTATGGCGCTGTTCGCCGAGGAGGGCGAACGGCTGGGCGCGACGGCCTCTGCGATGTCGTTGCGCTCGGTGTCCTGGAAGGTCGGCCAGGTCGCCGGCCCCTTTCTCGCGGGCGCCGTCAAGGAGTTCGTCTCGACGGACGCCGCCTTCCTCGTCGCCGCGGGGGTGATATTCGGCTCGACGGTCGTCTACGTGGTGACACACGCCCGTCTGCGCGGCGACGCGGCCCCGGCGCCCGCCGGCTGAGCGTCAGCGCAGTTCGTACAGCGACGCGCCGACGGTGACGAGGACGCGGTCCTCGACGAGCGCGACGCCGTCCGGCCCCCGTCCGGGGAGGCGGCGGGTCCAGCGCGCGTCGCCGCTCGCCCGGTCGTAGGCGCGGACCCGTCCGCCGTCCTCCCGCGTCCCGCCGACGACGACGAGGGTGTCGCCCCCGACTGCCGCCGAGCGAGGCGCCCACCCGACCGCGTCGCGCCAGACCGTCTCGCCGGTCGCGAGGTCGAGGGCGACGACGCGGCCGGCGTCCGACTCGCCGGTTCCGACGGCCGCGTAGCCCCGGCCGCCGGCGACGGCGGGCGTCGAGACGTCCTGTCCGAGCGAGCGGGGCTCCCACAGCGGCTCGCCGGTCGCCGCGTCGAGGGCGCGGACGACCCCGCCGCCGAACGCGCGGCTCCCGGCGACGACGCGGCCGTCGGCGACGGCCGGCGCGTACGGGAACCCGGGCGTGGGGCCCGCGCTCCAGCGCCGCTCGGGGCCGGGGGTCAGCCGCCGGTCGAGCCCCGACCGCTCCGCGTAGCCGACCGTGCCGTCGAGGCTCGCGTCCGTGGCGTACAGCCCTCCGTCCGCGAGGGCCGGAGCCGCGCCGTCGGCCTGCCAGCGCCGGCCGTCGACCGGGTCGACCCCCTCGATCCGGCCGGACTCGGTGCCGAGGTACACCTCCGCGGCGCCGACGACCAGCCCGACCGGGGTGTCGGCGCCGAGCGAGCGGCGGTAGGACTCGCGCAGGTCGGCGCCGTAGCCGACGAGCGAGAGCGGCGGGTCCGGGTCGTCCGACCCGGTGCGAACCGTGTGGAGCCGGCCGTCCGGCCCGAACCCGGCGAGCGGCGCGTCGACGGCGTCGACAGAGGTCGGCTCGCCGCCGTCGCGGGGATAGACGGCGAGCCCCGAGCCGTGGACGGCGAGGTGGTCGGCGCCGACGACGGGGCGAAAGCGGGGGTGTCTGGCGCCCGTCGCGACCGACCGGGCCTCGCGGACGGTCGGCGGCTCGCGCGGCGGGCTCGCGGTCGGGTTGTGGGCGGTGTTCGCGGGGTCGTACCGCCGGAGGGGCCACGTGCCGGGCGCGGGAGCCCACGACTCGAAGGAGGCGGCTGCCGCCCCGCGGTCGAGCCGGTAGGCGCCGTAGGCACCGGTCGCGAGGAGCGCACCGCCTCCGAGGAGGCGACGGCGAGTGGGGGAGGGCATCGACCCGGACGGACGGTGCCCGACGCATAGATGTGGCGATGTCTCGCCGTCGAGAGCCTGGAGCCGCCGGGTCGGTCAGTCCACGATGTCGCGCACCCGTCGGGGCTCGCCCGAGAGCTGCGGGTCGTCCTCGACGAGCTTCAGCACCTCGTGGTCGGTCACGTCTGGGTAGGCCTTCTCGGTGGCCTCCTCGAGGAGCGAGCGGTCGAGCCGGAACTCGATCCCCTCGTACACCACGTCGACGCCGTCGTCGTCGAACGAGAGAACGGTCATACCGGCCGGAGAACGGCGGTAGGTAAGTATCGCACGGCACGCGTGTCTGCCGCCCGTCTGACGCGAGTTTATGTGGGGCGACCGCCACCCTTCCGGCGTGGTTTCGCTCGGATCGAACTCGCTCGACCGCCTCCAGATCCCGGACGAGACGACCGTCGAGGAACACGACCTCGTGACGGCCGGCGACGTCGTGGTCGGAGGCCACTCCACCGTCGAGTTCGGCGTCCGGGGTCGGAACGTGCTGGCGGGCGAGCGGGTACAGTTCGGGGGCGACATCGAGGCAGAGGGTGACTGCCGGCTGGACGTCTGGTGCGACGTCGCGGGGAACGTCCTCGTGGCCGACGACGCCTACATCGGCGAGCGGGTGCGGATCGGCCGGCGGCTGATGGTCTCGGGCGACCTCGACATCGGCGACGACGTAGAGGTCGAGGAGGGGTTCGAAGCCAACGGGTGGATCGTCATCCGGAACCCGATGCCGACGCTCGTGTTCTACTTCGTCGTCCTCTCGCAGCTCCTGCGCGTCGGCGACGACGAGGCGGCCTCGGAGCTGGCGGCGGCGCTCTCGCAGACCGACGAGGACGGCCCCGACCCGCTCGTCGTGCCGCGGAACGCGACCGTCTCCGACGACGCGTGGCGGGTGTCGACGCCCGCGACCGTCGGCGACGACTGTCGGCTCCACGGCAACGTCCGCGCGACGTCGATCGAGGTGGGAGAGCGCTCGAATATCTTCGGGAGCCTCCGGGCCCGCGGCGACGTGACCGTCGGCGAGGGCTCGCGGATCCACGGTGACGTGACCACCTCGCGGGGCGACGTGACGATAGCGCCCGGCGCCGAGGTGCTGGGCGACGTCTCCTGTTCTGACCTCTCGCTCCACGAGGAGTCCACCGTCGACGGCACCATCCGCTCCCGGGGCGAGATGCAGATCCGACGACCGACGGCGCGGACCCCCGAGTAGACGCAAGCGCGCGCTTTCGCCACCCGGAGACACTTACCCCGTCCGTGCCAGCAACGCCCATGTCACGGGCACGAACGACCGTACTCCTCGCGCTCCTCGTCCTCGTCGCCGGCTGTAGCGGCGCCGGGGGCAGTTCCGACCTCGGCGCGAGCGCCGACAGCGCCGAGATGCGAGTGAGCGGCGGTGGCGGCGGTGACGGGGGCGCCCGGAGCGTCGAACAGGACGGCGAGAGCGGCGGGAGCGACCCGATCGCACAGGCCCGGAACAGACAGCTGATCTACACCGCGACGGTCGAACTCGAGGTCGCGGACTACGACCGCGCCCGGAGCGACCTGACCGCCGCGGCCCGAGAGCGCGGCGGGTTCGTCTCGAACGCGAACGAGCGCCGGCACACGGCTGCGGGCGGGAACTACACCACCGGCACGGTCACCTACCGCGTCCCGGCCGACGAGTACGAGTCGTTCCTCGCGACGGTCAACGAGACGGGCACGGTCGTCTCCGCCCAGCAGTCCACCGAGGACGTGACCGACCAGCTCGTCGACCTCGACGCGCGGCTCCGGACGCTCCGGGCCCAGCGCGACCGCCTCCGCGAGCTCTACCAGCGGGCGAACACCACCGAGGAGGTGCTCGCGGTCGAACGACGCCTCTCGGAGGTCCAGACGCAGATCGAACGCGCAGAGGCCCGGAAGGCGTCGCTGGAGCGGCAGGTCGCGCTCTCGACGGTGACGGTCGAGCTCCGCGAGCCCCGGCCCGGCGAGCCCCCGGAGGGCGCGTGGTACGACACGCCGCTGGTCGAGGCCTTCCTCGCTTCGGTGAACGGCGTGGTCGTGACCGTCCGGGCGCTCGCGGTGGCCGGCGCCTACGCCGCGCCGTACCTCGTCGCGTTCGGCCTCCCGCCGGTCGCGGGGCTCGCCCTCGCGTGGCGACGGTGGGGTGGCCGCGGGTCGACGGCCGAAGCCGGCCGGGACGAGGCAGAGAGCGACGACGCGCCGGCGGCCGAGCGACCGCCAGGCGACGAGAGCGACGAGCCGACCGACGCGGGCGACGAGCCGGCGTCAGACGACGCGGCGCCCGCGGACGAGGAGAACGAGCCCTCGTCGTAGCGCCGCGCACCGAAAGCGGTTCGTGTCCGGTCGGCGGACGGGTGGTATGATCTCCGTCGCGCTCGCCGGCAAGCCGAACGCCGGCAAGTCCACGTTCTACGCCGCGGCGACGATGGCCGACGTGGACGTGGCCAACTACCCGTTCACCACCATCGACCCGAACCGCGGCGTCTCGTACGTCCGCACGCGCTGTCCGTGTCTCGACCGCGAGACGCGCTGCGGCGCCGAGCACTGCCGCGACGGGACGCGGTACGTCCCGATCGAACTCGTCGACGTCGCGGGGCTGGTCCCGGGCGCCCACGAGGGGCGCGGGCTGGGCAACCAGTTTCTCGACGCGCTCTCGGACGCGGACGTGATCCTCCACGTCGTCGACGCGAGCGGCGCGACCGACGCCGAGGGAGAGCCGGTCGAGCCGGGCACCCACGACCCCGTCGAGGAGGTGGACTTCGTCGAGCGGGAACTGGACCTCTGGCTCGCGAGCGTCGTCGAGCGCAACTGGGAGGGCGTCGAGCGGCGGTCGCGGTCGCCCGACTTCGACCTGGAGGAGGCGCTCGCGGACGTGCTGACCGGCGTCGGCGCGAGCAGGGGGGAGCTGAGCGCGGCGCTCAGAGAGCGCGAGTACCCCGAAGACCCGTTTGCGTGGGACGAGGCCGACCGGCGCGCGCTCGCAGAAACTATCCGGCGGCTGACCAAGCCAATCGTCGTCGTCGCGAACAAGGTCGACGCGGCGCCGACGGAGAGCCTCGGGGCCCTGCTCGCGCTCGACCGGACGGTCGTGCCCGCGACGGCGGAGGGCGAGCTCGCGCTCCGGCGGGCCGCCGAGGCGGGCGCGGTCCGGTACGACCCGGGCGACGAGTCGTTCGACGTGACCGGCGACCTGAGCGACGCACAGACCGAGGGGCTGGACCGGGTGCGGGCCGTGATGGACGAACACGGCGGAACGGGCGTCGCGCGCGCGCTGAACGCCGCGACCTACGACGAACTGGACCAGATCACCGCCTACCCGGTTCAAAACGAGACGCGCTGGACCGACGGACAGGGGAACGTGCTGCCCGACGCACTCCTGCTCGCGCGCGGGTCGAGCCCGAGGGACCTCGCGTACGCCGTCCACTCCGACATCGGCGAGGGCTACCTCCACGCGGTCGACGCCCGGTCGGGCCGGCGGATCGCGGACGACTACGGACTCGACGAGGGCGACGTGATCCGGATCGTCAGCACGGCGAACTGAGGCGCGGACGAACACAGACGAGCGACCGATTACGCCCGTAAGTTACAGCGATACGTGGCGTGAGGTGTGTGGATTTTCCGGCCGCGCGACGGGGGCGACCGGCGGCCCGGGGGGTGCTACCGGGCACCACCCCAAACCGCACGACAGCGTCGGGGTGAACGCGACGCGCCTGCCGTAATCTACTTATACGGGGCGGTGTCCTCCCCGGCTACGCAGATGATAGCGGAGACGCGGACCGCCGGCCTGTTCGTGCTGTACCAGCTCGTACTCGCGCTCGCGATCGTACTCGTCCCGGTTGCGCTGGTCGGGCGTCGGCTCGGCGTCCCGGTGGGACTGCCGGGGCGTGCCGTCGAGGCGGTGGGCCAGGCGTACGACGAGGCGGCGACGAACTGACCGGACGAAAGGCTACATTTATCGGCGGCGACGGCGAACCGAGCGTGTGAATCCGACGGGATCCCCTGGAGACGTCGACCCGCTCTCGGGCGACGGCCAGACCGTCTTCGGTCCGGAGATCGGCGAGTTCCCGAACCGGGCGGCTGACGAGGCGAGCGAGAAAGAGCTCAAGACCGGTACCACCACCGTCGCGCTCGCGACCGAGGACGCCGTCGTCCTCGGGACCGACATGCGCGCCAGCGGCGGCCGGATGGTCGCCTCGAAAAACGTCCAGAAGGTCGAGGAGATCCACCCGACGGGCGCGCTGACAATCGCCGGCTCCGTCTCGGCGGCCCAGAACCTCATCAGCAGCCTGAAGGCCGAGGTGCGGCTGTACGAGTCCCGCCGCGGCGAGGACATGAGCATGAAGGCGCTCGCCACGCTGACGGGCAACTTCCTGCGCTCCGGCGCCTTCCTCATCGTCTCGCCGCTCCTCGGCGGCGTCGACGACGACGGGAGCCACGTCTACTCGCTCGACCCTCTCGGCGGCACCACGGAGGAGGACTACGCCGTCTCCGGGTCCGGCTCGCCGTACGCGCTCGGCGTCCTCGAACAGGAGTACGAGACGGACCTCACCGTCGAGGAGGCCCGGACGACCGCGGTCCACGCCATCCAGAGCGCGGTCGAGCGCGACACCGCCTCCGGCAACGGCCTCAACCTCGCCGTCGTCACCGAGGACGGCGTCGAGATAGAGAAGTACAAGGACCTCGACGAGGCGCTGTAGCGGCCGTCCGACCCGCCGACGTACCGTTTTGTGGCCCCGGACCGAAGGCGAGCCGATGATCCGACACGACGGCCTGACCTGCCGGTGGCTCGGCTACGCGACGGCACGGGTCGCCGGCGGCGAGACGACAGTGTACACCGACCCGGGGCGCTACGGCGTCCTGACCGGCGAGTGGGACCCGCCGACCGAGGCGGCCGCGGCGGCACACCCCGCCGGTCCGCCGTACGACGCGCGCGACGGCGACGTGGTGCTCGTCACCCACGACCACCACTACGACCCCGACGGGATCGAACGGGTCGCGGGCGCAGACGCGACGGTAGTGGTCTACGAGGGCGTCGACGCCGGACGGGCGGGCCGTCCGCCGGCGCCCGAGGACCTGCCGTACGAGGTGGTCCGGATCGGCGAGAGTGAGACGCGAGATATCGAGGGCGTCGAGGTGACGACGGTCCCGGCCTACAACCGCCCAGACGGGCCACACGTCCGTGCGAACGGCGACCCGGTCCACCCGCGGGGGTTCGGCGTCGGCTACCGGTTCGTCGTCGACGACACGCCCGTCTTCTGGACCGGCGACTCCGACCACGTCCCCGAACAGGACGACCTCGACGTCTCCCTGTTCCTCCCGACGATCTGTGGCGACGTGGCGATGGACGAGGCGGGCGCGGCCGACCTCGCGGAGACGCTCGACCCCGGCCTCGTCTGTCCGATCCACTACAACACGCTCGAGTTCCTGTGTGCCGACTCCGGGTCGTTCGCGACAGCCGTCGCGAAGCGGGGCGTGCCCGTCGTCCTCGACGAGCGCTGGGGCTAAGCCGGGTCGTTCGCGAACCCGCGCTCGCGCAGGTCCTCGTCGCGGTCGCTCTCGACCCGGAGATCCTGAACGGGAACGGGGGTCCCCGACTCGTCGACGGCGACGAAGACGAACGTCGACTCGGAGGTGCGCTCGCACTCGCCGGTCCGTGGGTCCTCGCGCTCGACCACGAGCCGGACCTTCACGCTCGTGCGCCCGGTGTCGTAGGCCCACGACTCCACGACGGCGATGTCGCCACGAGGGATGGGCCGCTCGAAGTTCAGCGCCTCGACCCGGGCGGTGACACAGGGTTCGCCGGCCAGCCGCATTGCCGACATCGCGCCCACCTCGTCCATCAGCCGCATCACCGTCCCGCCGTGGGCGGTGTCGTAGTTGTTGGTGTCGTTGGGCTGGATCCGGTGTCGGTTCTCGATGTGGGTGTGGCTCGGCGTGGGCACGGCGGAAGGACGGGCGGGAAGACCGTAACTTCCCCCTACAGCACGCCCATCTCGGTCAGCCGCTCGGGCAGGTAGGTGTCGGTGACGAAGTCCAGCCCGCGGGCCGCGAGCGCCTGCTGTTCGGCCTTCTTGCCGATGTCGAGCTGGAGCTCGATCTGCTCCTCCCAGTAGTCGGTCTGGAAGCGCGGGTCCTCCAGTTCGGACTCGAGCGCGTTCACGTCCGAGTCGGAGAGCGGGTCGGTCGGGAGGTCGTACTCCACGATGTCCTCGGGCTGGATGCCGACGAACTGCGCCTCGGGGGTGGCGAGGTACTTCGAGAGGTGCGCGGACTTGATCGAGCCGTAGGCGACGGAGCCGTAGATGCGGTACGACCACGGGTCGCCGTCGGTGAACACGACGACGGGGAGGCCGAGTTCGTCGTGGAGCCGCTTCGTGATCCGCCGGGTGGCGCGGGCGGGCTGGCCCTTGAGGTGGACGACCAGCGCGTTCGTCGCCTCGTCGAAGCCGTTCTCGACCAGCCGGTCGCGCATCCCGCCCGTCTCGACGGCGAGGACGTAGTCGCAGTCGTGGTCGACGAACTCGATCGTGTCGGGGTTGTTCGGGATCTGGTAGCCGCCCTCGCCGACGTCCTCCTGACAGTGGATGTCGCGCTCGCCGCGGCGGGTCTGCTCGACTATCTCCAGCGGCCCGATGAGCGTCGCGCCCGACTCCTCCGGGCGCATGTGGAAGTCCTCGCGGGTGACGCCCGTGACGATCTCCAGGTCCTCGACCAGCTTGTCGGACTCGCTCTGGTCGTTGAACGCCGCCTGTTCGGAGTCCCAGGACTCGGAGAGGTAGTACAGCTCCCGCAGCGTCGAGGAGCGGTCCTCCTCGAGCTGTCGGACGAGGAACTCGACGGCGTAGGAGGCCTTGAGGAGCTTTCGCGCCCCGCCGATGCTCTTCGCGCTCCGGGTCGAGGTGCGGTCGCCGTAGACCCACACGCCGGACTCCTCGTCGTACTCGATGTTCGACTTCGAGCGGGTGGGGAGCCTCAGTTGGGGCACCTCGCCGTCCGCCATCTGGTCGTAAAACTCCGCCGCGAGGTCGACGAGACGCTCGCGGGCGCGCTCCTCCGCGCTCTGTGTGTCTGTACTCACGACGAGGTCACCTCGTTGGGCGCAGAGAGCGGCCGCGAAGCGGACGCGACCGTGCTCATCGTCTCCCTCCGATCGTCAGCTTCTCCGGCGGCACGCCGTCGACCTGCAGGTCGACGCCCGCGTCCGTGTCGACGTCGTACGTCAGTTCGACCGTCTCGCCCGCGCCGACCGCGGGCTCCCACGAGAGAAACCACTCGCCGTCCATCTCGACGAGCGAGGCGCCGTCGGGCACGCCCGTCGGCTCGGCGCCGAGGACCGCCGTGACCTCGACCTCCTCGCTCCGGTCCGAGTGGTTCCGGACCCGGAGGGTCGCGCTCCCGTTCTCGGCGGCGTGGCTCACCCCGACGTTGTTCATGATGCGCGCGAGCGCACGCTCGACGTTCGGGCGCTCGCGCTCGGTCACGGTCGCGACCTTGTCCGCCATCTCGGGCAGAATCTCGGACAGCACCTCGCGCTTTCGCCGGCGCTTGTCGAGGCTCTGCCGGCGCTTCAGGTGGCTCTTCAGGTCGCGGGCGGCCTCCCGCACCGCGAGTTCGATCTCGTCTTCGATCTCGGGGACGTTCGCCACGGCGTCTTTCGACTCGCTCGTGAACGGCACGTTCGTCGAGGCGACGCCGACGAGGACGACAGCCGGGCCCTGGGGCATCCCGCTCCCGCCCGGCTGGGTCAGCTCGTAGTTCCGCCAGTCGATGCGCTTCGTGACGTCCGTGATCGCACACGCCCCGCGCTGGTAGACCAGCGGGACCCGGTTCGCGAAGCGGAGGAGGTCGACCGCGCCCTCGGAGTCGAGGGCGCCGCCGTAGGCGATGCCCGCCTCCACGACGAACGGGTCGCCGCCGTGGACCTCCGCGTCCCGCGTGACGGCGGTGTAAAACTCCGCGTCGTACTCCTTCCGGAGCCCCTCTTCGACCAGCGCCGCCGTGATGGGCGCGAGACAGTCCGTCGGCGGCGCGAGGATGTCGGTCGCTCGCATCGCCTCCAGGAGCCCGGAGGCGGCGTCGCGCTCGCCCGCAACCGCCCGGACGCGGGGCATCTCGTCCTCGACCGTCTCCATCGCCGCCCAGCAGGCCTCGACGACGTTCTCGCGCGCGGTGTCGCCGAACACCTCGTCGTGGGCCTCCTCGACCGGGTCGGCGGCGCGGTCGACGTACGCGTTCAGCGTCTCGTGGGTCGCGCGGTGGCGGTCGTCCTCGGGAAACTTCTCCGCGAGGCGCTCGGCCAGCGCCTCGACCGCGTCGTCGTCCTTGCGCTTCGAGGTGGCGTCGTCGACGAGGCGGTAGCAGTCCGCACGCAGGCGCTCGGGGTCGGTCAGCGCCGTCCACGCCGCGTCGACGGCGTTCTCGCGCACCGTCGCCCCGAACGTCTCGTCGTACTCGGCCTCGACCTCGTCGGCCGTCTCGTCGACGGCGCGGGTCACGTCGCCGTGGCTCGTGCGGTCGGACGCTCGCAGGGTCGCCGCGACACCCTCCGCGAACGCCGCCGTCGCCTCGCTGGTCTTGTTCGCGACCGCCTCGCGCACGGCCGCCTCTAGCGCCGCCCCGTCGTCCCGCGGCGGCGTCCACGACATCTCGCGGCCGAAGTGGCGGTCGCGGAAGGCGTCTACGACGTTCCGCGCCGTCTTCGTGCCGACGCGCGTGAACTCCTCCTGGAGGAAGCCCGACACCGAGTAAGAGTCGGTGGCGTCGAGCAGCTTCAGGAGCTGTCCGAGCTCGACGCCGTGCGGGTGGGGGCGGATCTCCTCGGTCTCCGCCGGGAGCTGGTCGGTCGCGCGCTCGAACTTCAGCGGCTCCTCCAGCCCGGGCTCGCGGAGCTCGATCCGGGCGTGGGGGTTGACGACGGCGGTCTGGGCGACGTAGTCGTGCAGCGCCTGCCGGGCGCGCATGTTCGCCTCCATCTCCAGTTCGATCCGGGTGCCGTGCGGGCGGTCCCACGTCGTCTCTGACTCCTGGCGGACTTCGGGCTCGTTCTCGTCGGTGTCGATGACGAGCTCGAAGTACCGCGCGGTCTCCTGGCCCTGCGTCCGGGAGGTGATCTTCGCGGCCTTCCCGCTCGTGAGCTGAGAGTAGAGAACCGCGGCGGAGATGCCGATCCCCTGCTGGCCGCGGTTCTGCTCGCGCTTGTGAAACCGCGAGCCGTAGAGCAGCTTGCCGAACACCTTCGGCACCTGCTCGCGGGTGATCCCGGGGCCGTTGTCCTCGACGACGAGCCGGTAGTAGTCGCCGACCTCGCGGATCTCCACGTAGATGTCGGGCAGGTGGCCCGCCTCCTCCGTGGCGTCGAGCGAGTTGTGACACGCCAGCGGGGCCGTCCCCGCCATAAAGTTCTCGTCGCCCGGAACCGACACGTCGTACACCCACTCCCCTTCGTAGTCGATCCGCTCGATGCTCCTCACGGGGAGTGCAGTCAGGTCGCCCTCGGCGATCGCCCGTCCCCGACCGGCGAACTCGAGACCGCCGCCGTCGGCCAGTGCCAGCGCGTGGTCGGTGTCGACGCGCTCCTGACGGCCGTCGAGGTTGTACGCGAGCTTCGGATCGTCGACCGTCGATACCGTCTCGGACGCGGGCAGACGCTTGCACGAGACACTCGACTGGTCGGTGTGGACGTAGAGCAAATGACTCGTCCCGAACTCGACCTCGCGACTGTTTATCCGTCGCATTTCGCCGTCGACGTGCTCGTGAGTCGCGTCGTAGCCGATCGAGGAGAGGAGATAGCGGAGTCCCGACGAGAGCCGGTCGGAGGACGTCGCGAGCGTGATCCGGTGTTCGTCGACATCGCCGATGTCTCCGCCGTTCTGGAGGACGTCGATCACGGACGCGGTCGGGTGGCCGTCACCGGCGGCGTAGCCGAGTACGAACCGTTCCCGGAGCCGCGCCGGGAAATCGAGGACGTGTCGCGGGAGCCGCTTCTCGCGAGCGGCCGTGCCCGCCCTGAACACTCCCTCGAACAAGAGCCCGACAATCTTCGCCGGGATCGTGACGTTCGTCGCCGACTCGTGGGCGTCGACCGTCGAGGGGTCGAGTCCGAACACGTCCCTCACCAGCCGCTTAGCGCGGGCGATCAGGTCGGTTTCGTGCGATCCCAGCGACAGGTAGACCTTCTCGTGGTCACGCCCGGTCACACACCCCTCGGCCACGTACAGCCCGAGCAGCTCCGCGAGGTTCCGGTCGACAGTGAGGACGGCCGGGACGTTGTTCGGGCCGAAGCGATACCCAATCTCGCAATTCTCGTATTCCTCGGGGTCGAGGCCGAGCTTCCTGACGATGTCGAAGGGGAGGCGGTCGCACTTCCGGAAATCGCTCATCCGGTACTGGGCGTCGACGTGCGCTCGGATGGTATCGTAGTGGGTCTCGATGAGGTGTTCGACGCCATAGAGACCGACGTCCTCGGTCCGCTCGGCTGGGAGGTCGAGGAGTTCGTCCACCAGATCGATGCGGTCGAGTGATCCCCCATCCCACTCCGCATCCGGGAGGACGACGTAGTCGTCCTCGTCGATATCGTTCGTTTCGACCGAGGCGATCTCCCCGTTTCGGAGGACGAATACGCTGTGATAGTCAGTGAGTTCGACCTCGCGGCCCCCTTCGACCGTAATCCGATAGACGTCGCTGTTGACGCGGTGTCTGAAGACGCTACTGATGCGCTGGAAGTCGACGGCGTATTCCTCGTCGAACGAGAGTGCCTCTATCCCGTCGACCCGTAGCTTCTCGAGGTCGCCGCCACGCTTCATCATCACATCTTCGGGGTTCGACTCGATCAGGTCGTCGATGGTCTCGCCGATGGAATCGTGGATCGTCTCACCGTGCTCCCGGTAGACGAACGGAGTCTCGCGGGTGAGCGAATTGTCCACTCCCTCTTTCACTGCCGTTACCAGTGCCCGGGCCCCGGAGTCGAACCCGAGCATGTGCTTGTTCTTCTCGAAGAACTCGGCGATGGAGATCGCGCGCTGGCTCTCGGCCAGCTCCTCCGCGACCCCCGTCCCGCCGCCGAGTTCGGTCTGAAATGACGTCATTCGCTGAGACACCGGTTCGCCGGGCGGGAGTAAAAGGCGTTCGGCACCGAGGTGGAAGTGAACGACCCCTAGGGTGTCGATAGGACGTCCGACGCTTGTCGGACGTCAACGGGGTGTGGGGCGAGACGGCGCCCCGGCGCTTTCGCGCGCGCGTGCGAGGGTTTATCCGGGGGGGAGCATTAGATTCGCTCAGAACTATATGTCCGACGGGAACGAGTACGGCGCCGGCCAGATTCAGGTTCTGGAGGGGCTGCAGGCGGTCCGGAAGCGCCCGGCGATGTACGTCGGGTCGACCGACACACGGGGACTCCACCACCTCGTCTACGAGGTGGTCGACAACTCGATCGACGAGGCGCTGGCGGGGCACTGCGACGAGATCGAGGTCCGGATCGACGACGACGGGTCGGTGACGGTCGCCGACGACGGACGGGGTATCCCGGTCGACACCCACGAGGAGTACGACCGACCGGCGGTGGAGGTCATCATGACCGTTCTCCACGCCGGCGGGAAGTTCGACAAGCAGTCCTACCAGGTGTCCGGCGGCCTCCACGGTGTCGGCGTCTCCGTCGTCAACGCCCTCTCGAAGTGGCTCGAGGTCGAGGTGCGCCGGGACGGCGCGGTCTGGCGCCACCGCTTCGACCACGGCGAACCCAAGGAGGGCGCCTTCGAGCGGGTGCGCGACATGCGCCCGGACGAGGAGACGGGAACGACGATCACCTTCTGGCCGGACGAGGATATCTTCGACGACGTCACGTTCACGACGGAGACGCTCGACTCACGGCTCCGGGAGCTGGCCTTTCTCAACCCCGGGGTGGCGATCACGCTGGTCGACGCCCGGAGCGAAGAGGTCGACGAGCGCGCCCACAAGTACGACGGCGGGATCCGCGAGTTCGTCGAGTTCCTCAACGAGACGAAGACGCCGCTCCACGACGACGTGGTCTACTTCGACGCCGAGGACCGCGGCGTGAGCGTCGAGGTGGCGCTCCAGGCGACCGACGAGCTCCAGGGCTCGCTCCACGCCTTCGCGAACAACATCAACACCCGCGAGGGCGGCACGCACCTCACGGGGTTCAAAACCGCCCTGACGCGGGTGGTCAACGACTACGCGGCCTCGAACGGTATGCTGAACGACCTCGACGGCACCCTCCGCGGCGAGGACGTCCGCGAGGGGCTGACCGCGGTCGTGTCGGTCAAACACCCCGACCCGCAGTTCGAGGGGCAGACGAAGACGAAGCTCGGCAACTCCGAGGTCCGGGGCATCGTCGAGAGCGCGGTCCACCAGCACCTCGGGACGTACTTCGAGGAGCATCCGGGCACGGCGGAGGCGATCATCTCGAAGGCCGTCGAGGCGGCGAAGGCGCGCAAGGCCGCGAAGAAGGCCGAAGAGCTGACCCGCCGGAAGTCCGCGCTGGAGTCGACGGCGCTGCCCGGCAAGCTCGCGGACTGTCAGACCCGCGACCCCGAGGAGTCCGAGCTGTTCGTGGTGGAGGGCGACAGCGCGGGCGGGAGCGCCAAACAGGGCCGCGACCGCGAGTTCCAGGCCATCCTCCCCCTGCGCGGCAAGATCCTCAACGTCGAGCGCCACCGGCTCGACCGGATCTTGGAGAACGAGGAGATCCGCTCGCTCGTCACCGCGGTCGGCGCGGGCATCGGCGAGGAGTTCGACGTGGAGGAGGCGCGCTACCAGCGGATCATCCTGATGACCGACGCCGACGTCGACGGCGCGCACATCCGGACGCTCCTGCTCACGCTGCTCTACCGGCACATGCGCCCGCTGATCGAACGGGGCTACGTCTACGCGGCGAAGCCGCCGCTCTACCGGATACGGAAGGACGGGGAGACGTACGACGCGATGACCGAGGCCGAGCGCGACCGGATCGTCGCAGAGGAGTGCAACGGTTCGCCGGACCAGGTCCAGCGGTTCAAGGGGCTCGGAGAGATGAACCCCGACCAGCTGTGGGAGACGACGATGAACCCCGAGAACAGGGTGTTGAAACAGATCACGCTGGAGGACGCCGCCGCCGCGGACAAGATGTTCTCCGTGCTGATGGGCGACGCCGTCGAGCCGCGCAAGCAGTTCATCAAGGAGCACGCGGGCGACGCGGAGTGGGTAGACATATGACCGGAGCCGGACGAGCGGAGGTGACAGAGCCGTGAGCCCGGACGCCGACGAGGGGCCGCCGGGGCGGCCGGTCGCGGCGGAGGTCGAAGACGCCCGCATCGAACAGGAGATGGAGCAGAGCTACATCGACTACGCGATGAGCGTCATCGCGGGGCGGGCGCTCCCGGACGCCCGCGACGGCCTCAAGCCGGTCCACCGGCGGATCCTCTACGCGATGCAGGAGGCGGGCGTCACGGCGAACGCCAGCCACCGCAAGTCCTCCTCCATCGTCGGCGAGACGATGGGCGACTACCACCCGCACGGCGACTCGGCCATCTACGACGCGCTCGCACGGATGGCACAGGAGTTCTCGATGCGTCACCCGCTGGTCGACGGCCAGGGGAACTTCGGCTCCGTCGACGGCGACCCACCCGCGGCGATGCGGTACACCGAGGCGCGGATGTCCTCGATCGCAGAGGAGCTGCTCGCGGACATCGAGCGCGACACGGTCGACTTCGCGGACAACTACGACGGCCGGCTCCAGGAGCCGGAGGTGCTCCCCGCCGGCTACCCGAACCTGCTCGTCAACGGCTCCTCGGGCATCGCCGTGGGGATGTCCACCAACATCCCGCCGCACAACCTCGGAGAGATAGTCGACGCCGCGGTGGCGCTGATCGACGACCCGGACCTCGACGCCATGGACCTCGTCGATACGGACCACCTGCTGGACGGCGAGGCGGGCTCCACGGGCCCGGTGAAGGGGCCGGACTTCCCGACGGGCGCGACCGTCGTCGGCGCCGAGGGCGTTCTCGACGCCTACAACACCGGTCGGGGGCGGGTCCGCGTCCGCGCGGACTACGAGGTGACCGAGGACCGGATCGTGGTCACCGAGCTCCCGTACCAGACGAACAAGTCCCGGCTGGTTGAGCGGATCGCCGACGACGTGAACGAGGGGAAGATCGACGGCGTGCGGGACCTGCGTGACGAGTCCGACCGCGACGGGATCCGCGTGGTGATCGAGCTCAAGCGCGGCGCTCAGCCCGACGTGGTGGAGAACCAGCTACTCGACAGCCACCTGGAGTCGACGTTCGGCGTCATCACCCTCGCGCTGGTCGACGGCGAGCCCCGCGTCCTGAACATCAAGGAGGCGCTCGAGGTGTACCTCGACCACCGCCGCGAGGTCGTGCGCCGGCGCTCGGAACACGAGCTCGCGGAGCGCGAGGAGCGCGCACACGTCCTCGAAGGGCGGCTGAAGGCGCTCGAACGCGCCGAAGACGTGGTCGAGACGATCCGGAACGCGGAGGACCGCGACGCGGCGAAGGTGGCGCTGGAGGAGACGTACGGCTTCTCCGAGCGACAGGCCGAACACGTCGTCGCGATGCAGCTCGGGTCGCTCACGTCGCTGGAGGCAGAGGCCATCGAGACGGAGTACGAGAACGTCCGCGCGCGAGTCGAGGAACTGGAGACGATCCTCGCCGACGAGGCCGAGCTGATGGCCGTCGTCCGCGAGGAGCTCCTCGACGTGAAAGCGGAGTACGCCGACCCGCGCCGGACGTCGTTCGCACAGCGCACGGGCCAGGTGACCCGCGAGGACCTGATCGAGCAGCGCGACGACGTGGTCGTCGTGAGCGAGGACGACTACGTCAAGCGGATGCCGCTCTCGGAGTTCCGCGCCCAGCGCCGCGGCGGGAAAGGCATCATCGGCGCGGACCTGAAGCAGGACGACCGGGTCTCGTCGGCCTTCGTCGCCAACACCCACGACTACCTGCTCTGTTTCACCAACCACGGACAGGTCTACCAGCTCAAGACCTATCAGGTGCCGGAGATGAGCCGCACCGCCCGCGGGAAGTCGGCGGTGAACGTCCTCGACCTGGACGACGGCGAGGAGATCGCCGCGGTGGTCAACACCACGGACATGGACGCCGGCTACCTCACGATGGCGACCGCCGGCGGGCGGATCAAACGCACCTCTGTGGACCAGTTCGGCAACATCCTCTCGACGGGGATCCGGGCGATCAGCCTGGAGGACGGCGACGAACTCGTCGACGTCGCGGTGACGGACGGCGAGGCAGACCTCGTTCTCGCCACCGGGGACGGGATGTCGATCCGGTTCGCCGAGGACGAGGTCCGGTCGATGGGACGGTCCGCACGCGGGGTCCGGGGCATCCAGCTCGAGGGCGACGACCGCGTCGTGGGCGTCGCCGCCGCCGACAGCGCGGTCCACGACTGGCTGCTCACGGTGACGAAAAACGGCTACGGCAAGCGGACGGACATCGACTCGTACCGTCGCCAGTCCCGGAACGGCAAGGGGCTGATCGACATCAAGACCAACGAGCGAAACGGGCCCGTCTGCTCCATCGAGACGGTGAGCTACGGCGACCACCTGCTGGTGATGAGCGAGAGCGGCCAGATCATGCGCACGCCCGTCGAAGAGATCTCGACCGTCGGACGGAACACGATGGGCGTGACGGTGATGGACGTCGCGGCGGACGACCGCGTGGCGAGCGTGGACGTGATCGACGCCGGTCGGGTCGAAGACGAGCCGGTCGAGGGCGAGAACGAGCCAGCGGCCGAGGCTTAGAGCACCCGCTTTCCGAGCGCGCTCGCGGCGAGTTCGACCGCCAGCTCTGCGGTCTGGTTGTGGCTGTCGAGGATGGGGTTGACCTCCACGAGGTCGAGCGACCGGAGCGCGTCGCCGGCGACGCGCTCCATCGCGGCGTGGGCCTCCCGGTAGGTGACGCCGCCGCGGACGGGCGTGCCGACGCCGGGCGCGTGGGTCGGGTCCAGCCAGTCGAGGTCGAGGCTGACGTGGACGCCGTCGGTGCCGCTCGTCGCCGCCGCGAGGGCGTCGTCGACGACGGCGGCGATCCCGCGCTCGTCGATCTCGCTCATCGTGAACGCGGCGACGGGCAGGTCGTCGATCCGCGCCCGCTCGCCGGCGTCGACGTCCCGGAGGCCGACGAGCGCGACGTTCTCTGGCGCGAGGCCGGGTGCGCGGGCCCAGTCGGTGTCGGCGAACTCGCCTGTGCCGAGCGCCGCCGCGAGCGGCATCCCGTGGACGTTGCCGGTGGGGGTGGTCCCGGGGTCGTTGAGGTCGCCGTGGGCGTCGAACCAGACGACGCCGACTGTCGCGTCCCGCGCGCTCCCGGCGAGGCTCCCGATCGCGACCGAGTGGTCGCCGCCGAGGACCACCGGCCGGGAGTCGAGGAGCGCGTCGGCGACGCGGTCGGCGAGGTCGGTCGTCACGGACTCGACGGCCCCGAGGTAGCGTGCGTCCGGGTCGCCGGGGTCCTCCGCGGCCGCGTTGGGGGCGGCGAGGTCGCCGGCGTCCTCGCAGGGCCGACCGGCTCCCTCGATGGCCGCCGTCAGCCCGGCGTAGCGTATCGCCGAGGGACCCATGTCGACGCCGCGACGGCTCGTCCCGTAGTCGATCGGCGCACCGAGGACGCGGACGGGGCGGCGGTCCTCGGGCGACGAGAGGGGATCGGACGTGGTCACGCGGAGCAGGGGGGCGCGTCGACGACGCGGGGCGCAGGGGCCTGCTCGGCGTTCTCGGCGGGCGTCGAGCCGAGGGGGGCGGCCGCTTCCGTGGCGGAGACACGTCGAGTCTGCATACTTTCCGGAGAGCCAGGGCCTGTAAAACCCTGGCGCCCCCCCGTGGCGCCCGACGAACTTATTGTACGTCCGGGTGAGTTGTACGGTAATGTCTTCCATCGAACTCACGCCGAGTCAGCGCACGATCCTGACCGCGCTCGTGAACCTCTTCCGGGAGAACGAGGACGCGGTGAAAGGCGAGCAGATCGCGGAGGAGGTCGACCGCAACGCGGGGACGATCCGCAACCAGATGCAGAGCCTGAAGGCGCTCCAGCTAGTCGAGGGGGTACCGGGCCCCAAGGGCGGGTACAAGCCGACGACGCGGGCCTACGAGGCGCTCGACCACCAGCAGATGGACGAGCCGGCCTCTGTCCCCCTCGAACACGACGGCGAGGCCGTCGAGGACGCGAACGTCACCGGAATCGACCTCACGAGCGTCCACCACCCGGAGCTCTGTCGCGCGGTGATCCACCTCCAGGGGTCGCTCCGGGACTTCCACGAGGGCGACGCGGTCGTCGTCGGCCCGACGCCGCTGTCGAAGCTCGTGATCGAGGGGACGGTCGACGGACGTGACGACAGCGAGAACACCCTGATGCTCCGCATCGACGGGATGGAGGCGCCGGCAGAGGCGCCCGCGCACTGAGACGGGCGGCGCGCCCGCGGCCTCACATGTCGCTCCAGGCCTTCAGCGCGCGCCGTGTCGTGGAGATGTCGGCGATCCACCGGCAGGCGACCGCCTTCTTGAGCGCGCGCGCGACCGGCCCGCCGAACGTCCGCGGGAGGATGGCCTTGAGTCCCGGCACGTCGACCTGGTGGGCCACCGCGTCGTGCCCGACCGAGACGAGCGTCCCCTTGTCCACGTGGTGCCACGTGCGGAGCGGTCGGCCCCGAACTGCGCGCGCGAGGTTCTTCCCCGCCACCTCGGCGGCGTCCCACGCGGCCTGCGCGGTCGGTGGCGCGACGTCGTCGTCCTGGTCGACGAGGGCGGCGTCGCCGACGGCGAACACGCGGTCGTCGCTCGTCCGGAAGTTCGTCGCCGCCTCGATGCGGTGGCTCCGCTCGTCCTGTTCGACGGGGGTGTTCGCCGCCGCCTCCTGGCCCGTGATCCCGCCGGTCCAGACGAGCACGTCGTAGGGCATCTCGGTCGGCTCCTGGTCCTCGCCGCCGCCGACGTGGACCGTCTCGTCGTCCACCGCGGAGATGAACTCGCCCGTGTGGATCTCGATGTCGGCCATGTCGAGACGCGCGCGGAGCGCCCCCTGGATCTCGGGGTCGTTGTTCGGGAACACCTCGTCGAGCCCCTCGACGAGTGCCACCTCGACCGGCGCGTCGTGGTCGTCGCGCCAGCCGGCGACCTCGCCGGCACACTGGATCCCCGAGAGGCCGGCGCCGCCGACGACCACGCGGGCGGGGTCGTCGCTCGTCGCCTCGCCCGCGGCGGTCCGGACCGCGTCGTGGATCTCGCGGGCGTCGTCGAGGCTCTTGAGCGTCAGCGACTGTTCGCGGAGGCCGTCGATCCCGTAGAACGCGGTCGCGCTGCCGAGACAGACGAGCAGGTAGTCGTAGTCGACCGTCTCCCCGCCGTCGAGTTCGACGGTGCGCTCGTCGGTGTCGACGCCCTCGACGACACCCTGGACGAACTCTGCCCCGGGCGCGAGCTCGTCGACCGGGATGGTCACCTTCGACTCGACGGTCGGCTTGCGGACGACCCGGTGGACCTCGTGGAGGACGAGGTGGTAGTCGTTCTCCGAGACCCAGACGAGCTCCGTGTCCGCCGGTGCGGCCTCCTGAAACGACTGGACGGCCCCCACGCCAGCGTAGCCCGCCCCCAGAACGACGACTCGGTCGGCCATGGCGTCGGTCCGGAGTCCCCGGGTAAATGGGCGTCGGTTGCGTGGCGTCACAGGCCGTCTATCACCGGTTTACGACAGTGATAGACCCGCGTGCCAGCGGTCGGCGCCGGCCGCTCGCTTCGCCTCCTCCATCCGCGCGAGGAGGTGGACCGCGAGGCTCGCCGTCTCCGCCGCGCGGGCCTCGCCGACGACCTCGAACGCACCCGTCTCGCGGTTGGCGTACACCGTACAGACGGCGCCCGCGCGCAGGTCGTAGAGCCCCGCGAGCGTCAGGATGGCCGAGGCCTCCATCTCGACGTTCGTCACGCCCGCCGCGCGGAGCTCGTCCACGAGGTCGGCCTGGTGCGGCGGGAGGTAGCCGTCGTAGCCCGGTCGGCCCTGTCCCGCGTAGAAGCTGTCCGCGCTCATCGTCGTCCCGACGTGGTAGTCGTAGCCGAGCTCCTCGGCGGCGGCGACCAGCGCAGACACCACCTCGCCGTCGGCGACTGCGGGGTAGTCCTCGCGGACGTACTCGTCGCTCGTGCCCTCCTGACGGACCGCGCCCTCGGTGATCACCAGGTCGCCCGGCTCGACGTCCGGCTGGAGCGCCCCGCAGGAGCCGACGCGAACGAACGTGTCCGCCCCGACGCGCGCGAGTTCCTCGACGGCGATGGCGGCCGACGGTGACCCGATCCCCGTCGAGGTGACGGAGACGGGCGTCCCCTCGTAGACGCCCGTCGCGGTTCGGTACTCGCGGTGGTGTGCGACCTCCTCGGCGTCGTCCCACGCGGCCGTGACGGTCGGGACGCGCTCCGGATTCCCCGGGAGGAGGACGGCGTCTGCCACGTCGCCCGGCCCCACGTCGAGGTGGTAGACTCGCTCGTCGTTCGGGTCCTCGCTGTCCATGCGAGGGAGGCGCGTGGCGGCGGCTAAATGGTTGGCGTAACGGCCGGCAAAGAGGGTATGGCTCTGCCGCCGGCCGGGACACCCGCGGACTCTGTCGCACGAGTGTCGCAGGCGGTAGAGAACAGTTGGTAAATAAAATCGTTTTGGCAGAGGAGTCGAAACGTCCGGATAAAATATCAATTCCTTATACGTCGTCACTCCATCGCGTCGCCGCCGAACGCCGCGGGCAGGAGGTCGCCGAGGGTGAACGTCTCCGCGCCCTCGCCGGCCTCGCAGACGATCCGGAGGTCGGGCGCACAGAACTCCGCGAGCGTCTGCCGGCACATCCCGCAAGGGGTGACCAGCGCGGGTTGCGACGAGGCGACGGCGACGGCCGCGAACGACCGCTCGCCCTCCATCAACGCGCGCGCGAGTGCGACCTCCTCGGCGTGAAGCGAGTTCGAGTAGTTCGACACCTCGAGGTTCGCGCCGGTGTAGGTCTCTCCCTCCTCGGTCGCGAGCGCGGCTCCGACCCGGAACTCCGAGTACGGGACGACCGCGTCGGCGCGCGCCTCGCGCGCGAGGCAGAGCAGGGCGTCGTCGGTCTCGTCCATGTGTCGCCCTCGGCGGCCGGGGGCAAAAGCGTCTATACGGTACGGCCCGCAGAGTCGCTGTGAACGACCGGGAGGCGTCCGGACGGCGCGTGTTGCTCCTGTTCGGCGGCGTTGCGGTCGCCGTCGGCTTCCTGGTCGGGTCGTTCGTCGGCGGCGTCAGCGCCGAACGGGGGGCGAGCGTGGTGGCCTTCGGGCTGGTGCGGCTCCCGACGGGGTCGCTCGCGGTGGGCGTCTACGCCGCGCTCCTCGGCCTCGCGGTCGTCGGGGCGCTGTTCGCCGGGGTTCGGATCGTCTCGCGGTACGACGACGAGAAGCTGACGTAGCCGCGCGCGACCACCGCCCTTTTGCTCGCGGCTCTCCTCGTCAGAGTATGGCGACGACGACGGGCCGCGACGAGGCGCCGGACGCACCCGACGGCGAGGACGGCGACGACGGCGGCCTGAACCGGAAGCTCGCGGCGCTCGCGGTCGCGCCGTTTCTCGCGCTCGGCCTCGCCGACGTCCTCCTGCTCCTCGGGTGGGGTATCGAGCCGCTGTGGGCGTTCGCCATCCTCCCGCCCATCCTGTTCTGTTCGGTGTTGGCGTGGATCGCGTTCAGCACCGACTTCCTCGTCGGGCGGACTTAGTCGCGCCGTTTCAGCCACTCGTCGAGGAGGTCACTGGCCGCCGCCGCACGGCTGTCGCGGTGGTCGCGGAACGCCTTCTCCTCGAGGGCGGCAAGCGTCTCCTCGTCGAGTTCGACCTCGACTTCCTCCATACCGAGCGTGTCCCCGTTCACGGGGTCGACGGGGGTCGCGCTCGCACAAGTAAGTGAGTCAGACGCGCGTCAGTCGCCGGTGTCGTACTTGTACGTCGCCTCGTCGGGGTCGATGCCGAACTCCTCGGGCGTGACGTCCGGCTCCGGCTCGTCGTCGTCCGGGCCACCCGCCCGCGGGCGGGCGGTTTTGAACGCCTCGCGGAGCCGCGCGGGCATCTCGAACGCACCGGCCGAGAGCGCGGTCGGCACCGCCGCCTCGTCGCGGTCACGGCCGCGGATCGGCGCCGGCAGGTCGTCCCGTTCGACGACGTCGAACCCGAACTGGGTGAGATATCCCGGCTCGTCGGTGACGCAGTAGACCGTCTCGCAGCCCGCGTCGCCGGCGCGTTCGACCAGCCGCTCCACGACGTGTGCGCCGACGCCCTGTCCACGCCACGCGGGCGGGACCCCGACGTCGGCGAGTTCACAGACCTCGTCGTCGCCGTGGACGCGGAGACGCCCGAAGCCCGCGCGCTCGTCGGACGTCTCGTCGACCGCGAGGACGAAATCGCGCGACCGGAAGCCGACGTCCGAGAGTCCGAGCTCCTCGATCCGGTCGAGGAGCCACGCCTCGTCTCTGTTTCTGGCGTCGCGGACGTACATACCGGGTCGTAGCGGGGCGACAGACAAAACGGTGACGTGCCGGCGAGGCCGGCTCAAAAAGCCGTCGCGCGCTGGAGGCCGAGGGTGCCGGGAGCGGGAGTATTAATCTGCGGGCACGTTAGCGGTCGACCATGACGGAGTACGAGATCGCTCACCGCCCCGACGAGGCGTTCGCCGAGGCGACCAACGTCCGGGCGTTCATGCGCGAACACGGAATCGACGACTACGAGGCGCTGATCGAGCGGACGACGACCGAGGTGCCGGGCGACCCCGACTCCGGCGTCGAGTGGTTCTGGGACGAGATGGTCGACTGGCTCGGAGTCGAGTTCTACGAGGGCTACGACGCCGTCCGCGACGACTCGGACGGCCCGCAGTTCACCGACTGGTACCCGGGCGGCGAGTTGAACCTCGCGCACAACCTCGTCGACCGCCACGCGCACGTCGGGCGCGGGACGCGCAACCACGTCGCTACGCTCTGGGAGGGCGAGGACGGCGAGGTCCGGCAGGTCACCTACCACGACCTCGCGCGGGAGTCGAACCGGGTCGCGAACGCGCTGGAGTCGCTCGGTGTCTCCGTCGGGGACAGAGTGGGGATCTACATGCCGATGGTGCCGGAGGTGGTCTCGATCCTCTACGGCTGTTTCAAGGCCGGCGCGGTCGCGGTCCCTATCTTCTCCGGGTTCGGCGTCGACGCGACCGCGACGCGGCTGGCGGACCCCGAGTGTTCCGTCCTCTTCACCGCCGACGGGTTCTACCGCCGCGGGTCGGCGATCGACCTCAAGGAGAGCGCCGACGAGGCGATGGCGCAGGCCGGCTGTGTCGACAACGCGGTCGTCTACGACCGCCTCGGCGCCGACGTCCCGACGACCGAGGGCCGCGACGTGTCGTGGGCGGAGGCCGTCGACGAGGCGAGCCCGGAGTACGACACGAAGTCCCTGCCCTCGAACCAGGAGTCGATGCTCCTCTACTCCTCGGGGACGACCGGGAAGCCGAAGGGTATCGTCCACACCCACGCGGGCGTCGGAGTCCAGTGTCCGAAGGAGATCCACTTCGGCTTCGACCAGAAGCCCGGCGACCGCTTCTTCTGGGTCTCCGACATCGGCTGGATGATGGGGCCGTGGACGCTCATCGGGAACCACACGTTCGGCGGGACAGTGTTCATGTACGAGGGCGCGCCGGACCACCCCGGGCCCGACCGGTTCTTCGAGATGATCGACCGCCACGGGATCACCCAGTTCGGCGTCTCGCCCACGGCGGTCCGGGCGCTGATGCGCCACGGCGACGTCACCGAGGGGCACGACCTCTCCTCGCTCCGCCTGCTCGGCTCCACGGGCGAGCCGTGGGACGAGGAGTCCTGGCACTGGTTCTACGAGCACGTCGGCGGCGGAGAGTGCCCGATCATCAACATCTCGGGGGGCACCGAGATCTGTGGCTGCTTCCTGATGCCGATGCCCGACCAGCCGCTGAAGCCGACGAGCCTCGGCGGCCCGGGGCTGGGGATGGACATCGACATCGTGAACGCGCGCGGCGAGTCGGTCGCCGACAGCGGCGAGCAGGGCTACCTCGTCGCGCGTGACTCCTGTCCCTCGATGACGAAGTCGCTGTGGGCGGGCGACGAACGGTACCTGGAGGAGTACTGGTCGACCTTCGAGGACACCTGGAACCACGGCGACTGGGCCCAGAAGGACGAGGACGGGTTCTGGTTCCTCCACGGCCGCGCGGACGACGCGCTCAACGTCGCGGGCCGGAAGGTCGGGCCCGCGGAGGTCGAGGGTGCGCTCACCGCCCACGACGCGGTGAACCAGGCCGCCGCCGTCGGCGTCCCGGACGAGACGACGGGCACCGCCATCGCGACGTTCGTCGTCCTCGAGCGCGGCTACGAGCCGAGCGGCGACCTGCGCGATGAGCTGCGCGCCGCCGTCGGCGAGGAGCTGGGTAAGCCGTTCCGACCCCGGGACGTCCGGTTCGTCCCCGACCTCCCGCGCACGCAGAGCGGGAAGGTCGTCCGGCGGGTGATCGAGGGCGTCCACGCGGGCGAGGATCTCGGCGACCTCTCCTCGATCGAGAACCCAGAGGCCATCGACGCGGTGCGCGAGGCCTCTTAGGCCAGGTCGGGGAGCGCGACCCGCCGCTCCTCCGGCCCCTCGCCGACGACGTACGCGCCGCGCGCTGCGTCGTCGGGGAACACGACCGTCGCGCCCGCGAGGAGCGGCGCGACGACGCCCGCGACGACGACCCGGGGGTCACCCAGGTCCACGCGCACCGCCACGCAGTCGCCCGGTGCGAGCCCGGCCGCGTCGACGACCGACCGCGCGGCGTCGAGGACGGCCGCGTGGGAGTGTCGCTCGTCGCCCGCGACAAGAACGGTGTCGTCGGGGCCGACCAGCGCCGGGTGTGCGCGCGGGTTCTCGGACCACACCTCCTGTTCCCAGTGGTCGACCGCCGGCGAGTCCGGTGCGCCGCCGTAGACGACCAGCGTCGACCCTGGCGGCGGGTCGTACCGTCCCTCGTCGTCGACGCCGACGACGGTGACGCGCGCGCGACCGTCGGCCCGCGGTTCGAACGCGGTCCGCGCGCCGAGCCCCGCCGCGCCCAGAAGGGTGAGGACGGGCTCGGGGAGCGGGTCGGGCGCGACCTCGACGGTCGAAACTCGCTCCTCCGGTGCCTCGCCGACGCCCCGAACCCCGAGGTGGCGGAGGAAGTTGCCGGTCTTCCACGCGGTCGTCAGCGCGTCGCGGTAGCTGTACGTCCGGTCGAGCCCGTCGTCGGTGAGTGCGCGGAGCGCGAGCCCCTCGGTCCGGCGCTCGCGCGCGAGCAGGTCGCCGACGGTCGTCGCGCCCTCCACGGGGGCGGGGTGGTCGCTCACCGCCCGGTCAGGGCGCACCCGCGACCACGACGTGTGCCCCGTCGTCGCCGGCGTGGAGCTCGCGGGTCTCCTCGGGCGCGACCCGGACGGCGTCTCCCTCGGCCAGTTCGTGCTCCTCGCCCTCCACGACGAGCGTCGCCGACCCGCGCGCGAGCAGGTACACCTCCTCCTGGCCCTCCTCGGCGTGGTCGTGTTCCATGCCCGTCCAGCCCTCGTCGGCATCGATAACTGTCAGCCCGAGGTTCTCACAGTCCAGCGCCTCCCGGAGAAAGAACATCCCGGGCGCCTTCTCGTCGCCGTCGCGGTAGTTGACGCTCGTGGGCATCGACCGACCGGAGGGCCGGTGGCGGTGTAACGCTTGGCCTTACAGCGAGTTCTTCAGGCGGTCGAAGAAGCTCTGGGAGGGTTCGACCTCCTCGCCGCCGGCCTCCGCGAACGCCGCGAGCGCCTCGCGCTGCTCGTCGTTCAGCGACTCGGGGACGTACACCTGGACGTGGACGTACAGGTCGCCGTAGGACCCGCGCCGTCGCCGGTCCAGGCGGGGCATCCCCTTGCCCTCCAGCCGGAACGTCCGGCTGCTCTGGGTGCCCGCGGGGAGGTCGAACTCCGCGCTCCCGTCGACGGTGGGCACCTCGACGGTGTCGCCGAACACCGCCTGCGGGAACGAGACGACGAGGTCGTGGTGGAGGTCTGCGCCGTCGCGCTCGAACTCCGGGTGGTCCTCGACGCTGATCTCGACGAGCAGGTCGCCGGCGGGCGCGCCGCGCTCGCCCGGCGCGCCCTCTCCCTCCAGCCGGAGCGTCTGGCCGTCGTCGATACCGGCCGGCACGTCGACGGTGAGGGTGGCGTCGCGGCGGACCTGCCCGTCGCCGCCACAGGTCGAACACGTCTCGTCGTACAGGCGGCCCTCCCCCTCACACCGCCGGCAGGTGCGGGTCTGCTGGACGCGCCCGAGCGGCGTCTGCTGCACCGTCGTCTGCTGGCCCTGTCCGCCACACTCCGGGCAGGTTCGCTCGTCGGCGCTCGGCGGGTGGCCCCGCCCGTCGCAGTCCGGGCAGGTCTCCGGCCGCGAGATGGTGACGTCGCGTTCGACGCCGTTGTAGGCCTCCTCCAGCGAGACGCTGATACGCGTCACCATGTCGTCGCCCGACCGGGATCGGCTCCCGCCGCCGCCGAAGAACTCGTTGAACAGGTCCTCGATGCCGCCCATCCCGCCCATCCCGCCCATGCCGCCGGGGCCAGCACCGCCGGCGCCGCCGCGTCCGCCCGCGCCCCCGCCGCGCTTCTCGGCCTCGACGAACTGCTCGTGGCCGACCTGGTCGTACATCTGTCGCTTCTCCTCGTCGGTCAGCACCTCCTTTGCCTTCTGGATCTTCTTGAACTTCTCCTCGGCGTCGTCGTGGTCGCTGACGTCGGGATGGTACTCGGTCGCCTTGTCGCGGTAGGCCTGTTTTATTTCCTCTTCGCTCGCGTCACGGGAGACCCCGAGCACCTCGTAGAAATCCTCGGTCATCAGTTGAACTTCCGTTGTCGGTCACGACACTTGAAAAGAACGGGTCGGGGCCGGCGGGTCGAGCCTACTCCTCGTCGTCGGTCTCCTCGTAGTCGGCGTCGACGTACTCCTCGCCGTCGGGGCCGGCGCCCTCGGAGCCGGCGCCGGCCGCGCCGCCCGGTCCGGCCTGGGCCTGCTGGGCCTGCTGCTGGTACATCTGCTTGCCGATCTCCTGGAGTTCGGTCGAGAGCGCCTCGGTCGCGGCCTCGAGGTCGTCGGCGCTCGCGTCCTCGTCGTCCAGCACCGCCTCGACATCGTCGACCGCGTCCTCGATGTCGGCGCGCAGGTCGTCGTCGACGGCCTCCTCGTTCTCCTCCAGGAGCGTCTCGGCGCGCTGGACCGCGGACTCGGCCTCGTTTCTGGCCTCGATGCGCTCGCGGCGCTTCTGGTCTTCCTCGGCGTGCTTCTCGGCCTCCTCTTGCATCTCCTCGATCTGCTCGTCGGAGAGGCCGGCGCCGCCCTCGATGGTGATCGACTCCTCGTTGCCCGACCCCTTGTCCTCGGCGGAGACGTTGACGATGCCGTTCTCGTCGATGTTGAACGACACCTCGATCTGGGGCGTGCCGGCGGGCGCGGGCGGGATACCCGAGAGCATGAACTCGCCGAGCAGTTCGTTCTCCTCTGCGATCTCGCGTTCGCCCTGGAACACCCGGATGTTCACCGAGGTCTGGTTGGCCTGCGCGGTGGTGAACACCTTCGACTCCTCGGTCGGGATGGTGGTGTTTTTCTCGATGAGGCGCTCGAACAGGCCGCCCTTGACCTCGACGCCGAGGCTGAGCGGGGTGACGTCCAGCAGGACGATGTCGTCGACGTCGCCGGAGAGGACGCCGCCCTGGATGGCCGCGCCCATCGCGACGGCCTCGTCGGGGTTGACGCTGGAGCGGGGCTCCTTGCCGACCAGCTCCTCGACCTGCTCGCGGACCTGCGGCATCCGGGTCGAGCCGCCGACGAGGATCACCTCGTCGATGTCGTCGGCGTCGTAGCCGGCGTCTTCGAGCGCCTGTCGGGTCGGGCCGGCGGTGCGCTCGATCAGACCGCTCGTGAGCGACTCGAACTTCGCGCGCGTCAGCGACTGCTCGACGTGGAGCGGACCCGAGTCGGTGGCGGCGATGAACTGCTCGTTGATCGTCGTCTCCTTCCGGCTGGAGAGCTCGATTTTCGCCTCCTCTGCCGCCTCCTTCAGCCGCTGGAGCGCCTGCCGGTCCTCGCGGAGGTCGATCCCGTGCTCCGCCTCGAACCCGTCGGCCACGTGGTCGACGATCGCCCAGTCCCAGTCGTCGCCGCCGAGGTCGTTGTCGCCGTTCGTGGCGACGACCTCGTAGACTCCGCCGCCGAGGTCGAGAATCGAGACGTCGAAGGTGCCCCCGCCGAGGTCGTAGACGAGGACGGTCTGGTCGGAGTCGTCGTCGAGGCCGTACGCCATCGACGCGGCGGTCGGCTCGTTGATGATGCGCTCGACCTCGAAGCCGGCGATCTCGCCGGCGTCTTTCGTCGCCTGGCGCTGGGCGTCGGAGAAGTACGCGGGCACCGTGATGACGGCGCGTTCGACCTCGTCGCCGAGGTACTCCTCGGCGTCGCGTTTGATCTTCCCGAGGATCATCGCCGAGACCTCCTCGGGGGTGTAGCTCTCGCCGTCGACCTCGACGGTGTAGTTCTCCTCGCCCATGTGGCGCTTGATCGACTGGATCGTGCGCTCGGGGTTCTGGACCGCCTGGTTCTTTGCCGGCTTCCCCACCAGTCGCTCGCCGTCCTCGGTGAGCGCGACGACCGACGGCGTCGTCCGTGACCCCTCCGCGTTCTGGATGATCTCGGGGTCGCCACCTTCCATCACGGCGAAGGCGCTGTTCGTCGTCCCGAGGTCGATTCCAAGAATCTTGTTACTCGGCATTCTTGAACGCAACTACCGGGCCTGTCGGGGTTAAACGTTACCGTAGCGCCCGAGCGGCAGACGTCGGGCGTCCCCGCTCCGTCTGTCGATCTCGGCCGATCCCGAACGCGGCTGGTCGTCGCTCTTTTGTCGTACCGCTACGCTACCGGCGTTCACTCGGTCGCCGCCGGCGCCCTCTCACTCGTCGTCGCCGACGCCCTCGCTCACCGTCACCTGCGCCGTCTGGACCACGCGGCCGGCCATCTCGTAGCCCGGGCGGTACGTCGTCACGACCGTCCCCTCGGGCTGGTCGCTCTCTTCGCGCATCAACACCTCGTGGCGGACCGGGTCCACCTCCTCACCCGCGTCGGGTTCGATCGGCTCGACGCCCTCCTCGGCCAGCACCTCGTCGAAGCTCGCGAGCGTCCCCTCCAGTCCCTCGCGGAGGTCCGCGTCCTCGTCCTGTGCGAGCGCACGCACGAGGTCGTCGCGCACGGTCACGACCCGCTCGACGAACGCCTCGGTCGCGCGCTCTCTGAGCTTCTCTCGCTCCCGTTCCTGGCGCTTCTTGTAGTTCTGGAACTCCGCCTGTTTGCGCTTGAGCCGGGCCTCCAGGTCCTCGACGCGCGTCGCCGTCTCGCGCAGGTCCGCGGCCGTCGCCCGGAGGTCGGCGGCGTCGTCGGCCAGCGCCTCGGCCTCGGCGGCGACCTCCTCGTCCGCGGCGCGGTCCGCGAGCGCCCGGAGGCGTTCGTCGAGCGGTGCCGACTCGGGCTCGTCCGTGGCCGCGTCGTCCGTCGCCTCCGGCTCGGCGTTCTCGGTTCCGGCGGCGTCCTCGCTCATGGACGAGTCCACCCGTCGGGCGGGCATAAGCGTTGAGAAACCCTACTGGTACATCCCCAGCGGCTGGGCGCGCGAGGAGTCCGTGTCCGCCTCCTGCATCCGGCGCGCGAGCCGTTCGCGGGCCTGGCGGATCTCGCTCGCGTGTTCGACCAGTTCGTCGGTCGGCACCTCGACCCCGGCGAGCGGCTCGATGGCATCGCGGATGACCGCCCGCGCCGCCGCAGGGTCCGGGAACTGCGGGTCCGACTCCGCGACGACGCCGACGGAGGGCTCGCCGCGTTCGAGCGCACGGGCGAGCAACGCGCCGGTCGGCCCGGAGACGATCCCTGGCTCCGGCGGCGCCGGCAGGTCGACCTCGGCGAGGCGCTCCTCGGCGCCGCCGGTCGCCACGCCGTACACCGCGGGCGGCTCCTCGTCGCGCTCCGCGGGGATGCCGCTGAGGTAGAGCGCCGTCACGCCGTCGCCGACGACGTCTCCGAGACAGGCCGCGACGGCGTCGGCGCCCCCCGGCGCGACTGGGACGTCGCTCTGGAGCACCAGGAGGTCGCGCTCGGCGTCCGCGTAGAGCCGGACGGGCGTCCGCAAGACCGGGTCGGCCTCGCCGTAGCCGACGACCGGCGGCAGGTCCTCGCAGTGGACGTTCCCGTGGTGGACCATGTCGAGCGACTCGACCATGTGGTCGGCGGCGATCTTCCCCACGAGACCGACGCCCGGGAACCCTTCGATCAGCGTCGGTTCCGATACGTCGGCCGGCTCGACCACGTCGATCTGTGCCATGACCGGCGGTGGCCGGGCGGACAGGTAAATCCGCGGTCCGTAACGGACATACGTCGGCCCCGGCAGTACCGGGCGTGAACCCGCTCGACCGCTACGAGCCGCTGGTCGACGACCCCGCGGCCTTCCGGGCGGCCTGCGGGCGGGCGCTCCCGACCACGGTCCGGGCCAACGCGATCAAGTCCTCCGTCGAGCGGACCCGCCGCGCGCTGGACGAGGAGGGGATCGCCCACGACCCCGTTCCGTGGGCCGACGACCTGCTCACCCTCCCGGACTCCTCGCCCGGCGACTCGTGGGCGTTCGCGCACGGGTGGCTCCACGGGCAGGAGGAGGTCTCCGCGCTCCCCGCCCGCGCGCTCGACCCGCGTCCCGGCGAGCGGGTGTGGTGTGCCTGCGCCGCGCCCGGGAGCAAGGCGACCCACGCCGCGGCGCTGATGGACGACCGGGGGAACGTCGTCGCGAACGACAACAGTCTCGGGCGGCTGTCGGCGCTCCGGCACAACGCACAGCGGCTCGGCGTCACCGCCACGACGGTCACCAGACAGGACGCCCGGAGCTACTCGCTCGCACCGTTCGCGTTCGAGGCGTTCGACCGCGCCCTCGTCGACGTGCCCTGCTCCTGCGAGGGGACGGTCCGGAAGAACCCCGACGTGGTCGACGAGTGGACGATGGACCACGTCGAGTCGCTCGCGGAGATACAGACCGACATCCTCCGCCGCGCGGTCCAGGCCACCCGCGCGGGCGGGACGGTGGTCTACTCGACGTGTACGTTCGCGCCCGAGGAGAACGAGGCCGTCCTCGACCGGGTGCTCGCCGCGGAGGACTGTCGGGTCGTCGAGTGGGACGCGCCGGCGGGGCTGGCGACCGACCCCGGCGTCACCGAGTGGGCGGGCGAGACGTACGATCCCCAGGTCGAGCGCGCGACGCGGGTCTACCCCCACCGGAACGACACGGGCGGGTTCTTCTGCGCGAAGGTGGCGGTGGGCGGATGACCGACGGCGGAGAGCGCGAGCGAGGCGAGCGCGGAGAGACAGAAAACGTCGGCGACCGGTTCGACCGCCTGCCCGCGACGCCGGACGACCGGGAGGCCACGGGCCGCGTCGCCCGGTCTGAGGTGCTCGACTACCTCGACGACCGGTTCGGGGTCCCGCCGGAGACGTTCGCCGACCACACGTTCTGGGAGAAGGGAGCCGGCAAGGTCTGGATCGCGTACGGCGACCACCCGTCGCCGATCGAAGTGGAGGGTCTCGGGATGACCTGCCTCCGGACGCGACAGGAGTTCTGGAAGCCAACGACGGACTTCGTCCAGCGGTTCGGCGAGCGGGCAACCGACTGTGTGGTCGTCCTCTCTGACGACGAGGCGGCGCGGTTCATGGCCGGCGAAACACAGGCGGTGGCGTGGGACGGCGACTGGGGCTACCTGATCGCCGCGCGCGAGACGGCGGGCGACGCCGTTCCGCTCGGGGTCGGCCTGTACACCTACGGCGAGCTAAACTCGATGGTGCCGAAAGGGCGCCGGCGCTAGCTGGCGCCGAACCGGAGGCGGCGAAGCCGTCGAAAGGGCGGCAACGGTCGGGGCCGCCGAAGCGAGGCGGAAGCGACCACGCGACAGCTTCCGACTGTTCGTCCATACGCACTCGGTGTTCTCGACGCGTTCGACGTGGTACTCTGCCACAGATTCCCGAACAAAATTTTTTCCGAACCGCGATCAACGTACAGGTGCATTCGGAGGTGAGCTAGATGCCGCTCCCGACGACATCCAACACGTCGTGGATGCAGGGGCTCGACCTCCCGTCCCGGGTACTTGGAGGCGAGTCCCCGTTCGGAGGTACCGACTACGAACTGTACGAGGAGGAGGGCGAGTTCGTCCTGAGCGTCGAGGCTCCCGGCTTCGAGGCCGAGGAGATCGACGTCGCGTGGGACGACGGCGTCCTCAACGTCTCCGCGGAACACGTCGACGAGGAGCGAGGCCGCAAGCGGACCTACCACCGACGGTTCCGCTTCCCGAAGGACGTCGAGGACGAGGAGATCACCGCCCAGTACCAGAACGGGGTCCTCGAGGTCCGGCTCCCGATGGAGGTCGACGCGACCGCTCACGGCCGGACCATCCCGGTCGAGAGCTGACCGCCCCACCCTCACTCCGTTCTTTCGCCGCGGCCGTCCTGCCACTCGACCGTGCCGCCGCTCAGGCCGTCCCACGCGACGCGAAAGCCCAGCCGCGAGAGGGCGGCGCTCGCGTCGTCGACGCCGTGATCGTCGAGAACCGCCTCGGCCTCCGCGAACGCCATCCCCGGCTCGACCGCGGCGCGCAGGTCGTCGAGGACGGCCGGCCGGAGGAGCGTCCGGCCCACCCGCTCGTGTTCGGGAAACGCGCGCTCCTCGACGGCCGCCTCGCTCACGCCGTGGGCGGCCGCGACCTCCGCGAGTGTCGTCACGTCGGCCGCCGGGCGGAGCTCCGCGGGTAGGTCGGCGTCCGCGACGAGGTCGGCCTCGTACTCGCGCAGAACGTCGACCACGTCTTTGACGCGCACCCGGTCGCGGTAGGTGAGGACGCGTCCGCCCGCCGCGGAGAGCTCCTCACCGACCCCGAGCGACTCGTCGACGGCGACGACCAGCGTCTCCGCGACGGCCTCGACCTGCGCCAGCTTCTTTCGGACGTAGTCGGGCGTCCAGAAGCCCATCACCTCGAAGAACAGCCGCGCGCGCGGCTCGTCGGCGCCCGCGGGCCGGTAGTCGAACGCGAAGTCGGGGATCATCAGGCGGTCGCCCGCGTCGAGCGGTTCGGGCTCGCGGACGAGCGCCCAGTCGAGGTCCAGGGCGCGAAAGCGCGCCGCGAAGTCGGCCTCGACGCCGCTGTCGTAGCTCGGCTCGGCGACGGGGTCGACGCCCGGGACCGACACGTCGTCCTGGTCCAGCCGGAGCGTCCGCTCGGTCCCGCGGTCGTCCACCGTCGCGACGAGCGACCACTCGGGCGCCTCGGCGACGGCACGGAGGACGCGCGCGAACGCCGTCCCGTAGCGCCGCGTCTTCCGGAACAGCGCGTCCGGACCGGTGAGCACGAGTTCGCGCCCTTCGTCGGTCTGTCGCACCTCGTACAGCAGGCCGGCGCGCTTCGCGGCGCTCACCAGCCGTCGCACCTCGGTCGAGCGGACCCGGACCTCCGTCGCGTCGAACAGCGCCGTCTGGGCGAGCGAGAGGTCGTACTGGGCGAGGAGGCTGTCGGCGTCCCACCGCGGGTCGAACTCGACCAGCACCTGCCGGGCGTCTCTGTCGGCGTAGAGCGACCGCTCGACGGCCGCGGGGTCGACCCCGAGGCCCTCGGCCGCCGCGGCGAGCGCCCGGTCGCGCTCGGCCTGGCTCGCGACGCCGACGTCTTCGGCGGCCGCGAAGGCGGCCTGGCGGGCGCGCCCGGGCGGGAGGGGCGCGCGCGTCTCGAAGACGGCCTCGCGTTCGAGGAGCTTCGCGAACCCCCGGACCAGCTTGAACGACTCCGCCTCTCGTTCGAGGTCGGTCAGCGCCTCGTCGAGCGCCGCCCGCTCCGCCCCGACGTGGTCTGCGTAGGCGCCGAGGACACGCGCCGCGAGCGGGCGGTCCTCGCGGGTCGTGAACAGCGGGCGGTAGCTCCCGCCCCGGCGCGAGACCCGGAGGAGATCCTTCGTGAGCACGCTCGCCCCTCCGTCTGCCGTGGCAAAAGCGACCCGGAAGGTGGCGCCGAGCCCCGAACGGACAGGTTGATTTCCCCGCGCTACCCCCTGCCTCTATGCGCCGTCGCCGGCTCCTGCGTGCCCTCGCCGCCGTCCCCGCGCTCCTCGGCGGCTGTCTCTCCGGCCTCCCAGGCGCCACCGGTCCACGGTCCGGCCCGACGCCGGACGGCACGCCCGGCGGGCAGACGGGCGTCGTCGTCGAGGACATCGACGTCGAACCGACCGACGACGACCGCCTGCGCGTCCTCGCGACGCTCCGGAACCGCGACCCGGAGCCGACGGACGCGACGGTGGTCGTCACCGTCACGGTCGCGGGCAAGGAGACGGTTCGGGAGGCGACCGTTCGCGTGCCGGGACAGGGAACCGTCGAGACGAGCGTGGAGTTCGACGCGACGTTCGACGAGTTCTCCGGGGACGGGAGCGTCTCGGCGCGCGTGCGGTAGTCAGCGCCGCCGCGCGGCCACCCGCTCCTCGGCCGTCTCGGCGGTCACCACCTCGTAGAGCGTCGCGCGGCCGGCGCCTTCGCCCTCCGGCGACGCCTTCGGGCGCAAGATCCGCCCGAGCCGCTGGGTGAACTCCCGCTCGCTCCCGCTGCCCGAGAGGACGACGCCGACGTTCGCGTCCGGCACGTCCACCCCCTCGTCCAGGACGTTCGCGGCGACGACCCGCGAGTACCGACCGTCGCGGAACCGCTCCAGCACCCGGCGGCGCTCCGCGGCGCCCGTCTCGGCCGTGATCGCGGGGATCAGGAACCGCTCGGAGAGGCGGTAGACGAGGTCGGTGTGGGCGGTGAAGACGATCACCCGGTCGTCGCGGTGGCGCGCGAGGATCTCTCCGAGGCGTTCGATCTTCCGCTCGGCGTTCATCATGATCTCGCGGGCCTCCTGTTTCGCGAGCATGGCCTCCCGCGCCCGCGGGTCGGAGCCGGAGCGTTTCACCAGCTCCTGCCAGTCGCTCCCGCTCTCCATCGAGACCCCCGAGGTCCGGAGGTAGTCGACGAAAGTCGCCTGGCGCTCGTCGTAGCGCTCGCGCTCCGCGTCGGTCAGCTCCACCTCCACCCGCCGGAGGTCGTACTCGGCGAGGAACTCGCCCGCGAGGTCGTCCGGGTCGAGGCTGTAGACGCGGTCGCCGACTAGCTCGGCGACGGCCTCGTGGGCGCCGTCCGGGCGCTCGAACGTCGCGGTGAGGCCGAGTCGCGCGGGCGCGGCCGACAGCCGCGCGGCGTCGCGGTAGCCCTCGCCGCCGAGGTGGTGGACCTCGTCGAAGACGACGAGGCCGAACCGGTCGCCCAGCTCGTCCGCGCGGAGGTACGCCGAGTCGTACGTGGCGACGGTGACGGGCGCGAGCGTCTGCTCCCCGCCGCCCAGCTGTCCGACGGCGACGTCGAACTCCGCCGTCAGCTCGCGGCGCCACTGCGTCACCAGATCGATCGTCGGCGCGACGACGAGCGTCGACGTGCCCAGCTCTGCGGCGGCGACGACGGCGATCACGGTCTTTCCGCTCCCGGTCGGGAGCTCGATCACCCCGCGGTCGCCCGCGTCGTGCCACGCGTCGAGCGCCGCGCGCTGGTACGGCCGGAGGTCGTAGGTGGTCGCGAGGTCGAGGTCCTCGGCGGCGAGAACGTCGTCCTCGTAGGGGATCCCCCGCTCGTCGAGCACCGCCCGGAGGCCCGCGTAGCGGTGGGCCGGCGCGCGCGCGCTCGCGTCGCTCACCCGCTCCTCGTACTCGACGGCGGGGAGGGCGGGGAGGTCGTCATCGGCGTCGACCCGGACCGTCCCGTCCTCGTAGGAGAGCCGGAGCGTCACGGCTCCCACGTCCGCTTCGACGCCTTCACCACGAGGTCACGGGGGAGCAGGCGCCGCAGGAGCGCCCGGAGCGTGTCACGCGCGCCCGGCACGACCACGCGCTCGCCGGCCCGGAACCCCCGGTAGCCCGCCTGCGCCACGTCTGCGGGGTCGAGCAGCGAGCCGCGCGCGACGCCCGACTCGCCCATCCCGCCGCGCTCCATGAACTCGGTGTCGGTCTCGCCGGGACAGAGCGCCGTCACCTGCGCCGCGGGAGCGAGTTCCTCCGCCAGCGCCTCAGAAAAGGAGAGCAGGTACGCCTTCGTCGCGCCGTACACCGCGGCGCCCGGTGCGGGGACGATTCCGGCGATGGAGGCGACGTTGACGACTCCGCCGCCGCGAGACTCGATCCCGTCTGCGTACAGCTTCGCCAGCCGCGTCGGCGTCTCGACGTTCAGCCGTCGCATGGCCGCCTCCTCGTCGCCCTCGGTCTCCGTGAACCGCCCGTACACGCCGACGCCGGCGTTGTTCACGAGCACGTCGACCGTGACCTCCGCGTCGTCGAGCGTCTCGTACAGGTCCCGGGCGGCCCCTTCGACGGCGAGATCTGCCGTCACCGGCGTCGCGGAGACGCCGTGGCGCCGCTCGAACCGCTCGGCTATCTCCCGCAGGCGCTCGCCCCGGCGCGCGACAAGGGCCACGTCGCTCCCGTCGGCCGCGAACAGGGCCGCGAGTTCGGTGCCGATACCCGACGACGCGCCCGTGATCAGCGCCGTCTCGGCGTCGGCCCGCGGGGCCACGCGCGGGTCGGACTCGAGCACCGTCGGACCCTCGTCCGCCGTGCGCGTCTCACCCTCGCACATGCCCGAACCTACGCCGGCGCCGAGTTGAACGTTCGGGAGCGACCACAGCGTCGAGACGACCGGCGGGCTGTCGCTCGACGGGAGCCACGACCTCGCCGGGCGCCGGTTCGCGGGGCGGGTCGCCGGCGCGGCCGCCACGCTCGTCGCGCAGCCGGTCGGGGTGACCGCGAACGCGGTCACGTTCGCGCTCTACGGCCCCGACGACCTGGGTGCCTGAGCGGCCCGGGACACACTTAGGTGCCGGCCGGCCCTGCCGCGTCTATGGAGTTCTCCGACCGGGTCGAGCGCATCTCGATCAGCGGCATCCGCGAGGTGTTCGAGGCGGCGAGCGCGGACGCGATCAACCTCGGTCTCGGCCAGCCGGACTTCCCGACGCCCGAGCACGCGCGGCAGGCGGCCGTCGAGGCGGTCGAGGCGGGAAAGGCGGACGGCTACACCGGGAACAAGGGGATCGAACCGCTCCGCGAGGCGGTGTCGGACAAGTTCGCCCGGGACCAGGGCGTCGAGGTGCCGCCGGGTGACGTCATCGCCACCGCGGGCGCGAGCGAGGCGCTCCACGTCGCGATGGAGGCCCACCTCGGCCCCGGCGACGAGGTGTTGATCCCCGACCCTGGCTTCGTCTCCTACGACGCCCTCGCGAAGGTAGCGGGCGCCGAACCCGTGCCCGTGCCCCTGCGCGACGACCTGACGCTCGACCCGGCGGCAGTCGAGGCGGCGATCACCCCCGACACGGCCGCGTTCGTCTGCAACTCGCCCGGCAACCCCACGGGCGCGGTGTCGCCGCCCGAGGACGTCCGGGAGTTCGCACGGATCGCGGGCGAACACGACGTACTCTGTCTCTCCGACGAGGTGTACGAACACACGGTGTTCGACGGCGAGCACCGCTCGCCGCTGGAGTGGGAGCGCGAGAACGTCGTCGTGGCCGGCGGCTGCTCGAAGACCTACTCGATGACCGGCTGGCGGCTGGGCTGGGTGACGGGCGCGAGCGAGCGCGTCGAGCGGATGCTCCGCGTCCACCAGTACGTCCAGGCGTGTGCGAGCGCGCCGGCCCAGTACGCCGCCGAGGCCGCCCTCACCGGGCCACAGGACGTGGTCACGGAGATGTGTGACACGTTCGAGCGCCGGCGTGACCTCGTGGTCGAGCGGTTCGACGAGATGGGGCTCGACTGCCCGACCCCGCAGGGCGCGTTCTACGCGATGCCCGCGGTTCCGGACGGGTTCGTCGAGGCCTGTATCGACCGGGACGTGGTCGTCGTCCCCGGCGAGGCGTTCGGCGCGGCCGGCGCCGGCCGGATGCGCGTCTCGTACGCGCAGGACGAGGCGCGGCTGCGAGAGGCGCTCGACCGGATGGAGACCGCGCTCGCGGCGGTTTAGCGCCCCGCCGCTCGTCCGACCAGCGCCGCGACCACGGTCTCGACGTAGAACGCGGCGAAGAAGCCGACGACGACGGGCGCGAGCGGCCGGTAGAGCGCGGCCGTCGTTCCGAGCGCCCCGACGCCCACGAGCCACGCGACGAGGTAGCGCGCGTCGCTCGCGGTCCGGCGGAGCCGCGAGCGGTCGACCGCGGCCCGGAGCCGCCCCTCGACGGCGTAGCCCGTCAGCCCGGCGGGGAGGAGGTAGACGAACGGCGCGACAAACGCGAGCGCCGCCGTCCCGCCGAGGATGACGATCAGTCCCGCGCGTCCGTCGTCGCCGCGTCCGACCAGCCCCCACGTCGTCGTGGCCAGAACCGCGACCGGAACCGCGAGGTACGCGACGGCCACGACCACGCCGGCGAGTCCGTCGCGCACGAGCCCCGGGAGCGCGGCGAGCGTGAACTGCGGGCGCCCGCGGTCGTCCGGGGCCGCGGCGTGTCCGAGCGCCCGGACGAGAAACCCGAACACGAGAACGAACGGGAGGACGGGCACCCACTCCGCGAGCAGGTGGAGCCCGCCGCCAACCGCGACCGTCGCGACGGCGTCGGAACCGCGTGCGGGGTAGCGAAGCGCCTCGCGGAGCATCGTCCGGCGCTCTCTCGCCCGTCCGATGACCCTTTCGTTCGCGGACTCCGCGGAGCGGATACAGCTATCTCCTCAGAGCGCGTTTAGAGCGCGATGTCTACCGTAGAGCCGACCGAAGAGACGGAGAGCGCCGAGATGGACGACCCGTCCACGACCGGCCTCGACAGCAACCTCGCCGGCGCCCTGACGTACCTCCTCGGGTTCGTCACCGGACTGGTCTTCCTGGTGGTCGAACGAGAAGACGCGTCCGTCCGCTGGCACGCCGCGCAGTCGACCGCCGTCTTCGGCGGCCTCCTGGCCCTGAACGTCGGTCTCACCGTCGTCGGGGTCGTCTTCGGACTGGCGCTCGACGGGGTCCTCGGCGGCCTGGTCGGTCTCGTGCTGAGCCTCGTCGGTCTCGCGCTCGGTCTCGCGAGCCTCGTCGCGTGGGTCGGGCTGATGGTCACGGCCTACCAGGGCCGGACCGTCCGCGTGCCCGTCTTCGCCGGCGTGGCCGACCGGATCGTCGGCTCGTCGTCGGCGCGGATCGCCGGCTAACCGTCTACGATCTCCGACCCGCCGGCCGGCAAGAACTCCTGGATCTTGTCCGGGCTCGCGACTTTCCTGACGAACGTCTGGTCCGTGAACCGGTCGCGGAACTCCCGGTAGACGAGCTTCGCGGCGTCGTTCTGGGCGTACTGTCCCGGCCGGAGACGGACGCCCGTCTCGACTCGTGGCTCGACCGCCGCCGGCGGCCCGCCGATCACGCGAGTCTCGTCCTCGACCTGGACCCCGACCGCCACCTCGCACGCAACGTCGCGGTGGTAGGTCCGGTCGCCACGGACCACGAACCCGCCTTTCTCGACGTACTCGCCGCTCTCTGGCGTCTTCGACACCTGCGAGGGGTCGACCGCGTAGGCGTCACCCGCGAACCGGCCGTCCTTCCAGACAGAGGAGTACGACACCGCGAACTGCGCGGCCTCCCGGCGCGACGCGTCCGGAAAATCGACCGCGCGCGACGGCTCGGAGGGCCCCGTCGCCTTCAGTACCGTGACCGGCCCGCCGTGGGCCTGTGTGTGAAAAAAGCGGTCGTTGCCCTCGAGGTACTTCTTCACCAGCGCCTCGTTCCCGTCGGCGTCGCGCCCGCCGACGACGAGGAAGCCGTCGCTCGTGTGGAACCACCGGAACTGCTCGTACCAGTGTTCGGCCGTCCGGAGCGGGACCGACGAGCGCGCGAGCCAGTCGACGTCCGCGCCGCCCTCGTCGTCTTTTTCGTCCGTCTCGTCGGCCTCGCCGTCGTCGGCCTCCCACGCCGCGCGGCGCTCTTTCACGGCCGCCAGCTGCTCGCGCGTCTCCTCGAGCGCCTCCTTGGCGCCCTCCCGCTTCTCCTCGATCCGCTTCGCCTCGGTGTACAGCCGGTCGGCGTTGTGCTCGACGCCCTCCGACGGGTCGAGGTCGACCGTCAGGTCGTCGACCCGGACCGTCACCGTCCCCTCGCGCTCGTTCACGCCCTCGACCGCCTCCGCGGCCGCGATGCCGCGCTCCGCGCCCTCGGCCAGGCGCTCCTCGATCTCGTCCCACGATCGCCCGTCCGCGCGCGCCTCGCGCACGGTCGTCAGGACCTCGTCGACGAGGTCGTAGCGGGCGTAGATCGCCTCCGCGCGCTCGCGTTCCCGCTCGGCGTCGGCCGCGAACTCCTCGATCGCGCCCTCCTGCTGGTCGACGATCCGCTCGAACTTCGCGATCTCGGACTCGAACTCCGGTCGGTCCGGCTCGCCCGTCGTCTCGGTCTCCTCGTCCTCTGCCTCCAGGCGGTGAAAGTAGACGTCGAGCGCCTCGGTGAACGAGGCGACGCTGGTCGCGTCGAGCCCCTCGCGCTCGACCAGCGCGAAGGGCGTGGCGTCGACCACCCGGCCGTCCTCCTCGTAGATCCGCGGGTCGAGGTCGGCCTCGCGGAGGTCGGTCGCCAGCCGGTCGATCGCGTCGTACAGCGCCTCGTACTCCGCCTCGCCGGCGTCGGCGATGGCGAGCGTCTTCTCGACGCCCGCGCGTGCACAGACCTCCTCGGCGTAGAGCCCCCCGAAGTTCACCTTCGTCGCGAGCGTCCGCACGACGTCCGTGTCCGACTCCTCCATCCGCGTGACGAACGCCTCGTAGGGGACGTCGAGGGGGTTCAGCCGCGACTCGGGGAACTCGTACACCGAGCCGGGCGCGACCGTCCGCGACTTCAGCCGGACGGTCCGGAGCGACTGTACGACCTCGCCCGTCTCGTCGAGCACCGCGAGGTTGCCGTCGCCGAACAGCTCGACGACTATCGTCGTCGTCTCGCTCCCGCGCTCGAAGCTGAGCGTGACGATCCGGTCGAACTCGTACTGCGAGACGTCGACGAGGTCGGCGTTCGCGATCCGGTTTCGCAGCATCATCGCGAAGTTCGGCGGCCGTCCCGGGGCGTCCGGCACCCGCTCGGGGTCCGCCGAGACGACGAACTTCGGGTCCTCGACCGAACACAGGAGCTCCACCCGTCCCCGGTCGAAATCACGCATCCGCAGGCGGACGAGCCCCCCGTCGTAGAGGTAGGCCTTGTCCACCTTCGCGCCGACGTGCGCCCGCAGCTCCGCGACGAGAGCCGCGATGTCGACGCTCGAGAGCTCGCGCTTCGGGTCCATGTCCGGCCGTGGTGGCGGGCAGGAAAACCGGTGTCGGTCCACTTACGCCGCCCGGGACCGACGACCGGCCGTGCCGACCCACCACCGGATCCCCGTGACCGACGACGAGTCCGTCGCCGCGGTCCACCACCCGGCCGACGGCGAGCGGTGGCTCCTCTTCTGTCACGGCTTCGGGAGCGACAAGCAGGGGAGCTACGAGCGCCGCTGCGAGCGCGCCGTCGCGGCCGGCTACGACGCGGTCCGGTTCGACTTCCGTGGCGTCGGGGAGTCAGACCGCTCGTTTCCGGCGTCGACGCTCTCGACGCGGCTCGCTGACCTCCGCGCGGTCGCGGACGGCTTCGGCCCCGAGACGTACGCCGTCTTCGGCTCCTCGTTCGGCGGCCTCGTCGCCCTCCACGCCGCCGCGCGCGACGACCGGATCGCCGCCGTCGTCTGTCGGTCGCCCGTCACCGACCTCTCGGTGTACGACGAGCGCGCGCGCCGGGTGCGCGAGGACGGCCCGATAGAGCACCCGAGCGGGTACACCGTCGACGAGCGGCTGTTCGACGATCTAAACGCCTTCGACACCGGCGCGGCGGCCGAGCGGATATCGGTTCCCGTCGCGGTCGTCCACGGTGCCGAGGACGACGTGGTTCCCCCCGAGGGGAGCTTCGCGACCGCCGCGCGCCTCGACGGGGCGGTACTCGTCCGGCAGGTCGCGGGCGAGGGCCACGTTTTCTCCGAGCCGGCCGAGGAACTGCTCTGGCGGGTGACACTCGACTGGCTCGACCGGGGGTGACGCCGGGATTACGGAACGGGGCACGGACGACCGCGGCGGGCGCGAGGGCTACAGCAGCGTCGAGACGTACGGCCCGTCCTGCCGGTAGCCCAGCTTCTCGCGGTAGTACGGCCGGACGCCGACACCCGCGGTGACGGCGAGCTTCGAGAAGCCCGCGTCGCGGGCGCGCTCCTCCGCCCGGCGCATCAGGCGCCGCCCGAACCCCTTGTGTTGCCACTCGCCCTCGTCCCCGAGGCCGGCCTCGCTCCCGTAGACGTGGAGTTCGCGAACGAGCGCGGCGTCGGCGAGCTCGCGGCGCACCGGCTCCGTGCGCCCCTCACTCGTGGGGTCGTCGGGCGCGGTGTGGGAGTACGACGGGAATCGGAGGCGACAGAACCCGACCAGCAGGTCCGCGTCCGGGTCCTCGAACGAGAGGAACTGCTCGACGCCGCCGCTCGCCTCGTACGTCCGCGTCACGGGCTCGACCCTCGCGGGGTCGGGGTCTGCCTCCGCGAGGCCGGCCTCGCGGGCGCGCACGTCGCCCGGCGCCGTCCCCTTCCGCTTCGCCGCCTCGTCGGCCAGCTGTCTGAGGTTCGACTTCTGGACCCCCGCGTCGATGAGCGGCGCGGGGATGTCTCGCTGGACGCGCTGGAGGCGAACCCACGGCGGGAGGTGCTCGTAGGCGTCGGCGACCAGCTCCGCGGCCTCGGCGCTCGTCAACGGCTCGAACTCGCCGCGGCGCCACATGTCGTAGGTGCGGGTACCGCGCACGACGAGGGTGGGGTAGATCTTCAGGTAGTCCGGACGCCACCGGGGGTTCGCGAAGATCGCTTTCAGGTCCTCCAGCGAGTCCTCGTAGCTCATCCCCGGCTGTCCCGGCATCATGTGATAGCCCACCTTCAGCCCCGCGTCGCGCAGGCGGCGGGAGGCGTCGACCGAGTCCTGCGTCCCGTGGCCGCGGTGCATCGCCCGGTTCACCCCGTCTATCGTCGTCTGGACGCCGACCTCCACCTTCGTCGCGCCGAGACGGAGCATCCGGTCTATCTGCTCGGGGTCACACCAGTCGGGCTTCGTCTCGAAGGTGATCCCGACACAGCGGACGTCCGCGGCCTCGTTGCGGCTCTTGACGTCTTCGAGGTAGCGCGGGCCGGCCGCCTCGGCCGCGAATTCGGCCGCCTCCGCCGCCGACGCCTCCGGTATCGGCCCGCCCGTCTCGTAGTCGTTCATCGCCGCGAGCGCGCGCCGGACGAACCACGACTGGTAGTCGTGGCTCCGGGCGGTCATCGTCCCGCCCATCAGGATGAGCTCCGCCTTCTCGACCGGGTGGCCGATGTGGCGAAGCTGGTCGAGCCGGAGCCGAACCTGGGCGTAGGGGTCGTAGTCGGTCTGGACGCCGCGCGCCGCCGCGGGCTCTTGTCCGGTGTACGACTGCGCGGAGTCGAACTCGCTCGCCGGCCCGCCCGGGCAGTAGAGACACTTCCCGTGCGGGCAGGCCCGCGGCGAGGTCATGATCGCCACCGGCGAGACGCCCGACGCCGTCCGTACGGGCTTGCGCCGCACCACCTCGCGCACCTCGTCGCGGTACTCGGCGGGCGCGCGTCGGAGGATGTCCGCGTTTTTCGGCACGCGCGGCGAGGAGAACTCGCCGCAGGCGTCGAGCTTCGCGGATTCGAGGCTCTCGCGGTCCACCTCACCCGCGAGAATCCCCTCGATCAGCCGGTCGCACACCCGCTCGACGGCGGTCGGCTCCTCGGCCTCGGCGGAGTCGTCGGTGGTGCCGCTCACGGGAGAGCGTTCGGTCGGAGAGAGTTAGGCGCTCCGCCTCGCGCCGCGGGTCGGCTCCGCGTCTCGGGCGTCGGGCGGGTCGCTCCCGCGCGTCGGGCGGGTCGTGCCGCCCCGCCCTCCGTCTCGCGGGCCGGCGCGAAGCGCCGCCCCGCGCCCGCGCCTCCCGCGGCTCACTTGGCACGCCCCGGTAGGTTTAGCGGGGCCCCCCCCCCCGCCGCCCCCCCCCACCCGGGCCCAGCCCCCCCC
>JAZKRX010000010.1:0-56960 GCA_036626375.1 Haloferacaceae archaeon
AGTTCGGCATCACCGGCCAGTCCGAGCGCTCCTCGGGCGCGATGGTCCAGACCGAACCCGTCCCGACGGACTTCGTGATGGTCGCGGCCGGCAACCTCGACGCGATGGAGAACATGCACCCCGCGCTACGCTCGCGGATCAAGGGCTACGGCTACGAGGTGTACATGGACGACACCATCGAGGACACCCCCGAGATGCGCCGGAAGTACGCCCGGTTCGTCGCCCAGGAGGTCGCCAACGACGGCCGCCTCCCGCATTTCAGCGACGAGGCTATCGAAGAGGTCATTCTCACGGCTCGCCGTCGCGCGGGCCGGAAGGGCCACCTGACGCTCGAGCTCCGGAACCTCGGCGGGCTCGTGCGGGTCGCGGGCGACATCGCCCGCGGCGAGGGCGCCGACCGCACGACCCGCGACCACGTGCTCCAGGCGAAGGGCCGCTCGCGCTCCATCGAGCAGCAGCTCGCCGACGAGTACATCGAGCGCCGGAAGGACTACGAGCTTCAGATGGCCGACGGCTACGTCGTCGGCCGGGTCAACGGCCTCGCCGTCATGGGCGAGGACTCCGGCATCGTCCTGCCCGTGATGGCCGAGGTCACGCCGTCGCAGGGCCCGGGCGAGGTGATCGCCACCGGACAGCTCAAAGAGATGGCTCAAGAGGCGGTGTCGAACGTCTCCGCGATCATCAAGAAGTTCTCCGACGAGGATATCACGGAGAAGGACATCCACATCCAGTTCGTCCAGACGGGCCAGCAGGGCGTGGACGGCGACTCCGCCTCCATCACGGTCGCGACCGCGGTCATCTCGGCGCTCGAAGGCGTCGGGGTCGACCAGAGCCTCGCGATGACCGGCTCCCTGTCCGTCCGGGGCGACGTCCTCCCCGTCGGCGGGGTCACCCACAAGATCGAGGCCGCGGCAAAGACCGGCTGTGACCGGGTGATCATCCCCGAGGCCAACCTCCAGGACGTGATGATCGAGGAGGAGTACGAGGAGATGATCGAGATCATCCCGGTCAGCCACATCAGCGAGGTGCTCGACGTGGCGCTAGAGGGCGAGGCCGAGAAGGACTCGCTCGTCGACCGGCTCAAGCAGATCACCGGCTCCGCGCTGGAGGGCGGCCCGCCCAGCGGCCCCAACCCCAGCCCGCAGTAGGGTGCCAGACTGGTCGGCCTTCGCCGGCGTCACCGGCGTCGTGTTGACCCTACTTCTCGTTCTCGCGCGGCTCTCGCAGGACCTCGGCGGGCGCCCGGCCGGCGACCGAGCGGACGCCGCGTTGGGCCCCGACGCGACGGGCGTCGAGCCGCGGCGTCCGGACCCGGTGCCGCTCGACCCGGAGACAGCCGGCGAGGGCGGCGCCGACGTTCCGGAGCCGTGGGAGCGCGCGCTCGGCGACGAGGGTCGGGAGGCGGAGTTCGGACCCGGCGCGCTCCTCGCGAACGTCGCCGTCTCGCAGGGCGGCCTCGGGGCGCTGCTCGTCTTCGGCGCGTGGTACGCCGCCGTCCCGGCGTCGGCGCTCGGCCTCGACGCCGCGGCGTTCGGCCCGGTCGTCCTCCTCGCCGGCGTCGCCGCGGGGGTGGGGCTCTACCTCGCCAACGAGGGAGGCACGGCGCTGGGGCGCCAGGTCGGCCTGGACGGCGCGGAGGCGTTCCGGGCGATGCTGGCGCCAGAGACGCGCCGCGGGTGGGCGCTTCTCCTCCTCGTCGCGCTCCCCGTCGTCGCCGGCTTCGAGGAACTACTGTTCCGTGCGGCGCTCGTCGGCGGCCTCGCGGCGGGCTTCGGCGTCTCGCCCTGGCTCCTCGCGGGGCTCTCCTCGGTCGCGTTCGCGCTGGGCCACGGCGCACAGGGGCGGGTGGGGATGGTCGTCACCGGTCTCCTCGGGTTCGCGCTCGCGGCGCTGTTCGTCGTCACGGAGAGCCTGCCGGCCGTCGTCGTCGCACACTACCTCGTGAACGCGCTGGAGTTCGTCGTGAACGAGCGCTGACGGCAGGTTACGAAGACTCTGCCTCGCGGAACCGCGCGGCGACGTCCGGCGGCGTCGCCCACTCGCCCTCGACGCGGTGGTCGGGGACGAACAGAGGGACAGGGTTCTCGCGGAGGGCGCCCCGGATGGTCGCGAGGTCGTCCGCGTCGTCCGGGTCGCGTCCAGCCATGTGGGCGACCTGCGTCAGCGACGCGCGCTCCCCCGGCGGCACCTGTCGGACGGCATCCAGCACGTCCCGCTGGTCGGTGGGGACCGTCAGCGCCACGTCGACGGTCCGGAGGTCGGCCTCGCCCGCGAGCGCCGCCGCCACGGCGTCGAGCGCGGGGTGGTCGTCCCCGGCGTCTCCGGGCGCCTCGTCCGGGAAGGAGACGCTGATGATCTTCCCGGCAGCGGCGCCGACCTGGACGACGCCGACGTTCGCGAACTCACGGGCGTAGAGGCCGGTCCCACCGCCCGGATCGGGAGTCTGGTCCATAACCGCGGGTGGAGCGCCGGCCGCTTCAACCCCCCGTCGTGACGCAAGCCTTATGGACAGAGAACGACATCGATGTACAACGATGAACACTAACGAGGCGGCGCTCGCGCCGGCGGTGCGGTCGATACTCGCGGCGGCGCGCGAGCGTCGGGTCGAGAGCGAACGGGTCGCGGCGACGGCCCGGTCGTTTCCGGCGGCGTTCGAGGCGGCCGAGGAGGACGGGCGCGTGCCCGTAATCGCGGAGGTGAAGCCGACGAGCCCGACGACCGAGGGGCAAAGCGAGACGGACCCGGTCGCGCTCGCGGAGGCGATGGTCGCCGGAGGCGCCGCGGCGCTCTCCGTGCTGACCGAGCCGGACCACTTCGGCGGGTCGACCGAGGCGCTCGCGCGGGTGCGCGCGGCCGCGGACGTCCCCGTCTTGCGGAAGGACTTCCTCGTGCGCGAGGCACAGCTCGACGCCGTCGCCGCCGACGCCGTCCTCCTCATCGCGCGGTTCCTCGGCGACGACCTCGGCTCCATGGTCACGGCGGCGCGCGACCGGGGGATGGAGCCGCTGGTGGAGGTCCACACGCCCGACGAGCTCGCGGCGGCGCTCGACGCGGGTGCGGCCCTGGTCGGCGTGAACAACCGGGACCTGGGCCGGCTCGAAGTGGCCCTCGACACCTTCGAGCGGGTGGCGGCGACGCTCCCCGCCGACGCCGAGGTTCGGCTGGTCGCAGAGAGCGGGATCGAGAGCGGCGCAGACGTCCGGCGGATGCGCGCGGCGGGCGCGGACGCGCTGCTTATCGGTACGGCCATCATGGACGGGGACGTCGAGCAGAACACGCGGGAGTTCACCACACACGATGAGTTCTGAGACACGACGGTCGGCGGGAGACGGGAAGTTCGGCGACTACGGCGGGCAGTACGTGCCGGAGGTGCTGATGCCCGCGCTGGAGGAGCTGACGGACGCCTACGAGCGGTACGTCCTCGGCAACGAGGACGGGTTCATGGACGAGTTCCGCCGGCGCCTGCGGGACTTCGGCGGGCGTCCGACGCCGCTCGGGCGCGCGGACCGGCTCTCCGCGCGTTACGACAGGGAGGTGTACCTCAAGCGCGAGGACCTGCTCCACGGCGGCGCGCACAAGCTGAACAACGCGCTCGGACAGGTCCTGCTCGCGAAGTACATGGGCAAAGAGCGCATCGTCGCGGAGACGGGCGCCGGACAGCACGGCACGGCGACGGCGATGGCCGCCGCGCACCTCGACATGCCCTGTGAGATCTACATGGGCGAGACCGACATCAACCGGCAGCGCCCGAACGTCTTCCGGATGCGCCTGAACGGCGCAGAGATCACCCCGGTCACCGTGGGTCGGGGGACGCTGAAGGAGGCCATCAGCGAGACGATGCGGGACTGGGCGACGACGGTCGAGAACACCCACTACGTGATCGGCTCGGTGGTCGGACCGCACCCGTTCCCGTCGATGGTCCGGGAGTTCCAAGCCGTGATCAGCCGCGAGGCGCGCCGGCAGTTCGACGAGCAGGTCGGCGGCCTGCCCGACGCCGTCGTCGCCTGCGCGGGCGGCGGGTCGAACACGATGGGGACGTTCGAGGCGTTTCTCGACGACGAGTCCGTCGGCCTGTACGCCGTCGAGGCCGGCGGGTCCGGCCTCGGTGTGAACGAAGGGACGGGCGTCGCGCCGAACTCCGCGTCGCTCTCGACGGGTACCGAGGGCGTCCTCCACGGCGCGCGCACGAAGGTGCTCCAGGACCCCGACGGTCAGATAGTCGAGTCCCACAGCGTGAGCGCGGGGCTCGACTACGCCGGCGTCGGCCCACAGCTCGCTCACCTCGTCGACACCGGCCGCGTGACGCCGGTCAACGTCGACGACCGCGCGGCGCTCTCGGGCTTTCACCGCCTCTCGAACACGGAGGGGGTGATTCCGGCGCTGGAGACGGCCCACGCGTTCGGGTTCTTAGAGCAGCACCACGACGAACTGGGCGAGACGGTTGTCGTGAACGTCTCCGGCCGGGGCGACAAGGACTTAGAGACCGTTATCGCGGAGACGGAGGCCCACGAGATAGAGAACGCGCCGGAGATGGACGTGTTCGAGCGGACGGGGGGACTGTGAGCCTCGAGGACGCGTTCGCGGACGAGCCGGCGTTCGTCCCCTACCTCGCGGCGGGCGACCCCTCGGTCGAGGCGTCGAAGGCCTACGTGGAGGCGCTCGACCGCGGCGGCGCGGACGTCATCGAACTCGGCCTCCCGTTCTCGGAGCCAATCGCGGAGGGGCCGACCATCCAGGCGGCCGTCGCCCGCGCGCTCCAGGCGGGGATGAGCCCGCCGCGGTACCTGGAGTTCGTCCGCGACCTGGACGTCGGGGCGCCGCTCGTCTGTATGACCTACTACAACCTGATCTACCAGTACCGGGACGAGAGCGGCCGGGAGGGCCCGGACGCGTTCGTCCACGCCGCCGCCGACGCCGGAATCGAGGGGTTCGTGGTCCCGGACCTGCCTGCGGAGGAGGCGGGGCCGATGCGCGCGGCCTGCGACGACGCGGGCGTGGACCTGGTCAGTATCGTCGCGCCGACGACGGCCGGCGACCGACTGGAACGGCTCCTCGGTATCTCCTCGGGCTACGTCTACGTCCAGGCGCGGCTGGGCGTCACGGGCGCGAAAGACGACGTGTCGGGGCGGACCGCAGAGACCCTCGCGCGCCTGCGGGAGTACGACGCGGGGCTGCCGAAGGCGGTCGGGTTCGGCATCCGGACCGGAGACCACGCCGAACGGATCGTCCGCGCGGGCGCCGACGGGGTGATAGTCGGGAGCGCGCTGGTGGACATCGTCGCCGAGGGCGCCGAGAACGACGAGCCGACGGCGGCCGTCGCGGACCGGCTGGCCGACCTCGCCCGGGAACTGAAAGCCGGGGCGCTCCGTGGACGCGACCCGGCGGAACCGGAACGCAAATAAGCCACTCGTGACAGACCCTCTCACACTATGAACCCCGGTATCTCCGCCCGACTGGACCGTATCTCGACAGGCGGGCGGCTGCTCACCGTGCCGATGGACCACGGCATCACGATGGGTCCGGTCGCCGGGCTGGTGGACCTGGAATCGACCGTCGCCGCGGTGACACGCGGCGGCGCGGACGCCGTGCTGACACAGAAGGGGCTCGCGGAGCGGGTCCACCCCAACCGGAACGGCGCGGGCTACATCGTCCACGCCAACGCCTCGACGACGGTCGGGCCGGACGGAAACGACAAGCGCGTCACCGCGACCGCGACCGAGGCCGTCCGCGCGGGCGCCGACGCCGTCTCCTACCACGTCAACGTCGGGAGCGACTCCGAGCCCGGACAGATCGAGGACCTCGCCGAGCTGACGCGGGAGGCCCACGAGCTCGGTCTCCCCGTCCTCGCGATGGCGTACGCCCGCGGGCCACGGGTGACAGAGGACGACCCCGAGGACCTCGCACACGCGGTGCGGTTCGCCGAGGAACTGGGCGCGGACGTGATCAAGACGGGCTACAGCGGCGACGCCGTGAGCTTCGAGCGGGTGACCGCGGGGACCGCGAAGCCGGTCGTCATCGCCGGCGGGTCGCGGGGCACCGACCGCCAGACCGTCGAGATGGTGCGCGGCGCGATGGACGGCGGCGCCGTCGGGGTGTCGATGGGGCGCTCTATCTTCCAGCACGAGGACCCCGAGGCCATCACCCGCGCCGTGAGCGCGGTGATCCACGACGACGCGAGCGCAGAGGCGGCGCTCGATCGGGCGGGCCTGTCGGCCTGAGCGAGGGCGAGTCACACGCTTTAGTAGCCTGCCGGTCGCTCGTGGGAGTATGACAGGCGAGGGACGCGAGCGCGAGGTCTGGCTGAAGGCCGACGACGCCGTCGGGGACTGGGACGAGCGGCGGCGGCGCATCACCGCGGGGCTGGAGGCCGGCGTCGACTGGGTGCTGGTCGACGCCGACGACGTGGGACGGGTGCGAGAGCTCGGCGACGTGAACGTCGCCGCCTTCCGCTCTGACGCCGACCTCGTGGCCGAGGCGGAAGGAGCGACGGAGGCAGAGGCCGACGCCTACGTCGTCGGGAAGAACGGCGAGGGAGACGGCACCATCGACATCCCGGAGGACTTCGCGGGCTCGGCGGATCTGTCGACCCTGCGTCGCTCGGACGACCGCGCGCAGGGCGCGTACGTCCGCATCCTCGACGAGCCGTACGAGGCGTTCGCGGAGGCCGCCGCGGCCGAGGCCGAGTACACGATCGTCGTCGGCGAGGACTGGACCATCATCCCGCTGGAGAACCTGATCGCCCGCATCGGCGACGAGACGGAGCTCGTCGCGGGCGTCACGACCGCAGACGAAGCCGAGGCCGCCTTCGAGACGCTCGAAATCGGCGCCGACGCCGTCCTCCTCGACACCGCAGAGCCCGACGAGATCCGCGAGACCTGCGAGCGACGCGACGCGCTCGACCGCGAACACCTCGACCTGGAGTGGGCGGAGGTCACGGCCGTCGAGCGCGTCGGCTCCGCCGACCGCGTCTGTGTCGACACCGGGTCGCTGATGGACGGCGACGAGGGGATGCTCGTCGGGTCGATGTCACGCGGGCTCTTTTTCGTTCACGCCGAGACCGCCGACTCGCCGTACGTCGCCTCCCGGCCCTTCCGGGTGAACGCGGGCGCCGTCCACGCCTATGTCCGTGCGCCCGGCGGCGAGACGCGGTATCTCGCCGAACTGGAGAGCGGCGACGAGGTCCAGGTCGTCGACACCGCCGGGAACACCCGCGAGGCGATCGTCGGACGGGTGAAGATCGAGCGCCGCCCGATGTTCCGCGTCGAGGCCGAGGTCGAGACCGAGGACGGCCCGGACCGGATCGAGACGCTCCTCCAGAACGCCGAGACGATCAAGGTCGCCACCGGCGACGGCCGGACGGCGGTGACCGACTTAGAGTCGGGCGACGAGGTGCGGGTCTACCACGAGGAGACCGCGCGTCACTTCGGCGAGGCGGTCGAAGAGCGGATCATCGAGAAATGACATCCTCCCCGGCGTGAACAGCGTGGCGTCTCCGACGCCACGAGCAGACGGCGCAGGGCGCCGTCGACGCCGGGGTTTCCTCGCGCTGGGGGTATCGCTTACCGACCCACGGAGGCAACTTGCGGGTTCGTGCGCTCCTCGTTGGAACAGGCGCGTGGTGACGCCGACCGTTCGTGGTCGTTCCACGTGAGGCGCACGGGCCGTGCCATCGGCCGTTCTACGTCCGTCTTCCGTTGACGGGACTCAGAGTGTCTCGTTTCGCCAAGCAGAACTCTCTACGTTCTGATGACGCCTCAGGAACGTTTCCGAGGCGGTGAGATCTGCGTGTCCCTCGAAGACGTCCGTGAGTGCGCCCACGTACACCGTTGAGACACCTTCGCCGTACAACCGTTCGATGAGGTCGCGGGCGAGCGCATCTTGGGCGTGGTCGCGACGGCGTGTCCGACGTCGGTACAGCGACCGTATCCGGTTCGAGGAGTGTCGTCCCTCGTCAAGTTTCGACTGTAGACGGGCGATTTCTCGCGTCGTCTCGCGGAATCGCTCGAACAGGTCATGCCCTTCGTACAGCAGCTGCGTGCCGGTCGTGGTCGTACAGGCGACGAGATTGTTCGCACCGATATCCAGCGCGGCCGTTTCGTCGGCCAGTGGGTGTGCCAGCCGAGAATCGTCGATCGTGACTGGCTGAAAGGCCCTGAATGTCTGTGTGGTCTCGTCCCAGAACAACTCCAGCCGACCTTGCGTGTCGTGCTCCGTCCAGTTGGGGTCGCCTCGTACTTCGAGCCGGAGACGTTCGCGATGTCCAAGTTCGTACTCGTCTTTCAGGTCTTTGCCGACAAGAAGTTCGAGGCGGGAGTATTCGCCCCACTCGACCGGGTACGACGTGTTTCGGATGTACGTCCGGAGGTCGCGGCCATCTTCAGCGTTGCCCCAGTATCCGGGCGTGCCGTTGGCTTCGCCCTTCTGTTTGAGTGCGAGGAACGACCGCCACGCTTCGCGATTCTTCCGCTCGATCTGCTGAACGGTTGAACACCCGAGCGTACCGCCGTAGCGCCCGCGATACTCGCGTATCTCCCACACGTCGGCATCTGGGTCGGCGCAGTGTTTGCGGCGCTCGTAAGTTATCTCGTTCCAGAGCGCGACAGAAGCGTCCAACAGGCGTCGAAGCAGTTCCTCGTCCGTGTCAGACTGCGGAACCACCTCGAACGTGTTGGTCCGCTTCATCGACGACGGGTTTGCACGTCACATTCACAAACGTATGATTTATCAATGGTAACGTGACGACGACGGTCCAGATCGAGATCGAGGACGACGACCAGTACGAGCGATTGCGGATCATTAAGCGCCACAACGGGCTAACGTGGAAAGGAATGTTGCTCCACGCGGCGGTACACTTGGATAGCCCAGACTGAGCGACGGCGGTTGGGTCCCTGTCGTCGGAGTCATAGCTGCCCCCAGAGTCCAAAGCGTTCTGATATACGAACGGGAGAACTTCGCTCTCGCTGACTCCGTGGACGGCAGGACTCTCGTCAGTTCAGGTAGCGTCCTCCTCTCCGCCGCCCTCGACCGGCGCGCTACAGTACCAGCAGAAGTCGAGCGTCGGGTCGATCTCTCGCCCGCAGGCCGGACACTGCGGGCCGCCGTCGCCGGAGCCGTCCGCGCCACGGGGTCCCGCCACCCCGCGTCCGGCGAGGTATGCGTCGACGACGCTCGTGAGGAGGAGCGCGGCGACCGGGGCGACGACCTCCGGCGGGAGCGAGTCCGCCGTCACGGTCTGCGGGTCGGTAAAGAGAAACAGGAGGACGAGCGAGAGCCCGAGGACGGCCGAGAACCACGCCGCCGCGCGCCGCCACCGCCGCAGGTAGACGTGGCCGGCGCCGGCGATACCGACGGTCGCGCCGACGACACCCACGAGCGCGGCGACGGCGGCACGGCGTTCCATGCCCCCGGGTTCGGCGGCGCTCCCGTTTCAATCTACCCACTCGCGAGGTCGTCGACGAGCTGCCGGAGAGTCGCGAGGTCGTACTGCCCCGGCGCGGTCGCCGCCGCGGGGTCGACGGGCGCGTAGCCGACCCGCGAGCCGTACGTCGGCGCGAGCGCGCGGGTGTGCCGGCCCGCTTCGCCCATCGCCATCGTCGCGACGCGCTCGCCGACGCGGGTCGCGGCGCGCGTCGCGGTGAGGACGGCGAGGGCGTCGTCCAGGTCCGCCGCCCGGACCGCGACTTTCCCCACGTCGCCGGCGCGGGCGGCGCGCGCGAGCAGGCTGCGGAGCGTCGGAGGGGCGGGCGTCTCCTCGAAGTCGTGGGCCGACGCGATCACCCGCGCGCCGTGGTCGCGAGCGTGCGCCGCGGTCCGTGCGCCCGTCGCCGTCGCGAGCGCCGCGAGCTCCACGTCGACGGCGCCGACCGCGTCGTGTTCGGCCGCGGTCCGGAGCGCACGGAGCCGAGCCTCGTCGTCGCCTGCCTCGCCGCCCTCCCACGCCGCACGGTTCGTGACGATCAGGGGGAGCGAGCCGTCGTAGCCTGCCAACTGCTCCAAGGGGTCGCTCGCGAGGTCCATCCGGAACTCGACGCAGTCGGCGTGGTCGCGGGCCGCGGGCTCGTCGGCGAGGTCGGCGGCCGCGGCGGCGAGGCGGAAGTGGTCGAACTCGAGGTCCACGGGGGCGACTCGGAGGGCGGTGACTTCACTCTCACCGTCGTCACTCCTCGGTCGGGTCCGCGGAGGGTGAGGCCGCGCCGCTCCCGCCCTCCTCGACTGCGGCCGTGAGCGAGACGTTGAGCGCGAGCATCGACGCGACGCCGCCGACGACCGTCACCGCGTTCTTGACCGCGTGGTCGAGGACGCTCGCGGCGAACGCCACCGCAGCCGGAACCGCGCCAGCGGGCGTCAGGAGAACGACGAAGGCGGTGAACGCGGCCTCGTACAGGCCGACGCCGCCCGGCGAGAGCGGGAGCACCTTCGCGAGGTTGCCGACCGAGACGGCGAAAAAGGAGACCGCGAGAAGGAACGGGACGGCGAGGTCGACGCCAGGAAACGCGTACAGCACGAGCGCCGCCGTCACCACGTCGAGCGACCAGACCACGAGGCTCGTTGCCCCCACCCGCGCGAACGCGCGGGGCGACCCCGCGACGGTCTGGAGGTCGCCCGCGAACCGCTCTATCGCCGCCGCGACGCGGTCGGCGTACGCGTCGGTCGAGAGCCGCGCCACCATCCGGCGGGTGTAGCCCGACTCCGTCCGCGAGCCGGCGACGAGGACCACGAGGGCGAGCACCGCGACGGTCCCCACGCCCGCCGCGACCCGCACCGCGGTCTGCACGGCGGCGGAGTCGACCCCCGACACCCGGCCCGAGAGCGCCGCCGCGACCGTCGCGCCCTGGCCCGTCGCGACGAGAACCACGAGAACGCCGACGGCGAGCGCGACGAGCGTCAGCAGGTCGAACAGCCGCTCGGCCGCGAGCGACGCGAACGCCGTCGGGTACGAGACGCCGCGCCGGACCTTCATCACGTACGCCCGGACGCCGTCGCCCAGCCGCGCGGGGAAGACGAGGTTACCCGTCTGGCTGACGAAGATCGCGGCCGTCAGAAACGGCACCGTGTCGTCGTGGCCCATCGCCGCGAGCAGGTCTCGGTATCGGGCCCCGCGCACGGGCCACGAGAGCGCGTAGACGAAGACGGCGAGGGCGACGGGCGCGGGGTTCTGGCTGACGTCGCGAAGCGCAGCCAGCACGCCGGACGGGTCGATGTAGACCGTCATCAGCGCCAGCGCGACGACGGCGAAGGCGACGCCGGCGACGACCGACCGCCGGCGGGTGACCCGCGGCTCGACCGAGAGCTGGTACCACGCCCGGAGGATCTGGCTCCCCATCCCGAACACGTCGCGCACGAGGTCGACCTTCGAGTCGCCCTTCGACGTCCACGCGACGGGGAACTCGGCGACGCGGAACCCACGGCGCTGGGCCCGTACCAGTAGCTCCGTGTCCCAGAACCAGTGGTCGTCTTCCACCTCGCCCCGGAGCGTCTCGAACGCCTCGCGGGAGATCGCTTTGAACCCGCACTGGTGGTCCCGGAGGTCCGAGCGGAGAAACAGACGCACGAGGCCGTTGTACACGAGAGAGGGGACGCCCCGCTTCGCCGGCCGGTCGGCGCGGGCGTCGCGGTGCCACCGCGACCCCGTCGCGACGTCGGCGTCGCCCGAGCGCACCCGCTCGACCAGCTCCGCCAGGTGGTCGAGGTCGGTCGCCAGGTCGGTGTCGAAGTAGACCAGCACGTCCCCCGCGGCGGCGCCGAAGGCGCGGTCCAGCGCCCCGCCCCGCCCCAGCCGCTCGTCGCTGTGGACGTGCCGCACCCGGTCGTCTTCGGCGGCGAGTCGGCTCGCGATCTCGGGCGTGCGGTCCGTACAGCCGTCCTCCGCGACCAGCACCTCGTAGCTCCCGGCCGGGAGGAACTCGTCGAGGGTTGCGAGGGTGCGCTCGACGGTCGTCTCGATCGTCGCCTCCTCGTCGTAGGCGGGGAGAACGACGCTCACGGCGACCGACGAGCCGCTCATTGCCGGGCGGTCGGTCGGACCGGACAAGTACCTTCTGAACCCGCGGGCGCGTCAGTCGCTCGTCTCGTCGCCGTCGGTCGGGTCCTCGCGCGCCTGGTCGACCATCATCTCTTCGTCGGGCGCAGGCATCTCGTCGTCGGCGTCGGCGATCACGTCGTCTGCGCTTTTGATCCCCGACTCGCCGGCCTTGACCGCCTGTGCCTGCTGTTCCAGCTCCTCGACGTCCATCTCGGCGGCCTCGTCAATCTCGCCGAGCATCTTGTCGATGTCGTCGAGCCCCAGCATCTCGCGGGTCTCGTCGTCGAACTCCAGGGCCTCGAGCGCGTCGAACTCGCCGTCGGCGGTGTCGCTCCCGCTCAGCTGCTTGCCGTACCGGCCGACGAGGGAGGTGAGCTCCTGCGGGAGGACGAACTTCGTCGACTCGCCCTCGCCGATGGCCTCGAGCGTCTCCATCCCCTTGTCGATGATCGCCCGTTCGCCCATCGCCTCCGCGGACTTCGCGCGCAGCACGGTCGAGATGGCGTCACCCTGTGCCTCCAGCACCTGCGACTGCTTCTCGCCTTGCGCCCGGATGATGTTCGACTGCTTCTCGCCCTCTGCCTCTTCGACCGCGCTCCGCCGTTCACCCTGCGCCTCGAGGATCATCGCGCGGCGGCGGCGCTCGGCGGAGGTCTGTTGCTCCATCGCCTGCTGGACGTCCGCGGAGGGGTTGACCTCGCGGACCTCCACGCTCTCGACGCGAACGCCCCACTCGTCGGTCGGGCCGTCGAGCTCCTTGCGGATCCGGGCGTTGATCTCGTTGCGCTTGTTCAGCGTGTCGTCGAGTTCCATGTCGCCGAGGACGGCCCGGAGGGTCGTCTGCGCGAGGTTCGACACCGCGCGCTTGTAGTTCTCGACCTCGAGGAACGCCTTCTTCGCGTCCATCACCTTGATGTAGACGACGGCGTCGGCGGTCACCGGCGAGTTGTCGCGCGTGATCGCCTCCTGTCGGGGCACGTCGAGGGTCTGAGTCCGCATGTCGAACGTTGTCGTCGAGGAGACGAAGGGCGGGACGAAGTCGATACCCGGGTCGAGCAGGCGGTTGAAGTTCCCGAGCACCGTCAGCGCGTTCTTCTCGTACGGCCCGGTGATCACGACCATCGAGCGGACGACGGCGACCGCCAGCCCGAGCACGAGGAGTCCGAGGAGGGCGGTACCGATGCCGACGATCTGGAGCGGAACCATAGCTAAGGTAGCGGGCGCCCGGGAATAAGTGTTGGCCGGCGTAGTCCGATCGGCGCGAGACGGTCAGCGCTCGCGCTCGGTTTCGGGCTCGCGGTCGCCTGCGCCGCCGTCGGCCTCGGCGTCCGTCTCCCGGTCCGGCGGCTGCTCGCGCGCCAGCGCCCGGTCGATCGCGTCCGCGCTCTCGAACGACTCGACGGTGAGGACGTTCCCGCCGCCCGGGTCGACGACGACCACCTCCGTCCCGACCGGGATCTCGCCGTCGACCGACCGGGCGGAGTAGTGGGGGTCGAACCCGTTCTCGTCGAGTCGAACCTCGCCGCCGGCAGGGGTGACGACCTCCGTCACGCGTCCGGTGGCGCCGCGGAGCGACGAGGAGTCCGAGGTCCGTCCGCCCTCGCTCGGGTAGAGCTCGATGTTCCGGTACGCCCAGAGCGTCGCGGCGCCGAAGGCGACGACCATCGCGCCGAGGGCGACCGGGCCGGCGAGGACCGGGACGCCGAGTCCCGTGGCGGCGAGGCCGACGGCGCCCGAGAAGAAGAGCGCCGCGCCGAGGACGATGAAATGTGCGCCCGGCGCGGTCGTCTCCAGAATGGCGAGTACCAGCCCCGCGGCGACGAGCAGGAAGGGGAGGGTCTCTGGGCCGAGGAGGTCGAGCCCGGCCTGAAGCGCGAACGCTCGCATCGACGAAGCTAGGGTCGCCGGGGGGTTAAGTCGTCCGCCGCTACACCAGACCGACGATCACCGCGACGGTAAAGAGCGCGCCGACGGCGACGAGAACGGCGTGCTCGGGGTCGACCGGCTCCGGTTCGATCGGCGGGCGCGGGGGACGCTCGTCGCCGAGGCCGACGTCGGCGTCGCCGGCGTCGTCCGCGCTCGTCTCGCCCGCAGTCGGGCGGTCCGCCTCCGTGCGAGTCCGCTCGTCGTCCATGGCCGTCCGTACGGCCCGTGTGCGGATAGGCGTTCCTCTCAGCGGCTCGTGCCCCGCCCCCGGATGACGTCGCCCTCGTACACCACGCCGCGGTCGGCGTAGACGGTCACGGTGTCGCCGTCGGCGACCCGGTCAGGCAGCGGTGCGCCGCTCACCATCGGCACGCCGAGTTCGCGCGCGACCAGCGCGGGGTAGCCCGTCATCCCCGGGCGCGCGTCCACGATGGCCGCAATCTTTCCCGTGTCGCCCGTGAACTCGCCCTCGAACTCCGCCGGGAGCACGAGGACGGCGCCCGCCGGAACCGTCGAGAGGTCGCCGTCCGTCGTCCACGCGACGGGGCCGGCGACCTGCCCGCCGGCGACGGTGCGGCCGTTCGCCACCGCCTCGGCCGCGACGTGGACCTTCAGCATGTTCGTCGTGTTCGACCCCTCGAGGTCGGTCATCATTCCGGAGAGGACGACCAGCGTGTCGCCGCTCGCGGCCACGTCCGCGTCGAGCGCGGCCCGGACGGAGGAGTCGAGCACCGCCTCGACGCCGTCGCCGTACTCCGCGCGGCGCGGGCGGACGCCCCACGAGAGCGCGAGCTGTCGACAGACCCGGTCCGTCGGGGTGGTGGCGACGACGGGGACGCCGGGGCGGAACTTCGCCGTCCGTCGGGCGGTGTAGCCGGACTCCGAGGCCGCGACGACGGCCGTCGCGCCCACGTCCCGCGCGAGGTAGCGCGCGGACCGCGCCAGCGCCTCGGTGCGCGAGCCCTCGTCGGCCGTCGGCACGCGCTGTTCGACCGTCTCGGCGTACTCCGCGCTCGACTCCACCTCCGCGACGATGCGCGCCATCGTCTCGACGACGCGCACCGGGTGGTCGCCCACGGCCGTCTCGCCGGACAGCATCACCGCGTCGGTGCCGTCGAGGACGGCGTTGGCCACGTCGCTCGCCTCCGCCCGCGTCGGCCGCGGGGCGTGGACCATCGAGTCGAGCATCTCCGTCGCCGTGATGACCGGGACGCCCGCGTTCTGCGCGAGGCGGATCAGCCGCTTTTGCACCATCGGGACCGTCTCCAGCGGACACTCCACCCCGAGGTCGCCGCGCGCGACCATCACGCCGTAGGCCGCGTCGACGATACTCTCCAGGTTCTCGACCGCCGCCGCGCGCTCCACCTTCGCGACGACCGGGATGTCCGCGCCCAGCTCGTCGAGGGCGTCGCTCACCTCGTAGACGTCGGTGCCGTCCTTGACGAACGACGCCGCCACGAAGTCCACGCCCTTCTCGGCGGCGAGTTCGAGTTCCCGGCGGTCCGGCGGTGTCAGGGTGTCGAGACCCAGTTCGATGCCCGGGAGGTTGACGCCCTTCCGGCCGCCCAGTTCGCCGCCAGACTCGACGCGCACGAGGACCGCCTCGCCCTCGACCCCCTCGACGCGGGTCTCGATCCGGCCGTCGTCGATGAGGATCCGGTCGCCGGGCTCGGCGGTGGTCACGTCGTGCGAGAGGCCGACCTCCTCCGGCGTGGCCGTGTCGCCCGCCACCAGCCTGACCGTCGAGCCCTCGGCGAGACGGATCGGTTCGTCGAGCGGCGCCGTCCGGATCTCCGGGCCCCGGAGGTCGAGCATCACCGCCACCGGCGGCGCGCGCTCCGCGTCGACCGCCCGCACCCGGTCTATCACGTCCGCGCGGTCGGCCGTCGACCCGTGGCTGGCGTTCAGTCGCGCGACGGACATCCCCGCGTCCGCGAGGCGCGCCAGCGTCTCGCGGTCGTCGGAGGCGGGACCGAGCGTACAGACGATCTTCGCGTCCGTGTTGGTCATGCCGAGGATTTCTTCGGCTGTGGGTTAAAATTCGTAGGGTCGGGTCCGACGGCGACGACCCGCTCGGCGGCGGGGGCTACCTGACCCGCTCGCCAGGCTCTGCGTCGTCGTGTGTCGTCAGCAGGTCGGCCTCGTCGCCCGCGGCCAGCACCATCCCGTCGGATTCGACGCCGAACAGCTCCGTTTTCTCGATGTTGGCGGCGAGTACGACGCGGGTGCCCGGGAGCGCGTCGAGGTCGTGGAGGCGTTTGATCCCCGCGACCACCTGGCGCTCCTCCAGCCCGATGTCGACGACGAGGCGCACGAGTTCGTCGGCGCCCTCGATCCCTTCGGCCTCCAGAACCCGCCCGACGCGCAGGTCGAGCGCCTGGAAGTCGTCGAACGAGACGCGGTCGTGGACGAGCGGTTCGAGCGTCTCGGGCGCCTCGTCTTCGTCGTCGGCCTCCGCCTCCGTGTCGGCCGCCGCGGCGCGCTCCTCGAGCTTCTCGTTCAGCGCCGCGACGGTCTCTTCCTCGACTGTCTCGAACGGCTCGACGGGCTCGTCGAACGCGCTCGCAGGAGGTTCGAGCGCGTCGGCGACGGTCGCGTCGGCGAGGGAGGCGTCCTCGTTCAGCCGCTCCCAGACGGTCGTCGTCCGGCCGGGCGCGACCGGATAGAAGAGCACGAGCACGGCCTTTGCGATCTGGACACAGCCACGGATCACCCGCGCCGCGCGCTCGGGGTCGTCGTCGACGAGGCGCCACGGCTCCTCGCGCTGGATGTACTCGTTGCCGAAGGCCGCGAGGCGCGTGGCGGCCTGGGCAACCGCGCGGACGGAGTGGTCGTTGACGCCCGCGCGGAACTCGTCGACGGCCTGGTCGATCCGTTCGGTGACCTCCTCGGTCGGGTCGGCGTCCGGCGTCCCGTCGTAGTTGCGGTGGGTAAAGAGGAGCGAGCGGTAGAGGAAGTTCCCGAGCGTCCCCACCAGTTCGTTGTTCGTGCGCTCGCGGAACTTCGCCCACGAGAAGTCGACGTCCTGCTGGAAGGCGCCGTAGGAGACGAGGTAGTAGCGCAGCGGGTCGGGGTGAAAGCCCTCGTCCAAGTACTCGTCGGCCCACACCGCGCGGTCCCGCGAGGTGGAGAAGCCGGCGCCGTCGAGGGTGATGAACCCGCTCGCCAGCACCGCCCGCGGCTCGGCGTAGCCCGCGCCGCGGAGCATCGCCGGCCAGAACACGGTGTGGTGCTGGATGATGTCCCGCCCGATGACGTGGACGATCTCTCCGCCCTCGATGACCTCGTCTGGGTCCGCGGGCACCTCGCTGTCGGGCGACCACACCTCGGTCCAGTCGTACTCGTCGGCGCCGACGCGCTCCGTGTACTGCTTTGTCGAGGAGATGTACTCGATCGGCGCGTCGACCCAGACGTAGAGGACCAGGTCCTCGCGGTCGGCTCCGGGGTAGTCGATCCCCCAGTCCATGTCGCGGGTGATACACCAGTCCTGGAGGTCGCCCTCGATCCACTCGCGGGGCTGGTTCTTCGCGTTCTCGGTGCCCTCCAGCCGGTCGATGAACGCCTTGAGGTACGGCTGGAGCTCCGAGACACGGAAGAACTTGTGCTCGCGCTCGCGGTACTCCGCGGGGTTGCCCGTCAGCGTCGACACGGGTGATTCGACCTCGCCGGGTTCGAGGTGGCGGCCACACCCCTCGTCGCACTCGTCGCCGCGGGCGCGCTCCCCGCAGTAGGGGCAGGCCCCCTCGACGTAGCGGTCCGGGAGGTACTGGTCGTCGGTCGGGTCGTACGCGACCATGATCGACCGCTCGTACACCAGCCCGGCGTCGTCCAGCGCGCGGACGAGAGCGCGCGTGATCTCGGTGTTCGTCTCGTCGTGGGTGTGGCCGTAGCTGTCGAACTCGACGCCGAACCGCGGGAACGTCTCGGCGTACTGCTCGTGCCACTCCAGCGCGAACGCCTCGGGCGTGACCCCCTCCTTCTCGGCGTTGACGGCCACGGGCGTCCCGTGCATGTCCGACCCGCAGACGAACGCCGTCTCCTGACCGAGCGTCCGGAGCGCACGCGCGTAGGCGTCACCGCCGACGTACGTCCGGAGGTGGCCGATGTGCAGGTCCCCGTTCGCGTACGGGAGCCCGCAGGTGACGACCGCCGGGCGGTCCGTCGGGAACTCCTCGCGTGTCATGTGTGGTGTGTGGTGGGTGTGACGGGCTAAAACCCGCCGGTGTCGGCGCGCCACGCGCCCCGTCGGCGGCGGACCGCGAGCCGCGCGCGACTCGGCGTAGCCCGCGCCGTCCGTGGCCCTCGGGGCACGCGCGCCGCGTTCAGATCGCCGCGAGCGTGCCCCCGACGAGCGCGAGCGTCACCAGCAGCCGCCCGACACTCCCGACGAACGTCGCGGCCGCGAAGCGCACGTAGTCCTCCGAGAGGACGGAGAACGCGTAGATAGAGAGCGTGTCCGGGAAGAACGGAACACAGAGCGCCCCCGCCAGTCCGAGGAAGCCGTAGCGCTGGACGAGCCGGAGCGTCCGGCGTTCGGTCCACTCCATCACGTCGAACCGCGAGTTGCGGAGCGCACGCTCGACCGGGCCGGACCGCTTGGCCTCCTGGCCGAGGTGAAACGCGAAGACGCTCCCCAGGGCCTTGCCGAGGCCGCTCACGAGGATGATGAGGCTGAGCCGCGCCGGCCGCGACAGCCCGAGGTCGAGCGGCGCGAGGAGAACCACCTCGCTCACGCCGGGGAGGACGAACGCGATGAGAAACGAGTAGACGAAGACGATGCCCAGCCCGGCCCACCCGGTCGCGGTGCGGACGGCGCCGGACAGCAGACTCCCGTCCTCGGCCACGAGCGGGACGAGCGCCGGGAGCTCCGGGAGGGCAAGAGCGGCGGAGAGACCGATCGACACGACGGACAGAACGCGCCGACGGTACTAAGCGATGTGGTCGCAGTCGTCGAGGAACGCCCGGAGCATCTCGCGGGTGACGTGAGGCATCACGACGATCCGGGTTTCGCCACGGCGCGTGCGGGCGATCCGCCACCCCTCGTCCCGGAGCGCGTCGAACAGCGGTTCGGGCAGGTCGACCGCGACCAGCGGCAGTTCGGGCTCGACGACGTCGTAGCCGCGGGCGGCGAACTCGGCCGCGAGCCAGCGCGCTTCGGCGGTCGCGCGCTCGGCCTCCGCGCGGTACCCCCCGGGCCAGAGCGCGTCCATCGCGGCGACGGCGCCGGCGACGCCCGCGCCCGACCGCGTCCCCGTGAGCGACGCCTGCGAGCGCGTCTCCAGGTATGGGGTGTCGACGGCGAGCGCGTCCATCGTCGCGGCGTCGCGCGCGAGCAGGCCGCCCGCGGGGACGGGCGCCCGCCCGAGCTTGTGCGGGTCGACCGTCATCGTGTCGACGGGGGCGTCCGCGAAGCTCCAGTCGTGGTCGGTAAAGGGGAGCGCGAACCCGCCCCACGCGGCGTCGACGTGGAGCCGTGCGCCGGCCTCGCGCGCCACCTCGCCGAGCTCCGGCACCGGGTCGACCCGGCCGTACTCCGTCGACCCCGCGACGGCGACGACGAGGACGGTGTCGTCGTCGACCGCGGCGCGGACCGCCGCCGGGTCGGCCCGGCCGTCGTCGTCGGTCGGGACGAACGCGACCTCGACGCCGAGGACGGCGGCGGCCTTCTGGAGGCTGAAGTGCGCGCTTTCGGGCGCGACGACCCGCGGCGCGTCGGTTTCGGCCAGATCGCGGGCCGCGCGCATCGCCTGGAGGTTCGCCTCCGTCCCGCCGCTGGTGACGTAGCCGTGCGGGTCGGAGAGAGAGGCGACCCGCCCGAGAAGCGCCACGGCGCGGGCCTCCAGGTCCGCGACCGACCCGTAGGTCGCCGGATCGCCCGGGTTCGCGGCGAGAAAGCGCTCCGCCGCGTCACGCGCGGCCGGGTGGGGCCGCGTACACATCGACGAGAGTACGGCGTCGAACGACTGCGGCCGGGCGGGCGGCCGCTCTACCTCGCGCTCGGACACGAAGGGCAGTCACCGCCGAACGGGCAAAGCGTTGCCGGAGTCGTACGGACCGGTAGCTGTGTCCCGGTCGTCGGCGACGTCCGGCGGATCACCGCACCGAGTCGAGGATCAGGCGCTGCTCGACCCGCTTGACCTCGTGTTGGACGTCCCGGACCGCGTCGATGTTCGCGGAGATGGAGGAGACGCCCCGGTCGACGAGAAAGCGCACCATCTCCCGCTCGGAGCCGGCCTGCCCGCAGATGCTCGTGTCGACGCCGTGTTCGCGACAGCGGTCGATCACGTCGCCGACGAGCCGTCGAACCGCGGGGTGGAACTCGTCGAACCGGTCGGCGACGTGCTCGTTGTTGCGGTCGACAGCGAGGGTGTACTGGGTGAGGTCGTTCGTCCCGAACGAGGCGAAGTCGATGCCCGCCTCGGCCAGGTCGTCGACCAGCAGCGCGCTCGCGGGCGTCTCGATCATCACGCCCCACGAGACGCGCTCCGGGTCGAGCCCGGCGTCGCGCATGTGCTCGCAGGCCGCGAGGACGTCGTCGGCGTCGTTGACCAGCGGGAGCATCACCTCGACGTTGTCGTAGCCCGCCTCGTGGAGCCGCGCGATCGCCCGCAGTTCGTGGCGGAACACGTCGGGCTTGTCGAGGCTCCGGCGGATACCCCGGTAGCCGAGCATCGGGTTGTGCTCGTTCGGTTCGTCCTCGCCGCCCTCCAGCTGTCGGAACTCGTCGGTCGGCGCGTCGAGCGTGCGCACGCGGACCGGCCGGGGGTAGAACTCGTCGGCGACCCCGCTGATCCCGCTCACGAGTTCGTCGACGAACCCCTCGCCGCCGCGCTCCGCGATGAGCCGCTCGGGCGTCTTCCCCGTCGAGAGCACCATATGTTCGGTGCGGAGGAGCCCGACGCCGTCCGCGCCCGTCGCGGCCGCCCGCTCCGCGGCCTCGGGGATAGAGACGTTGACCTTGACCTCCGTCGCGGTCATCGGCTTCACCGGCGTGTCGGGGCGGACGGACTCGACCGGCTCGTACTCCTCCTCGCCGCCCGTGTCGTCGCCCGCGACGACGGTGCCGTGGTCGCCGTCGATTGTGACGACCTGCCCGTCCGCGAGCGCCCGGCTCGCGGAGCCGGTGCCGACGACGGCCGGGACCCCGAGCTCCCGGGAGACGATCGCCGCGTGAGACGTCATCCCCCCCTCGTCGGTGACGATGCCGACCGCCCGCTTCATCGCGGGCACCATGTCCGGCATCGTCATCTCGGTGACGATGACGTCGCCGTCCTGCACCTGGTCGAGGTCGTCGACGGACGTGACGACCCGGGCCGGCCCGGCGACGACGCCGGGACTCGCGCCGAGCCCCTCGACCAGCGGCCCGTCGGCGCTCGACTCGCGTTCGAGCGCCTGGCCGGAGCCGTCGCTCGTCACCGCGCCGCTGGCACCGGTCGCGCCGGTCGACGTCGTCGAGCCCTCGTCGATGGTCGTGATCGGCCGGGACTGGAGCATGAAGATCTCGCCGCCGCGCATCGCCCACTCGACGTCCTGTGGCTCGCCGTAGTGGTCCTCGACGCGCTCGCCGATCGCGACGAGATCCGCGAGTTCGGCCGCGGAGAGGACGCGCTCCTCGCGCCGGCCGTCGGCGACGTCTGCCTGTATCGTCGTGCCGTCCTCGCCGCGGACGAACTTGGTCTTCTTGTCGGCGACGGCAGTCTCGACGACCGCGCCCGTCTCGCGGTCGATCACGTAGTTGTCGGGCGACACCGTACCGCTCACGACCCCCTCGCCCAGCCCCCACGCCGCCTCGACGATGGCGCGGGGTTCGCCGGTCGAGGGGTGGCTGGTGAACAGCACGCCGGACTTCTCGGCGTCGACCATCCGCTGGACGACGACGGCGATGTCCACCTCGTCGTGAGGGAACCCCTGTCGGTTCCGGTAGTAGATCGCCCGCTCGGAGAACAGCGAGGCCCAGCACTCGCGCACCCGGTCGAGCAGCGCCTCGCGCCCGATGTTGAGGAACGTCTCCTGCTGGCCGGCGAACGAGGCGTCGGGCAGGTCCTCGGCGGTCGCCGACGACCGCACCGCGACGAACGGCTCGGCCGGGTCGAACGAGTCGTACGCCGCGAGCACCTCCTCGCGGACCTCGTCGGGGAGCGGCGTCTCTACGATCAGCTCGTGGGCCCGCTCGTGGGCGGCCGCGAGCGCCGCCGAGTCCTCGTGGTCGACGTCGACCGCCGCGAACAGTTCCTCGGCGATCCCCGTCTCCTCGATGAACGCCCGGTAGGTGTCGGCGGTGACGACGAAGCCCGGCGGCACCGGGAGCCCGGCGCCGGTGAGTTCGCCGAGCGACGCCGCCTTGCCGCCGACCCGGTCGAGGTCGGTCGCGTCGACCGCGTCGAGCCAAACTACGGCCATGTGGGTGTAAATGGGCGACAGGACGATGCAAGAAGCTTCCGACAGCGCCGGCGGCACAGAAAACACTTCGTCGGCGAGTAAATGTTCGGCCGCGCGAGGCCCCGCCCGTCCACGAGCGGGCGTCGCCGCGGTCGACTCCTGGACCGCTCCGACGGCGCGGACGGCGGGCGGCCGAGCCCTACGCCTCGATGATCCCGTCGCCGTCGTCGTCCGGCACCGCGAGTCGGCCGTCGAGCGCCGTGACGGCGGTCCCGCCGACCCAGACAGGGCCGGCGTCGCCGTCGTCTCCAGCCGTGTCGTCGCGCCCGTCGTCGTCCCCCGTCCCGAACCGCACCCGCACCACGCCGGGACGGTCGAGGAAGTGTCCCTGCTCGCACCGGATCTCGTCGGGAACGTCGCCGTCGAACGCCCCGACCGCGCGACAGTAGGCCGCGACCGCGCCGCTCGCCGTCCCCGTCACCGGGTCCTCGGAGACGCCGAGGGCCGGGACGAACGCGCGGCCGTGGAGCGTCGAGTCCCGGTCTATCGCGTCGAAGGTGAAGGCGTAGACGCCCGCGGCGCCGTGTTCCTCGGCGAGCGCCGCCACCGCCGCGTCGTCGGGGTCCGCGCCGCTCAGCCGTTCGAGGAAGTTGACGGGGACAACGAGGTAGGGCAGCCCCGTCGAAGCCACCGCGGTCGGGAGGTCAGCCCCCACGTCCCGGAGCGCCGCGGGGTCGATCCCGAGGGCGTCGCCGACCCGGCCGAGGTCGACCTCGACCTCCGTAACCTCGGGCGCCGCGCCCGCGAGCCAGACCACGCCTCCCTCCTCGACCTCGACGTCGAAGACGCCCGCGTTCGTCTCGACGGCGTGGACGCCCGCCGCGAGCACCCCTTCCCGGTGGAGGTGCGCGTGGGCCGCCACCGTCGCGTGACCGCAGAGGTCGACCTCGGCAGACGGCGAGAAAAAGCGCAGCCGCCGGTCCGCGTCGGGGGACGAGCGGACGAACGCCGTCTCGCTCGCGCCGAGTTCGCGCGCGACCGCGCGCATCTGCTCGTCGGTCAGGTCGTCGGCGTCGGGCACCACGCCCGCGGCGTTGCCCGCGAGCGGTTCGTCCGCGAACGCGTCCACGAGGAGCGCGCGTCGGTCGGTCATAGGCGCGGGTCGGAGAGGAGGGGCAAAAGGCCGGGGGTCGGCGGCGGCCCACGGCGGGGTTTATCCGCTCGCCCGACGACCCGCGGCCATGGCCGCCCACGAGGAGTTCGACTGCACCGTCACCAACTGGGAGTACATCTACGGCCTGACCCGCGACGTTGCCGAGGCGGTCCGCGAGGCCGAGTTCGACCCGGACGTGATAGTCGCGCTCGCGCGCGGCGGCTGGTTCGCCGGGCGCTGTCTCTGTGACTTCCTCGCGCTCGACGACCTCACGAGCCTGAAGATCGAACACTACGTCGGGACCGCCGCCGCGTCCGGCGAGGCAGAGGTGCGCTACCCGATGCCCGACGGGAGCGTCAAGGGCAAACGCGTCCTCGTCGTCGACGACATCACCGACACCGGCGAGTCGCTGCGCCGCGCCGAGACCTACGTCTACGACCGCGACCCGGCGGCCGTCCGGACCGCCACGCTCCAGCAGGCAGGCGAGAGCGCCGCCGACCCCGACTTCGTCGGCGAACACCTCGCCGAGTGGACGTGGGTCGTCTACCCGTGGAACTTCATCGAAGACATGTGTGACCTGATCGGCAGCGCCACGGTCGACGCCGACGCCGAGTGGTTCACGCCCGAGGACGTGCGCGACCTCCTCGCGGAGCGGCACGGTATCGAGCGGATCGCACTGGAGGTCGCCCAGCCCGGCCGGCTCGACGAGGTGTTAGACGAGATGGAGCGGCGGGCGCTGGTCGAACGCGACGGCGAGCAGATCCGGCCGACGCCGGACGCGGGGTAGGAGACGTGGCGCGGCGGCGCCGGGCCACGAGCTGACGCGGCGAGGCGGAGTCGAGCCGCAGAACGGAGAGCGCCGCCACCGCCGGCGTCAGTCGTCGTCCGCGGCCGCGGGGCCGTCGTCGCCGGCTGGCGTCACCGCGGCCCCCAGTTCGTCCGCGTCCCCGGCCGCCACGGCGTCGGGGTCGCGGACCCACAGATCCCCGAACAGTTCGTCCTGCGCCAGGTCTACCGCGCCGCGACCGTCCAGAAAGAGCAAGGCGAGGTACGTGTGGACCGGGTCGCCGCCGGCGGTCCGAACCTCGCGGAAGAGCACCTCGGCGCGCCCGGCGTCGTAGTGGTCGGCGAGCGCACCCCGGACGTCCGCGATGGTCGTCTCGATGTCCTCGGAGTGCGTCCGTTCGGTCACCTCCGCGGCGCTCGGCTCGTCGTCGTGCCGGAGGTCGTCGGCCGCGCGGTAGTCGAGCGTCTGGGTCCGCGGCGTCGTCTCGCCGCTCGTGTCGTAGCTCCGGGACTCCTTCCACCACGACCCGCGCTCGGCGTCGCGCAGGTCCCGCACGAGTTCGTCGAGCGTCTCCGGCGACCCGCGGGCGTGCTTGCGGTCGAGCCGGCGGTCGAGCTCGCCCTCTAGAGCCGACACGGGGTCGAAGCCGTCCCCGTTCCCGGTCGGCTCCCCGCCGCCCATCGCCGGCGCGTCGCCCTCCAGGCGCGCCTCCCACGGCTCCGGTTCGGGCTCTTCGGGCTCGTCTGCCCCGAGCAGCGCGTCGCTTTTCATCCGCAGGAGGACGCTCGCGTAGAACAGCGCCCGGCCCGACGTGCGGAGGTCGGCGTCGTCGAGCCGGTCGAGAAAGGCGTCGGTCACCTCGACGATGTCGATGTCCCACGGGTCGATCTCGCCCTCTTCGGCCAGCTGGACGAGCAGTTCGACCGGCTCGACCTCGTCCTCGTCGGCGCCCGCGTCCGGGTCCTGGGGCGGCCCGGGGCTCGTCGCCCCCACCGCGCCGGGCAGGTCAGTCATCCGCCGGCACCTCCCCGTTGCCCTCCGCCCGGAGGTCGATGCCCGTCACCCGGCTCACGTTGTCGTCCTGCATCGTGACGCCGACGGCGCGCTCCGAGCGGTCGAGCAGGGCAGAGCGGTGCGAGACGACGACGAACTGCGCGTCGCCCGCGAGTTCGTGGACCAGCTCCCCGACCCGCTCTGCGTTCGCCGCGTCGAGGAAGGCGTCCACCTCGTCGAGCGCGTAGAACGGCGCGGGCTCGGTGCGCTGGATGGCGAAGATGAACGCGAGGGCGGTCAGGCTCTTCTCGCCGCCGCTCATCGCCGCGAGGCGCTGGACCGGCTTGTCGCCCGGCTCGGCTTTCATCGTCAGCCCGCCCTCGAACGGGTCGTCCTCGTTCTCCAGGATGAGCTCGCCGCTCCCGTCCGAGAGCCGGTCGAAGATGCGCCGGAACTGCTCGTCGACCGCCTCGAAGCTCTCCATGAACCGGTCGCGCTTCTGTGCCTCGTAGCGGTCGATCCGCTCCTCGATGCCGGTTCGCTCCTCGACCAGCACGTCCCGGCGCTCCTCTAAGTCCGCGAGGTCGGCTTCGACCTCGTCGTACTCCTCGATCGCGAGCATGTTCACGGGTTCGAGCGCCTCCATCTCGGCGTCGAGCTCCGCGACCCGCTCCTCGACCTCCTCGTGGTCGGGGACCGCCTCGGGGTCGTAGTCGCCCACGGCCTCGGCGAGTTCGTCGATCTCCCACTCCAGGCGGTCGGCGCGCTCGTCCAGCTCCGCGACGTCCTCCTCGACCGCCCGCACGCGGTCTTTCGCCCGGTCGCGCGCCGAGCGCGCCTCGCGCAGGTCGGCGGCGAGCGCCTCGCGCTCCGACTTGAGGTCCGCGAGGTCCTCCTCCAGCTCCGCGACCTGCGCTTCTTTCTCCGCCAGCACGTCTTCCTTCGCCGCGATCTGGTCTTCGAGCTCGGCGATCCGCTCCTCGGCGCTCGCCTTGCGCTCCTGGGCGCGGTCGACGGTCTCCTGCAGGTCCTCGACCGCCTCCGTCGCGTACTCGCGTTCGAGCTCCAGCTCGTTCAGCCGGCCGTCGAGGTCGCCGACCCGCGATTCGAGGTCGTCGATCTCGTCCCGGACCTCGTCGGCCTGCTCGGTCAGCTCCGGGACCCGCGAGTCCGAGAGCTCGCCCTTGACGCGGTCGATCTCGTCCTCGACCGCCGCCAGGTCCGCGCCGAGGTCGGCGATCGTCTCGTCCAGTTCGCCCATCTCCTCGTCGACCGACGCGCGCTCGGCCTCGAGGTCGTCGATGGCGGCCTCCAGCTCGTCGATCCGCTCCTCGGTCGCCGCGACCTCGTCGCGCTTCCCCTCGACGCGTGACTCGACCTCGCGGACCCGGTCGCCCGCGTCACCCTCCCGCTCGCGGGCGTCGTCGAGGTCGCTCTCGACCTCCCGGATCTCCGCGTCGAGCGACCGGCGGCGGTCCTCCAGCCGGTCTATCTCCTCGGCGAGCCGGGCGAGGCGCCCCCCCTCCGACTGCGAGAACGAGAAGCGCGTCCCGCCGCCGCTCCCGCCGGTCATCGCGCCCGACTTCTCGACCAGGTCGCCGTCGAGCGTGACCATCCGGTAGTCGCCCATCAGCTCCCGCGCCGTGGCCATGTCCTCGACGACGAGCGTCGCCCCGAGGACGTACGAGAACGCCGGCTCGTAGGCGTCGTCGTAGTCGACGAGGCTGCGCGCGAACGCCACCACGCCGTCGTGCGAGGGGAGCGAGGGGAGCCCCCGACGGTCCATCTTGTCGAGGGGGAGGAACGTCGCCCGCCCGGCGTTCCGGCTCTTGAGGTGCTCGATACACGACTGTCCGACGCCGTCGTCGTCGACAACGACGTGTGCGAGCCGCCCGCCCGCGGCCGTCTCACACGCCGTCGCGTACTCCGCCTCGACGCTCCCGAGCTCGCCGACCGGCCCGTGGACGCCGTCGATACCCGACGAGCGCACCGTCGTCACCGGCCGGGGCCACGAGTCGTCGCCGTCGTGGCCCGCCTTCGCCTCCAGCTCGGCGTACTCGTTCTGGGCCTCGCGCAGGTCGTCTTCGACCTCGCTCAGCTCCGACTTCAGCGCCTCGCGCCGGTCCTGGAGGTCGGCGACGGCCTCGCGGATCGTCTCGCGGTTCTTCTCGGCCTTGTCGAGTTCGGACGCGAGGTCCGAGCGCTCGGCCTTCAGCTCGGGCAGGCGCTCGGTCGCCTCGCGCAGCTCCTCGCGGCGGTCGTCGAGCTCGGTGGAGCGCCGCCGTGCCTCGTCGAGCAGGCGGTCCTTCTCGCGCTGGCGCTCCGCGCGCTCGCTCTCGATCTCGCGCTTTCGCTCCTCTAGCTCCGCGAGTTCGGCCTTCAGCTCGTCGTACTCGGCGTCGACGGCGTCGATCTCCGCCTCGATCTCCTCGAGGTCCTCGCGGTTCGCCTCGAGGTCGCTCGTGACCGACGCCTTCTCCACCTTCACCGACCGCCGCTCCTCGGCTATCTCCTCGACACGCTCTTCTTTTCGGTCGAGCTGGACGAACGCCTCCCGGCGGTCGGACTCGGCCTCCTCGATCCGGTCCTCGGCAGACTCGATCTCGCCCTCCAGGCGGGCGATCTCGCCTTTGACCTCCTCGATCTCCGAGCGCAGGCGCACCTGCTCGTCCTCGCCCTTGCGCTCGATCTCGCGGGTGAGCTCCTCGTGCTGGGACTCGAGGTCGTCGACCCGCTCCTGTTTCGTCGCGAGAGTCGCTTCGGCGTCCGCCAGGTCCTGCTCGCGGGCCTCGATCCGCTTCTCGACGCCGGCGAGGTCGCCGCGCTTGTCCTCTAGCTCCGCCGCCTTCAGGTAGCCCTCGTACTCCGCGCGCTCCTCTTTCAGCGACTGGTACTCCAGGGCGGTCTCGCGCTCGTCGGCCAGCTGCTCCAGCCGACTCTCCTTCTCTTCGATCCGGAGCGCCGCCTCCTCGACGCGGTCCTCGACGGTCTCGAGTTCCTCGAACGCGTCGGCTTTCTTCGCGTCGAACTCCGCGACGCCCGCAATCTCGTCGATGATCTCCCGGCGCTCCCGGGCCGTCATGTTGATGATCTCGGTCACGTCGCCCTGCATCACGACGTTGTAGCCCTCCGGCGTGACCCCGGCCTGCGCGAGCAGGTCCCGCACGTCGGAGAGATTGACAGAGCGGCCGTTGAGGTAGTAGTACGAGTAGTAGTTCTCCTCGGTCTCCTTGACCCGCCGCCTGACCGTGATCTCGTCGACGTCGCCGACGTCCTCGCTCCCGGCGGCGTTGACGACCTGCGAGCGCTCCAGCCGTCGGTCCGAGTTGTCGAGCACCACCGTGACGGAGGCCTCGCGCGGGCCCGACGCCGCCGCGCCGTCGTCCTCGTGGCCGGGGTTGTAGATCAGGTCGGTGAGCTTCTCGGCGCGGATGCCCCGCGTGCGGGCGAGCCCCAGCGCGAACAACACCCCGTCGATGATGTTCGACTTTCCGGAGCCGTTCGGCCCCGTGACGACCGTGAAGTCCTCGTAGAACGGGATCGTGGTCTCGCGCCCGAAGCTCTTGAAGTCGTCCAGGACGAGTTCCTTGATATGCATTGGCGGGGGGACCGAGAGACGGCCCGCCTCAGGCGACGATTATCTCGTCGTCCCCGGCGGCGTCGGCGTCCTCGTCGTCTGCCGCTGACGCGTCGGCGTCAGTCTGCTGTTCGTCGGCGTCGGGAGCGGCCTCCTGCTCCGGCGCCGGCTCCTCGTCGGGCTCGGGCGCCGCGTCGACCCGCTCCGCGTGGGCGCTCTCGACCGCCCGCGTCGACTCGTCGGGCGCTTGCGCCTCCTCGAGCTGGCGGAGACGCTCGCGCGTCTCGACCAGTTCCTCGGTCAGGCCGTCGACCGCGGCCTGGAGTTCGGCGACCGTCGATTCCAGTTCCTCGACCCGATTACTCATACCCACACGGCACGGCCGAGCGGGGATAAAACTGTGTCAGACAACGCCGCGGCGTGGCCCTATGAGCCGGTCTGTTCTTTACCCCTCCCGTCGTCACCGGCGACTCTGTCGCCGGTTGCTCGCGGGAGCCTCGCTCCCGCAGTGGTCGGCGTCGCCCGTCAGCGCCTCGCGCGGCTCACCCCTCTCCTGGCCCGCCTCCGGCGCGCCACGCACTCCCGGAATCCTTTAGCGACACGACGCGCAGGCAGGCGTATGAGCACGCAGGCGTCAGCGGAGCGCGCCGACCTCGCCGTCGTCATCGGGCTGGAGGTCCACGTCCAACTCGAGACCGACACGAAGATCTTCTGTGGGTGTTCGACGACCGCGGCGGAAGACGAGGCGCCGAACAGCCGGACCTGTCCCGTCTGTCTCGGGCTGCCGGGCGCGCTCCCGGTCGTCAACGAGGCCGCGGTGGAGTCTGCGGTCAGGGTGGGCAAGGCGCTCGACGCCGAGATCGCCCCCGAGACCCGCTTCCACCGGAAGAACTACTTCTACCCCGACCTGCCGAAGAACTTCCAGATCAGCCAGTACGACGCGCCGATCTGTCGTGACGGCCGGCTGGAGGTGAGCGTCGAGGGCGAGCGCCGCGAGGTGGCGATCCGCCGCGCTCACCTGGAGGAGGACCCGGGGAGCATCGTCCACGCCGGCGGGAACATCGACACCGCGGACTACACGCTCGTCGACTACAACCGCGCCGGCACGCCCCTGATGGAGATCGTCACCGAGCCGGATTTCCGGGCGCCGGCCGAGACGCGGGCGTTTCTCGCGAAGCTAGAGGAGGTGCTCGAGTATCTCGGCGTCTTCGACGGCTCCCGGGACGGGTCGCTGCGGATCGACGCGAACGTCTCGCTCGTGCCCGAGTCGGCGGTGGAGGACGACGGAGCCGTCGGCGAGGCGGCGCTCGAATCGGCGAACCGAACCGAGGTCAAGAACATCTCCAGTCACAAGGGCGCGGAGAAGGCGCTGGCCTACGAGGTGACCCGCCAGCGCAACGCGATCCAGCGCGGGCGCGGCGTCGACCAGGAGACCCGCCACTGGGACGAGTCCCGGGGGATCACGGTGTCGATGCGCGCGAAAGAGGAGGAGAAAGACTACCGCTACTTCGGCGAGGCCGACATCCCGCCGCTCCGGGTCGCCGACTGGCGCGACCGGCTCTCGATCCCCGAACTCCCGGACGCACGGCGCGAGCGCTTCCGCGAGGAGTACGGGCTGGACCGCGAGGCGGCGGCGAAGCTCACCTCCACGAAGCAGGTGGCGGACTTCTACGAGGAGGTCGCCGAGGCGTTCGCCCCCGACCTCGCCGCGACGTGGGTGGCGGACGTCCTCCTCGGCGAGCTCAACTACCGCGACATGGCGGTGGCGGACGTCGCGGACCGCCTGGACGAGGTCGTCGACCTGATCCGTCTCGTCGACGAGGGCGAGATAACGCGGAAGAACGCCGAAGAGACGGTGCTGCGGGCGATGCTCGACGAGGGCGTCGGCCCCCGGACGGTGATCGACCGCGAGGGACTGGGACGGGCAGACGAGGACGAGGTGGCGGCGGCGGTGCGCGAGGCAATCGAGGAGAACCCCGGCGCGGTCGCGGACTACCACGCGGGCGAAGACGGCGCGCTCAACTACCTCGTCGGACAGGTGATGGGCGCGACGGGCGGCGCGGCGGACCCGGGGACGGTCAACGAGCGCCTGCGGGCGACGCTCGCAGAGCGCGAGGAGGCCTGACCGGCGGCGGCGACCGTGACCTGTCGCCCGCCCGTGAGCGCCCGCGAGCCGACCGCGTGGGCGTTCGTCCGCGAGCGCCCAGACGCCCGCGAGCGCCGGGCACGAGCGCGTTATCGGCCGATCAGCGGCGCGAGGACGAAAGGTTTAGGCCGGAACTCGCCGTCCGTTTCGGTGTGACAACGTCCGGGGGTGTGACAGAACGGTGGAGCTGATCGTCACCGAGAAGGACAACGCCGCGCGCCGGATCGCCGCGATCCTGAGCGGCGAGAGCGCCGAGCCACGCCGCGTCGGCGGCGTCAGCGTCTACGAGTGGGGCGGGAAACGCTGTATCGGCCTGTCGGGACACGTCGTCGGGGTGGATTTCCCCGCGGAGTACGAGGACTGGCGGAACGCCGAGCCCGTCGAGCTGATCGACGCGCCGGTGGAGAAGCGCCCGACCCAAGAGGAGATCGTCCGGACGCTCCGCCGGCTCGCGCGGCGGGCCTCGCGGGTCACTATCGCCACGGACTACGACCGCGAGGGAGAGCTGATCGGCAAGGAGGCGTACGAACTCGTCCGCGAGGTGGCCGCGGACGTGCCGGTCGAGCGGGTGCGGTTCTCCTCGATCACCGAACGGGAGGTGCGCGAGGCGTTCGCGGAGCCGGACGAGATCGACTTCGACCTCGCGGCCGCGGGCGAGGCGCGACAGGTAGTCGACCTCGTCTGGGGCGCGTCGCTCACGCGCTACCTCTCGCTGGCGGCCGGGCAACTGGGCCAGGATTTCATCTCCGTGGGCCGCGTCCAGGGGCCGACGCTGAAGCTCATCGTCGACCGCGAGCGGGAGATCGAGGCGTTCGACCCCGACCCGTACTGGGAGCTGTACGCCGCGCTGACCGGCGAGGACGGCGAGTTCGAGGCCCAGCACGTCTACGAGGCCGCCGACGGCACGCAGAACCGCCGGATCTGGGACGAGCCACAGGCCGACCGCGCCCACCAGCGGCTCGCGGCGGCGACGACGGCCACGGTGACGGACGTGAGCCGGCGCACCCGCACGGACGACCCGCCGACGCCGTTCAACACCACGGCGTTCATCTCCGCGGCGGGGTCGCTCGGCTACGGCGCCGGGCGCGCCATGTCGATCGCGGAGGACCTCTACACCGCCGGCTACGTGACCTACCCGCGGACGGACAACACGGTCTACCCGGAGGACCTCGACCCGGCGGAGCTGCTCGCCGACCTCGGCGCGCACGGCGAGTTCGCGGACGACGCCGACGCGCTGCTGGAGCGGGAGTCGATCGAGCCGACCGCCGGCGACACCGAGACGACCGACCACCCGCCGATCCACCCGACGGGCGAGCTGCCCTCGAAGACGGAGCTCTCCGAGGACGAGTGGGAGCTGTACGAGCTCGTCGTCCGGCGGTTCATGGCGACCTGTGCCGAGCCCGCGGAGTGGGCGCACCTCTCGGTCGTGGCGGCCGTCGACGACGGCGCGGGCGAGCCGCTGCGGCTGAAGGCGAACGGCAAGCGCCTGCTCGCGCCGGGCTACCTCGCGGTCTACCCCTACTCCGACGCGAGCGAGCGCGCGGTGCCCGCCGTCGACGAGGGCGAGGCGCTGTCGGTGAGCGACGTCCGCCTCGACGCGAAAGAGACCAAGCCACCGCGGCGGTACGGCCAGTCCCGGCTCATCGAGACGATGGAGAAGATGGGTATCGGGACAAAGGCGACCCGCCACGACGTGATAGAGAAGCTCTACGACCGGGGCTACGTCGAGGGCGACCCGCCCCGGCCGACGCGGCTCGCGACCGCCGTCGTCGACGCGAGCGAGGAGTTCGCCGAGCCGATCGTCTCCGAGGAGATGACCGCGCAGCTAGAAGACGACATGCGCGCCATCGCCCGGGGCGAGCGAACCATCGACGACGTCACCGAGGAGTCCCGGGAGATGCTCGCGGGGATCTTCGAGCGCCTCGCGGACGCCCACGACGAGGTCGGCGCACACCTCCGGGAGTCGCTGAAGGCCGACAAGACGCTCGGCCCCTGCCCGGAGTGTGGGTCACCGCTCCTCCTTCGGCGCTCGCGGGACGGCTCGCATTTCGTCGGCTGTGACGGCTACCCCGACTGCGAGTTCACGCTCCCGCTCCCGTCGACGGGGCGCCCGCTCGTGCTGGACGAGAGCTGCGAGGACCACGACCTGCGTCACGTCAAGATGCTCGCGGGCCGGAAGACGTTCGCCCACGGCTGCCCGCGGTGCAAGGCCGAGGCGGCCGACGAGACCGCGGACCGCGTGATCGGCGCCTGTCCGGAGTGTGGCGACGAGGCGGGCGGCGACCTCGCGATCAAGCGCACCCGCACCGGCTCGCGGCTCGTCGGCTGTACGCGCTACCCCGACTGCGAGTACTCGCTCCCCCTCCCGCGCCGGGGGGCGGTCGAGGTGGCAGACGAGGTCTGCGAGGAGCACGCCCTGCCGCACCTTCGGGTGACCTACGAGGGCGACCGCGACCCGTGGGAGCTCGGCTGTCCGATCTGTAACTACCGGGAGTACCAGGCGCGACAGGCGGGCTCCGAGCTAGAGACCATCGACGGCATCGGCGAGACGACCGCCGAGAAGCTCCGGGAGGCGGGCGTCGACGACCTCGCGTCGCTGAAAGAGGTCGAACCCGACGCGCTGGCGGACCGCGTCGACGGCGTCGGGGCCGACACGGTGCGGGACTGGCAGGCGAAGGCGGACTGAACGTGGCGCGAACGGACCGAGCGCCACGAGACCGAGGACGGCGAGCACGTGGCGCGCCGGAGGCGGGCCACGGAGAGGAGTGAGCCGTCCGAGGCGCGGAGGGTACGTCGCGCGAACGGACCGAGCGCCACGACCACGTCGCCCGTTCCACGCCCTTTTTCACCTCCGGGGAGAGTCCTCGTGGCGATGACTGGCGCGTGGACGGAGTGGGACCACGTCCTGAAGGTCGACCCCGACAAGGACCTGCCCGACGGGGAGACCTTCGAGGACGTCTGCCGGACGGGGACGGACGCCATCGAGGTCGGGGGGACACTCGACATCACGCGAGACAAGATGGGGCGGGTGATCGACGCCTGTGAACGGTACGACGTGCCCCTCTACCAGGAGCCGTCGAACCCCGCCGTCGTGGTCGACCACGAGGCCCTCGCGGGCTACCTCGTCCCCGTGGTGATGAACGCCGGCGACGTGTCGTGGGTCACCGGCGCGCACAAGGAGTGGGTGCGGATCGACACGATCGACTGGGCGCGCACCCACACCGAGGCGTACATCGTGATGAACCCGGAGGCCTCGGTGGCGCAGCTGACGAACGCCGACTGCGAGCAGAGCGCCGACGACGTCGCGGCGTACGCGAAGGTCGCAGAACGGATGTTCGGCCAGGAGATCGTCTACGTCGAGTACTCGGGGACCTACGGCGACCCGGCGAAGGTCGCGGCCGCGGCCGAGGCGCTGGACGAGGCCACCCTCTTCTACGGCGGCGGGGTCCACGACTACGACTCGGCCCACGAGATGGGGCGGCACGCGGACGTGGTCGTCGTCGGCGACCTCCTCCACGACGAGGGGGTCGACGCGGTGCGCGAGACGGTGGAGGGAGCGCGAGACGCGGGCGCGGCGCGGGCGGAGTAACTCTCGCGGCTCCTCGCCGTGGTGTCGGAGACGGTGCTGTAGCACGCGTCCGAGGTGAACGGTCCGAGAGACCGACAGCGGCGAGCGGAGTGACCCGCGAGCGCTGTGAACTGAGCGGCCGCGGGAGCCACGGACCGGTTCGTTCTTGTCCCGGGCGCGGCTGGCGAGCGTATGGACGACAGAAGCGTCACCGCCGACGTCTCGCCCGGCGACGAGGCGACCGTCGCGGGGTGGGTCCACGAGATCCGCGACCTCGGCGGGATCGCCTTCCTGATCCTCCGGGACCGAACGGGGAAGATCCAGGTCAAGTTCGAGAAAGACGAGATGGACGAGGCGATGGTCGAGACCGCGCTCGGCGTCCACCGCGAGTCCGTCATCAGCGTCTCGGGCCGCGTCGAGGCGGAGGAGCGCGCCCCGACCGGCGTCGAGGTCGTGCCCGACGCCGTCGAGGTGCTGGCCGAGGCCGACCCCGAACTGCCGCTCGACCCCTCCGGGAAGGTCGACGCCGAACTCCCGACGCGGCTCGACAACCGGACGCTCGACCTCCGCAAGGAGGAGGTGAAGGCTATCTTCGAGATCCGCGCGGCGGTCCTGCGGGCCGTCCGCGAGTACTTCCGCTCCGTTGGCTGTACGGAGATCAACACGCCGAAGATCGTCGCCACGGGCACCGAGGGCGGTACCGAGCTGTTCCCGATCACCTACTTCGGGCGCGAGGCGTTCATGAACCAGTCGCCACAGCTGTTCAAGCAGCTGATGGTCGGCTCGGGGCTCGAACGCGTCTTCGAGGTCGGCCCGATCTTCCGGGCAGAGGAGCACAACACCCCGCGGCACCTCAACGAGGCGACGATGATCGACTTCGAGTCCGCGTTCGTCGACCACCACGAGGCGATGGACGTCTGCGAGGGGACGCTCCGCGCGGCGTACGATGGCGTCGCCGAGCACTGCCAGTCCCAACTGGAGACGCTCGGGCTGGCCGACGCGTTCGCGGTGCCGGACGGCGAGCTCCCGCGCCTGCCCTACGAGGAGGCGATCGAGCGCGTCAACGCCACCGGCGAACTCGACGACGTGCTGGTCTGGGGCGACGACCTCTCGACGGAGGCCGAGCGCGCGCTCGGCGACGACGTCGGCGGGCACTACTTCATCACGGACTGGCCCGCGGAGATCAAGCCGTTCTACATCCAGGACTACGACGACGAGCCCGAGCTCTCGAAGGGGTTCGACCTGATGCACCCGCGGATGGAACTGGTCTCGGGCGGGCAGCGCGAACACCGGTACGACGAGCTCGTCGCCGGGTTCGAACAGCAGGGGCTCGACCCCGAGCAGTTCGACTACTACACGGAGATGTTCAGGTACGGGATGCCGCCCCACGCGGGGTGGGCCTACGGCGTCGAGCGGCTGGTGATGACGATGCTCGACCTGCCGAACATCCGCGAGGCGGTGCTGTTCCCGCGAGACAGGCAACGACTGAGCCCGTAGGCGAAGGCGCCTCTGTCGAGCGGGAGCAGGGAGCGTGAGCGAACAGCGCGGACGGGTCGTTCGGGTCGTCAACAACCGAGCCCGAAACGCTTTCCACCGGACCCCGAGAACTCACACAGGTAATGACCGACGCGTTCGTTCACGTCCACGTCGACCAGGGGATCGCCCGCGAGGCGGCAAACGAGATCACGGCGCTCGACAGCGTCGCGAGCGCGCATCTCGTCACCGGAGACTACGACATCGTCGCCCAGCTCGAACTCGACGACGCCGACGAGATCCCGGACGTCGTCGCGCGGGAGATCCACGGCGTGACGGGCGTGCTCGACACGGTGACGAACGTCGCGTTCGAGCCCTGACGACGGGCTTAACCGCGGCCCGACCGACCCCGGGCGCATGCCGACCGCACGGGCGTTCGTCCCCGGCCATCTCACCGGCTTCTTCGGCGCGTACCCCGACGCCGACCCGCGGGTCGCGGGGTCGCGCGGCGCGGGGCTGACGCTCTCGCGCGGCGTCGAGACGACGGCCACGACGGCGGGCGAGCCCGGCGTCTGGCTCGACGGCGAACCGGCGGCCGTCGCGCCGGTCGAGGGTGTGCTGGCGGCGCTCGACGCGCCGTCGGTCCGGGTCGATCTCGAATCTAGCCTCCCGGTCGGGACGGGCTTTGGCGTCTCCGGCGCGGCGGCGCTCGGGACGGCGCTCGCGACGAGCGCGCTGTGCTCGACGGCCCGGACGGTCGACGACCTCGTGAGCGTCGCCCACGTCGCGGAGGTCGAGGCGGGCACCGGCCTGGGTGACGTGGTGGCACAGGCCCGCGGGGGTGCGCCGGTCCGCCTCGACCCGGGGGCGCCGGGGCACGGCCGCGTCGACGCGCTCGCGGTCCCGCGGGACACGCGGGTCGAGTGGGTGACGTTCGGCGACCTCTCGACGGAGGCGGTTCTCGGAGGCGACACCGACCGCCTGACCGCGGCTGGCGAGCGTGCGCTCGCGGCCCTGCGCGCGGAGCCGACACTCCCGGCGCTCGTCCGGGAGTCGTGGCGGTTCGCCCGCGCGACGGGACTCGCGACCGACCGGGTACACGAGGCGGCCGCGGCGGCCGAGGCGGCGGGCGGGACGGCGGCCATGGCGATGCTCGGTCACACGGTCTTCGGCGTCGGGCGGGCGCTCTCCGACGCGGGCTTCGACCCCGAGGCGGCGCGGGTCGGCTCGGGGGCGCGGCTCGAAGGCGTCGACGGGACGGACGACTTTTGAGGACCGGCGACCGAGCGCCGGCGATGACCGAGGACGGGGAGACACCACGGCCCCCGGGGCGCGAGGAGGGCGATGACCACGTCCCCGAGACCCACCCGCGGCACACCTCGCTGGTGACCCGCGAGCGGGTCGTCGACGGCGTGAAGCGAGGGATCACCAGCGAGGCAGGACTGGTCGCGCAGGGCCGGGGGGAGGCGTTCGACTACCTGCTCGGCGAGCGGACAATCGAGTCCGCGGCGCGGGCAGAGCGCGCCGCCGCCGCGCTCCTGCTCTGTGCCGACCACCCTGTCGTCTCGGTCAACGGAAACGTCGCCGCGCTCGCCCCCGAGGCGGTCGGGGAACTCGCGCGGGCGACCGGCGCCGACGTGGAGGTGAACCTCTTTCACCGCACCGAGGAACGGATGGAACGAATCGCCGCACACCTCCGCGAGCACGGCGTCGAGGAGGTGAAAGGCCTCGCGGGCGACGCGACGATTCCGGGGCTCGACCACGACCGGGCGCGCGTCGACGCCGACGGCATCGCCGCCGCGGACGTCGTGCTCGTTCCGCTGGAGGACGGCGACCGCGCCGCGGCGCTGGCTGCGACCGGCAAACAGGAGATCGTTGTCGACCTCAACCCGCTCTCGCGGTCGGCCGCGGCCGCGACCGTGCCGGTGATCGACAACCTCGTCCGGGCGATTCCGGCGATGACCGCCCACGCCCGGAGCCTCGCGGGACGGAGCGACGCGGACCTGCGGGCGATAGTCGAGCGGTTCGACCCCGAGGCCGCCCGCGCCGACGCGGAGCGAACGATCCGGAGCGGGTCGCTGAGCTAGAGGCCGCTCACCAGCGTCGCGAGATACTGCGTCGCGTCGCGGCGGCGCCGCACCTCCACGCGCTCGACCCACTTCACCCACTGGAACCCCCGCCGGTCGGGCGCGACGAGCCGCAGGGGTGCGCCGTGGCCGTGGCTCAGCGCCTCGCCGCCGACGCCCGTGGCGAGGAGCATCTCCCGCGCCTCGTCGAGCGGGAACGACCAGCGGTAGCCGGTGACCGACCACACCGTCACCCACCGGGCCTCCCGCTCGACCCCCGCCTCGTCGAGCAGGTCGCCGAGCCGCACGCCGCGCCAGTCCTGCTCCGTGTACCACCCACTCGTACAGTCGAGGAGCGCGCGGTCGGTCGCGTCGGGCGAGAGGTCGGCGCGCGCGAGGTCGAGCGGCTCGTCCACGAGGCCGTCGACCCGGAGCCGCCACGTCTCGGGGTCGACCGGGTCCGGGTCGTCTGCCACCCACGAAGTGACGGGAAACGAGTCGTTCCCCTCGCCGTCGCCCTCGACAGGGCGCGACCCGGTGAACCGCGCCCGCGCCGCCGGCGTGTCGAGCGCGCGTGCGAGCACCGACTCGCCCCGGACGACGACGGCGCCGGCGAGCAGGAGGCCGGTGTACCGCAGCACGTCGCGCCGGCCGTCGACGTCGCGCCGCCGGAGCGGCCGGTAGCGCGCCCGCAGGTGGAGGAGGACGAGCGGGACGGCGAGGAGCCCGAGGCCGATGTGGAGGTTCAGCAGTGTCCAGCCCCACAGCGGCGCCTCGGCGCCGAGCGCCCACGCCGTCCCCGTCCCGAGCGCCGCGAGGACGACGACGGCGGTCAGAACGGAGAGCGGCGTGGCGGGGTCCCACAGCCGTCGGTCGGTCACCCGGTGGCGCACGCGCCGGAGCTTGACCGCGAGGACGGCCGCGAGGCCGACGCCGAGGGCGCCGTGGCCGAGAAAGAGGACCGAGCCGGACGGGTGGCCGGTCCCGAGGCTCACGACGCCGGTCGCCAGCGCGCCGGCCGCGAGCGCGAGGAGCGACCAGTCGACGACCCGCGGCGAGGGCGTCAGCGCGGCGCGGAGACGGTCGGCGGACGACACGGACTGGTTACGGGCGGGTGAGAGAAAGGCGCGTCGCCGGCGTGGCGCGCGTGGCGCGCGAGCGAACGGCGTGAGCGAGCGGGCCACGAGACCGAGCGCGGTGACCGAGGAGCCGCGCGAGGGGCGGTTGGCGCGCGTGGCACGCGAGCGAACGGCGTGAGCGAGCGGGCCACGAGACCGAGCGCGGTGACCGAGGAGCCGCGCGAGGGGCGGTTGGCGCGCGTGGCACGCGAGCGAACGGCGTGAGCGAGCGCCTCTCGTCAGTCGTCCGCGGGCGCCGCGTCCTCGGCCAGCGGCTCGGGCGGCCCACCCGCGAGCCGGTCGCGGTTGTGCGGCGCGCCGAAGTCGATGTCCGGTCCCGTCGGGACGAGCCGCTTCGGGTTCACGTCGCCGTGGCTCTTGTAGTAGTGTCGGGTGACGTGGTCGAGGTTCACCGTCTCCGCGACGCCCGGAAGCCCGTACAGCTCCTTCGTGTAGTTCCAGAGGTTCGGGTACTCGTGGACCGCCCGCCGGTTACATTTGAAGTGGCAGTGATAGACGTGGTCGAACCGAACGAGCGTCGGGAACAGCGCGAGGTCGGCCTCGGTGAGGCGGTCGCCGGCGAGATAGCGCCGCTCGCCGAGCAGCTCCTCGAAGCGGTCGAGCGTCGCGAACAGCTCGTCGACGGCCTCGTCGTAGGCCGCCTGGGAGTCGGCGAAGCCGGCGCGGTAGACGCCGTTGTTCACCGGCTCGTACATCTCGTCGATCAGGTCGTCGACCTCGTCGCGCAGGCCCGCCGGGTAGAGGTCGACGCCGTTGCCGAGGTCGTGAAAGCCGACGTCCAGCATCCGCATGATCTCCGCGCTCTCGTTGTTGACGACCGTCTCCTCCTCGCGGTCGTAGAGGACGGGGACGGTCACGCGCCCGGTGTAGTCCGGGTCGGCGTGGGCGTAGGTCTCGTAGAGCCGGTCGAAGCCGTGTATCGGGTCGGGACACTCCTCGGAGAACTCCCAGCCCTCGTCGTACCGTTCGGGCTCGACGACGGAGAGCGAGACGACATCCTCCAGTCCCGTCAGCCGGCGGACGAGCGCCGTCCGGTGGGCCCACGGGCACGCCCGCGAGATGTAGAGGTGGTAGCGGCCCGCCTCGGCCGGGAACGACGCTGGCGCGTCGGGGTCACCCCAGCCCCGGAGGTCGGGCGAGACCCCCTCGACGTAGGACCGGAAGGTGGTCTCCGAGCGTTCGAACTCGCCGTCGTCGTTCGTACTCTCGTAGGCGTCACGGGTCCACTCGCCGTCGACGAGCATGTTCATCGGTGCCGTCCGTACGGCTCGACGGGTGAAAAGACTGTCACGAAGGTGTGCGACGGCGGACGAGCGCCGGAACCGCCGGCGACCGGCCGTCAGCCGAACGAGGCCGCCACGGCGGCCTCGAGGTCCGCGCTGTCCTCGTCGGGAAACCGTGGCGTGGTGACGAGCCGACGCTCCTGGACGAGGGTGTTCTCGACTATCGCGTCCGCGTCGCTCCGCTCCAGCCCGAGCGCCGCGATAGCGTCCGGGAGCGCGAGCGCGTCACGCACCCGAAGCACCTCGCCGATCAGGTCCTCGGCCGTCGAGCCGACACCGAGGTCGGCGGCGACCCCCGCGTACTGGTCCCGCCGGACGGGCAGGTTGTAGCGCAGTCCGGGCGCGACACACGCCGCGAGACAGTCGCCGTGGGGCGCGTCGGTCATCCCGCCGACGGCGGAGGCGAGCGCGTGGACGATACCGAGGCCGGCGTTCGAGAACGCCACCCCCGCGAGGTGAGAGCCGAGCGAGAGCGCCCGGCGCGCCGCGCGGTCGTCGCCGTCCATCGTCGCGCGCTCGACGGAGCCGTGGACGAGCGAGAGCGCCTGCCGCGAGAGCGGCCGCGTGACGGGGTTCGCGCCCTGGTAGGTGATCGCGCGCTCGGGGACCCAGCGGTGGTCCCGGGCGGTCAGCGACTCCAGCGAGTGGACGAACGCGTCGAAGCCCGACCGGGCGGTGACCTCGCGGGGGAGCCCGAACGTGAGCGTCGGGTCGACGACAGCGCGAGCGGGCCGGAGGCTCTCGTCGCTCACCCCGCGCTTGACGCCCTCGTGGTGGACAACGGCTGTCTGTGTCGACTGCGACCCCGTGCCGCTTGTCGTGGGGACGGCGACAAGCGGCGCGACCGGGCCGGGAACCGCCCCGGTCCCGAGGTAGTCCGCGGGCGACCCGCCGTGTGCGAGGAGGAGCGCGGCGAGTTTCGCGGTGTCGAGGACGCTCCCGCCGCCAACCCCGATGACCCCGTCGACGCCCTCGGGCAGGACCCCGGGCGTCAGGTCGTCCGTCGAGGGCTCGGTCGGGGCGTCGACCCGCTCGTAGCGCCCGTCGTAGGCCGCGAGCGCGGCGTCTAACACACCCGCCGCGTCCACGCCGGGGTCGGTGACGACCAGCGGCGTCTCGATGCCGACCTCGTCTACCACCGTCGGCAGGCGCTCGGCGACGCCGTCGCCGAACCGGAACTCCGGGACGCGCAGGCGGAGAGCCGACCCCGCCACCGCGCCCGTGTCTTCGGACATGGCGCGGCCCTCGACGGCGGGACGGGAATAGCTACCGCCCCGTCATCGGACCTCGCCCGCGACCAGCCGCGCGAACCCCGCGGCCCGGCACTCGCGGGCGACCGGATTCGTCCGGTCGAGCACCGCGCGGTGGGCGGCGGCCACCCGCCGGTCGAGCGCGCGGGCCGGGTCGCCGGTTCGGGCGCGCGTGCCCGGGGGCGACGAGGCGGCGACGACGACACGGAAGGCGAGGTTCAGCGGCCGCGCCGCGGGCCGGGTCGTGCGCGCGAGGTCGAGGAGCGCGACCCGGCCGCCCGCCGGGAGGAGCGAACACCACGTCTCGACCGCGTCCGCGGGGTCGTCGAGCATCCCGACGACGAACGTCGCGAGGACGCGGTCGGCACGCTCGACTGGCGGCAAACGGGCGTCGGCGCGCGCGACGGCGACGTTCGCCCACGCGGCGGTCCGTTCGCGCGCGACGGCGAGGGGGCCGGGGGCGAAGTCAAGGCCGACGACGCGGCCCTCGGGACCGACGCGCTCGCGGAGTCGCGGGAGGTTCGCACCCGTGCCACAGCCCATCTCGACGACCGTCTCGCCCGGCCGAGGGTCGAGGGCGTCGACGACCCGGGAGCGGAGACGCGCGACGCCGGGGGTGTGGCGCGCGACGGCGTCGTAGAGCCGTGCGTAGCGTGTGTAGAACGACTGAGCGGCGCGTGCGGGGTCGGACACGGCCGGTCAGAGGAGGGCCTCGCGGACCGTCCGCACGACGGTCGGCGCGTCCGGCCCGAGGACGTAGAGAATCGGCTCGACCCCGACGGCGCCGGTCTGGAAGAGCACGAACCGCTCGCCGACGGACTGGTCCGCGAGCGCCGCCCGGACCGCCTCTCCGGAGCCCTCGCGGTCGGCCTCGGGGTCGAACTCGACGGCCCGGAGCCCACCCTCGCGGAGGGCGTCGACGGACGCCGGGTCGTACCGGACGTTCACGGCCGCGCGGGCGGACGACCCGGCGGCACGCGCCGCGAGCAGCACCTGCGCGACGTGGGCGCTCACGCCGAACTCGGGGTCGGCGGGGACCGTGGGGCGGCCTTTCACGTCCACGATGCGCCCGGGGACACCCGCAACGTCTTCGATACCGCGCGCGTCGGGCAGACACTCGACGACGTTCGAGCCGACGTCCGGGACGAGCGCCGCGAACCCGCTCGCGGCGGTCAGCGACCGGAGCGCCCGGTCGACCGACGAGCGCACGCGTTCCGCGGTGAGGACGGTGCCCTCGGGGTCCTGGAGATCCAGGCCCCCAGCCTCTGCGAGGTCCGGCATCGCCTCCTCGTGGAGGCGCGCGAGGACGTCGCCGTCGGCCAGCCGGCGGATCAACACCTCGGTCTCCGCGAGCGCCTGGACCCGGCTCATCTCGCCCGTCGCCAGCCCGTCGGCGACCTGCTCGACCAGTTCGCGCACGCGGTCGTCGTCCTCGATATCGGGGGTTCGCGCCACCCCGCCCTGGGCGTACTTCGACACCGCGGACTGGCTGAGTCCGAGCGCCGCCGCCACCTCCTGCTGGGTCAGCCCGCGCTCTCTGAGCGCCGCCGCGAGCATCGACCGGTACGTCGGGAGGAACTCCTCGACGACCACCTCCTCGACGAACTTCATCTCACTCCTCCGACTGCTCCGAGAACTCGGGGTCAGAGCCGATTCGCGAGGCCTGCGGCCCGGTCTGCCCCTGGTACTTCGACCCGCGCGCGGCGCCGTAGGGGCGCTCGGCGGGCGAGGAGAGCTGGGTAAAAGTGACCTGACTGATCCGCATCCCGGGCGTGAGCGCGACGGGCGCGGTGCCCAGGTTCGAGAGTTCGAGCGTGACGTGGCCCTCGAACCCCGGGTCCGCGAGGCCGGCAGTTGCGTGGATGACGACCGCGAGGCGTCCGAGCGACGACCGGCCCTCGACGTGAGCCACGAGGTCGTCCGGCACCGCGACGCGCTCTTTCGTCGAGCCGAGCACGAAGTCGCCGGGGTGGAGAACGAACTCCTCGCCCTCGGGGACGTGGGTCTCCTCGACGTACTGCTCGACCTCCTCCGCGCGGTTGGGGTGGATACAGGAGATGTTCGCGCGCTGGAACTCCAGGAACTCGGTGCCCAGACGGAGGTCGACGCTCGCCGGCTGGACCTGCATCTCCGGGTCGTCGAGCGGGTCGATCCGGAGGTCGCCCGCCTCCAGCCGGGCGAGGATGTCCGCGTCGGAGAGGATCATGGCGAAGTGGGAGGGTGGAGGCCCCAAGTAGCTCCCGGTCGGGGCGACGCGGAGCGTCGGCCCGCGAGGCGGAGCGGTGAGCGGAGCGAACTGCGTGAGGAGCGGTGTACGCGGAGCGACGCGGAGCGTCGGCCCGCGAGGAGTGGTGTGCGTGGCTCCGACGGACGCGAGGAGCCGTCCGAGGGGACTCACCTTCGCCCGAACCGTTATCAGCGTTCCCACCCAAAGTGGGAACGTGCCCAAGGTAGACTCAAAGGGGCGGATCGTGCTCCCGCAGGAGCTTCGGGAGCGACTCGGCATCGCCCCCGGGAGCGAGGTCGAGGTCCGCGAGGAGGGCGGGAGAGTGGTCGTCGAGCCGGAAGACGACCCGGCGGAGGTGATCGCGCGGATGGAGGCACTCGTCGCGGGCATCCCCGACGGCGACCGATCCCCGACGCCGTACGACGACCTCGACCCGCAGTCGAGAGACCACGTAGACGCGATCCGGCGACAGGCGCGGGCGGCCGAGTCGGACGACGCCGATGAGTGAGGGGCCGTACCTGTTCGACGTGGGGGTGACGGCGCTCGCGCACTCGAACGCACCCGTGCGTGACGCCGCGCTCGCGTACGTTCGGCAGGCTATCGCAGGAGAGATCGATGCGGTCGTCCCGTACGCCTCCGTCATCGGGGCGCACAACGCGCTGACGACGTACTACGGTCTCTCGAACGAGCGAGCGTCGAGGCTGATGGCGAACTTCATGGACGCGACGCGGGTCCACTGGTACCGCGAGATGCGCGAGGACGTGGTTCGGGACGGCTTCGCGCGGGCGAGCGAGACGAATATCGGCGGGTGGGACGGCTACTACGCCGCGGTCGCACTGGACGAGGGCGTCGAGACGGTACTGACCATCGACGACGACTTCGAGCGGGTCGACGGGGTCGAGACGGAGGTCATCCTGTCCCCGGCAGAGTTCGCGGCGCTGAACGAATACCTCGGGTACTGAGACGACGCGGATCGAGACGGGTAGCTATTACCGCCCCGGCGCGCACCGTCGGGCGTGAAACAGGCGATCGTCGCGCGCGCCGACCTCGGACTCGGCCCCGGCAAGCTCGCCGCGCAGGCCGCCCACGCCTCGCTCTCGGCGTACGAAGACACGGACGACCGGACGCGCCGCGAGTGGAAGGGGTCGGGCCAGACCAAGGTGGTGCTACAGGCCGACGGCGAGGACGCCCTCTTCCGCCTCGCGGACGAGGCCGAGCGCCGCGGCCTGCCCTACGCCGTCGTCCGCGACGCCGGCCGCACGGAGGTCGAGCCGGGCACCGTCACCGCGCTCGCGGTCGGCCCCGGCCCCGAGGCAGAGGTGGACGCCGTGACCGGCGACCTGGCGCTCTACTGAGCCGTGCGCGAGGCCCACCCAACCGAGCGCGCGGTCGGCGTGACGTGGTACGCGAGCGACGCCGACGGCACCGGAGGGCGACTGCGCGCTCGCCCCGAGGACTTCCGGGTCGAGGAGATAGAGACCGTCGAGCCCGAGCCGCTCGACGCCGACCCCGGCTCGTACCCGTGTCTGCTTGTGCGGGCGACCCTCCGCGGGTGGGAGACGACCCACTTCGCGCGCCGCCTCGCGGACGCGCTGGGCGCCAGCCGCGAGCGCGTGTCGTGGGCCGGGACGAAAGACCGGAACGCGGTGACGACACAGCTGTTCACGGTTCGGACGGCCCAGCCCGAGGACCTCCCGGATCTCGCGGACGCGGAGGTCGAACCCGTCGGACGACTCGGACGGGACCTCACCTTCGGCGACCTGGCGGGCAACCGGTTCGCGATCCGGGTCCGGGACCCCGACCGCCCGGAGAACGCCGAGGCGGTGACCGCGGACCTGCGGGTGGGCAGCGAGGAGCGAGACGGCGAGGACGGCGACTCCGCGACCGTCGGCGTCCCGAACTACTTCGGACACCAGCGGTTCGGGAGCGGCCGCCAGGTGACCCACGAGGTCGGCCTCGCGCTCCTCCGCGACGACCCCCGCGGCGCGGTGCTCGCGTACTGCGGCGCGCCCGCCGACGCCGAGCCCGAGGACACCCGCGCGGCGCGGGCGTTCGTCGACGAACAGGCTGGAACCACCGACCCGCGGTGGGGCGAGGCCGCCGAGCGGATGCCCGCGCCGATGGGTCACGAGCGCGCGATGCTCTCGCGGCTGGCCGAGCGCGGGGTGACCGACGCGTCGCCCGACGAGGACTGGCTCTGGGCGCTCTCGGCGGTCCCCTCGGCGCTCCAGCGGCTGTTCGTCAACGCCGCGCAGTCGCTCGTGTTCAACCGGATCGTCTCCGAACGACTGGGTCGGGGGCTGCCGCTCGCGGAGCCGGTTCCGGGCGACGTGGTGGCGTTCGCAGACCGCTCGGGGCCGCCGGAGGCCCCGCCGCGACCCGACCCGGACCGTCTCCAGCGGGTGGACGAGGGGCGCGTCGACGTGGTCGCGCGGCACTGCCGGCGCGGGCGGGCGTTCGTCACCGCGCCGCTGGTCGGGACCGACACCGCGTTCGGAGCGGGTGAGCCGGGGGAAATCGAACGCGCGGTCTGTGCGGACCTCGGGGTCGAGCCCGCCGATTTCGCCCTGCCCGAGGGGTTCGAGTCGAGCGGCACCCGCCGGGCGGTGCTGGTGCGGACCGAGGTCGGAGTCGAACGGGCGGACGACGGGAGCGACGACTACTCGCTCGGGTTCGCGCTCCCCTCCGGGTCGTACGCGACGGTCCTCCTGCGGGAGTACCTGAAGTGCGACCCCGCGCGGCTGTGAGAGGCGCTGACAGGCCTGGCGGCCGAGCGTCGGCGCGACGATCATCACGGTGTCGTCGTGGCTCGGAACTCCGGCCAGCCTCGCGGCGAGTACGACGGGTTGTATCGTCGGGGTCGGGGAGCGACCGCGCCGAGGGCGAGCGCCCGGTCCCGACACACGGCCGGTGGCGTCGGGGCGCGTGCCACAGGTCGGGAAGGAACCGCCTGTCGAGAGCCTGTTCGACGCCACGACGACGGCTCGCACCGTGGCGCTCTGGGTGATCACGCCGACGATATCGGTTCTGGGAGCCTCCCCCCTGTGTTCGCTGCTCGCCTGAGAGACCGCCCCGACCGCCGAGACGAAGCCAAGTCGAGTCGGGAGAGAGCGGAGTGGGCCCGTCGGAGGCCGCGAGGTGTGCCCGGGTACGGCTCTCGCCGGGGGGAGCCGCCACTCACCGGGCGACGGTGACGGGGACGGGGGACCGACGGAACACCTTCTGAGCGACGTTCCCGACGACCAGCCGGTCGACCAGCGAACCGCCGTGGCTCCCGATCACGACCGCATCGAAGTCGTCGGCCCGGTTCAGGATCGCCCGAGACGGGTCCCCCATCCGAACCTCCGTGGTGAGTTCGACGCCGTACTCGGCGGCGAGCTCCCGCGCGTCGTCGAACACCGCCTGCGCGCGCTCTTCCGCGGCCTCCTCGGGGTCGTCCGCGAGCGCGATCGCCGTGGCTGCCCCGCCCCACGGTGACGGCTCGCCCACGACGGTCAGGACGGTTATCTCCGCGTCGGGGTGGTTCTCGAGCGCGTACTCGAGTGCGTTCCGGGCCATCTCCGAGTCGTCCATCGGAACGAGAAGCCGCGATATCACGGGAGAACTACGGACGGTGGAGAAATAAAGACGGCGGGCGCTCGGGTCGTCGTGTTCCGTGAGACGGGCGCCGACGCCGCGCTGTCCTGGCACCGAGCGGCTGACAGACCGGAGCGACCACGGGCTGCGACGTCGAGAGGGAAGCGGTCGGAGCCGTCGGCGAAGCGGCGTCGGCCGCGAACGAACGGGAGCGGACGACTCTTGTGCGCGCCGTCCCTTCTTCCGGCGTGTACTGTGGGGAGTGCGGGTCGCCGCTCGACCGACCGGGCGACTACTGCCTGGTCTGTCTCACGCCGAACGCCGACGCGGTCGTTGTCGACTGCGGCCCGGACCGGACCACGGTGACGATCCTCGACGACGACGAGGTGGTGGGCGAGACGACGGTGACGACGACGCCCGAAGACGACCCCGAGACCGAGCGCCGACAGGTCCGGAACTACGCGGGGCGGGTCGGCGACGAGGTGCGGCGCAAGCGACCCGAGGAGGTGTACGTCGCGGGCGACCGCGCCGTGGTCGACGGCCTCCGCGCGGATCTCCACCACGAACTGAAGCGCGTCCCGGACGACGACCCCGTGACCGCCGCGGTCGAGGGGCGGGGGGACCGCGCGCTCGCCGTCGTCGACGCCGCGCCCGCCGAGAAGCTCGGGGGAGCACACTCGACGCTCATCGGCGAACGCGACGGCTGGACGGCGGTCCAGACGGTCGCGGCCCACCCACACGTCAAGAAGGTGATCCCGGGACCCATCGAGGCCGGCGGGTCCTCGACGCGGGGCGGCGTGCGGGCGAAGGTGACACGCGCCGACGGCAACGGCAACGTTCGGATGATCCTCCGGGACGGGTCGAGCGTCCAGGAGAACCGCGTGGTGACGACCGCGATGGACCGCGAGACGGGCGAACGGGTGCGGGCGGACATCGCAGACGCGCTGGCGGAGACGGACCTCGGGGCGTAGGGGTCGTGGCGCGCGGGCGACGCGCGGGAGAGCGGGCCACGAGACCGAGCGCGGTGACGGGGGAGCCGCGCGAAGGTGGGTGAGCGCGGCCCGCGGCACGACTCGCAGGGTTTAACCGGCTGTCGGGGGTAGCTCGCGCCACTATGGCCGAACAGAAGGCACGACAGGTCGGGAGCGCCGGGCGGTTCGGCGCGCGATACGGGCGCGTCGCCCGCCGGCGGGTCAAGGAGATCGAGGCCGACACGAACGCGGCGACGGTCGACGGCGACGACGTCACCCGCGTCGGAACCGGGATCTGGAGGAACGAGGCGACGGGCGAGACGTTCACCGGCGGCGCGTACCGGCCGGAGACGCCCGGCGGTCGGCAGGTCCGGCGGTCGATTCGCGCGGCGCTCTCCGAGACGGAGAGCGAGGACGACGCCGAGACCGAGGCCTGAGCCGCGATGAGCTACAAGTGTTCGCGGTGCAAGCGCGACGTCGAACTCGACGAGTACGGCGGCGTGCGCTGTCCGTACTGCGGTCACCGGGTGCTGCTGAAGGAGCGCAGCCCCGACGTGAAGGAAGTCGACGTCGAGTAGGCCGGTGGAGCGTCCGCACGACGCCGTCTTGCGGTTTCCGTACCCCGCCGAGCGGCGCGCACGGCTCGTCGCCGACGCGGTGCGCGTCGAGACGGCGGGCGTGGCGGCCGTGGACGACCGCTCCCGAACCGAGGTCGAACTGGCCGGCGAGACGGTTGTCGTGCGGGTCACGGCCGCGGACCTCGTTGCCCTTCGCGCGGCGTGTGCGACGTGGACGCGGCTGGTCGAGGTCGCGGAAGGCGTCGTCGACTCGATGTAGTGCCTTTTTCACGCTGTGGACCGCCAACCAGAGTATGCAGGGCAATCTTCCGCCGGAAGCACAGGAGAAAGTCGAGGAGCTCCAGGACCTCCAGGAGACCGCACAGCAGGTCGCCCAGCAGAAACAGCAGGCCGAGCAGTCGCTCAACGAGTCTCAGGCCGCACTCGACGCGCTGGAGGAGATAGACGAGGACGCGACCATCTACCGCGAGGCCGGCGAGCTCCTCGTCGAGGCCGAGTACGGCGAGTCCGTCGACGAGCTGACCGAGAAGGTCAACTCTCTCGAGGTCCGCGTCGAGTCCCTCGAGAAACAGGAGAGCCGCGTCCGCGAGCAGTTCGAGGAGCTCCAGCAGGAGCTTCAGCAGCTGCTCGGCGGCGGCGGCGGTCCGGCCGGCCCCGGCGGTCCGGGCGCCGGCGCGTAACGTGACCGGGACGACAGAGCGGTGACCGAGGCCGACCCCACCGACGCCGAGGTGGTCGAGACGGCCGCGGCGGCCGCCGAGGGCGCCGTATTCGAGCGATACCGCAAGTCCGACGTGACGGACCTCGACGTGACCGTCGCGTTCGAGGACGGCCGGCTCTCCGTCGACGTCTACCTCAACCCGGCCGACGGGACGGACCCCGACCCCGACGAGGTCGTCGAGGAGGCGGTCGCGGCGGCGGAGACGGCGGTCGACGACCTGTTCGCCGGCGCGGACGAGTCGTAGCGGTCGGACGACGACCGCGCCCCGGCTCAGGCGAGGAAGAACACGAGAACACTGACCGCGAGCGCCGCGAGTATCACCGCGCCGGCGAGCGCGCCGCCGATAGAGACGACGGCGTTTGCGTGCGACGCGAGGGTCTCCGTGCGGTCGTTGCCGAACACGGTGACGGTTGCGCGCTCGGTCGCGCTCCCGCACTCGACGGGTTCGCGGTCCGCGAGCGCCGCGACGGTCAGGTCGTCGACGATCTCGACGAGCGTGTCGTTGTCTATCTTCTCGCCGACCTGGTTGTCGGCCTCGACGGTTGTCACGATGTGGGTGTCGGTGGTCATCACCTCGGCGGCGTCCACCCGCTCGCGCAGGCGGTCGAGGAGCCGTCGGCGCAGGCCCGGCACCATGTTGTTGCCGTCGACGAGGACGTAGGCGGTGGTCTGCCCGCCGGCGTCGATGACCCCGACCCGTACGCCGAGCGGACCGATCCCCTCGTGGGGCTCCCACGGCGTCGTGTCCCACGCGACCCCGAGCGAGAGCGGCGCCTCTCCGGCGCCGACGAGCCGTTCGCCGGCGGTCTCGGCCGCGTCGAGGAGGTCGAACGCCCGCTCGGAGCCCGGCGCGACGTGGGGAATCTCGTCCACGTCGAGGCCGACGTTGCAGTTGTGCGCGTCGACGAGGAGGACGTCGTCGAGGCCGGACGCGCGCGCCGCGAGCCGGGCGGGCATCCCGACGCCGAACTGGACGTCGTCGGCGGCGCCGGGCGCGAACGTGGAGACGAGGAGGGCACTGGAGCCGAACCGCTGGCCGAGGAGGGAGGCCTCGCCGCTGTCCACCCGGACGCTCGGGGTCGCGGCCCCGTCGAACCGGAGCCGCGATTCGGCGCGGTCGACCGCGTCGAGAACCGAGTCGACCTCCCGCTCGGTCACGAGATTGAAGTCGTGGCCCGCGGTGGCGTGTGGCGCGAAGGCCAGGCCCTCCGCGGACGTCGCGACCCGTTCTGGCAGGTTGCCGCCCCCGATCTCGCCCATCGGTCCGGGGTGGATCATCGGGAGGACGAACCGCGCCTTCTCGGTCCCGTCGGGTCGGCGGAAGACGAGGAGTGAGACGGGGACGACCGCGTCCTCGCCCAGTTCCTCGAAAAAGGCCTCTAGCTCGTGGGAGTCCTCGGCGACGTAGCCGACGAACCCGCGGAGGAAATCGAGCATCGACACGCCGAGGCTGCGGCGCCACGGCCGGTCGACGACGTGGAGGAACCCGAAGACGGCGACGGCGTAGATCCCGCAGGTCACCGCGAGCAGGAGGAAGTGGTTCGGACCGATCGCGGTCAGCTCGGGCGGCGCATGATCCGTGCGGACGAGATAGGGGAGGTACGCGTCGAGGAGGGGGCCGCCGAACTCCAGAAAGCGGAGGGTCCCGGAGTAGACAAAGAGGAGAACGGCGGCCGCGAGCGTCTGGATACTTGCCGGAACGGCCGCGACGGGGAGCGAGGACCGGGAGACGGCCATCACGACGAGGAGGCGGAAGGCGAAGACGGATGCCAGCGCCACGACGAGGGCGTCGTAGACGAACGACTGCTCCAGCGCGGTCAGCGCCGCCACCGCGCCCGCGCCGATGACGATGACCACGAGGACGAGTTCGCTCGCGAGCGCAAGCAGCGACGACCGGCTGTACGTCAGCCGTCCGCCGACGAACCGGTCGACGCCGGTGGTACCGAAGGCGGCGACGACGGTCGGGACCCCGATGAAGAACACCCCCTCCCACGCGTCCTGTCCGAGGAGCAGGAGGCGCGACCACCCGGAGGCGCCTCCCCTGGCGTCGAAGGCGGCGACGCCGGCGACGGCCGCGAGCGCCAGCGCGAACGCGAGGCTAGCGTACCACCGCGGCGCGCGGAAGACGAACCGCGAGAGCCCGGCGAGGTCGCTCTGTGTCGCCGTCATGCTCGGTCTACCCGCCTCCTGGGTGGGTGGGTGCTAAATCCCTCCGCTCTCCGCGCTCGGGCCCGCCTCGGCGGCGGCGTGGGCCGCACAGACCTCGACGAACGCCTCGAAGACGGCTTCGCCCTCCGCGGTGTGGGCGACCTCGGGGTGCCACTGGACGCCGAACAGGCCACGAGAGGGATCGCTCATCGCCTCGACGTCACAGACGTCGCTCTCGGCGGTTCGGACGAAGCCGGGCGGCACCGAGACCACCTCGTCGGCGTGGCTCGCCCACGTCCGGGTCTCGGGCGCGAGCGACCCCACGAGCGGGTCGTCCTCGTCGAGGATCCGGACGGTCACGTCGGCGTAGCCGCCGTACTCCCCCGACTCGACCTCGCCGCCCAGCTCCGCGGCCATGACCTGGTGCCCGAGGCAGATCCCGAGGACGGGCCGACCGTCCGCCAGGTACGCCGCGCACCGGCCGATCCGGTCCATGTCCGGGCCGCCCGAGAGGACGAACCCGTCCGCACGCACGTCGCCGGGTGGCGTGTCGTTGTCGACGATCTCCGCCTCGACCCCGAGGTCGCGCAGCGCCCGCTGCTCGAGGTGAGTGAACTGCCCGTGGTTGTCGACCACGGCGATACGAGTCATACCCTCTGTGGACGGGCGGCGGGCAAAAGCCTACGGCTCCTCGCCGCCGTCCCGGCGCTCGCTCGCCGGCTCGAACCCCTCGGTCAGGACGCGCGAACGCCGCTCCTCGCGGGCCGCGACCGCCTCCGGGTCGGGGCTGGCGTCGTCGTCCACCCGCGCCCAGGAGTCGTGGACCTTCGCGTGACACCAGCGACAGAGTCCGACCGTGATCTCGTGGCCCGTCTCGCCGTCCGGGTACGAGAGGTGGTGGGCCTCGACCAGCGGTCGCCGGCCCGTCTCGCGGTCGGCGAGAGGGAGCGCCGCCAGCCCGCAGCGCGCACACTCCCGGCCGTCGGTCGTCGCGCGGTACTGCTCGCAGTCGCGGAAGTCGGCGTCGGCTGCCGCGACGCAGGCGAACCCGTCGCGCCGCCGGGCGTCGACGAACGCGCGCGGCGCGGACCGACGGCCCCGCGCGGCGTCGAGCGCCAGCCGGCACCGTCCGTCGTCGGTCAGGTGGTCACAGCGGCCCACGTGGTCGTACGGGTCGTCGACGCCGACGGGCGTGCCCGAGGGCGTCTCCTCCATAACCGCACGGAGAGCCGGAGCGACAAAGTGGTTCCCCCGCGACCGCCCGGTGTGCGCGTCGTCCACGAGGGGGCAGGGGGAACGCGGGTGCTCGCGGGCGAGGTAGCGGTGGCCGACTCGCTGTTCGCCCGCGGGCGCGGGCTGATGTTCCGGCGGTCGGTCCCGGAGAACTACGCGCTCGTCTTTCCGTTCGGCCGCGCCGGGACTCGCCGGCTCCACATGCTGTTCGTCCCGTTCGCGGTCGACGCGGTGTGGACCGTCGACGACACGGTGACGGCGGCCGAGCGGCTGCCGGCGTGGACCGGTTACGGCGCGGCGCGAGCGGACGTGGTGTACGAGCTCCCGGCGGGCGCCGCCGGCGACGTCGCGGTCGGCGACCGGGTGTACCGGACCGACGAGAGCGGGACACCGAAGTAGGAGGGGCGGGTAGAGGGGGCGTGATGGGCTACGTGGTCGACGTGAAGCCGTCGGCCCGGCGGACCAACGGCGCCGTCGGGTCGGTCGTGAACCGTCGGGGGGCACGCCGGCGGTTCGAGGCCCGCGAGGACGCCGAGGCGTGGGCCAAGGGTCTCGCCGTCGCCGGCGGACGCCGGGTGTGGATCCGGGCGGCGAACCCGGACGACAGCACCGGCGCCGACGCCTACCTGGTCGGGCGGTACCGCGAGCCCCAGAACGAGCCGGTTGCGCTCCCGGGCGAGCAGTCGGCGCTCCCGCTCAGTTGACGACCGTCACGGGCACCTCGGAGTGCTCGACGAGCGACTTCGCGACGCTCCCCAGCACCCGCTCCTGCCGCTCGGAGAGCCCACGGTGGCCGACGACGATCTCGTCGTAGCCCTCGCGCACGGCGAGGTCGGGGACGACCTCCCGCGGGTCGCCGTGGAGGAGTTCGGACGCGACCGGGACGCGGTCGCCGACCGCCTCGACTGCGGCGGTGAGAACCCGGTCGGCGCGCGCCTCGGCGTCGGCCTCGTCCTCGACCACGAGCCGGTCGTCGCCGCTCGGCGGGGCCTCCTCGTTCTCCTGTACCGACGGGTCGACGGCGTGGACGACCGTCAGCGACCCGTCGGTGGCCTCGGCGAGCCGCGTCGCGTGCGCGAGAGCGTTGTCGCTCTGTTCCGAGCCGTCGACGGCGACGAGCAGGCGCATAGTTACCGAGAAGGGAGCGGTCCACAAGTGGATTGTGGCGACAGAACGGTACGGACGGCGCGTGCGGCGGTCCGGACTACAGCATGGACCGCGCCTGTCGCCCCAGCCACCGACCGCCGCGGGCTACGCCGAGCGCGGTGAGCGCGGCGACGTAGACGCCGAACAGCACGGAGAAGGTGGCCAGTTCGGGAACCGACGGTCGGGACTGACCGGCGGAGGCTGGCTCCGCCGTCGACCGTTCCGCCGGCTGGGCCGTGGCGTCGTGGTCGGGCGCGCCGACCTCCGATCGGGCGTCGGCGCGGTCGCGGTTCAGTCCCGATGCCATAGTTGACCCGTGGAGCGAGTGGCGGGAGCTCCACCCCGAGACACGATTGACTGTGTGACCGACGCCATAGAGAGGCCCTCGACGGCCCGAGCGGGACCGTCACGAACGGCCCGCCGCACCCCGTTCGCCGTGAGTCGTTTGAGTACTGTCATCATCGGCGGGCAGAACACACCGCGCGCCGCGTCCGGTGCTGTTCTCCCGTAGCCGTCCGTTTTGGTCCGTGACAGTTATACTTACCTCGGAGTTATTGAGATTGATTATACCGGGGTCCGTCCCCGCAGAACGACCGCTGGGGGGCGATTCGACCGAACAGGGCTGAGAGAGACTCACGGTCGGCAGGGTCGTCCGCCGCCGGGTCGGTCGTCGGTCGGGGACGAGAGAACGGGGGTCACGCGGAGACCGCCGCGGCCGGCTGTGGCCGCGTCAGAAGCGCCGAGGGAGAGATTTGAACTCCCGTGTCCTGAACGGACAGCAGATCTCGAATCTGCCGCCTTGGCCGGGCTAGGCTACCTCGGCTCGAACGCTCGTACCCGAGGCGAGCGGTTAAACCGTTCGGTTGCGTCAGCGCCGGGCGACGATCCGTCCCGCGGCCCACCCCGCGACGGCGACCATGCCGCCCATCGCGGCGACGACGACGGTGCCGGTGAGGCTGCTCTGTCCCACGAGCGTCGCGGCGAGGCCGACGAGGGCGATGGCGATAACGAGGTGGAACGCGAACACCGCCCGTGGGGTCGTCACCAGTCCCGTCGGTCGCTCGTCGGCGACAGACTCGGGGTCGATGGCGGCGAAGAGACCGTCTGCCATAGCGGAGGAACGGCGCGGGGCGTAAAACGCCTGTCGCTCCGGCCGCGCTACTCGGTGACGAGGTAGGTCCGGCCGCCGCGGCGCTCGAAGTGACACGGCGCGCCGGGCTGGTGGCGGGCGTAGTCGGCGACGCTCGCCGCGCGCAGGTCCGTGACCTCCAGGCGGTTCGAGGCCGGTGCCGGTCGGGTCGTCGCGTGAACGTCGCGTATCGACATACCTGGTCTTGGGCCCCGAAACGTATGTACGCCAGCCTAGCGCGGTGAAAGTGAAAGTGCGGGCCGGCGCAAGGGTTTAGCCGTCGTCCGGTCTACGCCGATCCAGTGACACGACCGCGGGCCGGGAGGTGCGGCCGGTGAGCGGCGGGGAACGGCCACGCCCCGCGGAGGTGGTCCTGGTCCTCGCCTGCTTTCTCGGGGTGGTCGTCGCCGTCGCGGCGGTGCCCGGCGTGGCCGGCCCGACAGCGGAGGAGAGCGGCGACGCCGCGGACGGGCGCAGTGGCTCCGGCACCGTCACCACGCCCGGCGACGGCAGCGGGGGCGGAGGCGGCGGCGTCGGTATCGGCGAGATTCTCCGGTGGCTGTTCGGCGAGGGTGACGACGGGCCACGCGAGCGCACCCCGCCGGCGTACGACGTGCGCGTCACCCCCGACCCCGTGCCCGGGCGGACGGTGACGGTGACGGTCAGCCGCCGTGGTGCGCCGGTCGAGGGCGCCCGGGTCGCGTTCGGCGAGCGGCCGGTCGGCCGGACGGACGCGAACGGACAGGTCCGGGGGCGGGTCCCCTACGCCGACGGCGAACTCGTCGTGCGGGTCCGACCGCCGGCGGAAACGGCGCGAGCGTCGTCGATACCGGACGGATCGACACTCGCGCCGCCCGCGGCCCTCGGCGGCGGCGGACTCGTCCGGCAGGCGACGCCGACACCGACGAACGTGACCGAGCGGTACGGCCTCCCGACCGCCGCGTCGGTCCGGGTCGTCGGCGAGACAGACCCGGGCGCGACGGTCCAAGTGGTCGCACGAGTCGCCGGCGACCCGCTTCCGCGCGCGGCGGTCCGGGTGAACGGCGAGCGGGTCGGACGGACGGACGCGAACGGCACCTTCGCGCTCCGCGTGCCCGACGACGGCACCCGACGGCTCCGCGTGGCCGTCGAGCGCGGCGTCGTGCGCGGCCAGCGGACGGTGCCGGTCCGCGTGTTGACCCTCCAGGTCAGTCCCGACGATCCGGTCGCGGTTCCGACCAGGCCCGCGACCGTCACGGCCCGGGTCGGCGCGGAGCCGGCGTCGAACGCCTCCGTCGCGGTGGCCGGCGAACGGGTCGGCCGGACCGGCGCCGACGGGCGCTCGCGGGTCACGCTCCCGTCCGACCCGACCGCGACGGTGGTCGTGCGGCGCGGCGACCGCGTCGCGCGCCGGTCGCTTCTCATCGCGTACGCGACGGCCGGCGTCGTCCTCGCGGTCCCGACAGTCGCGCTCCTCGCCGCCCTCGGCG
>JAZKRX010000011.1:0-55453 GCA_036626375.1 Haloferacaceae archaeon
TCGACAGCCCCTTGTCGTGCATCATCTTCGTCGTCGGCGCACCGACACGGGACTTGTTGTCTCGCTCTGCGCTGTCGAACGCGCGCCACTCGGGCCCGCGGTCGATGTTGTCCTCCTCGACGACGAGGCCGCAGTCGGAGCAGACTCGCTCGCCGTGCTCCTCGTCGGTGACGACCGGCCCACCGCACTCGGGGCACGTCGTGTCGACTTCTTCGGCGGCCGCTCGCTCTGTCGAGGCGCGTTCGCCGGCCTCCTGAGTCTGAGTGTTCGTATCGATCATGGGAGAGGTGCGCGTTCCGTGGCGTCGGCCGCCGGTAATCGCGCTTACTCACAGTAAGGGTCTGAAGTATATAAATATTTCGTGAAAGTGCGGCGCCAATTCACGACCTAGTGCCCCCGAACGTGCCCGAATTCGGACGATCAGCCTCGAACTTGCCCGAACAATCAGTACATATAAGAGTTTCTTGCTCCGGACCCCCTCTCCGACCGGACGTCGACGGAGAGGCGAGCGCCGAGTCGGCCGTCTCGAGCGTCACCGCGAGGGGGGCGACCTCTCAGTTCAGTCCGGGTTCGCGCGCCGGCGAGGGTCGTCCCGACGACGCCGGTCACGAGCGTGAGCGGCGAGCCGGTCGCCCTGTCAGCGCCGCCGTCACCCCGTCGGTAGTCTGGCGACGGTGTCGACGACCCGGAGCACGCGGGCGTCCGGGCGTCAGGAGCGAGCCCGCTCCCCGTGGGTCAGCCCCTTGACCAGCCGGACGACCGTCGGCCGCTCGTCGAGCCAGGACGGGTGTACCGCGACCGCGACCACGTGGTCGTCGTCGTGGGTTACCGCCGCGACGTGGACGGCCGCCGGCACGCCGGCCGGACCGGCCCCCGCGAACCGCGTGAGCGTCGTCGGCGTCCCCAGCGCCTCGACCGGTCGTTCGCCGGTACGCTCGCCCACCGCGAGCCGGTCGCGCTCGGCGGCCAGCCGCGCCGCCAGCGCCCGCGGTGAGGCGCCCGCGACGGGGTTCCGGTCGGTGCCGAGGATTCGCACGACGGGCGTCGAGAGGACGACGAGCGCGGCGATCCGCGGCGACCCGATGCCCGGCACCGTCACCACGCGCTCGTAGGTCGCGACCTGCGAGACGACCGTCACGCGCCGCGCGGCGGGGCCGACGCCGACCCGGCGGCGCGACTCGCGGGACTCGACGCCCGCGAACTCGTACGGGGTCGCCGCGGCCGTCTCGCGCGCCACCACGGCCGGCGCGGCCGCCCGCCGCGTCGTGCCGAGACAGCCCGCGGTCGAGGCGAGCGCGGCCAGCGCCGCGAGCGCGAACCGCCGCCTGGTCGGTCGCGGCACGTGCCGGTTTCGCCCGTCTCACACCTGACTCTGTCGCCCGGCTCAGCCCAGGGTCTTCACGTCCACCCGGTGCGTGCCGACGGCCGTCTCCACCGCCGTCTCGTCGACGATGCGTTCACCCACCGCGCGGCGCCACCCCTCGACGGCGCGCTCGTGTCGTTCCCGCTGTCGGTCGAGGCTGTACTCGCCCGCCGCGCGCAACGCGTCCTCCGCCTCGTCGACGGTTGGGAACGGCGGCGGCCCGCGCACCAGCCGCTCTGGGGCGACGTGGAGCGGCGCGGGGTCGTCGTACTCGCCCTCCCGCCCCTCGACGTGGAGTCGGGCGCGCATCCGCCCGGCGAACGGCGGAGTCACCCGGAGCACTGCCCGCGGGCCGCCGCGCTCGCGGAGCTCCAGCGCTCTGACGACGTCGTCGCGGGTAACCGCGACCGACCGAACGGTCGTCGGGTCGTCGCTCACGTCGGCCGCTCGTCCGCGACGGAGATGACGCTATCGGACCGCGAGCCGCCGCAGGTCGCCCCCGCAGTCGGGACAGACCGCCCGGTACGCCTCTGGACCGACCCGACCGGCGCAGTCGCGGCAGACGAACGGGGGGTGTTCGGTCACACCCGGGGTACGCGACAGATCGTGTTAAACGTTACCACGAACCACCGACGACCGTGGACCGCCAACGATACCACAGCAGGCTTCGAGCGAGGGGCATGGAGATACCGGCCTCCCTCCGTTGCCTGTTCAGCGGACGGGTCGAGGAGCGAGACGGGTCGTACGTGATCGAGGTGCCGCGCGACGAGGTGGCTCTCGGATCGATCGACACGGGCGAGGTGTACCGCGTCGGGATCGTGGGCCGCCCGCCGACGGACGCCGAGTCGACCACACCCGCGACGTCCGACCCCGTCCGGGAGACGACAGACGGTCCGCCCGTCGCCGAGGGCGAGGTCCGAGAGGTCGAGATCGAGGACGTGGGCGACCAGGGCGACGGCCTCGCGCGCGTCGGCCCTGGCTACGTCGTCTTCGTCGCCGGAGCCTCGGTGGGTGACCGTCCGACCGTCCGGATCACGAGCGCCCGCGAGAACGTCGCCTTCGCCGAGATCGTCGAGTAGGGCGCGGGGCCGGTGTGTATAAGTGACGGCCACCACGGCTCACCTGTAAGACAGATGTCTCGAGAGGCCGAGCGTGACGTGGCCGCGGCCGCGTTGGCGGCCGGGGCAGCGGCGTGAGCGACAGATCGCGTCGGGCGTTCCTCGCGCGGATCGGGGGGGCCGCGCTCGCAGCCGGTTCCGGTGCCGCGACGGCACCGGAGCGAGCCGTGGCACAGTCGGTCGACAGCTGGCCGATGGCTCGCGCAGACGCCGCGAACACGGGTGCGGTCGCCGGAGAGGCGCCCGAGAGCGTGGTCGAGCGGTGGACGTACGAGACGGCGACGGCGGTCCGGTCCGCACCTGCCGTCGCCGGCGGTATGGCGTACCTCGGCGGAGAAGACGGCTCTGTCCACGCTGTCGACACCGAGAGCGGCGAGCGGGCCTGGCTGGTCCAGGTCGGTGGAAGCGTGGTCACGTCACCCGCCGTCGCCGGCGGGCGCGTGTACGTCACAGGAGGGGACGGAGTCGTTCGGGCGCTCGCCGCCGGGACGGGTGAGGAGCACTGGTCGGTCGCGCTGGATCGGGGCAGCGAGGCGTCACCGACGATCGCCGACGGGACGGTGTACGTCGGCAGCAACGACGGTCAGATCCAGGCCCTCACGACCGAGAAGGGGGAGGAGCGCTGGGCGACCACTGTCGGTAGGGGCGTGACCGGCGCACCGGCCGTCGTCGACGGGACAGCGTACGCCGCGACGACCGAGGGCAGGGTGGTTGCGCTCGGCGCGAAGTCGGGCAGGGTCAGGTGGGAGTCCAACCTCTACCGCACGGTGCAGACGCCGCCGGTGGTCGACGGTGGCCAGGTGTACGTCGTGAGTGCCAGCGACGCGCTGTTCGCGCTCGACGCGGCGTCCGGCGCGCAGCGCTGGGAGTACGACGTGCCCACCGCGAACCGCACCCAAGTTGTCACGACCGGCGACACGCTCCTGGTCGGCTCCGCGAACGACAATGTGTACAGCCTCAACCCCGGCACGGGCTCGCGGCGGTACGAATTCGACCCCGGCATCGGAGCCCACGCGTTAGTTGGCTTCCGGAACGCGTTCTGCGTCGCGACCGGCCAGCAAGTGCGGCTCGCCAGCACCGAGTCGGCGAGCGTGCGCTGGTCTGTCAGCCTCGCGAGTGGCACCTCGCCGTCGCTCTCGGCCACCGGACGGAGCGTCTACCTCGTGAGCGACGACGGGTCGATGGTCCGTCTCGCCCCCGAGTCGCAGTCCACCCCGACGACGACTCCGACGTTTACGCCGACGCCGGCCACGAGCACAACCGAAGCGGGAGGCCGACCCCGGACGCAGGAAACAGCGACGGCAACCGCAGGGGAGTCCGGCGTTGACCCGCCGGCCGAAGGCGGGGGGGCGGGAGGTCTGAGCCTGACCGGGGCGGCGCTCGCCTCGCTCGGTGGACTGGCCGGTATCGCAGTCGTCGCCGCCTACCTTCGCCGCCGCGGATCGGGCGACGACGATGTCGGGTCACTCGACGAGCCGACGTCGGGAGGCGACGAGCCGGCACCATCGCCGGTTCCCGGGCCCGGCCGCGACGACGATGGGATCGCGGGAACGCTCGGCGAGGCCGAGGACGACGTCGAGGAGGCGGTCGCGGCGTTTGTCGACGGAGAGCGTGTCGTCGCCCGGGTTCGGTTTCGACAGGCGGTGAGCCGGTTCGAGGACGTGCTGGAGCGTCTCACGGGCGACGACGACCTCGGAGTAGAGGTGGACGCGGCTGTGGCGGGTGCCCCGACGGGTCTTGGGTCGGTTCCGAGACTCGATCCGGAGGCGCTCGGCGCGCTCCGCGCGAGCGGCTACGACGACCTCGACGACATCGGCGCGGCGTCGGTCGATGAACTCGTCGAGGAGACCGGCATCGACGAGGAGACGGCGGCGCTCGCCGTCGTCGCGAGCATCGGCAACCGGAACAGCCCCCGGCGCTTCGAGACGATCGCCGACATCGAGGCCCGCCGCGACGCCGCGGCGCTCGGGCAACGACTCTGTAGCCGTGGCAGCTGAGTCGCTTCGGGAGTTACATTTTTTAAATGTGTGTGTACTAACAGTTAATCATCGTGACGACGCCAGACCAGATCTTCACTATCGGCGGCGCGGGCAAAGATATCGGGATGGAGCTGCTTGAGTCAGACTGGATCCTCCGAGACGTGTTGCGACCGAGACGGGATCCCCGACGACTCACGGTGACCTTTCTCGACACCGCGGAGGAGGAGCGCGACGACGACTTAGACCGGATCGCCGCCATCCGTCGCCGCCGGGACGAGCTGAAAGAGGAGCTCCGTGACACGGGTCAGGGTCGAGTGGGCGACATCGAGATCCGGTACAAGCTGATCACGGAGAACATCATGCTCAACAGTCAGATCGACCTGACCGGTGAGGACGTCGTCCCCCGTATCGCCGCCGGGAACGGCATCCCGGAGGAGTACTGGTGGATCACCGAGGACCACATCGAGGAAAACCTCAACTTCGCGAAGGGAGCCGTCCGCAAGCGCGGGCTCGGCAAGGCGATGTACTACAAGGCGTACGCCGAGGACGACGAGCTGGCGACGCTCATCGACATCCCGAGCAAGGGAGAGGTCGCAGTCATCGGCGGGCTCGGCGGCGGAACCGGGTCTGGGCTGTTCGTCGACGTCGCGACAGAGCTGGCCGAGAAGATGCCCACGGCCGACATCACGCTGTTCGGCGTTCTCCCGAACCACACGGAGGGACTCCGCGAGAGCGCGAACGCGTTCGCAGGCCTGTCGGAGCTGGAGCGGCTCAGCCTCGAGGGCAACCAGCTGTTCAAAGACCGGATCCTGATGCCGATCGACCCGACAGGATTCGACGGGAAGCGGGGTAACCGCGTCGAGTCAGACGTGATGCTGAAGAAGTTCGACGAGGCAGCTGTCTACCTGATCGCGGGCTACTACGACACGCAGGGGATGGAGGACGTGTTCAGCGGCGCGCCGCAGTACGCGCCGTTCACGATCGGTATCCCGCAGGTGCTGCGGTACAACATCGACGCGGTCCAGCAGGCCCGTGGCGAGTTCCAAGAGATCCTCGACGTCAAGGAGACGGCGATGGACGCAGAGGAGGAGATTTACGAGGAGGTGGCGCTGTTTCTCGACACCCAGTTCGACGGAGCGGAAACGGGGCTCCGGAGCGAGGACGAGAGCTCGCTCTCGGACCGCCTGAGTACTTTCGAGTCGCTGCTCGCGTCGGATCTGTTCGAAGAACTCGGCTACCAGTCGGTCGAGACGTTCCGGGAGATCGTCTCGGACGCGAAAAACGAAGCCGAGGAGATCGGCGAGCAGATCGAGGTGATCGGCGGGTCACTCCGAGCCGGCGTCGCGGAGCCGGACGAGCGGACGACGTTCAAAGACAGCGTCGATGCCCGGCTGATCGACGTCCTCGGGCGAGAGCTCGAACTTCTCGTCCGCCGTAAGCGGCTGCTAGAGCGAAAGAGCGCGATCGACACCAGCCGGGTCCAACGGACCGTCGAGTACCTCCTCGGAACCGAAGATGTCGGCGCGGCGGCCGGGGGAATCATCCAGCGGCTCCAGGCGGAGCTCGAAGAGAAGACCGAGAGCCGCGACCGCCTAGCGGACGACCTCGCCGAGACCGAGGCAGAACTAGAACGGCTCCGCGAGGAGCAAGCAGAGGAGATCCAGACAAACCTGACGCGCTGGGAGCGTGAGATCGAGGACGAGCTCCGTCAGCTCGACCTGATCGACCTCGAGACAGTCGAAGAGGACGTCGTTGCGCTCCAACAGACGCTGGTCGCCTACCGCGACGGCGTCGTCAGCGCCGACGACACCGCGGCAGTCGGCGACGTGAGCGGTACGGAGGTCAACGAGGCGCTCAACCGTCTCGAAGGGACGCTGAACGAGATCGGCATCGACATTGACGAGCTGACGCGGGAGGTCAATCAGTCGCTCTCAGAGCTGCGAAACGCCAAGGAAGCGTACCTGACGATGCAGCGCGAGGAGAGCACCTTCGAGTCGGTCAAGCCGTGGAAGTCCTCGACAGCGGAGGCGAAAGAGGAAGCCCAGAAGACGTTCCGGATGGCGAAAAACCGGGTGGACAACGCGGGCGTGTTCTCGGTCGGTCCGCCCGACGAGTTCCGGGCAGAGGTCGACTTCGACACCGCGGCGGTCGTCCGGCGGGTCGAACAACGCGCCGACGCGCTGCGGTCGAACGTCGTCTCAGAGCTCCGCGAGGAACTCGCCGAACCGGAGAACAGCGACGTCGAGGAGCTCCGTCGGCTCCTCGAGCAGCCAACGGTCGACCGCGAGGCGTGTCGCGAGGTCGTCCGGTCGGTGTTCGAGCGCGAGCTCGTCGACACCGCCGAGCTCGAGGCCCGGCAGGAGAGCCAGGAATCACGGATTGCGGCGCTCGACGATGAGATCGAGCTGTTCAAGCAGACGATCGACCTGTTTGAGACGGTCAACACCCACCGGCGAACGTTCGACGAGAACGAATCGCGGTTCCGCGAGTCGCTGGCGTCGTTCGGTGACGACGACGACCGCCTTCTCGGCAACCGGGTGGACGACTACGTGTTCATCAAGAACGTTCAGCCCGACGACGTCTTACAGGCGACTGGGAGCGAGACGCTAGCGGAGACAGAGCTGTTCAACGACCCCCACGAACGAAACCGGATGCGAGAGGGACTCGAAGAGCTCGCAAAGAACACGCTCGACCGGAAGTACACGGGACTCCAGCGCCGGAAGCTCAGCCACCAGGGCCGGCGGTACAGCGACCTCCGGGTTCGCGTCGCGGTGATGAGTCCGGCTGTCGAGCGGATGGACGCCGAGATGCTCGACATGAAAGAGATCTACCGCGAGGCGTTCGATCTCGAGGGCGATCCGACGAAGCAGCGGTACAGCGCGTGGAACCCGGCGACCGGCGGCGATTGGGACATCGGGCTGGGTGTGTTCATCGACGGCGTCTTTCTCGACAACATCCGGAAGGCGGTCCAGGCGAGCGGCTACGCGAGCGGCTACGACGAGTGGGCCGCGAGCCCGGACGTCGACATCTTGATTCACCACAGTCTCGGGCTCGAACGCGGCACGTACTACCGCCGGACCGACACACTCAACGTCGAGACGCCCGAGGGGACACAGTTTTTCCTCCAAAACGAGAATGAGGTCGTCGACCAGCTTCTCGGAGAGTACAACGAGATGGTGACGTTCGTCGGCGACGAACAGACGGAACACACGAACGACCACTCGACGGTGGAGTAACTGATGGCGGGGCCAGCAGACGCGGTCCGGGAGAACCAGGAGAAGATCGCGCTCGCGGGTTACCTCGTCATCATCACGGTCCTCGCGGCGCTGCTCGCGCCGGTGCTCGGACAGGCGTGGCAGGACGGGGGACTGCCGCGGTTGCTGTTTAGGGTCCTCGCAGCCTTCGGATTCGGTCTGGGTCCGGCGTCGTCGCTCATTCTCGGGGTGTTCCTGGGATCGCTGCTGTTGATGATCTACGACACAAAAAAGCGCCTCCAGGGCGTGTTACTGCTCGGCGGAAGCCTCGTCGGGATGTTGGTGTTGGCGACGCAGGGGCTGCTCCTCGCGAACATCGACTTCGCCGCCACGCTGGAGTGGCTCGGGCTCGGACTGCTCGTCGGACTGCTCGTCGGCGGCGGACGACAGCTCGTGCCGACAAACGACACGCGGACCGTCGAGCTCCGGAACGCCTCCCGGGTGGTGTTTCTTATGCTCACCACGATCGTCGTCGTCGGGACCATCGAACACCACATCCAGTACCCGCTCCCGGTCGTCGTCTCGCCCGGCGGACAGTTCCGACTGACGGGGCCGTCACAGCCGTTCGGGGTCCGGGGGAGTGCGACGGATATCGCGCTCAACCTCATCCTCGCCGGGCTGTTCGTCGGGACGACGAAGCGGTTCGTCCAGTACGACGCTGAGCGGGACTTCTTCGTTCTCGGACCGAAGGCTTCGGGCAAGAGTCTCCTGCTCGTCGGGGCGTTCCTTGAGGCACAGGAGCGGTTCAGCGGCGGCGAGGACGCCGCGATGCCGCTGAATCCGAGCTCCGACCTGGTGAGTCTCGTCGGGAAGCTCGATCAGCAACGGGACGGTTGGTTCTTGGAGGCGACCCGAACGCAGGAGATAAAGACGCTCCAGTTTCGCTACGTCTACGGCGATATCTTCCCGATCAACGTCCAGCTCACCGGGATCGACTACGCCGGCGAGTGGTTGGTCGAGCTTCCCGACGCGCTCCTCGGCGCGCGCGATAATCCTCCGGCGACACTCGAACGCCTCGCCGAGACCGTCCGTCGTGCCGACACGCTGATCTTCCTGATCGACTGCGACCGGTACGCCAACGACGAGTCGATCGGCATCGAACCGTACTTCGAGATTATCCAGGCACAGGACGAAACCGATGTCGTCCTCGTCGCGACGAAAGCCGACGTGCTCGCCGAGCAGTTCAGGGAGGAGCGGGGGATCAACGCCGAGCAGTACTTCGACGACTTCGTCGAGTTCGTCAACGCCCGGCTCAAAAACAACCAGACGATTCAGGCGCTGGTCGCGGAGTCCGCGGGATCGAGAATTCACCCGGTCTACTACCAGACGCGGGTCAACGAGGACGACGAGCGCGTGCCGATGCGGAGCGACGGCGATGTCGCCACGGTTGGGTTCGACCGACTCCTCGAGAGGCTGGGTGAGCGGCGATGAGCGAGGTCACGCTCTACGATTCGCGGGGGTATCCGCTCGACGACCCGGGTGAGAAACGAGACGAGACGATCCGCGAGATGAGCCGATACGGCATCGTCTTCTCCGTGACGTTCGGCCGGCGCCGGACGTTCGCGGCGTACTTCCGGGCGTACGAGAGCTCGAGCGGCCGGCTCGAACAGTACTACGCCGTCTATCGGGCTAGCAAGGACGAGGCGAACTTCTCGACGTTTCGTCGGGCGGTGTTTCGGACCGCTGAGGAGAGACACGATCTCGAGATTGAGCAGTCGGGGACGGGCGAGAACGTCCTCAACGCACTCGAGGAGAGCGACCTCCGCTCCGTCGGGACGCCGGACGAGCGCCGGCGGATCCGGCGGCTACTCTCGCAGGGTCAGCGCCTCCGGTTCGGTGTCGGCGCCTACGGCGCCGCGTTCAAGCTCATGAGCGACCTCGCGGACGCGAAGCCGGGGATGACCTTCGCCGTCACGGAGGGCGACGGCACGAGGCTAGGGTCGCTCGAGACGTACGACCTCGTCGTCGAGAAGGGCTCGTACGCCGGACTCACGCCGCTCGGCGACACCGCGGAGCTGATGGACCCGACGCCGGAGGACGGACAGTCGGCTCCGGAGACGTGGCACGACCACCCGGCGGCGGAGCCGGCGATGACCGCCGTGGCCGTGTTCGCCGTCATCGTCGGCGTCGTCGTCCTCTACGGCGCGCTCGTTCACCTGGCGTGGGGCGGCGCGCTCGATCCAGTCGATGAACGAACGGAACTCCCGCTGGCCGAAGAGGTCCCCGGGATCCACAACGTCTCTATCAATGACGCCGGCGCCCCGCGAAATTTCACCGTCAGTGGCGGGACACCGGCGGACAACCTGACGCTGGTGTACGTTTACGGGAACGGGACCACGGTCGAGGAGGATCACATCAACACCTCTGCGAGTCCGTTCGACACGACCCGGCGGTTACCGGCGAACGCGACCGGGGTTCGGGTCGCACATCCCGGGCTGTGGCCGTGGCCGCTGGCAACCTGGTCGCCGGAGGGCTCGGCGCCCAACGAGACGTCCACTCAGACGTCCACCGCGACACCGCAGAACAGCCCGACGCCCACCGCGACACCGCAGAACAGCCCGACACCCACTCCGACGCCCACCCCGACACCGCAGAACAGTTCGGCCGTGTCGTCCCGGCCGCCACCTCGTGGCGCGTAGCCGATGGTTCGTCGTGACGGCGCCGCGAACGGCCGGCACGGGACTCCCACGAGACGATCGAGAACGGGGACGTCGAACGCCAGCGAAACCGTCGCGTTCGCCGAAGTCGTCGAGTAGCCGTCTCCAAGACCTGTCACCAGACCCGCAGACGCGAGTACAGGCAATATATTTCGGTATTCGCGGAGGATATATGTGGCAGCTGATAACCTAATAGAGCCCGCTGGTGCGTAGCCGTCGCACAGCCGACGGCTCGCCCGGCGCGCGCGACGACCGCACGCGACGCTCGTGTCACAGGTAGCGGAAACAAAATCTGGTACGTCGGCGAACAGCGTGTATTTGTCGCCGAGGAGCCCGTTATACACGATGGGGCGCTACGCCGAGTAGATGCAGTTCGAGTACTCTCGACGATCGCTGCTCGGTGCGACAGCCGCCGGAGCCGTAACCGCGCTCGCCGGCTGTAGCGGCGGCGGCGGCGGAACGGTTCGTATCTCCGGCGGAGTCGGGCCGCTGCCGATGGTTCAGGTGTGGGCCGACATCTACGCGGAGCAGGCCGACACGACGTTCGATATCTCCGGCGGCGGCACCGGCGTCGGCGTCTCTGACCTCCTCAACGAACAGGTCGACATCGCGATGATGGGACGCGAGCCGTTCGAAGAGGAGATAGAACAGGGGCTCGTCGCGGTGCCGATGCTGATCGACACCGTCGTCGGGACGGTCAACAAGAACAACCCGGTGATAGAGGAGATCAACTCGCAGGGGCTCACCAGAGCGGAGATGGAGGCGATCTTCACGAAGGAGATCACCAACTGGGGCGACCTCTACGAGGGCGTCGATGTCGACGAAGAGATCGTCGTCTACGGTCGCTCCGACGCCTCGGCGGCGTACAAGAAGTGGGGCGAGTTCCTCGGCGGCGACGGCGAAGCGTACACCCAGGACGAGCTCGAAGGACTCTCGGACGGCAACTTCAGCGGCGACCAGTCGGTCGCACAGTCGCTCGGCGAGAACGCGAACGCGATCTCGCTGAATAACATCAACTACGTCTACGGGCTCGAGAGCGGCGAACTCGACGGCGACATCCGGCCGGTCCCGCTCGACCGCGACGGCGGCGGGCTCTCGGAGGCAGAGCAGTTCTACACGACCCGCGAGGAGTTCCTCGCCGCGGTCGAGCGTGGTGACTATCCGGCTCCCCCGGCCCGCGAGATGTGGCTCGCCGCGAAAAACCAGTTCGGGAGCGACTCCGCGAGGTTCGTCGAGTGGGTCCTCACCGACGGCCAGCAGTACGTCTCCGAGAACGGCTACGTGCCGCTGGAGCAGAGTCGGCTCGAAGACGGACTCCAGACGCTCGAGGAGAACAAAGCGTCGTGAGCGGCAGCACGGACAGTCTGATACAGCGCGCCCGCTCCGGCGGGCTCGGCCGCCGGCTGCTCGTCGAGCGGCTGAGCAGCTACTGGTTCGCCGGGGCGGGCTACCTCGCGGTCGGGTTGTTCGCCGCGATCACGCTGCTGTTGCTCAACAGGTCGCTGCCGATCCTCTCGGAGTACTCGCTGGTCGCGATGCTCACCACCGCCGACTGGAATCCGGCCCAGAACAGCTTCGGGTTCCTGCCGGCTATCGCCGGCACGGTCTACGTGACGTTCCTCTCGATGGCGATGGGCACCCCGATCGCTATCGGCGCGGCGGTCTACATCGCCGAGTACGCAGAGGGCTGGAAGAAGACGCTCGTCGCCTCGTTCATCGACGTGCTGGCGGCGATTCCGAGCGTGATCTTCGGGCTGGTCGCGCTGATCGTCGTCGTCCCGTTCGTCGGAACCTACGTCGCGCCGGCGTTCGGAGGCGGCACGGCCGGGGTCGGCATCTTCACCGTCAGTCTGGTGATGGCGATCGTCGTCACCCCGTTCATGATCTCGCTGTCGGTCGAGTCGCTCGAGTCGCTCCCGGACGAACTGCGGGAGACGTCGCTCGGCGTCGGCGCGACGAAGTTCGAGACGATCCGGTCGGTGCTGCTTCGCGCGGCCGGCCCGGGCGTCTTCTCGGCCGTCCTGCTCGGCTTCGGCCGCGTGTTCGGCGCGACGATCGTTCCGGCGCTCCTGATCGGCGGCCAGACACAGCTCCCGAACTCGGTCTTTTCGACCGGCCAGACGCTGCCGACGCTGATCGTCAACGACTTCGGCGAGCTGATGTCGCTGCCGCTGACGCAGTCCGCGCTGATCTTCGTCGGGCTGATGCTCGTCGTCGTGGTCTGGCTGTTCAATTTCGGCGCGATGTTCGTCCGGCGGCGGCTCCAGCGGAGGTGGCAGTACTGATGAACCGCTACCGCAAACAGCGGCTCTTCGGCGCTGCCGTGCGGGCGGCGGCGCTTCTCGTCGTCGGGGTGATGGTGTTCGTCGTGTCGGTCACGCTGGTCAGGGGCGGCCGCGTGCTGCTCGCCGACCCGGCGATCGTCGTCAGGCCCCCGGGGTCGCGGTATATGCTCGAGGGCACCGGCGGGTTCCTCCACGCGGTACTCGGAAGCGTGTTCATCGTCGGCCCCGCGACGGTCGTCTCGATGGTGTTCGCCGTCTCGACGGCGACGTACCTCCAGAGCGACTACTCCAGCGAGCGGTTCTCCGAGCTGGCCAACATGTTCCTCAACGTGCTGTGGGGAACCCCGCCGATCGTCTACGGCGTCTTCGTGCTGACTATCATCATCGCGATGGGCGCACAGACGAGCCTCTTCTTCGGAATCGTCGCCATCGCCATCTTCCAGTACCCGATCATGACGCGGTACACCGACGAGGCGCTGCGCGCGGCCCCGGACCGGGTCCGGGAGTCGACGTACGGACTCGGCGCGACGCGGTTCGAGAGCGCGCGCATGACGGTGCGGGCGGCCGCGCCGGGCGTCGTCGCCGGACTCGTCATGGGCTTCGCCCGCGGCATCGGCGACGCGGCGACCGTGCTGTTCACGACCGGCCGAAGCACCCAGATGCCCGGCGGCCTGTTCGACGCGGCGACGACGCTGCCGGTGCTCATCTTCGACCAGGCGATGTCGTTCAACCCAGAGGTTCGCTCTCACGCCTACGCGGCGTCGTTCGTCCTGACTGTCGTCGTGCTCGGACTGATCCTCGTCTCGAAGCTACTCGCCGGCCGCTACGCGCGGTACACCCCTGGAGGCTGACACGAGATGACAGAGACTCCACTCGCGACAGACGACCTCTCAGTAACGTACACCGGCGACCGTGAGGTCGAGGCCGTCAAAGGCGTCTCGATCGCGTTCCCGGCGAACGAACTTACGACGATCATCGGCCCCTCCGGCTGTGGCAAGTCGACACTGCTGAAGTCGCTCAACCGGCTCCACGAGATCCAGCAGAACGTCGAGATCGACGGCGACGTGTTGCTGTCCGGCGACTCGGTGTACAACACCGACAGGCCGGCGCCGGAGATTCGCAAGCAGATCGGGTACGTGCCCCAGACACCGACGGCGCTGCCGCTCTCGGTCTACGAGAACGTCGCCTACGGCCTCCGCATCCACGACGAGTACGACTCGAAGGCCGACCTTGACGACAAGGTCGAGACCTACCTCCGGAAGGTCAACCTCTGGGAGGAGGTCAACGACCGACTCGACGCGCCGGGCGCGGAGCTGTCGACCGGCCAGATCCAGCGGCTCTGCGTGGCCCGGTCGCTGGCCGTCGAGCCGGAGGTGTTGCTCTGTGACGAGGTCACCTCGGCGCTCGACCCGGTCTCGGCCGAGAGCGTCGAGGAGACGCTCGAGGCGCTGAAGTCGGAGTACACGATCGTCATGGTCACACACAGCATGGCGCAGGCGCGCCGGCTCGCCGACAAGGTCGTCTTTCTCTACCTCGGGGAGGTCGTCGAGGCCAGCGACGTGCGGTCGTTCTTCGAGGACCCGCAGGAGGAGCGCACACGGCAGTTCATCGGCGGCCCCACGGCGATCGACTCCGGGTCGTCGGGAGACGCCGCGGACGGCGAGACGCCCACGGCCGCCGAACTGGCCGCGTCGTCGGCGTCCGAGGAGTCGTAGCGGGAGCCCTACCAACTCCAGAACGCCCATACGAGTTCACGCAGTGGGTTGAGGCATGACTGACGACGCGGCCGAGTCGGGCTGGTACGAGGAGGTGGGGGCCGACGACGTGAGCAGTGTGCGATCGGCTATCGAGGAGGGCTCCGCAGACTCGCCGCGCGACTGGCCCGCACGAGCGGTCGAGTCCGGCTTCGCGGCCGACGAGTCCGACTACTACGACCGGCTCCACGAGGCCACGACAGCCGCCACACGCGAGGCTGCGCGGGAGGCCGGCCGCGCCGACGACCAGCAGCTCAAACACAGTGTTCGTGCCATGGACGACGCCGACCGCCTGGCCAACGAGACCGCCGAGCGCGCCGTCGAGTGGGGCGAGAGCCTGTTCGACGACCTCGGGACCGGGCTGGACGGGGCGCGCGCCCTCGCCGCGCGGGAGCCGACGGGGCCGGTCGAGGAGCGCGCCGTCTCGCTCGCGCGGCGCGCGGTCGACCTCGCCGACGAGGCCGAGGCGCTCCGGGCGCACGTCGAGCGGACGGCGCCGACGGTCGCGCCGAACCTCGCCGAGATGGCCGGGCCGGTGCTCGCCGCGCGACTGATCGCGCTCGCCGGCGGGCTGGAGACGCTGGCGAAGAAGCCGAGCGGAACGGTCCAGGTTCTCGGGGCCGAGGACGCCCTGTTCGCGCATCTCGCGGGGCGCGCGCCCTCGCCGAAACACGGCGTCATCTACACCCACGAGGCGGTCCGCGGGACCCGCCCCGAGGACCGCGGGTCGGCGGCACGGGCGCTCGCCGGCAAGCTCTCGATCGCGGCGCGGATCGACCACTACGCGGGCGACCTGCGGCCCTCGGTCCACGAAGACCTGCGCGAGCGGCTGGCGACGATCCGGGCGCGGGCGGACGACGGGGGAGCGACCGACCGAGACGACGGGTCCGGCGAGGAGGTGAGCGAGTGACTCCTCCGCTCCCCGACGGCGTCGAACGCCGCACCGTCGACGGCGAGGAGCGTCTCGCCACCCGCGGCGACCCGGTCTACGGCGAGCCGACCGACGGCGACTGGCGGCTGTGGGACGTCGGGCGGTCGAAGCTCGGCGCCACCCTCGACGCGGGCCTCGACACGGGTCTCGCGGGCGGCGACCGGGTGCTCTACCTCGGCGCCGCGAGCGGCACCACCGTCTCGCACGTCGCCGACTTCGCCGGCCCGACCTACGCCGTCGAGTTCGCGCCGCGACCGGCCCGCGACCTCGTGCGCGTCGCGGAGTCTCGACCCCGGCTGTTCCCGCTCTTGAAGGACGCCCGGGAGCCGGAGACGTACGCCCACGTCGTCGAGTCGGGGCTGGACGCCGTGATCCAGGACGTCGCGACCCGCGGACAGGCCGAGGTGGCGCTCCGCAACCGGCGGTTCCTCGCCGACGACGGTCGGCTGGTGCTCTCGGTCAAGGCGAGAAGCGAGGACGTGACCGCCGCCGCTGGCGACGTGTTCGACGACGTGCTGGCGCGGCTGGCCGAGGGCTACGAGGTGCTGGAGACGGCGCGGCTGGCCCCGACCCACGACGCACACCTCGCGGTCGTGGCCCGCCCGCGCTGACGCGGTGGTAACACTCATGAATCGGCAGGACAGTGCCCGAGTATGGCATTCACCGACACGTTGGCGGAGGACGCGGCGCCGATCTTCGACGCGATCCTCGACCACCCGATGGTCGCGGGGCTGGGCGACGGGACGCTCGACGAGGCGCCGTTCCGGCGGTGGGTCCGGCAGGACTACGTCTACCTCGTCGACTACTCGCGCGTGTTCGCCCACGGCGCGGCGCGCGCGCCGGACCTCGACCGGATGCGAACGTTCGCGGGGCTGCTCACCGAGACGCTGGAGACCGAGATGGACCTCCACCGCGCCTACGCCGCGGAGTTCGGACTCTCCGAGGCCGAACTGGCGGCGACCGATCCCTCGCCCACCACCCGCGGCTACACCGACTTCCTCGTCCGCGTCGCCGCGACCGAGACGTTTCCGGACCTCGCCGCCGCGCTCCTCCCCTGTATGTGGGGCTTTCACGACACCGCGACGCGCCTCCGAGAGCGCGGCCTCCCCGACGACGAACGCTACGCCGAGTGGATCGAGACGTACAGCGGCGAGGAGTTCGCCGAACTCACGACGTGGTGCAAGGACCTGATGGACGAGGTTGCGGAGGGTCGGCCCGAGCGGGACCGGGACCGCTACCGCGCGCGCTTTCGCACCTCCTTGCGCTACGAGTACCGGTTCTGGAACGCCGCGTGGACCGGCGAGGAGTGGCTGGCGGAGGACGAGCGGTGACCCGACCGACCGACGACCTGCGCGCCGCGTCGGCGTGGGACGCGGCTGTCGACCACCCGTTCGTCCACGAACTCGCGGCCGGAACGGTCGACGACGACGTCTTCGCGCGCTATCTCGTCGCCGACCGCGCGTTCGTGACCGCCCTGACCGGCGTCTTCGGCCGTGCGCTCGCACAGGCACCCCCGGAGTCGCGGGCGCCGCTCGCCGGCTTCCTCGGCGTCCTCACCGACGAGGAGGACGACTACTTCGAACGCGCGCTCGACGCGCTCCCGGCGCCGCCGGGCGACCCCGCCCGCCATCCGACCACCGAGGCGTTCCGCGACCACCTGCTCGCCGCGGCGGACGAGGGGGGCTACGCCGAGACGCTCGCCGTCCTCGTCCCCGCGGAGTGGTGCTACCTCGACTGGGCGCAGGGGATCGACGACCCGCCAGGGCCGTTCTACCGCCGCGAGTGGGTCACGCTCCACGCGAACGACGAGTTCGCGGGCTTCGTCGACTGGCTCCGGAGCCAACTCGACCGGGAGTTCGAGACGCTGTCGCCGCGCCGCACAGACCGGGTGCGACGACGGTTCGAGCGGACGGTCCGACTCGAAGCCGACTTTTTCGACGCCGCGTACGACGGCTAACACCCGGTCCTAACACCGCACGGTAAGAGTTAGGTGCGCCCACCGCCGTGGCCGTGGCATGTCGAACTCGCCGCTCGCCCGTGCCCGCCGACTCGTCGCCGACACCGGCCCGACGTGGCTGGCCGGTGCGATCGCCGCCGGCCCGGCGACGATGGCGACGCTCCTGACCGCCGGCGCGACGTACGGCTACACGCTCCTGTGGGTCGTCGTCCTGTCTGCCGTCCTCGGCGCGACGGCGCAGTATCTCTCCGCGCGGCTCGCGCTCCCGGCCGACCGGGGGATCGTCGGCCTCGTCGAGGCCCACCTCGGCGAGCGGTGGGCGTGGCTCCTCGTCGCGGACGTGGTGCTCGCGGCGGGGCTGGCCCAGCTCGTCATCGTCCGCACCGTCGCCGACGTGACGAGCGTCGTGACCGGCCTCGACTCCCGGGTCGCGGGCGTCGGCTGGGCGGTGGTCCTCGCCGTCGGCCTCGCGGGGCGCGGGTACGAGCTCGCGGAGGTGGGCGCGAAGCTGATCGTCTCGGCCGTCGTCGTCGCGTTCGTCGCGAGCCTGTTCGTCGTCCCCGTCGACCCGGGCGCGGCGGCGAGCGGACTGGTGCCGACCGTTCCGGCCGGCGTCTCGGGCGCGCTCCTCGCCGCGGGTATCCTCGGCGGCGCCGTCCACGTCACGCTGGTGACGATGCAGACGTACACGGTCCGGGCGCGCGGGTGGACGGCCGCTGACCTCCCGCTCGCGCGGCTGGACGTGGGCGCGTCGATGCTCGTCGCGTTCGGGGGCTACTCGCTCGCCATCTTTCTCGTCACCGCGGCGGTGCTGGGCGGCCAGACCGACCTCTCGCCCGTCTCGGCGGCGGCGGCGCTCGGCCCCGTGGCCGGCCCGTGGGCCGAGCGACTCTTTCTCGCCGGCCTCCTCGGCGCCGCCGTCTCGACGCTCGGCGGGAACACCGTCGTGCCGCCGTACCTCGTCGCGGAGAAGCTCGGGTGGGGAACGGACGTCTCGGACCCGCGGTACCGGGGACTGCTGGCCGGCACCGCCCTGCTCTCGGCGCTCGGCGTCTTCGTCGGCGGCGCGCTCTTCCCGCTGCTCGCGCTCGTGCTCGCCTTTGGCCTCGTCGGGACGCCGTTCGCGCTCGCGCTCGTGCTCGTGCTCCTCGCGGACGAGGACGCTCCGGGAACGCTCACCGCGCCGACGGCCGTCGGCGGCGTCGTGACGCTCGTCGTCGCCGTCGCGACCGCCGGGCAGTTCGTCGCCAGCCACGCCGCGACGGCGACGACCGACCCGATCTCGGCGCTCGTCGTCGGGTTCGCGGTCGTCTTCGGCCTCGCGACCGCCGTTCTCTGTGCGCGGGCAGTCCGCGGCGGGATCACCGGAAGCGCGGTCGGCTCTTGACCCCGGAGACGCGCTCCGTGGCGCCGGGACGAGCCGACCGCTCAGTAGCCCCCGCCGTCGTCGAAACACCGACCACACCTGGTGGCGTGGCCGTCGGTGACTGCCCGCTCGGCCGTGATCTCTCGGAGCTGGTCCCGACTGAGGTGGTGCGTGGCGCCACAGACGGCGTGGAGGTCGTCAGATCCGCTCTCGTGTTTGTGGACGGTCATCGTGTACGTGTTCAGGATCATATGTAGAACCATGATGGTTGCGCGCGGAACAAACAGACGGATGACGCGAAACATCACAACAGCGCGGGGCCGCGACGACCACGGCAGGTCGTGACCGGGCTCGCGGTCGGCGCCTGACCCCCGGCTATTTGAGCGCGCCCTCCCGACGGTGGCGCAATGACGGAGGTCGAGGGGTCGCGCGAGGCGTTCGACCGGCGGGGGACGCTCGGGGTCGAAGAGGAGTTCTTCGTCGTCGACGGCCGGGGGCGCCCGACCGCCGGCATCGACGACCTGGTCTACGGCCCCGACCCGCCCGAGCCGCTCGCCGGACGGCTGGACCACGAGCTGTTTCAGTTCACCATCGAGACGCAGACTCCGACCGTCGAGTCGGTGAGCGCGGCCGCCGACGCCCTCCGCGAGGTCCGCGAGGCGCTGGTCGAGCACGCGACGGCGCAGGGCTACCGCGTCGCGGGCGCCGGGCTCCACCCCGCGGCGGTCTGGCGCGAACTCGACCACGCCCGAAAGGAGCGCTACCGGAAACAGCTCGACCGGATCCAGTACCCCCAGCACCGGAACACCACCGCGGGCCTCCACGTCCACGTCGGCGTGGACGACGCCGACCGGGCGACGTGGGTCGCGAACGAGCTCCGGTGGCACCTCGCTCCCCTGCTCGCGCTCTCGGTCAACTCGCCGTTCTGGAACGGCTTCGACACCGGGCTGGCCTCGGCCCGCGCGGTGGTGTTCGAGAACCTCCCGAACACCGGCGTTCCGACGCGGTTCGAGAGCTTCGACGACTTTCGCGCCTACGAGCGCCGGATGGTCGAGAGCGGGTCGATCAGGGATCGCGGCGAGCTCTGGTTCGACGTCCGCCCCCACACCGGCCACGGCACCGTCGAGGTGCGCGCGCCCGACGGCCAGCACGACCCCGACCGGGTGGCGGCGTTCGTCGAACACGTCCACGCGCTCGTGACCGACCTCGCGGAGCGCCACGCCGACGGCGAGTCCGGCACCGACCCCCGCCGCGAGTTCCTGGATGAGAACAAGTGGCGGGCGATCCGTCACGGCCGCGACGCCTCCTTTCTCACCCCCGACGCGGCGGACGAGCTCACGCTCGGCGAGTACGTCGACCGGGAGACCGACCGGCTGGGCGTGAGCGGCGTCGTGGACCTGTACGACGCAGAGAGCGGCGCGGCGCGCCAGCGTCGGCTCCGGGAGGCCGGCGGGCTCGACCGCCTGTGCGAGGGGCTCGTGCTCGCCGCGGACCAGTCGGCCCCCGCGGTGCCGAGCGAGGAGCGGCGATGACGAGCGTGGCGCTCGGAGGGACGTTCGACCCCGTCCACGACGGCCACCGCGCGCTCTTTCGCCGCGCGTTCGAACTCGGCGACGTCACCGTCGGCCTGACGACCGACGACCTGGCTCCGAAGACCCGGACGGAGGACCGCTACGTGCGGCCGTACGACCGCCGCGCGGCCGACCTGCGCGAGGAGCTGGCACCGCTCGCCGACGAGTACGGCCGGGCGTTCGAGCTCCGACCGCTCGACGAACCGACCGGGATCGCGACCGAACCGGGGTTCGACGCGCTGGTCGTCTCGCCGGAGACGGCCGAGGGCGCAGAGCGGGTCAACGAAGTTCGGCGCGACCGGGGGCTGGAGCCGCTCCGGGTCGAGGTGGTGGACCACGTTCCCGCGGCCGACGGCGAGCCCATCTCTTCGACGCGGATCGTTCGGGGCGAGATCGACGAACACGGGGCGCTGACTCCGGCCGCGGACGGCCGGAGTGCCGAGCCCCCGGGCTGATCACCAGTCCGGCACGTCGAAGCCCGCGTCGGCGAGTCGCCCCTTCCATCGACTCACGACGCTCGGGCGCGAGACGTCCATGGCGCGCGCGACGGCGCCCTGGGACCGCTGTTCGCCCGCCAGCAGGGCGCCGGCGTAGAGGCTCGCCGCGGCCGCCGCGGGCTTCGAGCGGTCGTCCTCCGGCACGTCCGAGAGAAAGAGGTCGACGGCGTTCGCGCGCGCCTCGTCGCCGAGGTCGAGCGTCGCCGCGCCACGCTCGATGCGGTCGAGCCACGCCGCGTGTTCGATCCGGTCGCGCGCCGGGTACACGGTCGAACGTCGCCGTCCAGCGACTTAACGCCGCTGGCGAGCGACGGCTTGAAGCCGGCGCCTCCGGTACGGATGGGCGCGCGCGGGTAGCCAAGCGGTCAACGGCGCAGCGCTTAGGACGCTGTCCCACAGGGGTCCGCAGGTTCGAATCCTGTCCCGCGCAGTTCTCGACTCGAACGGACGTGAGAGTCGGCACTGCGCCGACGGATTCGAAGCAGGGAGCGAGCGAACGGGAGCGACTGTGGTTCGAATCCTGTCCCGCGCAGCGAGTGAACGGGAGGGAGCAGAGCGAGCGAGCAGGCCTCGAAGAGACGAACGGGGAGCGGAGCGATCCGCGAGTCCGCGCGCGGTCCTTCCCCGAACGACAGCGTACGCCGCCAGGGGCCGCGAGAGCGGTCGAACACGCCGTCCCAACTAGCTAAGCGGTGTCGCCACTAACGCCGTCTCCGCGTGTCTCGAACGGGAGGACCCACGCTCGACGTCCACCCCGAAACCAGCCTCGACGAGGCGCGGTCGACCGTCGAAGCGGGCGTGTACGTCGACGGCGCCGCGGTCGGTCGACAGAAACCACAAGATACGTACGGGCTACCCGTCGACCCACTGCGGCATGACAGGGCCTTCGAGAGCTCTCCTCGTTCTCCTGCTCGGCGGCGTGGGCCTCGTCGTCTTGCTCGTCCTCCTCGCACTCGGCCCGCTCGGCTGGCTGGCAGCCGGCATCGTCGTGTTCTGTGCCCTGATCTACCGGGCTGTCCGTGACGACCCCGCAGAGCAGACGCCCGACCGGACCTCGTGCCCGGACTGTGGTGCGCCGAACCCGGTCGACGCCGAGCGGTGTGGCTACTGCGACGCGGCGCTCTAGTCGACCCCCACCGCGTCCGCCAGCGCGAACAGCGGTGCGACGTCGCCGGCGGCGTAATCAGCGAGCAACGCCTCCAGCGCGCCCGGGTCGTCGCCCGCCGCGACCCGTTCGACGTACGCCTCTCCGAGCACCTCCCCGACCTGGCGGCCCGTGACGCGGTCGCCGTCGACGCGCGCGACGAGCGCCGGGTCGACGTCGAAGTCGTCGTACCGCGTCGCGGGCGCGTCGACGCCGGCCCACGCGCAGGCGCGCTCGAACGCCGGGAACCGTCCGCCGAACGGGCGGCCGCCGAAGTGGTGGCCGGCGACCGGCGCGACGTCGCGGTGGTCGGCGAACAGCCGCTCGACCGCGTCGGGGAGGGCCGGATGCGCGTCGGTGAGCCGACCGGCCCACCCGCGGAGGTGGACGGCGTCGAAGCCACGGCCGTTGTAGGTGAGAAGCGGCGGCGGGTCGCGGTCGCCGGAGCGCTCCGCGACCCACTCGCACGTCCGCGCTATCAGGTCGGCCGTGTGCGACGGGTCCCAGCCGCCCCGACGGAACAGGACCGTCGTCTCGGCCGGTCCGTCGGGCGCCGGGCGGTGACCGAGGGCGACGGCGACGAGTTCGAAGCAGTCGGTGTCGTCGAAGTCGTCGTAGCCGGGCGACCGGAACGGGCTGGCCGTCTCGACGTCGAGCGCGAACACGCCTTACTCCTCGAACTGCTCCAGGAGTTCCTCCGGCGGGTCGCTGTCGCGGACCGTGGCGGTCGAGGCGTCGCCGAGCGCGCGGCCGACGACGCCCAGCGCGGCGTGTGCGGAGAACGTCGCGGTCAACAGCCCGGCAACCTGCGTGACGGCGGTGGGGAGAAAGCCCGCGTCGTAGACGACGGGCGCGGCCGCGAGCCACGCGCCGAGCAGCGCGGCGACGGCACCGGAGGCGAACGAGGTCGAGCCCGTGGTCCGGACCGCCCAGAGGTTGTGTCCGGCGAAGAGGAGCGTGACGAGCGCCGAGACGGCGATACTGCCCTGGAACGCGGCCGTCGGACCGAGGGCGACGGCGGCGACCAGCGCGAGAAGCGGCGCGGCGACCGCCACGACGACGGCGGCGGCGGTGAATCGAGTTGCGTCCACGGGGCGTGACAGGGAGGGCGTCCACTTAGGCGTGCGGCTCACGATCGCATGACGCCCGACGGACGCGGCCCACAAGCCTCTTGAACGGCCCACAAGAGGGACAGACGATGGCCACGCTCTCGGACCTCGCCGGTGACCTCGTCACGGACGTCGACGGGCTGGTGCTGTTCTCTCCGAGCAGCGGGCACTACGACCGGTACGGCGCCCTGGACGACGGGACGGCGGTGATCGTCGTCGCCGCGGAGAACGACGTCGACGCCGAGACGTACGTCGAACTGCCGCTGGAGTTCAACGACGTCCAGACACGGGTGCGCTACGGGCTGGAGGGCGCGATGGAGCGCGGCCTCGTCGACGAGGGCGACGTGGTCGCCTGCTCGGCCGCGGTGTTCGGGGACGAGTCGGACGCGCTGATCCGGGTGCGCGTCGACGGCCGGATGCGCTCGGGGGTCTACTCGCTGTTCGCCGACTCGCGGGCCGACCCGAGCGTCATCCAGAACGTCTTCGAGGTCGCGATCGAACTCGGCAAGAAGGGCCAGAAGGGGAAGCCGGTCGGCGCGCTGTTCGTCGTCGGCGACGCCGGGAAGGTGATGAACAAGTCCCGGCCGCTCAGCTACAACCCGTTCGAGAAGTCCCACGTCCACGTCGGCGACCCGATCGTGAACGTGATGCTGAAGGAGTTCTCGCGGCTCGACGGCGCCTTCGTCATCTCCGACGGCGGGAAGATCGTCTCTGCGTACCGGTATCTCGAACCCTCCGCCGAGGGCGTCGACATCCCGAAGGGCCTCGGCGCGCGCCACATGGCCGGCGGCGCGATCACGCGGGACACGAACGCCACCGCCATCGTCCTCTCGGAGTCGGACGGGCTGGTCCGGGCGTTCAAGGGCGGGCAGCTCATCCTCGAACTCGACCCGGAGGACTACTGAGCCGATGCGCCAGATCGACCTCGGCCCGGTGAGTCGGTTCCTCGAAGCTATCCCCGTCCGGCTGTGGGCCGCGACGCTCGTCTTTCTGGTGGGGGTCGTCGTCGCGTTCGCCGTCGGGCGGCTGACCACGGGGGGGCTTCGCCGGCTCGGAGTCCCGGACGCCATCGAGGGGACGGCGTTCGAGCGCACCGCCCACGAGTTCGGCACCTCGACGGTGACGATCGTCGGCGGGCTGATGGCGTATCTCACCGTCGCGGTGTTCGCGTTCGCGGCGCTGTCGGTTCTCGGGACGAGGTACGTCGACCAGTTCTGGGCCAGCGTCGCGGGCTTTCTCCCACAGCTGTTCGTCGCGCTCCTCGTCGTCCTCGTCGGCCTCATCGTCGGCGACAAGGTCGAGCTGGTCGTCGCCGACCGGTTGAAAGGGGTCAAGCTCCCCCAGACCGGGGCGCTCCCGACGGCCGCGAAGTACAGCGTCTTCTACGTCGCGACGCTGGTCGCGCTCTCGCAGATCGGCGTCGAGACGCTCTCGCTCGTCGTTCTCCTGGCCGCGTACGTCGTCGCCGTCGTCGTCGTCACCGTCGTTGCCTTCCACACGATGCTGACCTCCGCCGCCGCAGGCGCATACCTCCTGCTCGCCGAGCCGTACGGTATCGGCGACGAGGTGCGGATCGACGGCAACGGGGGCATCGTCCAGGAGGTCGACCTGTTCGTCACCCACGTCGAGAACGACGGTGAGGAGTACATCATCCCCAACGCGAAGGTGTTCCGCGAGGGGATCGTTCGGGTGCGGTCGTAGGTCAGGCGCCCGTGTCGTCGTCAGCCACGCTCGTCCTCCGGCGGCTCACGCCGTTCGCCGCCTCCGTCTCGTGGCCCGGCGCTTCGCGCCGCGCCACGCTCGTCCTCCGCGGCTCCTTCGTCGCCGCTCCGCTCCGTTGCCCACCCTCCGGCCGCGCCACGCTCGTCCGGCACGTAGTCGTACTCCTCTCGCCCGTCCGTCGACACCACCTCCGCGGGCACGCCCGCGACCGTCGCGCCCGGCGGCACGTCGTCGGCGACGAGCGAGTTCGCGGCCACCCGCGCGTTCGCGCCGATCTCGACGCCCGGGAGCACCACCACGCCCGCGCCGACCATCGCCCGCTCGCCGACCACGACCTCGCCGGTGCGGTACTCGTCTTGGAGGAACTCGTGACAGAGCAGTGTGGCGTCGTAGCCGACGATACAGTCCTCGCCGAGAGAGATCAGTTCGGGCCAGAACACGTCCGGTGTCGCCTCCAGGCCCCACCCGACGCCGGGACCGACCGACGCGCCCAGCCGCCGGAGCGCCCAGTTGCGCCCCCGGAGCGAGGGGACGACCCGCGCGACCCAGACGAGGAGGTAGTTCAGCGCGACCCGGAGCGGCGACTTCGCGTCCGTCCACGACCACAGCGAGTTGCGGCGTCCGGGCGTCGCGGTGCGCGTCAGTCGCGTCGAGCGGCGCTCTGTCACCTCGTCGCGCGTCGCCTCGGCGTCGTCACCTGCTCCGCGCTCGGCCATCGGCTCACCCTGCGTCGGGGGGCCACAAACCGCTTTCGTGCCGGCGGGATCAGCCGGACCGGCCGTGCAGGAACCCCGCGGCGACCGTCAGCGTCCCGGCGAACCCGAGGGCGACCGCGGGGTCGAACACGCCGACCGCAGCCAGTCCGACCCCGAGCAGCGTCAGCTGGACCCCGAGGAGCATCGTCCGCAGCCCGGTCGTGTCGCCGCTCACTCGCCGTTGCCCGCTCGTTCGTGGGCCCACACCGGGTCGCGGTTCTCGAGGAACGCCCGCACCGCCTCCTCGCGGTCGGGGAGCGAGAAGCACGCGAGCCCGGGCGCGACGGAGGCGTCGACGGCGGCCTCCAGCCCGTTCGAGCGCCAGGTCCGGACGACGCGCTTCTGGTAGCGCAGGACCGGCGGGCTCTTCTCCGCGAGCCGGTCGACGTACGACGCGACGGTCCCGGCGTACTCGTCCTCGGGCGGCGCCTCGTGGACCAGTCCCGACGCCGCGGCGCGCTCGCCGGAGAACGGGTCGCCGAGGAAGACGAGTTCGGCGGCGTCGCCGTAGCCGACGAACAGCGGGAGCAAGGCGCCGTAGAGCACCGTCGGGAGCCCCACGTCCACCTCGGGAAGACCGAGCGCCGCCTCGGCCGTCGCCACCCGGAAGTCCGCGGCCATCGCCAGCTCTAGCCCCGCCCCGATGGTGTAGCCGCCACAGGCACAGACGGTGACGGCGTCGAGGTCCCGGATCGCCTCGGCCGTCTCGTGGAGCCGGCCGAACAGCTCGCGGGCGTCCCCGGTCGAGAACTCGGCTGCCTCGGTGAGGTCGAGTCCCGCCGCCAGCCCCCGGGCGTCCGAGAGCTCTCCCGCCGCCGCGACGGTCAGGACCGAGACGTCATCGGGAACCGCCTCGACGCCGGCGCGGATCGCCTCCAGGCGCGGCGCCGTGATCCGGTTCATCTCGTCGACGTCGATCCGCAGGTGGCCCACGTGCGGGCGGTCCGACTCGCGCTCGAAGGTGACGCTCTCGTCCATACCGTCCGGACCGACCGGGGCCGCTTGAAACCCGCCGACCCGCGCCGCTCGGCCCGCGACCGCGGCGCTTTGCCTGCCTTACCGGCCCGCGCGGAGGTCGCGCGCGTGGTCGACCCGTCGCTCGACCAGCGCCGCCGTCCCCACGTCGTGGCGCGCGCGCACCCCCTCGCCCATCGCCGCGAGGCCGTCCGCGGCCTGCGTCTCCGCGTCGGCGATAGTCTCGCCCCGCCCGACGACCGCGAACGACCGCGAGGTCGTCGTGTAGAGGCCGTCCGGGCGCTCGTCGACGCTCGCGTAGAAGAGGAGCCCCTCGCCCACGGAGTCCTCGTCCACGTCGATGCGCGTCCCGCCCTCGGGGTCGGTCGGGTAGCCCGCGGGGACGGCGTACTTACACACCGTCGCGAGGGGAGCGAACTCCAGTTCCGGGAGGTCGTCGCCGTCGCGGGCCGCCCGCACCACGTCGGCGAACGGCGTCTCCAGCACGGGGAGGGTGTTCATCGCCTCGGGGTCGCCGAACCGGGCGTTGTACTCGACGACCCGGATTCCGTCGGCGGTGAGCATGAACTGGCCGTAGAGGACGCCGGTGTAGTCGTCGAGTGCGTCGACGGTCGCCTCGATGATCGCGACGGCGTCGTCGTACTCCGCCCGCGTGAGGAACGGGAGCGTGAGCGAGGCGTCCGCGTACGACCCCATCCCGCCGGTGTTCGGCCCCTCGTCGCCCTCGTAGGCGCGCTTGTGGTCCTGGACCGCGGGCGTCGTCCGCACCTCGCCGTCCGCGACGAACGCCTGGACGGTGAACTCCTCGCCCACGAGGCGCTCCTCTATCACCCAGTCGTTCCAGTCGCTCTCGCGGACGTAGTCGGCCGCCTCGGCCGTCGTCACCTGGTCGCCCGTCACCCGGACCCCCTTGCCCCCGGTGAGGCCGGTCGGCTTGACCGCGACGTCGCCGTCGACGGACTCGACGTACGCCGCGGCCGCGCCCGCGTCGTCGAACGTCTCGAAGTCGGGACAGCCCGGGATCGACTCCTCGCGCATGAACCGCCGCTGGTAGGCCTTGTCCGTCTCGATCCTGGCTGTCTCCGCGTCCGGGCCGAACGGGAAGACGCCGCGCGCGTCGAGTTCGTCCGCGACGCCGGCCGCGAGCGCGGACTCCGGGCCGATCACCGCGGCGTCCGCGCCCACCGACTCGGCGTACTCCGCCACCGCGTCGGCGTCCGTCTCGTCGATCACCTCGACGCCCGCGGCGAGGCGGGCGATCCCGGGGTTGCGGTTCGACGCACAGCCGTACACCGTACAGTCGGGGGCGAGCGCGCGCGCGATAGCGTGTTCGCGGCCGCCGCCGCCGACGACGAGCACCGTCTCCATGGACGGGAGAGCGGAGGGCGCGCGTGTAAACGTTCCTTCCTCGCGCCGACCTACCGGCGGGCGAGCGTCCCGACGGCGGCGGCCGCGAGCGCCACCCCGCCGCCGGCGACCACCAGCGCCCGCGTCCCGCCGACGAGTTCGCTCGGCGCGGTGAACGCGAGCGGCGCGACGGCCTGTGAGGCGAGGATGACCGAGGTCCGGAGGCTCATCAGCGCGCCGCGCGCCCGCGGCGGCCCCAGGTCGGAGACGGCGGCGGCGAGCGAGGGCTGGAGGAGCCCGTGACCGACCGCGAAGACGACGAGCCCGGCGCCGAGGACGAGTAGCGTTGGGCCCGCGCCGGCGAGGAGGAGTCCAACGCCGTATGCCGGGAAGGCGAGGACGAGGAGCGCGAGGCTCGACCGGTACCGCGCGAGCCGTCCGTTGCCGAGGGCAACGACGGCGCCGACGAGGCTCGCGGCGGTCAGGAGCGCGCCGATGCGCTCGGAGGGAAGCGAGAACTCGCCCGCGAGCAGGAACGGCGTCGCGGTGAGCAGCCCGCCGAAGAAGAGGCCGTAGCCGACGAACGCAGCGGCGTACACCCCGACGGCGCGGCGGGCCGGCACCGCCGCGCGTAGGTCCGCGAGGGTAGGTGGGCTGCTCTCGCTCGTCGCCGTCGGCTCCGGGAGCGCGGCGAGGACGACGACCGCGAGCAGGACGCTCGCGCCGTACGCGAGAAAGACGGCGCGCCACGAGACGGCCGCGAGCGCCCCGCCGACGACGGGGACGACGGCGGCCGAGACGGTGATCGCGGCCGAGACGTAGCCGACGGCCGCGTTCCGGGCGGCGCCGCCGAAGTAGTCGCTCGCGAGCGTCAGCGCGAGCGAGGCGAGGATCGACCCTCCGACGACCCCCTGACCGCCCCGGAGGAGGAGCGCGAGACCGAAGGCGTCCGTCGGGACGAGGGCGACGCCGACGCCGAAGATGCCGTACAGCAGCGTCGAGGCGAACACGACCGGACGCCGCCCGAGCCGGTCCGCGAGCGCGCCGACGGCCGGCGCGGCGACGACACCCGGGACGGCGTAGGCGGTGAGCACGAGCCCCGCCCGGCTGCTCGACACCCCGAACGCCTCCGCGACCACCGGGAGCGCCGGTCCGACCAACACGACATCCAGCGGCGCGAGCATCCCGATCGCCGCGATCAGGTGGAGCCGCGGGGACCGGAGCGGGAGTTCACCCACAGTCGTCGCCCGCCCGGGCGGCGCTTGAACGCTGTGGACGCGGCACCGGAGCCGGGGCCCCCGGCGCCACGCCCTTGTCGCCTGCGCCCGTACTGGAGACGATGGACGACACAGACGCGACGGGCGTCGGCGGCGACGACCGCGACCGGCCGGTCTCGGTCGGCTCGCGCGAGGCGTTCGAGCGGCTCGTCGCGGCCGAGCCGCTCGTCCTCGTCGCCTTTGTCACCCCCGGCTGTGGCATCTGCGCGTCGATGGAGCCGGTGCTGGGGGCCGTTGCCCGCGCCGCGCCGGGCGTCGTCGCCGTCGTCGACGCGAGCGAGGTGCCCGAGCCAGCCCGCGAGTTCGACGTCCGTGCGGCCCCGACGCTCGTCGTCCTGCGCGACGGTGCCGAGGTCGAACGGCTCGACGAGGGGTTCTACGGCGCCGAGCGGCTGGTCGAGACGCTGACCGCGCACGCGCCGTAGCGCCGCGGCCGACCGATACCCGGGTTTACGTGGCGGGCGCCCCAGCCACGGCTATGAGCGAACGCGCGGATCGCAACCGGCTCGACGAGGAGGCGAGCCCGTACCTCCGCCAGCACGCCGACAACCCGGTCCACTGGCAGCCGTGGGACGAGGCGGCGCTCGCGGAGGCACGCGAGCGCGACGTCCCGGTCTTCCTCTCGGTCGGCTACTCCGCCTGCCACTGGTGTCACGTGATGGAAGAGGAGAGCTTCGAGAACGATGCGATAGCCGAGATCCTCAACGAGAACTTCGTCCCGATCAAGGTCGACCGCGAGGAGCGCCCGGACCTCGACAGCCTCTACATGAGCGTCTGTCAGATGGTCACCGGGCGCGGCGGGTGGCCGCTCTCTGCGTGGCTCACCCCCGACGGCCGCCCGTTCTACGTCGGGACGTACTTCCCGCCGGAGCCGCGGCGCGGGTCGCCCGGCTTCGAGCAGCTGTTGCGGGACATCGCGAACTCCTGGCGCGAGGACCGCGAGGAGATCGAGGAGCGCGCCGACCAGTGGACCGCCGCCGTGGAGGACGACGTCTCGCCCGGCGCGGGCGCGACGGGCGAGGCACCCGGCGCAGAGATACTGGACGACGCGACCCGGGCGGTCGTCCGGAGCGCCGACCGCGAACACGGCGGGTTCGGCCGCTCCGGTCCGAAGTTCCCGAAGCCCGGCCGGGTCGACCTGCTCCTCCGCGCCGCGAGCGTGCGCGGCGACGACGAGGCGCTCTCGGTCGCGGTCGAGACGCTCGACGCGATGGCCACCGGGGGGCTCTACGACCACGCCGGCGGGGGGTTCCACCGCTACGCGACCGACCGGGAGTGGACCGTCCCCCACTTCGAGAAGATGCTGTACGACAACGCCGAGCTCCCGCGGGTCTACCTCGACGCGTACCGCCTGACCGGCGCGTCGCGGTTCGCCCTCGTCGCGACGGAGACGCTCGCCTTTCTCGACCGGGAGCTCTCGCACCCCGACGGCGGGTTCTTCTCGACGCTCGACGCCCGGAGCGACCCGGGGGGCCGCGATGCCCCGACCGAGGGCGCGTTCTACGTCTGGACGCCCGCGGAGGTCGACCGGGCGGTAGACGACGACCTGACCGCGACGCTCGCGCGCGAGCGGTTCGGCGTGACCGAGGGCGGGAACTTCGAGGACGGCACCACCGTCCTCACGGTCGCGGCGAGCCGTGCCGACCTCGCGGCGCGCCACGATATCGCGGCCGAGGAGGTCGCCGAACGGCTCGAACGCGCCCGTGTCGCGCTGTTCGACGCGCGCGAGGAACGCCCGCGCCCGCGGCGCGACGAGAAGGTGCTGGCCGGGTGGAACGGGCTCGCGATATCGGCGTTCGCACACGGCGCGCGGACCCTCGACCCGGCGCTCGCGGACCGCGCGACGGCGGCGCTCGCCTTCGCCCGCGACCACCTCTGGGACGAGGACGAACGCCTGCTCGCCCGCCGGTACGCCGACGGCGACGTGAAGGGCCGGGGGTACCTGGAAGACTACGCCTTCCTCGGGCGCGCGGCGCTCGACTGCTACCAGGCGACCGGCGAGGTCGAGCCGCTGGCGTTCGCGCTTGAGCTCGCCCGGGTCGTCCGCGAGCGGTTCTGGGACGCCGAGGCGGGGACGCTCTACTTCACCGACGCCGACGCGGAGGGGCTGCTCACGCGCCCGCAGGAGGTGCGAGACGCCTCGACCCCGTCGAGTCTCGGCGTCGCAGTCGACCTCCTGCTCGCGCTCTCGTCGTTCGCGCCCGACGAGGGGTTCGACGAGATCGCCGACGCGGCGCTCGCCACCCACGGCGACCGGGTGCGCGGGAGTCCGACGGAGTACCCGTCGCTCGTCCTCGCCGCGGACCGGGCGACGCGAGGGGGAATCGAGGTGACCGTCGCCGCGGACGCGGTCCCCGACGCGTGGCGCGACCGCCTCGCGGCGACGTACCTGCCGTCGAGCGTCGTGGCGCGCCGCCCGCCGACCGACGACGGCCTGGCGCCGTGGCTCGACGCGCTCGGGGTGGACGAGGCGCCGCCGGCCTGGCGGGGGCGCGAGGCGCGCGAGGGGCGCCCGACTGCCTACGCCTGCCGCGGACGGACGTGTTCGCCGCCGACGACCGACCTCGACGAGGCGCTCGCGTGGCTAGTCGAAGATTGAATCGCCCGCGAGACGCGGGCGCGGCACGTCGTGTCGGGCCGCGCCTGCCGCTCGTACCCCCGAGCGCGCGGACCCAGAAGATCACACGACAGAGAGCATCATAAGTTCACTGTCTCAGGAGAGTCGCTCCGCGAGGTACGCCGCGATCGGCTCGTCTTCCTCCTCGACGAACCGCGCGACCTCCTCGCCGTCGCGCTCGACCACCACGGTCGGGATCAGTTCGATCCCGTACTCTGCGACCTTCTCGCCGGTTTTCGACCCGTCCGCCTCCTTCTCGACCGGGTACTCGACGATCCGGTCCTCGGCGACTCTGGCGGCCGCGAGCGCCGACGCGAACGCCGGCAGCTGTCGCCGGCAGTCGCCACACCAGTCGCCGCCCCAGACCCGGTAGACGAGGTCATCGGCACCGAGGGCGTCGAGAACGTCGTCGTCGTAACCGTCGGCGTGGTCGGGAGCGCGCATCGTCTCGAGCATACCGGGCGGTGGCGTCCCGAGGTGTTAACGTTCGCGGCGTCGGGCGGGTTCGTCGCGTCCGCGAGTGACGACGGCGCCCACCCCGAGCGCACGGGTCCGTTCTCGGGTCGGGTGACAGACGGCGGAACGCTGTGACCTGTTCACTCGCTCTCCAGTGACGTTCAGGAGCGGTCTGTTGAACAGCGCGGGTGTCTGGGCCGCCCGGGAGGAACGGTCCGCAGAAACGAACCGTTCAACGCCCGTCCAGCGGGAACTCACTCTCCTCGATCTGTGCGAGCGCCGCGTCGAACGCGTCGTCAGCCGTGTCGAAGGTGCCCTCGTGCTCCCACTCGTCGGCTGGCGACGCGGTGTACACGTCGAAATCGCCGCCTCGGTACTCGTGGGACTCGACGTACAGCTCCTTCTCGACGGCCCCCTCGTCGAGGAGCAACCAGACGCCCAGTTCTTTTCCACCTTCCAGGTCACGCCGTCTCTGCCAGTGCACGTGTGCCAATCGGGTGCCGGATATCTAAACACAGCCCTCACAGAACTGCACCGTCGACCCGACGGTTAGCTACGCGTCTCGCGTGCCGCACAACCCGGCAGTGCTCCCGATGCCGTTGGTCTCGTGCGGCTCACTGTCTCTCTCTGTTCGAAGCCGACAGCAACGGGACACACAGTCGACGACGTGAGTCATCGTAGCCACGGACGAACCGAACGGCGGTGACCCGGTGGAACTGTTCGAACTGCCGACCGGGGTCAGCGTTTTGTGACACAGCCGATAGTTGTTCGTGTGTTGACTACGGCGATCGTCGGTCTGGGGAACGTGGCGAGATGGCACCACCGCGCGATCGAACGAACGGCTGGAGTCACGCTCACTGCCGTCGCTGACGTGGACGAGTCGGTCGCACGGAACCGGGCCACGGAGTGGGGGGTGACGCCGTACACGGACACTGAGGATCTCTTGACGACGGAGCAGGTCGATTGGGTGCACGTCTGTACGCCGCTCGCCAGTCACGCCGAACTCGCGCGGCAGTGTCTCGACGCCGGCGCGCACGTCCTCGTCGAGAAGCCGATGACCGCAACGCGCCAGGAGTACGAGTCGCTGGTTCGTCGCGCAGACCGCGTGAACCGTCGGATCACGGTGGTACACAACCAGGTGAACTATCCGCCGTTCGTCCGAGCCCGTCGGCTGGTCGAGAGCGGACGGTTCGGAGCGGTACACGGCGTCTCGGTGCGCTGGCTGGAGAACAACGACCCACGCGAGCCGGGACGGGGAGAGTGGGTTCTCGACCTCCCGGGTGGCGAGTTCGGTGAGGGGATCGTTCATCCGATATACATCGGCCTCCGGATGGCTGGCTACCCGGCCAGCGAGGAGGTGGTCGACGTCCAGCGCATCAACACCACCGGCGACGACGCCGTCGAGTACGACGGAATAGCAGTGTCGTACACGACCGCAGACGAGGTGGTCTGTACGATCCAGCACCACTCGAACGTCCCAGGAAGCAGACAGGTCGAGTACTTTCTCGACGACGGGCGGATAGTCGCAGACATCCCGACACAGACCGTCAGCGTGTATCCGGAAGGCTACGGCGGCAACGCAACCGTCGACAGACCGACGCTGAACGCCGCCTGGTGGCGTGTTCGTAACGCTGCGGCCGCGGTCCGGTCAGCCACCACGATTCAGGTCAAGCAACTGTTCGCGGATCTGCGTGGGAACGAGTTCACCACCCACGACACGCACACGCCGGTCGTTCGGCAAGAGGCCGATGCTATCCGGGGGACCGGGGACGATCCGACGCCGCGCGCAGAGGCGGACTGGACGAACCGTATTTTCACCCGTATCAACGGTGACCGGGTCGCGTGACGGAGTCGTGGCTGTTGCCTCTCCTGTCGAACCAGTTGTCTCCCGTCTCAGTCGGTACACGAGCGTCGTTCGGCCGTGTGGTGGGGGTACAGCCGGCCTGTACGATACGCGGTGTGTCTCGCGCGACTATCGACGCACCGGTTTGAACCGGGAGGGCTCTCGATGGTCGACTCGCACGCCCGCGAACCGGGCGTTTCGAGCCTCGGCCCCCGAGGCGAACCTGTCGAACTGCCCCGGTCGTCGGCCGCGGTGAACCCTACCGCGGGCGTCACGCCTATCGACACGGGCGGAGACGGGACGCTATGGACGACAGCGTACTCGACACGGTGGGGTCACCGCTCGTCCGCGTCGGGTCACCCGCGGGGTCGACGGTCGCGGCGAAGGTCGAGTCGCGGAACCCCGGCGGGTCGGCGAAGGACCGGCCGGCGATAGCCATGGTCGAAGCGGCGGAGGCGGCGGGCGAGCTCTCGCCCGGCGACGCCATCGTCGAGCCGACGAGCGGGAACACGGGCATCGGGCTGGCGCTCGTGGGCGCGGCAAAGGGGTACGACGTGCGCCTCGTGATGCCCGAGTCGCGCTCGCCGGAGCGGCGGGCGGTGATGGAGGCCTACGGCGCGACCGTCGACCTCGTCGAGGGCGACATCAGCGACGCGAGAGCGCGCGCGGACGAACTGGAGGCCGAGGGCTGGATCCAGATGCGCCAGTTCGAGAACGAGGCGAACCCGCGCGCGCACTACGAGACCACCGGTCCGGAGATCCTCGAACAGGTCGAGGGCCGCGAGATAGACGCCCTCGTCGCGGGCGTGGGGACCGGCGGGACGATCACGGGGATCGGGCGTCGGCTCCGCGAGGCGTTTCCCGAGGTGCGGATCGTCGCGGTCGAACCCGCCGAGAACGCCGTCCTCTCGGGCGACCCCCCCGGACAGGACGACTACCAGGGGATGGGGCCGGGGTTCGTGAGCGACAACCTCGATACGGACCTCCTGGACGACGTGATCGCGGTCCCGCTCTCGGAGGCCGAAGCGGAGGCCCGCCGTCTCGCGCGCGAGGAGGGGCTTCTCGTCGGGCAGTCCTCCGGCGCGTCGAACCTCGCGGCGCGACGGGTCGCGGCGGAGCTGGCGGGCCACGACGACCCGACGCCGGTCGACCCCGGCGCCGGCGGCGACGAACGGGCCGACCCGGACGGCGAGGGGCCGTTCGTCGTCACCGTCTACTGGGACAGCGGAGAGCGGTACGTCTCGACCGGCATCTACGACTAGCCTACGCCTCGAACTCCGCCTCGGTCACCCGCACGCGCACCGTCCGTTCGACCTCGCGCAGGTCGTACTCCGGGAGCGGTCCGCCCGTGCGCGCGACGTACATCGGCTCGACGAGCCGGCCGTCCTCGACGCCGTAGAGCGTGAGAAATCGGTCTGTCTCCGCCGGGTCGACCTCGCCGTCGCGCACCGCCGTCGCGAGGGCCCGAGAGAGCCACTCGGATTCGTCGATCGAGGGCTCCAGCACCCACGCGCCGTCGGCGAACCGGCGGAGGTACCAGTCGAGGTCGTTACAGAGCGCAACGGCGGCCCCGAGGCTCACCGTCTCGACGGCGACGGTGTTCTCGAACGGCTCGGCGAGGTCGTAGGTTGCGAGCGCCTCCCGCGCGGTCTCGCGCGAGAGCAGTTCGTACCGGAGGGTCGCGTCCGGACTCCCGACGAGACAGACCCGCGTCACGCCTCGCCGACCGTTCGCCCGCGGCTAAGCGTTTCTGGTCCCGACGTCAGCGGTCGAGGCCCTCCCACGTCGCGAGCGTCGCCGACCCGCCCGTGTCGTCCTCGTACACCACCCGCACGGTGTCGTCATCCAGTTCGGGGTCCGAGTTGGGCGGCTCGACGAGGACGGAGTCGCCCGCCGACACGTCGTCGCCGCCGTCGCCGAGGGCCGCGAACGAGAGGCGGTCCGCGGGACCAGGGCTCCCCGAGTCGGCTTGGACCCCGACGCTCGCGGTCACGTACAGGTCGTCGTTCGGTACCGTGTCCCCCGTGACGTGGGTGATCCGCATCTCGTCGGGGTTGCCGGTCGACCCCTCGAAGACGACCTCGAACTCGAACGTCGCCTGTGGCGTCTCCCGCTGGTTCGCCCCGAGGCCGAGGACGAACGTCCCGACGACCGCGGCGAGGATCACCGTGATCGCCACCATCAGGATCACGCCGATGACGGGCGAGACGGCGCGGTCGTCGGTCAGGAGCCCGGTCGGTGTCACGGCCGTCGGTATCGGCCCAAGAAAATGAACGTACTGGCCCTCAGAACGTCGCGATATCGCCGTCGACGACCCGCCGGGTCACGCCCGTCACGTCGGCGAGCTCGGCGTCTATCCGCTCGCGGATCGCTCCGTCGATCTCCGAGAGGCGGACCCCGGGCTCGGTGACGACGTTCGCGTCGGCGACCAGCGGTCGGTCGATCGGCTGGCCGATCTGGCTCAGGAGCCGGATCCGGAGGTCGCGGATGCCGTCGACCTCCGCGACGACGGCCTCGGCGATCTCCGTCGAGAGCAGGTTGTAGATCTTCCCGATGTGGTTGACCGGGTTCTTCCCGCTCGTCGCCTCCATGCTCATCGGACGGTTCGGGGTGATGAGGCCGTTCGCCCGGTTCCCTCGCCCGACGGAGCCGTCGTCGCCCTGCTCCGCGCTCGTCCCCGTCGTCGTGAGGTAGAGCGAGCCGTCCTCGTAGTCGTCGGCGGTGTTGACCTCCACGCTCACCTCGCGGTCGGTGTACTCGCGGGCCATCTCGTCGATGAACTCGCGCACGCCCGCGACGGCCTCGCGGTACTCCTCCGAGCCCGAGAGGTGGCGGTCGATCGTCGCCGCGGCGACCGTCACGTCGACCCGGTCGCCCTCGCGCTTGCCCATCACCTTCACGTCCGGGCCGAGGACGGGGTTCGCCTCGGCGTACTCAGACACGAGGCGACGCTCGGCGTTCAGCACGACGAGCTCCGTCTCGGTCAGGGGGGCGTGACCGACGCCGAAGCTCGTGTCGTTGGCCATCGGGACGCCGCCGTCCTCCCCGAACACGTCCTGGAGGTCGCCGGAGCCCTCGCCGAGCCGGGTGTCGACCACCACGTCGGTGCCGAACTCCAGTTCGGGAACGTGTGCCGCGAGGTAGTCGCGAGCCGCCTCGAGCGCGACCGAATCGACCGGGAACCGCTCGCCCTCCCACTCCCGGGTCGCGCGCCCGACGACGAGGACGTGGATCGGTTCGAGCACCTCACCGCCGCCGAAGGCCGGCTCCGCGCTCCCGGCGGCTAGCTGCGTCTCGTCGGTGTTGTAGTGAAGCACCCGACCCACGCGGTCGAGGTACAGCTGGCAGAGCGCGCGGGAGACGGCCTCGGCGATCCCGTCACAGATCGAGTCCGGGTGTCCGACCCCCTTGCGCTCGACGATCTCGACCTCCTGGTCCTCGACCGCGAGTCGACTCGCGGTCGAGATCCGGATGTTCCGCTCGGTCATGCCGGACGCTCGGGCGGCGCCGGTGCTATAACTTGCGGAAATCTCTCGCCGATTCGTATTACTGTGAAGAATTCCCGAGGAGCATCGCGAGGTACGACGTGCGGATGTTCGTCTCGGGGTCGAGGCCGATGCGGCGAACCACGTCTGCGACCTCCTCGCGGACCTGGTCGATGTCGCGCTCGACGGCCTCGCCTTCCACCTCGACGAACTCGCCCACGTCCTCCACGTCGTCGAGGGTGACGGCGTAGCCGTCGAGCGCGAACCGCTCGCGGCGCTTTCGCACCTCGGCGACGGGCTCGAACCCGAGCGCCCGGAGCGCCGCCGCGAGCGTCTCCCCGCTCTCGACGCCCGTCTCGTGTTCCTGCCGGGTCTTCGACTCGTCGTCGACGAGCGGTCCCTTGTACGTGAGACGGCACTCGACTCGCCCGTCCTCCTCGACCCGGCGGATCCGGAGCGCCTCGTCCGTGGCGGCGAAATCGCGGTGCGGAGCGTCGTAGTACGTGTCGCGCTGGACGACGGCGCCGCGAGTGGCTGCGCCCTCGGCCACGAGCCGCTCGCGGACGGTGTCGTGGTCGGCGCGGAGCTTCAGTTCGACCTCGTACACGACCGTCCGGACGGGGGCGAGCACAAAAGTCGCCCGGTCTGGCGGGCGGAAACGTGATTCTTATACGGGCCACGGGCGACCTCCGACCATGACCGACGACGCCGACGCCGAGGAGGAGACGGTCGCGGAGACCGAAGTCGAATCCGAGGAGTCCGCGGCCGAGGAGACCGACGCAGAGCCGACGGGGCTCGGGAACGGCGACTTCGTGCGCCTGGAGTACACGGTCCGGACCGTCGAGGACGACACCGTCGTCGACACCACCTCGCGCGAGGTCGCCGAGGAGGCCGGCATCGACGAGGAGGACCACGAGTTCGAGCCCCGGACGATCGTCGTGGGCGCGGGTCACGTCTTCGAGTCGGTCGACGAGGCCCTCGTCGGCGGCGAAGAGGGCGACACGGGGACGGTCTCGATTCCGGCGGCGGAGGCGTTCGGCGAGTTCGACCCCGACGACGTACGGACCGTCAGCGTCGACAAGATCGACGAGGACGACCGCTACCCCGGCGCGCAGGTCCAGATCGACGGCGAACAGGGCCACCTCGAGACCGTCATCGGCGGCCGCGCCCGCGTCGACTTCAACCACCCGCTCGCGGGCGAGGACCTCGAGTACGAGTACGAGATCGTCGACGTCGTCGAGGACCGCCTCGAACAGGCCAGCGGGATGCTCGGCATCTACCTCCAGCAGGTGCCCGACCTCCGGATCGAGACGGCCGAGGTCGAGGAGGAAGTCGAGGTCGACCCCGACGAGGACGACGAGGACGCGGAGCCGACCGTCGAGACACAGACGGTCGAGAAGGAGACGCTGTACATCGACGCGACGCCGCAGATGACGATGAACCAGCAGTGGCTGTTCCAGAAACAGCAGATCGCGAACCAGCTGATGGCGCGTCTCGACGTCGACCGCGTGGTCGTCGAGGAGGTCCTCGACGGCGGCGGGATGATGGGCGGCATGGGCGGGATGATGGGCGGCATGGGCGGCGGCGGCGCGGCCGACGAGGTCGAGGAGGCCCTCGCCGAGGCCGACGTCGACGCAGACGAGATCGTCGAGGAGATCGGCGACGAGTAGCCGCGTGGGCAACGCCGCGTTCGAGTCGGCGCTCGCGACCGCGCGGGCGGACGCTCTCGTCGCCGGCGCCGCGGCGCTCGCGACCGTCGCGCTCGCGCTCCTCGGCCGCCCGGCGCTTCTCGCGCTCTCGCCGCTCTTTGTCTACTTCGCCTACCGGCTGGGCGGACACCGACTCGTCGAGGCGCCGGCGCCGTGGGCGGCGCTGGCGGCCGTCGTCGGCGTCGTCGTCGCGCTGCTGTAGGGCTACGCGATGTCCCGGCTGGTGTCGATGCTGACGTCCTCGGTGAGGTTCAGCTTGATCGTCTCCTCCAGCGCCCGCCCTCCGCGGAACTTCGGCACCGCGAGGCGGTTCTCTATCTCCGCGCCGCTCGTCGAGGTCCGGAGGTCGAAGACGACGTCCGCCATGTGTTTCGTGTAGTCGCGGTTCTCCGGGACGGTCGTTCCCCGGAGCGCGTGAAGCACCGCGAGCCCTTTCGTGTTGACGAGGTGGGTCTGGAGCTCGTTCAGGAACCCCCGGAAGCGCCGGGGGTCCCGGCGTTCGAGCGGGTCCATCACGTCGACGATGAGGTTCGCGCCCTCGGGGAGGTCACGGACGAGCGAGTGGGCGCTGTCGAGCGGCGCGTCGCCGCCGATGTCGCGGACGGTCGGGTTGCCGACCCGTCCGGGGACGCGGTCGATCGCGTCCTCGACGGCGGTGCCCGACCGGACGGTCGTCAGGTAGAGCGTCCCTCGCGTCCTCGTCAGCTCGTAGAGGAAGAGTTCGGACTGGCTGGCCGGGTCGGCGACGAGGAGGACGATGCTCCCCTCCGGGATTCCGCCGTCGAGCTGTCTGTCGAGGACGGTGATTCCGGTCGGGAGCCGTTCGACCATGTCGTCCCACCGTTCGTCCCTCGGCGGTTATATTTCTTCGCACGTTGACCGTTTCACCGCCTCGCGGGCGACGCGGTCGTACGCCTCGCGGACGGGTTCGCGCGCGAGTACCGGCGGCGAGACGTCGGGCACCGTCCCGAACACCGGACAGCCGAGCAGCCGCGCCGCGGCGTCGGGCGCCCGCCGGCACCGCGTCAGCACCGCGCCGACGGGGTCGGTGCCGACCGCCCGGCTCATCGCCGCGGTCTTCGCCGCGTCGCGCAGCGCCGCCGGGCGACGGGTGGAGACGACGACCGTCGCGTCCGCCGCGCGGAGCGCCGTCGCGGCGTCCGGGCCAGCCCCCCCGGGACAGTCGACCAGAACCGGCCGGTCACCGTCTGACAGTCGCACGAGCGCGGGCGCCACGTCCCGGTTCGCGTCCGTGGCGGTCGGCGCCGGGAGGACCGACACCGACGACGACCCGGGCCACGGCCGCGCGACAGCGGTGGGGTCGGCGCCGTCTGCGACGGCCGCGAGCGTCGGGTCGCGGTCGACTCCGGAGAGCAGGTGGAGGTCGGGCATGTCCGTGTCGGCGTCGGCGACGACCACGGGGCCGTCGAGCGCACGCGCGAGTCCGAGCGTGGTCGTCGTCTTCCCGGCCCCGCCCTTGCCGCCGGCGATAGCGAGCACGGCGGGCGTGGCCGCCCGATCACGGAAAGGGCTAGTCCATACAGCAGCCGCCGGCCTCGCCGCCGAAATCGACGGCGAGCGGCGCGGAGACGGCGTCGTTGACGGCGTCGAGCTGTGCCTCGAGCGCCGCCTTCGCCTCCAGATACTCCGCGACGACGTCCAGTTCGTGGAGCTCGGACTGGAGCCGTTCGAGCTCTTCGAGGTCTGCCCGCGTCGCCTCGCCGCGCTCGCGGGCCGCGACGAACGCCGAGCGCTTCTGCTCGAACTCGGCGATGCGCCGTTGGGCCCGTTCGCTCTCCTCGACCGCCGCCTCGGCCGCCTCGAACGACTCGTGCTCCGGGCTCGCGGCGAGCGCCGCGCCGAGTTCTCGCGCGAGCGCGACCGGGTCGTCGTCGCGGTTCGCCGCCCCCGTCTCGTCGGGCGTCGCCTGCTGGCTCATACCCGGCATCCGGACTCGGGCGGCTTCAACCCTCGGCTCCGTCGGAGCTACGGTGCTGGCGCGATCACGGGCGGACGTGACGCCGACAGACGGGTTCGCCCGCGCGCTCGCCCGCCTCGACCCCGAGGCGTTCGCCGCCTTCGTCGCCGCGGCCTACGGGGCCCGCCCCGACGTCGACGGGGTCGAGGTCGACGGCGGCTGTCTCGTGGTCCGGGGGCGCGAGGAGCGACGGCTCCGCCTCGTCGCCGACTGGGGGTGGCTCCGCGGCCCCGGCCCGGTCGGACCCGCGACCGGTCCCGTCGACGCCGTGGTGACGCAGGTCGACGGTGCCGGTCGACGGACCGCGGTGGGCCACGACGCACGGCTCGTCGGGCCGGCAGACCTGCGCGACCGCGTCTGCTACGGGCTGACGCGCGCAGACGCCGACCGGGTCCTCGACGAGCACCTCGGGATCGACCGCGCGGCGGTGGTAGACACCGGCGGCCGGCGGCTCCCGGTCGCGGGCGGGCTCGCGGTGGTGCTGGCGGTCGCGGTCGTGGCGGGCGTGCTCGGGACGGCGGCCGCCGGCTCGCCGGTCGTTCCGGAGACGACGACTCCCGCGCCCGAGGGCGACGCCGCGGCCGTGACCGAGAGCGGCCCGGCGGCTGGCCTGCCCGCCGGCCTCTCGCCGGTCGGCGTGACCAGCGCCGCGGCGCTCGCGCGCGCTCACGAGGCGACGCTCGACGGCCGCTACGCCGTCGCCGTCGAGGCACGGAACGCCCCGGCGCTCTCCGGCTCCGGCGAGTGGAAGAAGCTGAAGGCGAACGGCGTCGTGGCCGGACCGCAGCGGTACCGCGGCTCTGTGGGCGGCGTCAGGGCCACGGAGGACGAGCGGTGGTGGCGGCTCAGCCGCCTCTACGCCGACGGCGAGCGGCTGTACGAGCGGCGGTACGGCGCGTACGCCCCGGTCCACGACGTCCGCGCCGCGCCGGCGCACCCGCCGATGGACCGCGGGTCGAGCGACCTGCGGCGCTACCTCGCGGTGCGGTCGTCGCCGGGCGGGAACGTCACGCCCGCGGAGGTCGAAGGAGAGTGGGGCCACCGCGTCTCTGTCGGGCGCGCGCCGCCGGGCGTCGACGGGGAGTCGTACCTCGCCGTCGCACGCCTGACCGAGGCGGGCCGGGTCACGACCCTCGACGTGTCGTACGACCGACCGGACGGCGAGCGCGTGTCGCTCGAACTGCGCTACGAACGGACGGACGAGGCGGTGCGTGCGCCGACGTGGCTCGACGAGGCGCGGCGGGCAGAGAACGGCACGTCGGGCACTCTCGAGCCCGGCGGAGCGCGCGAGACGGACTAGCCCGCGTCCGCGACGAACGCGACGACGTCGTCGAGTTCCTCGCGGCCGATACCGTGGCCCGTGGGGTAGGTCCGGTAGGTGACGGGCGCGCCGGCCTCGCGCAGCGTCTCGGCGGCGGCCTCCGCGCGCGCGACGGGGATCACCTCGTCTGCCTCGCCGGCGCCGACGAAGACGGGCACCCCAGAGAGTCCGTCCGGCGTCCGGTCGGCGTGGCTCTCGGCGAGGTAGCCGTGGAGAGCAACGACCCAGTCGAAGCGAGCAGGGTCCTCGAGGAGGAGCGAGAGCGCGGTGATCGCGCCCTGCGAGAACCCGAGGAGGCCGACCGATTCGGGGCCGTAGGCCGCGCGCGCCGCCGATACCGAGTCGCTCACGAGGTCGAGCGACCGCCGGAAGTCGTCGGGTTCGGGCTGGCTCCGGTGGAGGCCGCCGGCCGAGAGGTCGAGCTCGTACCACGTGTAGCCCGGCCCCATCGGGTCGGGGGCGCGCAGACTGACGACGTGGGCGGGCGGGAGCTCCCTCGCGACGGGGAGCAGGTCCTGTTCGTCCGCGCCGCGGCCGTGGAGGACGACGACCATCCGGTCGGTGGGTTCGTCGGGCGCGACGTAGACGTGTTCGAGCGGCAGGTCGGCGTCTGTCACGGCCGGTGGTTGGCGACCGGAGGGCTTGAACGCCGCGGGACCGCCGGCTCGTTTCCGGTACCGCCGACCGTGACACGCCACACCCCTCGAACGGCTCGTTTCACTCGCCGTCCTCGGTCTCGCGGGCCGCCTCGCTCCTTTGTCGCTCGACGCCCCGCGCACCCCGAAGCGCCGGGCTTAATCCCACAGCCGCGCACGTCCAGGTAATGAGTCAAGAGCCCGAGGGGCGGACGCCGGGTGACCTCACCCGAACCGGACTGTCGCTGCGACACGACCGCGAGTGGGACTACGAGACCGACCGCATCCTCGAAGCCATCGAGGAGCGCGACGCCGAGAAGGTCGGGCTCCAGTTCCCCGAGGGGCTGAAGCGCCGCGGCACGCGCGTCGTCGACGACCTGCGGGAGCTCGCGCCCGACGGCGTCCGGTTCATGCTCTCGGGCCAGCCCTGCTACGGCGCCTGTGACCTCGACACCTACCTGATGCGCCGGACGGATCTCTTCGTCCACTTCGGCCACTCACCGATGAAGGAGTCGGACCAGATCATCTACGTCCCGCTGTTCTCGAACGTCGACCCCTTCCCCATCATGGAGGAGGCGCGCGCGGAGCTGCCGGACCCCGCCGAGGACCCCGACGTGGGGCTCGTCACCACCGCCCAGCACATGAACCGCTTCGAGGAGATGACCGCGTGGCTAGAGGAGCGCGGCTGGGCGGTCCACACCCGGCGCGGCGACGACCGCCTCACCCACGAGGGCCAGGTGCTGGGCTGTAACTACGCGAGCGCGGACCTGCCCGTCGACACCGTGCTGTACGTCGGCGGCGGGAAGTTCCACCCGCTCGGCCTGGCGATGGAACACCCCGACAAGCACGTGATCATCGCCGACCCGGTGAACAACGTCGTCACCGTCGCGGACCCGGACAAGTTCATGAAACAGCGCTACGGCGCCGTCCACCGCGCGATGGACGCCGACACGTGGGGCGTCATCTTCTGTACGAAGATCGGACAGGGCCGCTGGGAGGTCGCACAGGACATCGTGGCGTCGAACGACGACGCCTACCTGATCACGATGGACGAGGTGACGCCAGACCGGCTGCGGAACTTCGACGTGGACGCGTTCGTCAACACGGGCTGTCCGCGGATCACCACCGACGACGGGCCGCAGTTCCACGTCCCCATGCTGACGCCCGGCGAGTACGAGTGTGCGGTCGGCGACCGGCCGCTGGAGGAGCTGTCGTTCGATACGTTCCACGGGACCTGGTAGGCGCGGCGCGCGAGCGAACGAAGTGAACGAGGGGGCCACGAGACGGCCCCCGGAAAGCGACGGACGGTGCGAGCCCCGGAGCGCGGGCGTTACACGCGACCGACCGCCCGGATCACTCGCGCCGGGCGAGGAGCGCCGCGGCGAGCACGGCGACGAGCGCCGCCACGACACCGAGGCCGTCGCCGGCCGCCGGGGTCGTCGAGGGACTCGCGGTCCGGGTCCCGGTCGGCTCGGACTGCGTGGTGGGCGTGGCCGTCGGGTCGGGAGTGGCCGTCGGTCCGGAGGTCGCCGACGGTGTCGTGGTCGCCCGGTCGCCGGCGACGACGGCGAACGAGCCGTAGCCCGCGGTCGCCGCCGACAGAACCACCAGCCGGTCGTCGTCGCGCACGAGACGCGTCGAGAGCGGCTGGAGGCTCCCGTCGCCGTCGTACCGGACGATCCGGAGCCGGGACGGGTCGACGTCGCCGAGGGCGGCGCGGTCGAGCGTCACTTCCAGGCGACCGGGCCGATCCGCGGCGTCGGCCGGCGGCGAGACGTCGACGACGGCCAGCACCGTCCCGTCGGGAGCGGGCGCGCCGACCGGCAGCGACTCGTCCGCCCGGATCCGGACCGTCCCCGTCGTCTCCCGGTCGAATTCGACGGTCACGGAGGCGACTCCGGCGTCGTCGAGACGCTGGGTGACCGACCGCTCGTCGAGGGCGAACGCGCCCGACGAACCGCCGCCGCCCCCGCCCCCGCCACCACCGCCCCGGTCGGGGTCCGGAGCGGGTGTCGTCGCGAGCGACTCGTCCGTGTCGACGACGGCGAACACCGAGAAGCCCTCGGGGCTCCGCGCCTCGACGACGACCGCGTCGTCGGTCGTCTCCACGACCGTCGTCTCGAGCGTCTCGTACCCCGCGCCGTCGTTGCGGGCGACGACGAGGCCGGCCGGGTCGCCGCCGACCGCGTCGGCGTCGACGCGGAGCCGCAGGGTCGCGGGCGTGTCTGCGTCCTCCGGGTCCACGTTGACGGTGAGCGCCGAGAGGACGGCGTCGTCGTCGTCGACGGCGGCGAGGTCGGCCCGCAGTGCCGTCTCGTTCTGTCCGGGCACGTCCGGGACGGTGTCTCCCGTCGAGACCGTGACGTTCGACTCGACGCCGCCGTCGAGCGTCACCGTCGCCTCGGGCACCGTCGTCGACCCGGTCCGGACCGTCGCGGCTCCGTTCGTCGTCCTCGCGGCGGCCACCGTGAGCGACGACGACGCCGGAGGCGTGTCGGCGTCGGTGGCTCGACCGTCGACCGACGTGACGCTCGCGCGGTACGTCGCCGACGACCCGTCCGCGACGTCGGCCGTCGCCGACGCGACGTAGTCGTAGCGGCCGTCTCCCCGCGCCGTCTCGGTGAACTCGCCGTCGGCGAGCGTCAGGTCGGAGCCGGTGGTCGTCGTTCCGTTGCCGAGGTCGACCGCCAGCCCGGAGACCGCCCCGGTCGTGGTGACGGTCACCTCGAGGCTCCGCCCGGTCGGGTTGGTGAGCGTGACGTTCGCGACAGAGACACCCCCGTCGTCGAACGTGCCGAGGGTGCTCAGCCCCGCGTCGGTGTAGAACGGCTCGACCGAGACGTTGCCCACGGCGGCCTCGCCGCTCCCGGAGAAGTCGCCGCTTGGGCCGTCTGTGGCACCCCAGTAGTTCCGGGTGGCGTTGCCCGCAATCGTCGCGTCGCTGGCGTCGACGGCCTCTCCGGTGTCCGTCAGCGTCGTGTTCCGGACCGACCACGCGCCGGTCGACGCCACGGCGTCGACCCCGTCGTCGCCCACGTCCCGGACCGTCCCGTTCCGGAACGCCCAGTCTCCGCTCGACCCCTCGGCGCCGACGCCGTCGTTCGCGACGGTGTCGACGAGGGTGTTGCGGACCGTCCAGTCGCCCGTCGAATCGTCCGCGGTGACGCCGTCGCCGGTGTCGACGAACGTCGCGTTCGCGACCGTCCACGCGCCGTCGGAGCGGACGGCCGCGACCCCGCTCCCGGACGCGTTCGCCACCGTGGTGTTCCGGACCGTCCACGCGGACGTCGTGTTCGTCGCGTCGACTCCGTGGAACAGTGCGACGGTCCGGACCGTCGAGTCGACGACGGTCCACGCGCCCGTGGCCTCCTCGGCGACGACCCCGTACCGTGTCGACGACCGGATCGTGCCGTTCTCCAGGCGCCAGTCCCCGGTCGTCCGCGGCGCGTCGACCGCCGCGTTCGAGGCGTTCCGAACCGTCACGTCCCGCGCGACCCAGTCCCCGGTCGACCGACCGGCCGTGACCCCCTCGGTGACGTCGGCGAGGTGGGCGCCGTCGAGCCGCCAGTCTCCGGAGCTGTCCAGTGCGTTGACCGCCAGCCTCGCGCCGGTGATCGCCACGTTCTCGACCGTCCACGCGCCACTCGAGTCGGTCGCGACGACCCCGGCCGCCGTCGCGTCGACGGTGACGTCGCGGACCGTCCACGCGCCCGCCTCGTTCGTGTCGTAGACGCCGTACTGCCAGCCGGCGAGCGTGAACCCCTCGACCGTCGGCGTGTTCGGCTCCGCCGGCGTGTCGGGGTCACCGATCTCGACGGCCGTGCTCTCGGACACCGCGGAGCCGTTCTCGATCGTCGCACCGGACGGCGCGACGAGCGTGACGTTCTTCGCGACCGTCACGGACTCCGCGTAGGTGCCGGGCCGGACCTCGACCGTGTCGCCCTCGGAGGCGTCGTCGACCGCGTTCTGGATCGAGTCGTACGCCTGCGGGTCGCTCTTGTTCACCACGAGCGGTCCCGTGGCGTCGAACGTGCCGAGGGCCGTCAGCCCCGCGTCGGTGTAGAACGGCTCGACCGAGACGTTGCCGACAGCGGCCTCGCCGCCCCCGGGGAAGTCGCCGCTCGGGCCGTCTGTGGCACCCCAGTAGTTCCGGGTGGCGTCGCCCGCGACCGTGGCGTTCGTCGCGTCGACCCCCCGGGAGGTGTCGACGACCGTGCTCTCGTGGACCTCCCACGCGCCGACGGCGTTCTCCGCGTAGACACCGTTCGCGCTCGCATTGCGGACTGTGGCGTCGACGACCGTCCAGTCGCCGCCGGATGCGTAGGCGTTGACGCCGTGGGTAGACACGTTCGTGATACTCGTGTCCCGAACGGTCCAGTCTCCGGTCGAGTTGAAGCCGTTGACGCCGTCAGCAGCACTGGTGACAATCGTCTCACGGACTTCCCAGTCCCCGCTGGAAGAAACGCCATTAGTGCCTTCGTCAGACACGTCCGTGATTTTCGTGTCCCGAACTGTCCAGTCTCCAGTCGAGTTGTAGCCGCTGACGCCGTCGGTAGCACCGGTGACGACGGTGTCACGGACTTCCCAGTTACCGCTGGAAGAGCCGCCATTGATGCCATCGTCGGACGCATCCGTAACCGTCGTCCTCCGAACGGTCCAGTTCCCGTCCGATTCGTACGCGTCGACCGCGTCGTCTTCGACATCAGATACTGTGACATTAACGAGTGTCCAGTCACCGCTCGTCTCGTCGGCGGCGATGCCGTTGTTCGCCGTGTCGGTGACGACTGAATCACGGATCGTCCACCGGCCACTGGAACGTATCGCGTTGACAGCCGTGTCGTCGACGTTCCGAATCGTCGTTCCTTCGACGGTCCAGTCTCCGGTAGATTCGCTCGCGAAAATGTTGCTTTCTCTTCCGCTAAATGTCGAATCACGAACGACCCAGTCTCCGCTACTCTGGTATGCACTCAGACCCGTCGTGTTGACGACGGTCACGTTGTCGACCATCCACGGCGCGGGCGTTCCGGCGGCACCCACGGCGAGGTCGGTGTCCCTGATTGTGGTGTCCCGAAGCGTCCACGCGCCCTCGGAGGCGCCCGCGCTGAATCCCGTCGACCATCCCTCGATCGTGAACCCCTCGACGGTCGGCGTGGTCGGGCCGAACACCTGTATCCCCGCGCGGTACGCTATCGACGCGCCGGCCGGAGCCGACGTGTTCGCCACCGTCGCGCCGTCGGGCGCGACGAGCGTGATGTTCTTCCTGATGTCGACCGGTTCCGTGTACGTCCCCGGCCGGACCTCGACCGTGTCGCCCTCGGAGGCGTTGTCGACCGCGTTCTGGATCGAACTGTACGACCCGCTCCCGCCGACGACGAGCGTCGTACCGCCGCTCTGTGCGCTCGCACGCTCGCCCAGCGCCGGGACCCCGACCGCGACGACGGAGACCACCACCAGCCCCGCGAGCAGGACCGCCCGCGCCCGTTCCCCGGACGAGGCGGTCACGCGCCGGCGCTCCGCCGTCCGGTCGCACACCGGGGAGACGACGCTCCCCGCCACCAGTTCCGCTCGTCACGCCCCGACAGCCAGGACCGCACGCCAGGCCACCACATATATCACTGCACAATAATGTGTTCTCACTAATACTTTTTGAACGAGGATAGTTTCGCGGACAGAGACACGATCGGGAGCCGTTCGCTCGCGAGACCGATCGGATCCTCGTCGCGGGTCCGCGCGACCACAACCGACTTCGGCGCCGCCCGCGCGCTGGTGAGCATGGCACACGAACTCGGCGAGAGCGACTGGGGCGACTGGCTGCTCACGGAGATAGAGACGGCCGAGCCCGCCGGCGTCGATATCTGGTATCTCGGCTGTAACGGCTTCGTGCTGAAAGACGGCGCCGGGACGACGCTCTGGATCGACCCGTACTGCGGCACGGGCGACCCCCCGAAGACGGTGCGGATGATCCCGGTCCCGTTCGACCCGGCCGCGGTCGGCTCGGCCGACGCGGTGTTCGCGACCCACGAACACTCTGATCACGTCCACGGCCCGACACAGGGGCCGATCCTCGCGAACACGGGCGCTCCCTACTACGCGCCGGACGACTCGCTCGCGGTCGTCGAGGACGAGGGCTGGACCGACGAGTACGGGGTCGACGAGGAGCAGTTCGCGGCGGTGACGGTCGGCGACTCGTTCTCCGTCGGAGCGTTCGACGTCTCGGTCGTCGAGGTGTTCGACCCCGACGCGACGGAGCCGGTGGGCTACGTGGTCGAACACGACGCGGGGACCGTCTTCCACGGTGGGGACACGAAGCCGGGGTCGATGCTCGGCCGGGTCGGCGACCGGTTCGACGTCGACGTCGCCGTGGTGGCGTTCGGCACGGTCGGACTCCTGCCCGACGGCGAGGGTGGCGTCTCGCGGACGAAGTGGTACTGCGACGCGGACGAGGCGGTCGAGGTGGCGACCGCCGTCGAACCGACGCGTCTGCTCCCGAGTCACTGGGACGTCTGGCGGAACCTGACCGCGGACCCGACCGCCCTCCACGACCACGTCCGGTCGTTCCCCGTCCCCGAGCGACTGGAGATAGTCGAGATCGGCGCCCGTGTTCACCTGTAATAACTGCACGGCCGGGTTTAATGGCGCGGTCGCCGAACGACGGGTATGGCAGCCGAGTGTGACGATACCGACACCGTAACCGTCTCGACGGGCGACGTGACCGTCGAGAAGTTCGTTTCGACCGACGAGTTCCCGGTGCCGACCGTCGTGTTCGACCTCCGCTCGACCGCCGCCGAGCCGGTCGAGATCAGGCTGACCGACGAGATCCCGGAGTCGATCGACATGGGCGCGGTCGGCTTCCACCCGGACTACGACGGCGAGAGCTGGACGGCCTACCGCGACCGGCGCGTCGGGTACGAGACGACCCTCGCTCCCGGCGAGTCGGTGCGGACGGTGTACGGCGTCCGGGCTGACGCGGCGCCGGAGCCCGAGACCTTTCTCGTCGAGCCCCGTCTGGAACTCCGCGGCGAGGACGACACGGACGAGCCGGACGGCGTCGTCCACGAGCCCACTGAGACGGTCCACGAGGTGCTGGCGACCGACGACGCCGCGACCGACCGCGACGACGAGACGGGGGGCGGAGGCGAGAGCGAGGCCGAGACGGGGGCGGCCCTCGGGGGCACCGACGCGACCGACCCGGCCGCGCTCGCGGCCGCGCTCGCCGAGGCGGTCCGCGAGGACGCCGTGGCCGACGAGGACCTCGCGACGCTCCGGGAGGCGCTGAGCCCCGAGCCAACGCCCCCGACGAGCGTGCAGGTCCGGATCGACCGCCTCCAGAGTCAGGTCGAGGACCTCTCTGCGTACACCGGCGCGCTGGAGACGTTCCTCGACGAGGAGGGAGAGGGGCGAGCGGCGGTCGCGGGGTTCCGCGCCGACCTCGAGGCGCTGGCCGCGGAGGTCGGCGACCTCGACGACACGGTGGGGTCGCTCGACGAACGCGTGGTCGACGTCGAGGGCGAGGTGGACGCGCTGGACGCGGAGCTCGACACGCTCTCTGCGGATCTCGAGGCGCTCGACGAGGAGGTGTCGGCGGTCGCCGGGGACCTCGAGGAGACCCGCGGGCTGGTCGAGGACGTCGACGACGAACTCGACCGTCGGCTGGCGGACCTGTCGGCCCGCGTCGACGATATCGACGAGGACACGGCGGAGCTCGCGACGGAGGTCGAACGGCTCGGCGAGTTCCGCGAGCGGCTGAGCTCGGCGTTCGGTCCCGGCGACGAGGCGTGACGAGCGGGGCTACGCGACCTGCTCCGCGAACGCGAAGTTCTCGCGCACGGTCGTGATCCGCACCGTCGGACGGTCGCCGACCTGCGCGTCCGGCACGAACACCACGTAGCCGGGGCCGACGCGCGCGAGGCCGTCGCCCTGGTCGCCCACGTCCTCGACCTCCAGTTCGAGCACCTCGCCCTCGGCGACAGGCGGGCCGTCGTTGCTCTCGTCCCCGGCTCCCTCGGGTCGGGACGGCGTCTGCTCGGCCGTGGCAGCGTCGACCGCGGGCGCGGAGCCGTCGCTCGCCTCGACGGCGGGGTAGACGCCGACGCGGTAGAGTTCGTCGGTCTCGAGGGCACCGAGGTCGAGTTCCGAGACGGGCACCCGGACCACGTAGTCGCCGGACCGCTTCTCGATCCGGCCGGAGAACAGACAGTACGGATCAGAATCCATCGTTCGACGGCCGTACCCGCCGGACAGCGAAAACTCTGCTGGCCGACGATGGGGCCGTCCACGATATCGGCACCCCGCGGCTACGACCCGCCGGCGTACGCCTCGGACTCGCGGCCGAACAGCGCGAAGTAGCCCACCCCGACGAGGTCGACGGCCGTCGCGACCCCGGGCCTCTGGGCGTAGAGCCACCCGCCGAGCGTCACGCCGGGAATCACGACCGCGTTCCGCACGAGGTAGTACGTCCCCGCCACCCGCCCGCCGGGTCTGTTGCCACGTCCTGTCGACGACAGTAGGACAGAGCGATCCCGTGATCTTGAAACGCCGCCGGACGAACTGGCCGCCGTGTGCCTGTGTCGCCCGGGTCCGGCCCGTCCGGCCGTCGGTAGAGCGAGCGCCGCGTAGTGTCGAAGGATCTCGAGCGCGATCTGGGGCTGTACGCGACGATCACGGTCAGCATCGGCGCGATGATCGGGAGTGGGATCTTCGTTCTCCCGGGGCTCGCGGCGAAGAAGACGGGCCCAAGCGTCATTCTCGCGTACCTGCTCGCAGGCGCCATCGTCCTCCCGGCTGCCCTGTCGAAGGCAGAGATGGCCACCGCGATGCCGGAAGCCGGCGGCACCTACCTCTACATCGACCGGGCGATGGGGCCGCTTCTCGGAACGATCGCCGGGATCGGCGCGTGGTTCTCGCTGGTGTTCAAGAGTGCCTTCGCGCTGGTCGGACTCGGCGCGTACGTCCTGCTTCTCGTCTCGGTCCCGGGTGGCCACCTGGTGTATCTCAGCCTCGGCCTCGGACTGTTGCTCGTCGTCGTCAACGTCGTCGGGGTGAAACAGAGCGGTCGGCTCCAGGCGGTCGTCGTCAGTCTGGTCCTTTTCGCACTCGCGGCGTTCATTTTCGACGGCATCACCTTCGTCGACAGGGCCAGATTCCACCCCTTCACCACGCACGGGAGCGGGGGGATACTGGCCGCGACGGGGTTCGTCTTCGTCTCGTACGCGGGGGTGACAAAGATCGCCAGCGTCGCGGAGGAGGTCGAAGACCCGGGACGGAACATCCCGATCGCGATGATCGGGTCGGTCGTGGCGATGATGCTCGTCTACACGCTCACCGTGTTCGTCGTCGTCGGGGTCTCGCCGGCCGGGACACTGATGACCGACGACACCCTGACGCCGATGGCCCTCGCAGCGAGCCAGTTCGCGGGCCGGTTCGGCGAGGTCGCGCTGGCGGTCGTCGCCGTGTTCGCGCTGACGAGCATGGCCAACGCCGGTGTTCTCTCGTCCTCCCGGTTTCCCTTCGCGATGAGCCGGGACGAACTGGCACCCGAACGGCTGAGTGAGGTCAGCGAGCGGTTCAACACGCCGGTCGCCTCCGTCACGTTCACCGGAGTCCTCCTCCTGGGACTCATCGCGTTCGTTCCGGTCGTGGACCTCGCGAAGCTCGCGAGCGCGTTCAAGATCCTCATCTTCACGTTCATCAACCTCGCGCTGATCGCGTTTCGGGAGGCCTCGCTCGAATCGTATCAGCCGGAGTTTACCTCACCGGCGTACCCGTGGGTGCAGGTCGGTGGGATCGTCGGCGGAGCCGTCCTGTTGACACAGATGGGCGTCGTCGCGGTCGGAGGTGCGGTCGGGATCATCCTCATGGGTATCGTCTGGTACCTCGCGTACGGCCGCGAGAAGACCGACCGGGAGGGCGCAGCGCTCGACGCCGTGCGCCGGTCCGCGGACGCGCAGTCTCTCGAAGGGGTCGAGACGGCGCTCGCAAACGGTGCGGGAACCGTCGTCGTCGCGATGGACGAGACGACGACCGCGAGCCGGGAGCGAACGCTGCTCTGGGTGGCCGCGAGCGTCGCGGCGCACCGAGACGGCCAGGTCCACGCGGTCCGGTTCGAGGAGGTGCCGGAACAGCTCACACTCTCGCCGGCGGCCGGAATGAACGGGTCGGACCGGTCGTTCGAGGCGCAGACGGAAGAACTCGCAGCCGATCTTCCGGCGACGGTCCACTCCCGCAAGATCGTGGCGCACAACGTGAAACGGGCGGTTGCGAACTACGTGGACGACGTGGACGCCGACCTCCTCCTCGGCGAGTGGGACCCAGACCGCCTCCACGCGGAGCTGCTCGGCAGCGACGTCGACTGGTTCATGAAACACGCACCCGCCGACACGGTGTTTCTCCGCGACCGGGGGCTCGACTCGGTCGACGATATCGCCGTGATCGCTCGCCAGGGACCGTACCGCCCGCTCAAGATACTCCTCGCCGATTCGATCGCCGCCCAACACGACGCCCGCGTCCGGTTCATCACGGTGATCGACGACGGATCACGGGACGAAGAGGAGGCGGCCACGGAATCGTACCACCGAGACCTCGCGGAGCTCTGTACGGTCCCGACCGCGAGCGTGGTCGTCCGAACGTCCGACGTCGTCGACGGACTGGTCGCCGCCGCCGACGGCTCGGACGTCGCGATCACGGGGACGGTCGTACACACGAGAGTGCACGAACTCCTCTTCGGCGCTCCGGCCGTCGAGTTCGGTGACCGCACCGACGCGACCGTCCTGCTCGCCCATCCACGGGAACGACGCAGCCGGAGTTTCGTCCGCGGACTGGTCGAGCGAGTCGTCTTCTGACCTGGTCACGGCCCGCGAGCGAGGCCTGCGTCTCGGGGCGCCGAGATCACGAGCGAGTTCCGGTTTCGATTCGCTCATGTAGCGGACTCCCACGTTTCGTCGTCGGGGAGCACGATCACCGGGAGGTCGCTCTCGCCCAGAGGGGCGTCGTCGCCCGTCAGGGGCGGCGTCCACGTTCCCTGTTCGGGGAGTAAGACACCGCACTGGCATCGAGGTCGTGTGCAGCCCCGCGACCGTCTCTACGGCGTCGGTCCCGTAGAGATACTCGGTTTCTCACTCGACACCGGTGTCGGCCAGTCGTCGGCGACGGTCTCGACCGGTTCGTCTGCGTGTCGTTCGCGCTTTTCGACCGACGGTTTGTCCGGCACCCCGCCGGCCTTTTCGACAGCGGGTACCGCGCGACGCCCTCTGTCGGTTCGACGTACGGTCCGAGCGCCTCGGCAGATGGTGTAGCGCACGTTGGGGGTGGGCGTGAGTCACGTACGCACAGCGTCTCGGGAGGGCTCCAGAAGTTGAGACTGGTTTTCTCAATGCATATGGCTCGTCTCTCGGTACGTCCACGGATTAGTGAGGCGCGGAAAGAGTTACCTATGAATAGAGCCGATACTATGAACAATGAGTAAGTCAGAACGCTCGAATAACTCTGAGAAGGAAGTCGTTGCTGTCACCAAGCACGGTCAGGCGACCATTCCGAAGCGGTTCCGCGAGAAGCTCGGGATCGAGGCTCCCGGAAAGGTGCTGTTCCGGGAGACCGAGGGCGGCGAGGTGATCGTCGAACACGTCCGCTCGCCGAGTGAGATGCGCGGCTTTGCCGCCCGCAGCGAAGCGTCCACCGACAGGCCCGCGACCGAGATCCTCCAAGAGAAGCGCGAACAGGATCGAGAGGAACGTGACGCGCAGTTCCCCTCGGAGGAGTGACGGTGGTCCCTGACAGCGTCGTCTTTGACGCTGAGCCGCTGATCGCACACGCTGATGATGAACCCGGGAGCGACGTGGTTGAGGAGTATCTCGACGCAGTCGCCGTCGAGGACACCGCCGGCTACGCCAGTTGCGTGAACCTCGCCGAAATCCGCTATACTATCGCCCGGAAGTACGACCGGACCACCGCTGACGAGTATCTCGACTGGCTCACCGATCTCGGAATCGAGACCGTGGCGGTCGGTGACTCCTGGCAGGTGGCCTCAGAGTACATCCTTCGGTACAACTCGGCGCTCGGTGACTCCTTTGCACTGGCGACCGCTGAAGAGGTTGAGGCGACGCTCCTGGTCGGCGGTGACGACGACTATGACGAAGTCTCCGAAGTCCCATTAGAGCGGTTCCGTGACGGCTCCGCATAGATGACTGAAGACGCCGATCCTGAGGCTCCCCGACCCCACCAGAAACAGAAGATGAGTGACTTTCTCAGTGAATATGGCAGTCTGACGTAGTTCATAAATAGTATGAAGACGTAGTCTGAGATAGAACGATGGCTCGAATCACCGGCTCCTATCCAGACGATCTCGATCTCCTC
>JAZKRX010000012.1:0-51481 GCA_036626375.1 Haloferacaceae archaeon
TCGGGCGCGCCCGCGGCGTACAGGCGGCCGTCGCCGAGCGCCGTTCGCTCCCCGCCGGCGCGCCACGCGCCGCCGTCCCCGTCGACGGCGGCGAGCGTCTCCGGGACACAGCCGACGTACGCGGCGTCCGGGCCGACGGTCAGCCACGCCGGCCGGCCCTCGACCGGGACGCGGCCGACCTCGGTCGTCCCGTCGTACGTGACGACGCCGAACCCGAGGTCCGCCGCTCGGCGTGCCGCCGCGACGAGGCGTCCCTCCGGCCCGAGCCCCGCGCACCGCACCGTCGCGCCCGTCAGTGTCGTCCACGCTCCGCCGTCGCGTGGCGCGGTCGCGAGACCCGCACCGACGCGGACGAGGCGCGTCCGCCCGACGAGCGGCCGGACGCCTGCCCCGTCGTCGACGGTCCCGAGGACGCGCCGCGACGGCTCCCGCGGCGGTCGCGCGTGCGGGTTGTGTGCCGTGTTCGCGGCGTCGTAACGCGCGAGCGGCCACGTCCCGGGCGCGGGCGTCCACGGGTCGAAGTCGGCGTCGAGGCGCCGGAGCAGCCGGTGGCCGACGTACCCGCCGCCCGCGGTGGCGACGAGGGCGGCGAGCACGCGCCGGCGGGTGGCCGCGGCGTCGGGCCCGCGCGAGCGGTTCGCGGGGAACTCCTCCCGTGACACGGTCAGTCGTCGAGGCGGTACCCCTCGACGCCGGCGGCGCCGAACCGGAGCCCGATGCCGTCGGTCGGGAGCGCCAGCCCGCGCGCCCGGGAGACCCACAGCCGCGGCTCGGCGGTCGCCCGCGTGCGCTCCACGGAGAGCGACCAGACGTGGTCCGCGAGCCCGAGCGTGAGGTCGCGCCGGAGCGTCGGCGGAGTCGTCCGCGGACAGTAGAGGAGGCCGACGCTCTCGGTCGCGCGCAGCGCTCGCTTCACCGCCTCCAGCAGGTCGCGGTAGGCGTCGCGTCCGCCCTGTTCGGCATCGGTCACGGGGTCGACGACGAGCAGCGAGCCCTCGTCGAGCGCCGAGAGGTGCTGCTCCGGTCCGGAGAGCAGGTCGTCGCCCGACACCGCCGCGACGGTCGTCTCGCCGGCGCCGTGGGCCGCGAGCCCGTCTCGGACCTCCGCCGGCGGGCGGAGCGTCGTCAGGTAGCGGCTCCGGTTCGCGGCGCTCGCGGCGTACAGCAGGCGCTCTGCGGGCGAGCCCGGGTCGGCGAGCAGGGCGACCAGGCCGCCGCCGGGCACGCCGCCGCCGAGCAGGTCGTCGAGGGCCGTGACGCCGGTGCTCCGGACGTTCGTCACGGCTCGCCGGTCGGCCGCGCCGCCGAAAACGGTTCCGGGTCGGGGCGTCGGCGCGCCCCTGGGCGGCCCGAACACCCGGACCTGGACGAGCCGCGGGCGGATCAGTCCACGTCCACGGTGTCCGCGGGCGGCACCGTCGTGTTCTCGGTCGGCGACTCCGTGGTCTCCTCGCCGCTCGTGAGCGACCGGCTCGTGTCCCGGTCGCCGCTCGCGAGGAACTCCACGAGGTAGGTGACGAACGCCTCGTTGTCGGCGACGCGGTAGCGGTCGGCGCGCATGAACGACTTGTCGCCGAGGACCACCACGTCGTTGCGCCGCGCCGCAACCGGGTGACGACCCTGCTCGTCGTCGGTGGTGGACTTGACCGTCCCGGGCGCCGAACGGAGCAGCGTCTCGCCGCCGCGCATCCGCACCGCGCCGGCGGTGTACATCGTCGTGCGGTCTATCCCGTCCAGCCCCTCGGCGTCGGTCGGCCGCGTGGTGAGGTGCTTGTAGTTCGCGTCGGCCGACTCCTGGTTGTAGAGGTAGGCGGTCCCGACGCTCGTGCCGTAGGCGGCGCCGAGCGTCGTCAGCGCGCTCTCCTGGGTGGTGATCGAACTGCCGAACAGCGAGGCGCTGACGCTGATGCGGTTCGGCTCACCGACGATCAGCAGACGACCACCCTGCCCGGTGAACCGCCGCACGTCGTCGACGTCGCCCGGCCGGTACTCCTGGCTCGGGTCGATCACGACGAACGCCTTCGCGCCTTCGAGCGTCTCCGCGAGGTCGCCGGTTCGGTAGATCTCCACGTCGTACCCGACGCGGGTCAGCCCACGCACCAGCGGCTCGATCGTCGTCCGGTCGTAGCGGTTGCCGTGCCCGGCGTCGATGACGACCGTCCCGCTTCCGACCACCGCGTCGCGGCTCGGCGTGACCTCGCCCTCTGCGGGGATGTACTCCACCGAGACGTTGTCGGGCTGGTACTCCGGGATCGCGAGCGCCTCGTCCGTCGATTCCTGGTCGTCGTCCGCGACGGCCGCGCCGCCGGCGGCGACCCCGACGACCACGCCCGCGGCGAGCACGAGCGCGAGCAGCCGGGTCGCCCACTCCCTGGCGCCCAGCCGGTCGGCGTCGCTCACGCGCGCACCTCCGTCGTTCCGGCCGGCGCCTGGGGCGTCTGTGGCGTCGTCCGGGTGGCGTTCGCCGCCGAGACCGGCTCGGCCCGCTCGCCGTCGTCGGCGAGGTACGACCCGGGCAGCATCAGGAACGTCGGGCTGGCGTCAGACTCGTTGAGGAAGTACTCGGACGAGACCATCCGCCCGTCCGGCGCGTTCGCCGCGAGGTAGTTGTTCCGCGAGAGGAAGACCGTCTCGCCCCCGGGCCGGAGCGTCCGGACCTCGTAGTTCTCGAGGCCCGCCTCCTCGGCGGCGGCGTTCACCGCGGCCTGTCGGCCGCCGATCCGGTCGGCCAGCCCGTTCTCGACGGCCTGCGTGCCGGAGTAGATCTCCGCCTGTGCGAGCTCGGCGCGGCTGAGCTCCAGGCGGTCGCCGCGTCCCTGTTCGACGGCGTTGTAGAAGCTGTTCCCGAGGCTCTCGAGCAGGTAGTAGAACCCGCGTTCGTCGGCGCCGAGCTTGTTCGAGCCCGTGGTGCCGACGATGTCGTTCGGCTCGGTCGGCTGGGGGGCGGGCGCCAGCACCCCGACGCTCCCGACGATCGAGGCCGGCTTCGCGTAGATGAGGTCGCTCGGCGCGATGGTGTAGTACGCGCCCGAGGCCGCCCCCGCGTCGATGGCGGCGACCACCGGCATCTCATTGGACGTGCGCTTCGCCTGGAGGTACAGCTCCTCGCTCGCCGCGGCGCTTCCGCCGCCGCTGTTTGCGACGATCACCACCGCCTCGATGTCGGGGTCCTCGCGCGCCTGTTCGAGCATCGACCCGACCGAGGCGGAGGTGCTCCCGGTGATCCCGCCCGAGAGCGGGATCACGGCGACGGTCCCGTCGGACTCGGTGGCCTGGAAGGCAACGGGGGCTATCGCCAGCCCGACGACCAGCCCGATCGCGACGAAGACGACGTACGACCGAGCGGCCCGCCGGAGGACCGACCTGATGTTCGATGACACGACCCACGCTATCGGCCCGGCGCACAAAAACCGACCGCCCGGCGAGGCCGACCGAGACAACACGGCACTGCCGGGCGCGCGGCCCGACGCGTCGCGGCGACTCAGGACGTGAGCGGCGAGACCCGGTACAGCGTCCGAGCGGTCCGGAGCATTCCGGCGCGCGCGAGCGTGGCGCTCCGGAGCGCGCCGACCCGGGCGTAGTAGCTCGACTTTCGCGCGGCGCCGACGGCGTAGTGGCGCGTCGAGACCGTGACGGGGGTGCGCTGCCCCCGGACGCGGGTCGCGCCGGAGCGGAAGGCGTCGAGGACGGCCGCGCCCGTCCGCTCGTCTGCGTCTACCTCGGTGTAGGCGCGCCCGACGTAGCCGACCCGGTGGGCGTCGCTCGCGGCCACGCCCGGCAGGCCGTGGCGCTCCGCGAACCGCCGTGCTCTCCTGTTTTTGATCCCCGTCACGAGCCACGAGTTGTACGTCTCGACGGCGTCGGGTGCGGGCGAACAGTCCGCGAGCGACCGCCGGGAGACGCCGTGGCGCAGCCGCTGGAACGGGTGTGGAACGACCGCGACGCCGCCCGCGTCGTGGACCCACCCGACCGTCTCGCTCAGGGGCCGGCCCCGCGGCGGGAGCGTCCGGACGCCGAGCGCGAGGAGGTGGCCGTCGGCGGTCGAGACCTCGACGCCCGGGAGCCCGACGAGGCCGTACGCCGGCGCCAGTTCGGCCGCGCGAAGCGACTCCGCGATGCGGTCGTGATCGGTCACCACGATCCCGTCCAGACCGACCTCGGCCGCCTGTTCGAGGAGGAGTTCGACCGGCTCGTGACCGTCGTAGGAGTCCTCGCTGTGGACGTGCGGGTCGATCTGGAGTCGGTACACGGAGTTCAGTACGGCGTCACGACGGGTAAATCGACCGCCGCCCGCGCGGTGGCTATTCGATCCGGGCCGCGACGTCCAGCCCGCTCCGGAGCGCGGCGTCGACCCGTCCCTCGCCGACGACCCAGTCGCCCGCGAGGTAGAGCCCGTCTGCCTCGCCCGCGTCGAGCGCCGCCGCGGGCGGCGGCGACACGGGGCGGGCGTACCGCCAGCGCTGGTCGTCCGTCCACGCCGGGTCCGCGAGCCACGGCTCGTCGAGGAGGTCGGCGACCCGCGCCGCCACCCGGTCGGCGACGTCGTCGCCCTCGTGGTCGCACGCCCACGCGTCGCCCATCTGGACGACGAGGATCTCCTCGCCCTCGGGGACGTGCCTGGCCTTTACGGACTCGCGGCCGACCCACCGGAGCGGCTGGTCGTCGGTCGCGGCGTGGAGCCCGAACCACTCGCGGTCGAGCGGTCGGTCGTAGCCGAGGATCACGGAGCGCGCGCCGTCGTACTCGACGCTCCCGACCGCCTCGCGCAGGCGGATCGCCCGCTCGCTCGACCAGCCCGTCGCGGCGAGGAGACTCGCCGTCTGGGGGGCCGGCGGGGTGAGCAGGAGGACGTCGAAGGGACCGTGGCCGCCGCCGCCGTCGTCGGCCAGCCGCCACCCCCGCTCGTCGCGGTCGAGCGCCGTCACGCGCGTCTCGCGCTCGACCGTCGCGCCCGCGGCGTCGACCGCCCGCTTCGCTAGCTGGGTCATCCCGCTCGCCCACGCGACCCGGCGGACGGGGTCCGCGTCCGTCTCGTGGACCGCTCCCGCGCCGTCGACGGTCCACACCGGCGCGTCGATCTCGACGAGGCCGTCCGTCCCGAGGGCGTCGACCAGCCGCCCCACCCGCTCGTCGGCGACGGGCAGGTGGCTCGCGCCGTGGTCGTAGCGCCGGCCGTCGCGCCGGCGGGTCGCCGCGCGGCCACAGACGCCGCGGCTCTTCTCGAGTATCGTCACGTCCACGGGGGCGTCGCGCAGCGCGTACGCCGCCGCGACGCCGGCGGCGCCCGCGCCGACGACACACAGCGACCGCGTCATGGCCGTCGGTCCCGCCGGTTCGGCGCTGTCCGTCTCTCGGTGGCGCTCATAGATCGCGCGACGGTCTGCCCCCGCAAAAGCGTGGGGTCGGGGGCAACGGGCGCGGGCGCGACAGGTCTTTTGGGCGGCGAGCCCTACTCAACGTATGAGCGAGCACGACCCGGAGTCGATCGACTGGGGAACCCTGAGCGACGAGGAGTGGCGCGAGCGCCTCACCGACGAGGAGTACGAGATCCTCCGCGAGCGCGGGACGGAGCCGAAGTTCAGCGGTGACCTCCTCGACGCGAACGGCGACGGCACCTTCCGGTGTGCCGGCTGTGGCACCCCGCTGTTCGACGCCGACGCGAAGTTCGAGTCCGGCACCGGGTGGCCGAGCTTCGGCGACGTGCTCGACGGCAACGTCGAGACGGAGGTCGACACCCGGCACGGGATGAAGCGTGTAGAAGTGCTGTGTGCGACCTGCGACGGCCACCTCGGACACGTCTTCGACGACGGCCCGGAGCCGACGGGGAAGCGCTACTGTATCAACTCTGCGGCGCTCAAGTTCGACGACGAGGAGTAACGCCGGTCACGACCGGAGCCCCCGGAGGAGCCCCGGCAGCTTTCCGAGGTCCCGGGGGTCGAACGGGTAGAGCGTCAGCAGGTCACGAACCGAGAGGTCGTAGCGCCCGAGCCGGGCGGCGCCGCCGTCGCCCAGCCGCTCGACCGCGCGCACGAACCGGTCCTGCTGGCTCGGCGTGAAGTCGTAGAGCAGGTCCGAGAGCAGGCGCTGGAGCCGCCACTTGCCGCCGTACTCGCGGTTCCAGCGCTCCTCGTAGGCCCGCAGGCGCTCCCGCGAGAGGTCGCCCGCGTCGAGCGCCGGCGCCGCGGCCGCGGCGGCCATCGACGCCGACGCCATCGCCGGGCGGATGCCCTCGCCGAACAGCGGGTTGATCGAGGAGGCCGCGTCGCCGACCGCGAGAACCCCGTCCCGCGCCCGGACGGTGATCGAGTCCGTCCAGACCCCTTCGCCTGCGTGGATCGCACGCACCTCGCCGCCACCCCAGCGGCCGTCGGCGGCGAGCCACGACTCGACGTAGTCGCGGATCGGCCGCTCGCGCCCGCGGGCCTCGGCGAACTCGTCCACCCAGCAGACGCCGGCCTTGTACCGCTTTTCCCCCGCGGGGAACGTCCACGCGTAGCCGCCGGGCGCGCGGTCGTGGTCGAACGCGAACAGCAGTTCGTCGCCCGTCTCGTACGGCCCCTCCACCTCGAACTCCATCCCGATCCCCCGCTGGGCGCCGCCGCGGTCGAACATCCCGAGCGGCCCCGCGAGCGCCGCCGCGGGCCCCGTGGCGTCGACGGTCAGGTCCGCTCGCACCGTCCGGCGCTCGCCGCCGCGCGTGACCTCGACGCCGCGGACGACGCCGTCCTCGACGACCGGCGACTGGACCCGGGTTCCGGTGTGGACGGTTCCGCCCGCCCGCTCGACTGCCGTGCCCAGCCACTCCTGGAGTTCGGGAAAGTCGAGGACGTACGCGGAGAGCGAGAGCGTTCCGCGTTCGCTCGGCCCCTCGAAGGCTATCGTCGAGACGTCGTCCATCACCACCCGGTCTGGCAGGCCGTAGCCGTCGACGACCTGGCCGAAGGTACCGCCGGTCGACTTGTCGTTGTCTCCGAGGGCGTCGTCGGCCTCCAGGACCGCCACGTCGTGGCCCGCCGCCGCGAGCTCGCGGGCGGTCTGGAGCCCCGCCGGGCCCCCGCCGGCGACGACTGCTGCGTACCGATCGCGCACGATCCGCGACTGGGGCGACCCGGACAAATCGCCATCGGTCCGGCGGTACGTGGGAGTCGCTACCGCGGAACGCGGACGACTTAACACGCGGCCGGTGCTACCGAGCGTATGAGCGACGAGTCTGGCCGGAAGCCGCTCCGGATGCCTGACGACAACCAGGTGTTCGGGACCGTCACGGAGCATCTCGGCGGAAACCACGTCCGCGTCCGCTGTGCGGACGGCGAGACACGCCTCGGCCGGATCCCCGGCCGGATGAAGTACCGGACGTGGATCTCCGAGGGCGACGTCGTCCTCCTCGAGCCGTGGGAGTGGCAAGACGAGAAAGGCAACATCGAGTGGCGGTACACGGAGCAGGACGCCGAACAGCTCCGGCAGGAAGGCCACATCGAGTAACCACGACCCGGCCGGTCGTCCCCGCGGCGCTCTCGACGGCGCCGACGCCCCGGTCGACGGCGTTAACCGGCTCGACCGGGGGTGTCACCCGTGAACGAGAACGACGTCCGCCGCGAGTGGGCCGAGCGGTCCGGGGAGTACTCTCCCCAGTACTACGCCGACCGCGGGGCGGACGCGACGAGCGCCCGGCTCCGCGACCTGCTGGAGCGTCACGTCGGCCGCGAGGCCAGGGTGCTGGAGGTCGGCTGTAGCGCCGGGCGCCACCTCGCACACCTCCACAACGGCGGGTTCGAGCGCCTGGCCGGCGTCGAGGTCAACGACGCGGCGTTCGACGTGATGGTGGAGACGTACCCCGACCTCGCGGCCGCGGGCACCTTCTACCGCGGCGCGGCCGAGACTGTCCTGCCCGACCTCCCGACCGACGCCGTCGACGCGACGTTCTCCGTCGAGACGCTCCAGCACGTCCACCCCGACGCGGCGCCGGCCTTCGCGGAGCTCGTCCGCGTCACGGGCGACCTGCTCGTCACCGTCGAGAACGAGGCCGGAACCGGCGACGGCGACGTGAACTACGTCGACGACGACCTCCCGCTTTACTACCGCGACTGGCGCGCGGTGTTCGAGGACCTGGGGCTCGTCGAGGTGGCGGTATACGAGGGCGACAGAGACACCACCCGGGCGTTTCGCCCGCCGGACCGGGTCGACTGACGGCGCTCTCCGAGAGTGTCTCTCCGCTCGCACGTACCGACGCCGCCGCTCGCGGGCGTGGCGTCGAAAGAAGCGAAATCCTGTCGCCGTCGGCGACGGATCCGTTAGTCTATGCGCGGACGACGTTCGTCGCGCGCGGGCCCTTGGGGGCCTGTTCGATGTCGAACTCGATCTCGGTTCCCTCGGTCAGATCCTCGCCGCCGACATCCTCCATGTGGAAGAAAACGTCGTCGTCAGCATCCTCGGTGGAGATGAAACCGTAACCGCCCGTGTCGTTGAAGAAATCAACTTTACCGTTTGCCATTGCAAATAGACGGAAGTCGGCCCTACGGTTAACGCTTCCGTGTTCGTCCGCCGAGCAGCAGAAAATCTGGACGAACGTTTTCGATGTGTGGCGCGTGGTGGGTATTCACACGGTTCTGGCGACGACGGCGCCGTCGCTCGTCGGTCGGTGAAAGATACCGCGAGAAGTCACGTGTCGCCTCGTGGCGACGACCTGACCGTGGTTATACGCGCGTGACGTTCGTCGCGCGCGGGCCCTTGGGGGCCTGTTCGATGTCGAACTCGATCTCGGTTCCCTCGGTGAGGTCCTCGCCGCCGACGTCTTCCATGTGGAAGAACACGTCCTCGTCTGCGTCCTCAGTCTCGATGAAGCCGTAACCGCCCGTGTCGTTGAAGAAATCAACCGTACCGGATGCCATTGCGGATAGACCGACGCCGGCTCGACGGTTAAGACCTTCTATCCGCGTCTCAGCCGTTGCGATCCCGATCGAACGTTTTGTTTCGACGGTTCGAGCGCCGACCGTGCCACAGTCCGTCGGCCACGCTGCAGAGCGGTGACCGATCCGTCGGGCCGGGACGGATTCGCCGCCGTATCCACAGAACCGGAGGCGCGGTCCGTTGGGTTAAAACAGGAGCGTCAGGAGCGCGAGCGAGACGACGCTCGCGGCCACGAGCGCGACGAAAACGGCGAGCGCGGGGCCAGCGCCCGTCTCCCGGAGGTCGGCGATCCGGATCTCCGTCCCGAGGCCGACGAACGCGAGGAGGAAGAGCCAGTCGTAGCCGTGTTCGATTGCCGTGCGCTGTGCCGGCGTGAAGGCGCCGAGGCTCGCGACGAGGGCGAGCGCGAGAAAGCCGAGAATAAACTTCGGGAACTCGTCCCAGAGCGTCCGGAGCGTCGGCCCGTCGCCGTCGGTCGTCGCGTAGACGCTCGCGTAGCCCAGGACGACGACACCGACGAGCGCGTTCCGCGAGAGCTTCGTGACTGTCGCCCACTGTCCCGCAGTCGGGGAGTGCGCGAACCCCGCCGCGACGACCGGGCCCGTCGAGAACATGCTCACGCCGGCCCAGACGCCGAACACGATATCCGAGAGGCCAAGCAGGTCACCGAGCACCGGGAACGCCACGAGCGTCAGCGCGTCGAACAGGAGCACTGTCGCTGCCGCGTAGGCGATCTGGTCCTCCCGCGCGCGAATCGCGCCCGCGACGGCGACCACCGCCGACACGCCGCAGATCCCCGCGCCGGCGGCCAGCAGCGATCCGAGCCGGCCACCGAGGCCGAAGACCGTCCGCGAGAGTACCTCGACGACCAGCACCGCCGTCGTCAGGGTCACGACGACGACCAACAGCACCCGCCCGCCCGCCGAGAGCACCGTTCCGAGGCGGACCGACGCGCCCATCAGCACGATGCCCGCGCCGAGCCAGAGCGATCCGGTCGCCAGCCCTGCCTCGAACCGCTCCGGCACCCCGACGCCGTTCGCCGCCGCCGCGCCCAGCGCCACGGCGACGAGCAGGCCGCTGACGCCCGCGACCGCGGCGACGCCTCTCGCCGCCAGCGCGCCGACGAGGAGGAGCGCGAGCCCCGGCGCGAGCCGACGGAGCGCTCCCGTCACCAGGGGATCGGAACGCCGGCGGCGACGGCCGAGACGACGAAGGCGCCGACCACGACGGCCTTCCAGTCCGTGTCGAGCCGCGTCCAACGCTCGCGAACGGCCCCGAGACGGTCGACTGTCATCTGTCACCTCCGTGGACGACGCACCTCTTAACCGTTGTTCACTCGCGTCGTGGGTCGCAGCGGGCGCTGCCGGCGTCTGCCGCCACCACCGAGCGTATGTGTCTCCGCGCACATTCTGGAGGCGTGGCAGACGAGGTCTGGGTCGTCAGGCACGGCGAACGACAGGACACGGCCGACCCGGAGTGGGCGCGCACGGCCGAGCGCGTCCACGACCCCGGGCTGACCGAACTCGGCCGGTGGGCCGCGTGGCGGGTCGGCCGCCGCCTCGCCGCCGACCCGCCCGACGCAGTCTACGCCTCGCCGTTCCTCCGGACCGTCGAGACAGCCGACGAGATCTGTCGCGAGGCCGGCCTGGAGACGGCTCTCGAACCCGGACTCGGCGAACACCGCAACCCCGAGTGGTTCGACGCCGAGCCGGAGACCCTCCCACACGAGACGCTCGCCGAGCGGTTCGAAACGGTCTGGACCGGCCACGACCCGCACCTCGTCCCCGAGTTCCCGGAGACCCACGCCGAGGCGAGCGCGCGGGCCGGGGAGACGGCCCGACGGATCGCCGCCGAGACGGCGGGGCGGGTCCTGCTCGTCGGTCACGGGCTCACCGTCGGCGGCGTCGTCGAGGGGCTCGTCGGCTCGACGGAGGGGGTCGACGCGCCGCTCTGTGGGCTGACCCGGGTCGTGCGCGACGGCGAGGAGTGGCGGCTCGCGTTCTCGGGCGACACGAGCCACCTCGACGGCTGAGCGGTCCAGAACGGTTTTCACGCGCGCGCCTCCCCCTGTCGCCGTGACAGCGCCGACGGTCCGGCGACGACGGTGAACGACGACGAGGACGGGTCGTGGCTCGCGTTCGAGGCCGAACTGCTCCGCCACGACCCCGCGGAGTGGGTGGTGATGACCGGCAACCGACTGCTGGTCGCCGCCACCGCGTTCGTCCTGCTCGTGGCGCTCCTCGGCGGCGTCGTCGCGTCCGGGCTGGTCCCGCTGGAGCGGGAGACGCCGGTCCTCTTCGTTCTGTTCGCCCTCGTCGCCGCAAACTTCACGCTCATCGCCATCGTCACGTCGCTCAGCACGTTCGTCCTCGGGCGCCGGCTGGAGACGCCGGGCGACGTCCGTCAGAAGATGGGCGACACCATCGACTACCGCGAGGAGGTCGGCGCGAGCGTCGGCACGCGCGTGGTGCCGGTCCAGCCGGACGTCTTCTTCCTGGCGCTCTACCGGCAGGTCCGCCTCGAACTCGACGTGCTCGCGGACCTGGAACTCGAGGGGCGGACCTACGAGTCCCGCGAGATGCTCTCGGCGCTCGTGACCGACCTCGGGGAGCACTGCGACTACGTCGTCGACGTGCTCCGGCGCCCGTCGAGCGGGCTGAAACACGCGCTGTTCGTCTCGCTCGGCGCCGACTACGAGAACGCCGTCGGCCGGGCGTGGCACCTCCAGTGGGAGCGCGCCGACGAGTTCACCGACGAGGCCGCAGAGCCGCTCGGGCGGCTGGCGGACGTCCTCCAGCACCTGGAGGTCGCGAGCCGGGTCTTCAAGACGGTCTTCATCGAGTCGGAGGTGGCGGAGCTGTCGCGGTATCTCCTCTACGTCGGCTTCCCGGCACAGCTCGCGGCCGTGACGCTGATGCTCGCCTACACGGCCGCGGGGGCGGGTCCGCCGTTCTCGCTCTCGACCCTGCGCGTCCTCGCTCCGCTCGTCGTCGCGGCCGGATTCGCGCCTTTCCTCCTGCTCGGCTCGTACGTCGTCCGACTCACGGCCGTCGCCGCCCGGACGGCCGACACCTTCCCGTTCAGCTCCCGGTTCTCCTCGACGGGGGCCGTCCGCGACGACTGGGGGTGAGTCGCCTACGACCGGTGCTCGTCGGTCACGTCCGTGAGTGCCGCCTCGCCCTCGGGGACGCGGTAGGCGGCGACCACCTTCCGGTCGGCGTCGGCCGAGTTCGTGTGCTTGTCGACGGCGTAGCCGACGTACGTGCAGTTCTCGCGGGTGAACTCCACCGTCGAGTAGCCCCAGTTGTGGCTGTCGAAGAAGTCGACGTGAGGGTTCATCTTCGTGACCAGCCACGTGACAGCGGCTCGGTGATCCGTCCGCGCAGGCCCTCGGTGAGGTGGAGCGCCTCCGCGGCGTTGAGCGAGGTGACCGCGGGCGTCATGAATTCGACGCCGATTCGCTCGCCCTGCGCGACGCCCTCGCCGCCCGCGACACGGCCCGGATACGAGGTCTGCTGGTATGCGGCGACGTAGCAGTGCATGTCGCCCGTGAGCGTGACGAAGTTCTCCACGTCGGCGGCACCGATCGCTTCGGTGATCCGCTGGCGCTCGCGGGTGTAGCCGTCCCACCCGCCCTGGACCGGGTACAGCGACAGCGGCCCCGACCCGAGGCGGAACGGGACGGTCAGCACCTCGTCGGCCCAGACCGACCACAGGGTGTCCGACTCCGTTACCGTCTCGATCAGCCAGTCGCGCTGCTCGGCCCCGAGCATCGTCCGTCCCGGCGGCTCGTACTGCGGCCCGACGTTGTCCGGGGTGGGGATGGCCTCGCGCGGCGGGTCCCGGAAGAGCCGCTCGTCGGTCATCGCGAGCGTCACGAGGTCGCCGAACTCGTAGGAGCGCCAGAGCCGGAACCGCTCCTGGAGCGACTCGCCCGCGGGGTCGTAGGCCACCCGCGCGGGCATGAACTCCCACCACGCGTGCATCGCGTCGGCCACCAGTTCGGTCATGAACGCCGGGTCGTCGCCCCGCGGGTGGTTGCCCGCGGGCGCGTCCGTCCGGCGGTCCCAGTAGACGTCGTCGATGAGTTCGTGGTCGTCCCAGCCCGCGATGAGGGTGTGCGACTCGAGCGCCTCCTGGAGGAAGCGGTCGCTCCGGTACTCGCGGTAGAGGTAGCGGTAGTCGTCGAGGTCCTGGACCCGGTCGTGCCCGCTCGGAAAGGAGAGCTCGCGGCCGGGGTAGTCGTACGACCCCAGTCCCTTGAACTCGCCGTCGTCGGACTCGTAGACGAAGTCGCCGACGTGGACGACGAAATCCACGTCCTCCGCGGCGACGTGGTGGAAGGCCGGGTAGTAGCCGTTGAGGTAGTTCTGACACGCGACGACCGCGAAGCTGACCGAGTCGGGGCTGGCGTCGGGTGCGGGGAGGGTCCGACACCGCCCGGTCCGGGAGGCGACGCCGCCGTAGACGAAGCGGTAGTGGTAGGTCGAGTCGGCGTCGAGCCGGCCGTCGAGGTCCACCTTCACCGTGTGGTCGTGTGCCCGGACCGACGCCGAGTCGGTGACGACGCCCTCGAAGACGACGTCGTCGAACGCCTCGTCGGCCGCGACCTGGACCGCCAGCGGCGTCTCGGGGTCGAACCGCTCGGGCGCGACGCGGGTCCAGAGGATGACGCCGGTCGGGGTGGGCCCGCCGCTCGCCACCGACTGCGGGAACACCGCGTCGGGGTCGGCCTCGGGGTCGACGGCGACCGCGTCCGGCCCCTCGCCCTCCCGTACCGCCGCCGCCGACGCGAGGTCGTGCGAGCTCAGCTCGGACAGCAGGTCGGCGTGGTCTCCGCCCCCCCGGGGTCGGCCCGCGTTCACCTGCCATACACGGCCCTCTCGTCCGACGACGATGGGCGTTTCGGGGTGTGCCGGCGCTCCGGCGTCCCGGCCTCAGACCGCGGCGGCGAGGGGGGCGGCCGCGTCGGACTGCCGTGTTCTCCTCGTCGTAGACGTACACCTCGCCGCCGGCGAACCGGCCCCCGACGTGCCGACCGTCCGCGTCGGGGGTGTCGCTGGCCGCGCGTGAGTTCGTCGCTGGTGCCTCCGACCGTCGGTCGGGCCGCCGACGAAAGAGGCGTTTCGCAACGCCGTCGGGGCCGTTCGTGATCCGCCCGGAACTGTGACCCGACTTGGCGGTCGTCGCGTCGGCGTCGCGGGCGCCCCCTCACGCCCCGGCCGCGCCGTCCCGGCCGCGGCTGACGAGGACGACGCCCCCGAGGACGAGCGCACCGCCGGCGACGACGACCGCCGTGACGCGTTCGTCGAGGAGGAGCGACCCGAGGACGACGGCGACGACCGGTTCGACGGTGCTCACGACGCCGACCCGGCCCGCCTCGATCCGCGAGACGCCCTCGTAGAACAGGAGGTGTGGTGCGACCGTCGAGACGACCGCGATCCCGACGATGACGGCCCACTCGTCGCCCCCGGCCGGGACCGCCAGCCCGCCGACGACGCCGTAGAGCGCCATGCTCAGCGTCGTTCCGACGAGGACGCCGACCATGACTCCCTCCGGGGTGGCCCGCGGGACGACGTACCGGCTCCCCGCGGTGTAGGCCGCGTAGCAGGCCGCCGAGCCGAGCGCGAGCGCGACCCCGACCGGCTCCGCGCCCGCCGTCCCGGTCCAGGCGACGAGGCCGACGCCGACGGTCGACAGGCAGAGCGCGGCGGCCTTCCGCGGCGTGATCGCCTCGCCCAGCGCGGCCGCCGAGAGGACGACCAGCATCGCCGGGTACGTGTAGAGGACGACGGTCGCCAGCCCGGCGGTGAGGTAGCGCAGCGAGAGAAAGTACGCGAGCGTCATCAGCGTGTAGACGACGCCGAGCCCGAGCGTCGCCAGCCGGTCGCGCCGTGCCGCCGGGAGCGACCACCCGCGCGCGACGGCGATGCCACAGACGGCGGCGGTCGCGAGAGCGAACCGGACGGGCAGGAGCGTCGAGAGCGTGAGGCCGATACTCGCCGCGGCCTCGCCGAAGATACCGATGGTTCCGAAGCCGGCGGCCGCGGCGAACACCATCAGGACGCCCCTCGTGGACTCCTCCACGCTCGACCGGCGACGCGCGAGCCGCCTATCGGTTCCGGTCGCGGCCGCCGCGCCGTCGACGCGCGTGGCGCGGCCGCATCTCCGAGCGACTCCGATACACGACAGGACCCGGGATGACGGCGTCTAACTTGGCTCTCTGGCATACAGACGCGCGTGCTCAACTTCGGGCTTCGTGTGTCCGAACACCTTGGACTCCGGAATGCCGCGGGCCTCCGTGATCTCTCGGACCCGGTCGGAAAGTTCGGCGGCCACAGCTTGTGATTGCTCGACAACGTTGTTACCCTCGTGTCTGCCTACCCGGCGAGAACTCGACCGGAGTCTGTGTCTACTGTGGCCGCGGCTCTCTGCCCTCAGAGACGCCGTCTTCCGTGAAACGTGGCGGCCTCGGCACTCACGACTCACGATCTATCCATAGTGTCTGTGTTCAGAGCGTCTATCGTGTCCACTCGTCGCGTTACTGTTCGTCCAGCATCTGGATGCCGCGCTCTACGACTGCCTCGGTCACGAAGAGACTCGTCTCACGCTGGAGTGCTCGCATACGCGATGCCGCTTCGTCTCTATCGAGCAATCCGCGGCCGTAACCGAGCGCGATGACGCCGATAGAACCGCGTACTTCGACGCCCGCGTCGGATGCTGCCTCTCTGGCAGCGAGGTCATCAGTCAGGAGAACGACTCCCCGCTCTTCAGCGACCGCAATCGCGACGCGTTCTCCGGCGTCCAGTTCCTCAGTTCCGACTCGTGTTTCATCGGCTTCGACGAGTTCGTACGAGAGGTCGGCCAACCCGTCCGGAACGCCACCGGCGTCGACCTCCTCGTAAACCGTCTCTGGGACGAGTAGCGCATCAAACGTCGCGAGCAGTTCGAGTGAATCGATTTCGGCGAGATGAATGAACGGTCCTGCGTCCGAGACAGCCGCAAGCATCACGCGTTCAGGCCCCAGTCGACGTCTTCCTCGACGACCTCGCGCTCTCGGTCCGCTCGTTCGACTTTCGTCCGACCGACGCGCTCGATGGCCTCCGCGCGGTCGAGTTCCCCGTCGAGGTACTGTGCGAGTACGAGGTCTTCCCACAGGTCTTCGAGACCGCGTTCGAGTGCCCGTTCGAACACCTCGGACTCTGGAAGGCCGCGAGCCTCCGCAATTTCTCGGACCCGGTCGGAAAGTTCGGCGGCCATACAGTAAACTTACTCGGCAACGTTGTTAAACTCGTGTCTGCCTACCCGGCGAGAGCCTGACCGGGGCCTGTGTCTACTGCGGCCACGGCTATCTGCCCTCAGAGGGGCCGTTTATCGTCAAAAGTGGCGGCCTCGGCACTCACAGGGCTCGTCGTCGCCGGCTGCCGAGACCGGCTCGGCCCGGTGGCGTCGTCATCGGCCACCGACGCTCGGGGAGCGGGCGGCAAGAGCGTGCCGGCCCGTCGTGTCTCGTCTACGACGACCGTCCCGTACGTTTGTCTGCCTCCGGCCCGTCGCTCGGATGTGACCGACTCCGAGCCACTCGCGGGGGCGGACGTCGTCCTCTACGGCGGCAAGGGTGGGGTGGGCAAGACCACCTGCGCGGCGGCTCACGGGCTTGCTCGCGCCGAGCGGGCGCCCGACGACCGGACGCTCGTCGTCTCGACCGACCCGGCGCACTCGCTCGGCGACGCGCTCGACCGCGACCTGGGCGGCGAGCCGACGGCGGTCGTCGACGGCCTGGACGCCGCGGAGGTCGACCCCGAGCGCGGACAGGACGCCTACCGCCGCGTGGTCGAGGCGCTCGCCGCCGAGTTCCGCGACGCCGGCCTGCGGCTGGGCGAAGACGACCTCGAACGGCTGTTCGAGGCGGGGCTGGTCCCCGGCGGCGACGAGGTGGCCGCGCTGGAGTCGCTCGCGCGCTACGCCGACGACTACGACCGCGTGGTCCTCGACACCGCGCCGACCGGGCACACGCTCCGCCTGCTCGACCTGCCGGACGTCCTCGGCGAGACGCTCGGCGTCGCCGGCGAGGTGCGCCGGCGCGTGGCCCGGAGCGCCCGCGCGGCCCGGAGCGCCGTGTTCGGCCCCGCGGCGTACTGGGGCGCGAGCGACGACGACGCGGACGAGGTGGCGGACCTCCGGGAGCGCGTCGCCGCGGTGGGTGACCTGCTCCGTGACCCGGCGCGCACCGGCTTCCGGGCCGTGCTCACGCCCGAGCGGCTGGCCGTCGCCGAGACCGAACGGCTCCTCGCGCGCCTCGACGACGCCGGGATCGCGGTCGACTGCCTCGTCGCCAACCGCGTGTTCGAGAACCCCGACGACTGCCCGTGCGAGCGGTGCCGGCGCGACGCCGGGCGCCACGCGGCGCGGCTGGCCGAGGCCGAGTCGCAGTTCGACCGTCCGGTTCGCGTCGTCCCCGAGTTCGAGGGCGACGGACTGGAGACGCTGCGAGCGGCCGGGGCGCGGCTGGTCGCGTGAGGCCGCCGCCGTCGACTCCCGTCGCGGGCGGCCGTCTCGCGTTACGTCTCCGCGCGGGCTGCTAGCTCCGAGAGCGTCTCGGCCGCCCGGAGGTCCGCGACCGAGCAGTACCACGCGCCACGGACGCCGTTCCGATCGTTTTGCACCGGCCGGTCGAGCGGGACGAGCGGCCCGAACTCGAAGACGACGGCCTCGCGCTCGTCGGTGAACGGGTCGAGCAGCGTCTCCCAGTCGTCCGCCGTCAGCGGGCCGTCCTCGCCGCGGCGCTGGCGGACCCGGCCCGTCACCGCCGCGTGGTGAGTCACCGCCGAGACGGGCGCGGTGCGGTAGAACGCCAACCGGTCGACGTCGGCGCGCGAGCGCTCGTAGGACAGCGGACTCGGGTAGATCCCGTCGCGACACCGCGCGAACGTGTCCGGCCGGGTCGCGACGACACAGACCCGGTCGTCCGCCGGGGCGTCGTCCGACGGGGCGTCGTCGGTAAAGCGGTCGAGGTCCACGGACGGAGGTGGGTCGCGGGCCGCAAAGCCCCTGTGGACCAGGGGGCCTGAGGGGTCGGGTCAGCCCTCGGACTCGTCCTCGGCTACGGTGCCGGCGACGTAGCCGGTGACGTTGCCGACGTTCATCGCGACCGCGAGTGCGACCGCGACCGCGAAGACGATGAGCGCGGAGACGGCGTTCAACTCGGGCGCGTCGAGCTGTCTGATCCGACTGAACATCCAGATCGTCAGCACGTCCGTGTTCGGCCCGGCGAGAAAGAGCGCGCGGATGTAGTCCTCGAACGACCGGATCCACGCGAACAGGAATCCGGCGCCGACCGCTGGCGCGATCACCGGGAGGGTGACGTCCCGGAAGGTCGTGATCGGGTCCGCACCGAGGTCCCGAGCGGCCTCCTCTAGCGCCTCGTCGAAGGTGTAGAGCCGCGCGGAGACGATGAGGAGGACGAACGGGAGCCCGTACAGCGAGTGCGCGAGCACCACCGTGGTGAACCCGGGGAGGATGTCGAGCAGACTCTGGAAGTAGATCCGGAGTGCCACTCCGAGGATGATTCCGGGGACGACCATCGGGATGATGCCGAACGTGCGGTAGAGTTCGCGGAACTTGAACCGGTAGCGGGTGAGCGCGAAGCTCGACAGGACGCCGAGCACCGTCGCGATGGCGGCCGCCATGGTGGCGATCGTCGCGCTCCCGACCAGCGAGTCACGCATCGACTCGCTTCCGACCGCGAGCCGGTAGTTCGCGAGCGTGAACCCCTCGAACGGGAAGACCGTCACCGCATTCTCCGCGAACGAGAGGAAGATCATGACCGCGAGCGGCACCCACAGGAAAACGAGGAGGAGGCCGGCGACGCCGTAGAGCGATATCCGGAGCAGCCGCTCGACCCGCCGGTGGTCGAGCAGGCGTCCGACTCCCTCGCGGTCGGTCGGCTCCGCCGTCTCGCCGGTTTCGGTCGCCATCTCAGGCACCTCCCAGTTCCTCGATGCTCACGTACCGGAAGGCGACGACCATCGCGCCGACGATCGAGACGAGGACGAACATCGACGCGGCGCTCGCGTAGCCGACGGAGTAGGTCCCCGCGACCCGGCTCTCGATGAGGATGCCGATCATCTGGAGCTTCCCTTGTGCGAGAAAGCGCGGCGTGATGAACGCGCCAACGCTCGGGACGAACACGAACAGGCTCCCGCCGATGATCCCCGGGAGCGTGAGCGGAATCACGTGGTCGCGGAACGCGTCGAACCGCGAGGCTCCGAGGTCACGCGCCGCCTCGATCATCGTGAAGTCGAGGCCGTCGAGGCTCGCGTACAGGGTCAACAGCATGTACGGGAAGTAGGCGTGGGTCAGGCCGACCACCACCGCGGAGACGCCGTAGTTGAACACCCCGAGCGGCGCGTCGACCAGGCCGACGTTCATCAGCGTGCTGTTGATCACCCCGCCCGGGCCGAACATGAGTACCCACGAGTACGCCCGGACGAGGTACATGGTGAAGAAGGGGAGGAGCACGAGGAAGATGACGATCTTGAACGTCCGGCCGCCGCGCCGCGCCAGCAGGTACGCGAGCGGGAAGGCGAGCGTCAGACAGAGCAGCGTCGTCACCGCCGCGATGCCGTACGACACCCACAGCGCTTTGACGAACGGCCGTCCCAGGAACGCGCCGCTCCCGTCGAACAGCGCCCGGTAGTTCGCGAGTGTCGGCTCGTAGACGATCTCGTAGCTGATCGGGCTGACCTCGAAGAAGCTCACCGCCACCATGAACGCGAGCGGAGCGAGCAGGAGCGCGACGAGCCAGGCCGACCCCGGCCCGACGGTCACGCCGAGCCGCCCGTACGGGCTGCTCAGGACGCGGACGACCGCCGCGCGGACCGTCTCGGAGTCCTCTGTCGCCATCTACGCTGCCTTGACCTCCTCCCACGCGGAGACGTACTCCTCCTCGACGTCGGAGGCGATGTCCTTGAGCGGGATGAACCCCTCCAGCCGCGAGGGCTCGATCGACCCGTACAGGTCGTTCTGCTCGTCGGTCAGTTCCTCCGAGATGGCCGGGTTGACGCTCGGCGAGAAGCCGGCCTGCGCCAGCGCCGCGCCGTTCTGCGCCGAGAGGAACTCGTTGACGACCTCCCACGCGGTCTCCTGGTTGTCGGAGGCCGCCGAGACGACCGCTGTCTCGTACCACGCCATCGCGCCCTCGTTCGGGACGACGAACTCGACCCAGTCGTCGCCCTCCTGGCGCATCTGGACGGTCTCGTTGCGCCCGCTGTGGCCGACGAGGAAGTTCCCCTGCCGGAACTCCTGGATGAACGTCGGGTCGGGCGCGATGTAGGCCTGAACCCGTGGCTTCTGCTCGACCAACAGGTCGCGCATCTGGGTGATCTGGTCCGGCGTAAACGTCATTTCGGCGCCCGAGAGGGCGTCCTCGAAGCCGAGGTACAGCGCCGCGGCGGGCATCGTCTTCGCCGGCTCGTCGTACATCACGATCTCGCCGTTCAGGTCGGTGTCGACGTAGTCGTCCTCGAACATGATCGAGTAGCTCGGGTCGTGGTCGGACACCGACCGGCTGTCGTAGGCGTAGCCGTACCAGCCGAACCGAATCGGGACGCCGTAGGACTCGCCGTTCGCGGTGAACTGCTCGTCGACGAACCCCTGGAACTTGTCGTACATCGAGCCGAAGTTCGTCACCACGTCCTCGTTTATCGGCGCGACCAGGTCCGCGTCCATGAACCGGCGGACGAGGTTGTTGTTCGGGACGGCGATGTCGAACTGCTCGTCCTGACCCGAGTTCCACTGGGCGAACATCTCCGTCGAGGACGTCGACGGCGTGATGTTCAACTCGACGCCGTCGAGCGTCGACTCGATGTTCTCCTGCATCTCGGCGTACTCTTCCCAGGTGATGATGTTGATCGTGGTCGTTCCGCCGCCGCCGGTCGACCCGCCGCTGCTGTCTTCGGTGCCGCCGCTGCTGTCTTCGGTGCCGCCGCTGCCGCTCTCTGTGTCGTCGCTCCCGCCGCCGCTGCCGCCGGAACAGCCGGCGAGCGCCAGCATCCCCGCCGCGCCGACGGTCGCGAGGTATCCCCGACGACCGACGCGTGCCTCGTTCGACTCTCTGTTCGACTGACTACGGTCCGATCCCGATGGCATACACCACCCGAGCGAACGCCCGGTGATTAAAGTTGGGTATTTGTGGCGAAAGTAGCCAAAATACTAGTTGAGTATAATTTAAAAAGCGGATAGAGGTGGTGATATGAATTAAAGACCGCGAATAATTGGATGTAGCGTTAGATTCATTACCGCCGTCCGGGGACCGTCGAACAATGCCCGATCAAGCGGACGTGCTCGTGGAACTCGACGGCGTGACAAAGGAGTTCGGCGACGTGACCGCCGTCGAGGGAATCGATTTCACGGTCCATCGCGGCGAGTTCTTTACGCTCGTCGGTCCGTCCGGATGTGGTAAGACCACTACTTTGCGGATGATCAGCGGGTTCGAGCAGCCGACGCGGGGCGAGGTCCGCATCGACGACCGACCGATGGCGGCGGTTCCGCCCGAGGCCAGGGACACGAACCTCGTCTTCCAGCATCTCTCCCTGTTCCCGCACATGTCTGTCGGCGAGAACGTCGGCTACGGCCTGCGGAAGGCGGGCGTCGACACAGAGACGCGCGAGCGACGCGTCTCGGAGTACCTCGACCTCGTCGACCTCGGCGGCTTCGCCGACCGCGACCCGACGGACCTCTCGGGCGGACAACAGCAGCGCGTCGCGCTCGCTCGCGCGCTGGTCAACGAGCCGGCCGTCCTCCTGCTCGACGAGCCGCTCTCGAGTCTCGACCGGAAGCTCCGGAAGCTGATGCAGGTCGAACTCCGGCGGATCCACGAGCAGACCCAAGGCTCGTTCTTCTACGTCACCCACGACCAGGAGGTGGCGATGACGCTCAGCGACCGCATCGCGGTGATGAACGAGGGACAGATCGAACAGATCGGCCCGCCCGAAGAGATCTACCGCGAGCCGGCCTCGGCGTTCGTTGCAGACTTCATCGGCGATACCAACCTCCTCGACGGAACGGTCGACGAGGCGGCGTCGGTCGTCCGCGTCGGGGGCGAGGCCGGGTTCGCGGTCCCCGCGAACGGCCACCGCGGCGAGGTGACCGTCTCTGTCCGACCCGAGGACTTCGACGTGGTCGAGGACGGAGCGGTCACGGGCACCGTCGTCGAACGGTACTTCCAGGGCGACCAGACCAACTACGTCGTCGACCCGGACGCCGAGCTCGACGAACTCCAGGTCGTCGTCCAAGGCCGCGAGACGACGGTCGACACCGGCGACGACGCCTCGCTGCGGGTGGTCGACGGCGCGCCTGTCGTGTTCTGAGTGGGCCCGCCCCGGACGACGCACTGCCACGGAATCGCACGCGTCCCGCGACGACAGCCCCTGGCGGTCAGTCCACGACCGTCAGCCGTTCGCGCGCCGCCGCGACGAGAAACGGCAAGGTGATCGTGGCGTCGCCGACGACGGTGACGTTCTCGGCGTCCGGGTCGAGCTTCCCCCACGACCGGGCCTCGTCGAGCGTCGCGCCCGAGAGCCCGCCGGTGTGGGCCGGGTCGGTCGTCAGCTGGACGCCGTAGTCGTACGCGCCCGGCACCGTCAGCATCGTCTGGAGGACGTAGTTCTTCGGGACGCCGCCGCCGACGACGAGCGCGCCCGCGCGCTCCGCGCCGGCCGCGAGGTCCGACAGCTCGGTCATGTCCGCCAGCGCGTCGAGTCCGAACTCGGACGTCTGGGAGTAGACCCACGCCTGGATGCCGAGCACAGAGTCCTGGATCGCCGGCGCGTAGACGGGGACGTCTGCCGCGGCCGCGGCCGCGGCCACGCCGGGGTCGGCCTCGACGTCCCGCGCCTCGTTCTGGGCCGCGTTGGCCTCGCCGAGGACGGTCGTGAACTCCCGGATCGACACGCGGCGCTCGACCTGCGGGAAGACGTGTTCGCGCAGGTGCTCTTCCAGCAGCGCGAAATGCTCCTGGGGCAGGTAGACGTTGTACACCCGGTCGACGCCCTCTTCGCGCAGGCGCTCGTCGTGGTCGCGCTCGCTCGCGCTGTCGACGCCCGCGTCGTCTCCGCCGGGGTGGCGGTCCTCGGGGTGTGCGCGGCCGTGGTGGTGGTGGCCGCCGACCGCCTCGATGGCGTCGTGGGTGAGGTTCGCGCCCGTCGTCACGAGCGCGTCAACGTAGCCGTCGCGGATCAGGTCGGTGACGATCTGTCGCATCCCCGTCGGCACCATCGCGCCCGCGAGGCCGAGCAGGACGGTCGTGTCCTCGCGCCCGAACATCTCCGCGGTGAGGGCCACCGCCTCGCTCAGGCTCCGCGCGCCGACGCCCGCGTCCGCGTACGCCTCGGCCAGTTCGCCAACCGTCATGCCCGCGCGGACGGTCGCGTGCCCGAGCGGGTCGTGTCCGAACTCCTCGCGCCCGCCGTCGTCCTCGGTCATGCTCGCGGGGACGGTACGATACGGTTTGAACGCCGCGGTCGGGGCGAGCGCCAGCGAGCCCCGACCAGGGAGCGGGAGGTGAGCGAACGGGAGCGACCGTGGTCACGCCGAGCGGAGCGAGGCGTGTGACAGAGCGCCAGCGAGCCCCGACCAGGGAGCGGGAGGTGAGCGAACGGGAGCGACCGTGGTCACGCCGAGCGGAGCGAGGCGTGTGACAGAGCGCCAGCGAGCCCCGACAGCGCTTACAGCCCCGTCGGGTGGTCGATCCACGTCGTCTCGACGCCCCACTCCGCGAGCAGGTCGCCCACGGCTCGCACCCCGAACGTCTCCGTCGCGTAGTGGCCCGCGAGCGCCACGTTCACGCCCGCCTCCCGCGCCTCGTGGTAGAGCTTCTGTTTTCCCTCGCCGGTGACGAACAGGTCGACGCCGGCCGACGCGGCCTCGTCGAGCCAGTCCGCGCCGCTGCCGGTCAGGACGGCCACCCGCTCGACGTCGTCGGGGCCGAAGGGGAGCAGGTGGACGCCGCGCCCGGGGTCGAGGACGGCGTCGAGCCGGTCGACGAGCACCCCGACCGGCTGGGTGTCGACGCGTCCCTGGAGCCCGAGCGTCTCGCCCCCCAGCGCGCCGAACGGCTCGCGGTCGGCGACCGACAGCACCTCGCAGACGCCGGCGGCGTTGCCCAGCGTCGCGTGGCCGTCGAGCGGGAGGTGTGAGACGTAGAGCCCGCAGTCGCCGTCGAACAGTGGGGCGAGCCGGCTGTGTGTTCGGCCGGTCACGCGGTCGAGTCCACCCCACACGAGGCCGTGGTGGACGAGGAGGAGGTCGGCGTCGCGCTCGACCGCCTCCGCGGCAGTGGCGCGCGCGGCGTCGACGGCGAGGGCGACCCGCTCGACCGTCGCGGGCCCGTCCACCTGGAGGCCGTTCGCGGAGGCGTCGAGGTCGGCGTACGCGTCGGTGCGGAGCCGGTCGTCGAGGCGGGCGACGAGTTCGTCGCGGTCCATGGGCCGCCGGCGGGCGGCGCGGTGGTAAAGCCTCGCCCGCTACCGGTCGGCTCCGCTCGCCTGCCGCTCGGCGTGGTCGAAGACGAACCGCCGCAGGAGCGCCGCCGCGAGCGACGCGGCCTGCCCGTCGTCGCGGTCGTTCACCTCGACGACGTCGAAGCCGGCGGCGTGGGGCGCGACCCGGGCGACCGCCTCGCGCATCGCCCGCGCGTCCATGCCGAACGGCGCCGGGGTCCCGGTGCCCGGCGCGACAGCGGGGTCCGCGGCGTCGATGTCGACGCTCAGGTAGAGCCGCCCGAGGTCGTCGAGGTCCGTCTCGTCGAGCCACTCCGCGACTGCGTCGGGCGGGACGACGGTCACGACGTCGTCGGCCTCGACGCGCTCCCAGCCCGCCTCGCTCCCGGAGCGCCCGCCGAGGACGACGAGCCGGTCGGCCGTCTCCAGCGCCCGGCGGGAGACGCAGGCGTGGCTGTACGGCTCGCCGTCGTACGAGTCACGGAGGTCGAGGTGGGCGTCGCAGACGACCAGTGTGTCCGGGTCGACGGCGCGGACGCCCGCGACGGTGACTGTGTGTTCGCCGCCCAGGAGCAGCGGAACGATCTCGTCGTCGACGAGGGCGCTCAGCTCGGCGCGGAGGTGGTCGACGTAGTCCTCGGGGTCGGGCCACGCGCGCACGTCCCCGGCGTCGTGGACCGCGAGGTCGGAGAACTGGACGTCCGCGTCGACGTCGTAGCCCTCGAACGAGCGGGCGAACCGTCGGATACGCTCGGGACCGAACCGCGCCCCGGGATGAAAGGAGGTCGTGACGTCGAGCGGCGCGCCGACGACGGCGTACCGGGCGCGCTCGCGGTCGGTCGTCGCGCCCGGGAACGCCATCAGACGATCTTCCGCTGACCCTCGTACTCCAGGTACTCGATGGTGTCGTCGGGCGAGAAGCTCTCGTCCTCGGGGACCCGCATCGTGAACGTCTCGTAGGTGTCCAGGTCCATCACCTGCGCGTCGTCCCCGGAGACCGAGACGACCTGCCCCTGCTTGCGCTCGATGATCGGCACCCACACCTTCGCGTCGACGGGCTGGGAGAGCGAGCGTTTCCGCTCGTCGAAGACGCCCTTGCCCTCGACGCGGGCCTTCGCGCTCCCGTGTTTCCCGGGCTTGGCCGTGCTGTAGCCGTTGATCCTACACGGGGAGCCGTCCATCATCACGTACGACCCCTCCTGGAGTTCGCGGACCTGCTTCTGTTCCCGCGGCATACTCCCACCTACCCGTGACGCCGGTAAAAACGGTGCGGAAGGCGAGCGCTACGACCGCCCGGCGTCCTCGGGCGCCGCGGCGTCGCCCTGGGCCGCTTCGTCCTCGTCTTCCTCCTCACGGAAGTCGCCGGGCGCGAGGACCGTCCCGTCGGTCGCAGCCGCGGCCTCGTCCTCGTCGCGCCGGCGGCGCATCTCCTGGCGAGTGAACTGGGGCTGCGCCGAGAACCCCTTCTCGGGCTTGAGCGACCGGTAGAGCAGGAGCCCGAACGGGAGCGTCAGGACCCCGGCGGCGACGGCCGCTTCCGGCGTCTCGTTGAACGAGTAGAGGACCGCAGTCGAGAGCACGCCAACCGCGACGATCAGCCCGTAGACGATCCGCCGTGCGAGCCGGTCGAGTACGTCGTTTTTGTCCTCGAGCCGGACGTTGACCGCGAGCGCCTCGCGCTGGACCGTCGAGAGCACGTCGTCGAGCTTCGGCGGGACCGTAAAGAGCGCCTCCGTGGTGTCTCTGACCTGCTGGCCGGCGTCCGTCGCGATCTTCCGGATCGTCTCCTCGCGGTAGCCCTCCTCGCTCAGGTAGCCGGTCGCCACCTCGATGAAGTCGAAGTCGGGGTCCAGGGTGACACAGACCCCCTCGACGACGGTGGCGACCCGGAGGATGAGCGCGAAGTTCCGCGGCAGACGCAAGGGGAACTCGTAGATGGTGTCCTCGACCTGCTGGAGCACCTGCTGGACGCGGTACTGCTCTAGCTCCTCGCCGCGCACGTCCGCGATGGCGAGCTCCATCACGTTCGCCATCACCTGCCGGTCGGCTTCGGGCGAGAGCGTCCCCATCTCGACCATCGCGTCGAGGATGCCGTCGATGTCCTGCTCCGCGACCGAGACGTAGAACTCCACTATCTTCTCCTGGATGTAGGGGTCGACCTCGCCGTTCATCCCGAAGTCGTAGAAGATGATCGCGCCGTCCTCCGCGACCGCGAGGTTCCCGGGGTGGGGGTCGGCGTGGAAGACGCCCTCCTCCAGAATCATCTTGAGGTACGCCCGCTGGAGCCGCGTCGCCAGCTCCGTCCGGTCGTGGCCCGCCTCGTCCAGCGCCCGCACGTCGTTGATCTTCGTCCCGCCGATGTACTCCATCGTCAGCACGCGCTCGCTCGAGACGGCGGGCACGGAGCGCGGGATGCGGATGGTCTCGTCGCCCTCGAAATGCTCGCGGATGGTCTCGAGCACCCGGCGCTCGCGGCGGTAGTCCATCTCCTCGCGGATCGTCTTCGCGAACTCGTCGGCGACGTTCTCCAGCGAGAACGCCCGCCCCTCGTCGACGAGTCGCTTCAGCAGCGGCACCGACCACCGCACGACCCGCAGGTCGGCCTCCACCAGGTCCTCGATGCCGGGACGACGCACCTTCACCGCGACCGGGTCGCCCTCGTAGGTCGCGCGGTACACCTGTCCGAGCGAGGCGCCGCTGATGGCGTCGCGGTCGAACGCGTCGAACGTCTCGTCCACGGGGCCGACGTCCGCCTCGATCACCGTCTCGACGCCGTCCCAGTCCGCGGGCGGCACGTCGTCCTGGAGGCTCGACAGCACCTCGATGTACGCCGGCGGCAGCACGTCGGGGCGCGTCGAGAGCAGCTGGCCGAGCTTGATGAACGTCGGCCCGAGGGTGAGCAGGGAGTCGAGCAGTGACTCCGCGCGCCGGCGCTGGGTCTCCGGTTCGGGACGTCGTCCCCTGCCGAAAAAGAGGAACCGGCGCTTGTCGCGGGCGTACGCGACGATCAGCGGCCCGAACTGGTACGCGACGACGAGAAAGCGCCAGTAGGCACGGAGAGAGACCAGAGCGAGTCCCCCCGCCTACGCGTCCTCGACCGGGATGGTGCGCCCGGTCGTGGACTCGCGTTTCGGGAGTTCGATCTCGATGACCCCCCGTTTCACCCGGGCGGACGCGTCCTCGCCCGTGGCGTCCGGCGGGAGCGGCACCTCCACGTCGAGAAAGAGCGGTCGGTCCTCCCGGACGTACCGGAACTCGCCGGGCAGGTCCTTCGCCCGCCGTGCCTCAACCACCAGCCGCCCCCGCCCGACCGAGAGGTCGACGCTCTCTGCCGTCACCCCGGGGAGGTCGAGGACGAGCAGGTAGGCGTCGTCGCTCTCGAGCAGGTCCGCGAACACCGCGTCGGGGAGTTCGCGCAGCGCCTCACGCAGCCCAGACATGAACGGCGGTAGGGAGGGACCGTCGAAAAACCCCGCGGTCCCGACCGCTCGACAGCGACGGCCCGCGGCGCAGCCGGGCGGTCGGATCGGGGCTAGACACTTCCCCCCGGGGGCCCCACGACCGCCATGGCCGACGACGCCCGGCGCGAGGCCGGCTTCCGCGACCGCACCCGCGTCGCCGACGCCCGCGCCACTCTGCTCGACAACGCCACGCCACACGACCGGGACGACCTCCTCCCCGTCGCCCGGACCGACGGCCGCGCCCTCGCGGCGGCGGTCGACGCCGCCCGGGACGTCCCCGGCTACGACCGCGCCGCGGTCGACGGCTGGGCCGTCCGGGCAGAGGACACGTTCGGCGCGAGCGACCGGGCGCCCGAGACGCTCACCGTCGCCGCCGACGGCGACGCCGAGGCCGCCACGTCGGTCGGCCACGGGAGCGCCGCCCGGGTCCACACCGGCAGTCCGCTCCCCGACGGCGCCGACGCCGTGGTGATGGTCGAACACGCAGAGCGGGTCGGCGACCGCCTCGAACTGTTCCGTGCGCTCGGGAGCGGCGAGAACGTCGGCCCGCGCGGCGAGGACGTCTCGGTCGGCCAGCACCTGTTCGACGCCGGCCACCGCCTCCGGCCGTCGGACCTGGGTCTCCTCAGCGCCGCCGGACACACGACCGTCCGGGTCGCCGCGCGCCCGACCGCCGGCGTCGTCCCCACGGGCGAGGAGCTCGTGCGCGCCGACCCGTCCCCCGGCGAGGCCGTCGAGACGAACGCCCTGACGGTCGCGAGCCTCATCTCGCGGTGGGGCGGCCAGCCGACCCGCCGCGAGCCCGTCCCGGACCAGCGCTCGGCGCTCCGGGCGGCGATCCAGCGCGACCTCCACCGCGACCTCGTCGTCACGACCGGCGGCACGTCCGTCGGCGAACGCGACCTCGTGCCGGACGTGATCGACGACCTCGGCGACCTGCTGGTCCACGGTGTCGCCCTCGCGCCCGGCCACCCGGTCGCGCTCGGCGTCGTCGAGGACACGCCCGTCCTCGCGCTCCCGGGCTACCCCGTCGCCTGCGTCGTCAACGCCGTCCAGTTCCTCCGCCCGGCGCTGAAGCGCGTCGGCGGCCTGCCCTGTCCCGACTACCCCGCGTTCTCCGCGACGCTCGACCGGAAGGCGGCGAGCGAACCGGGCGTGCGGACGTTCGTCCGGGTGCGACTGGAGGACGAGGAGGGAGCGCGCCGCGCCGTCCCCGTCCGCGCCGGCGGGTCGGGCGTCCTGTCCTCTATCTCGCACGCCGACGGCTGGCTCGTCGTCCCCGAGGACCGCGAGGGGATCCCGGCCGGCGAGCGGGTCGAGGTCGAGCTGTGGGAGTTTCTGCCGTGAGTCCGGTTGACGAGCTGGTCTCGGGTCTCCACCGTGGCGTTCTCGGTGCGCTCCTCGCGGCGCTCGGTATCGTCGCTGCGGGCGTCGCCCGGGTGCGCCTCCTCGACGACCCCGTGGTCGGCGTCCCCGCTGCGCTCGTCGCCGCCCTCGCACTCCTCGTCCTCCTCGCCCTGTTCGTCGAGGGCCTGCGCGAGCGGTAGGCCCGCACCTCTTTGCCCCGCCGGCCCCCCTCGCCCCCATGGAGCGCAAGGAGTTCCGCGAACTGGCGCCGCCCGAGCGGGTCCACGAGGTCGTCGCGACCCTCGACCTCTCGCCCGGGACGGAGCGGGTCGCGCTCGGCGACGCGCGCGGACGCGTCCTCGCCGAACGGATCGACGCCGAGGTCGACGTCCCGGGGTTCGACCGCGCGAGCCTCGACGGCTACGCCGTCCGCGCCCGCGACACGTTCGACGCGGGCGAGGCCTCACCCGTCGTTCTCGAACGACTGGGGACGGTCCACGCCGGCGAGGCGCCCGCGACGACCGTCGAGCCGGGCGGGTGTGTCGAGGTCTCGACCGGCGCCGTCCTCCCGCCCGGCGCCGACGCGGTCGTGATGGTCGAAGAGGCCGAGGAGCGGGACGGGGAGGTCGCCGTCCGCGCCCGCGTCGCGCCCGGCGAGGCGGTGATGTTCGCGGGCGCCGACGTGGCCGCGGGCGACCGCGCGCTCGGGCCCGGGACGCAGCTGACCAGCCGCGAGATCGGCCTGCTGTCGGCGCTCGGCCGCGACGTGGTCCCGGTGCGCGCGACGCCGACCGTGGGGATCGTCTCGACCGGCGACGAACTCGTCCGTCCCGGCGAGGACCTGGACCCCTCGCGCGGCGAGATCTACGACGTGAACTCCTACAGCGTCGCCGCCGGGGTGGAGGAGGCGGGGGGGCGCGCGAAGCTGTACCCGCACGCCGGCGACGACTACGACGAGATGGAGCGCCTGCTCCGCGAGGCTGCCGACGAGTGTGACCTCGTGCTCTCCTCTGGGTCTACGAGCGCCAGCGCCGTCGACGTCATCTACCGGGTGATCGAGGACGAGGGTGACCTCCTGCTCCACGGCGTCGCGGTCAAGCCCGGGAAGCCGACGCTCGTCGGCAGACTGGGGGGCTCGGCGTACGTCGGCCTCCCGGGCTACCCCGTCTCCGCGCTCACAATCTTCCGGACGTTCGTCGCGCCGGCGGTCCGTGAGGCGGCGGGCCTGCCGGAGCCGCGGACGGCGACCGTCACCGGCCGGATGGCGGTCCGTGAGCGCTACCCCGAGGGTCGCCTGCGCCTGATGCCCGTGGGACTGGTCGAGCCGGCCCCGGACGAGCGCGAGGGTCCCGACGACCTGCTCGTCTACCCGGTCGACAAGGGCAGCGGCGCGACAACGAGCCTCGTGGAGGCCGACGGCGTCGTGGAGATGCCCGCCGACACCGAGTATCTCGACCGGGACGAGCGTGTCGAGGTCCGCCTGTTCTCGCCCGACGTGCGCCCGCCGACGCTGCTCCTCGCGGGCGAGGACGACCCCGCGCTCTCGCGGCTCCTCGACCGGGTCGAGCGCCCGCGCCACCTCCCGGTCGGCTCGCGCGAGGGGCTCCGCCGCCTGCGCGAGGGCGCCATCGACGCCGCCGTCGTCGCCGGCCCGACCGACCGCGCGGCCGAGACCCGCGAGGTCGCGTCGTGGACCCGGGAGTGGGGACTTGTCGCCGCCGAGGGGTCCGACGTCGAGGGGCTCGCCGACCTCGTCGACCGCGACGTGCGGCTCGTCAACCGGACGACCGCGTCCGGCCTCCGGACGAGCCTCGACGACGCGCTGGGCGAACTGGCGGTCGCCCGCGGCGTCGACCGGCGGGAGCTGAGCGAGGCGATCGCCGGCTACGGCGCCGGGGTGCGCGCCCACGAGAGCCCCGTCCGGGCGGTCGCGCGCGGCGACGCCGACGCGGGGCTCGGGCTCCGTGCGACCGCCGAGCGCCTCGGCCTGCCGTTCGTCTCGCTCGGCACGCAGTCGGTCCGCGTGCTGGCCGTGCCGGAACGAGCCGAGAAGCCGGGAGTCCGGGCGCTCGTCGACGCGGCCGCCGAGGGGTCGGCGTTCGCGGCCCTCGCCGGCTACGCGGGCGACAGCTCCGCGAACGAGGAGACGCGGTAGTCAGCGCGGACGCAGTAGCCCCGGCGCTCGGAGCCGTGTCGCTCGACGTGGACGGCGTCGAGGCCGGCGGCCCACGCCGCCCCGACGTCGGAGGGCATGTCGCCCGCGAGAACGCCGCGGTCGCCCGCGTCGACCCCGAGCGCGGACCGCGCCTGCTCGACCGGCCGGGGATCGGGCTTCCAGCCGGTCTCGTCGGTACAGCAGACCACGGCGTCGAACCCGCGCCGGAGGTCGAGGGCGTCGAGTACCGGGTCGGCCAGGAACGGCTGACAGTGAGTGACGAGGCCGGCCGGGGCGTCGAGGTCGCGGACGAACGCCGCGTCGGGGTGGAGGTGGGTCGCGGTCGCGCGCTCGGCCGGCCGCTCGGCGGCGTGGAAGGCGCGCCAGAACGCCTCGGTTTCGACGCCCCACCGCCGGAGGAGGGCGTTTCGCTCGCCCGCGAGCCCGTGCCAGAGCCGGGCGGCCTCGCGGTCGGAGAACTGCCGGCCGAGCCGGTCGCCCGCGCGGTCGAACGTCGCCCGAACGTACGACCAGTCGGCGTCGACCAGCGTCCCGTCGAGGTCGAACAGCCAGTAGTCGTACTCCGGCAGGGGCGCCGTCATCGCCCGACAGGAGGCCGCGCGCGGACAAGTGCCTTCCGCCCGTCGACGGACTGGCGGCCGTGGGCGCCGGTCCCGGGGGTCGGCGACGACCGCCACACGGACACACCGCTCCGTCTCAGCGCTCGTCGTCGAACAGCCGGGCGAGCCGGACGTCTTTCGTCGTGATCCCGCCCTCCTCGTGGCTGGTCAGGCGCACCTCCACCTCGCCGTACCGGATCTCGATGGTGGGGTGGTGGAACTCCTCGTCTGCCACCTCGCCGACGCTCGTCGCGAAGGCGACGCCGTCGAGGTAGTCGTCGAACCCGTAGACGCGCACTATCTCGTCGCCGTCGCGCTCCCAGCCGTCCGGCAGTTCGTCCGCGATCTCGTCGTCGTCGAGCAGTCGGGCCATACCAGAGCCGTCGTCCGGCGAACAACTAAACCTTGGCCGTGGCGACGTCCGCGCGTCTCCCCCTCCGCTCTGTAGTCGTCCGAACGATCTGTGTCCCTGTGTAGCTCTCGTGACCGCTCGCGTCGGTACTCGTCTCCTCCCGACTCCTCCGGGCGGGTTCGTATTGGAAATATAATCGCTCTACCCAGTTCGCTCCGAGGCACTCCCGTGGAACCCCACACCCCCTCGACGCCCGACCGGACCTCACAGAACCGACGACAGTTCCTCCGGCGAACCGGCGCCGCGTCCGCCGTCGCGGCGTTCGGACTCTCCGGGCGGTCGACGGCCGCGGTCGGCGAGAACGGCGAGTTCGAGTCGGACCCGTTCACACTCGGCGTCGCCTCCGGTGACCCGCTTCCCACCTCGGTGATCCTGTGGACGCGGCTCGCGCCCGACCCGCTCGCGGTCGGCGGCGGGATGCCCGACCAGCCCGTCGACGTGGCGTGGACCGTCGCGACCGACGAGGCGATGACCACCACCGTCGCCTCCGGCACCGCCACCGCCGAGGCCGCCCACGCACACACCGTCCACGTCGACGCCGGTGGGCTCGACCCGGGGACAGAGTACTACTACCAGTTCGAGGCCGGCGGACGGTCGAGTCGGGTCGGCCGCACGAAGACCGCGCCCGAATCCGGTGTCTCGGTCGACGAGTTCCGGTTCGCCTTCGCGTCGTGTCAGTGGTGGGAACAGGGCTACTTCACCGCACACCGGTACATGGCTCGGGACGAACTCGACCTGATCGTCCATCTCGGCGACTACGTCTACGAGTATCCCGTCCCGGCGAACGGCGGGGTACGGAACGGCTCCGTCCCGCAGCGCTACCGCGAGGAGATGGTGACGGTCGACGAGTACCGGCTCCGATACGGCCTCTACAAGAGCGACCCCGACCTGCGGGCGGCCCACGCGAGCGCGCCGTGGCTCATCACCCGCGACGACCACGAGGTCGACAACAACTGGGCCGACGAGATGGCCCAGGACCCGGACAAACAGGCAGTCGAGGAGTTCCTGAAGCGCCGCGCGGCGGCGTTCCAGGCGTACTACGAACACATGCCGTTCCGGACGGCACAGAAGCCGGACGGCCCCGACCAGAAGCTCTACCGCAACTACACGTTCGGCGACCTGGTCGAGTTCAACGTCCTCGACACCCGGCAGTACCGCAGCGACCAGGCGTGTAACGACGGCTTCACCGTTGTCGACTGCAACGAGCGGTTCGCTGAGGACCGCACTATCCTCGGCGAGACCCAGCGGTCCTGGCTGCTCGACAACTTAGCGAGTTCTACGGCGACGTGGGACGTCCTCGCGAACCAGCTTCCCATCGCCCGAATGGACTTCGAGGTCGAACTGTTCGGCGAGACCGGAGAGCAGGAGGGGTACCGCATGGACCAGTGGGACGGCTACGTCGCCGACCAGCGCGCGGTGTTCGAGGCCTTCGAGACCGACGTCGAGAACCCGGTCGTCATCACGGGCGACTTCCACCGCAACTGGGCGAACAACCTCGTCAGCTTCGAGGACGGCTCCGACGACCCGGTCGGCGCCGAGTTCGTCGGCACCTCGGTCTCGTCGGGCGGCGACGGCACGGACATGGACGACTTCGGCCGGCAGGTGCTCGGCGACAACGAGAACGTCCGCTACTACTCGGGCAAGCGCGGCTACACCCGTTGTACGGTCACGCCGGACGAGTGGACGACGGAGTTCCGGGTTCTCGAAGCCGTCTCCGAGCCGTCGTCGCCGGTCCGGACGGACGCCACGTTCACGGTGAGAGACGGCGCCCCCGGCCTCCAGCCGCAGTCGCCGACGCTCGTCGCCGGGTCGGTGGCCGTCGGCTACGGAGAGACCGGCACCGTCGACCTCTCGGCGCGCTGGCTCTCCGACGGACTCTCGGGGGCCACGGTCACGGTATCGCTCTCGAACCCCGCGGTCGCGAGCATCACCGGCGCGACCGTCGACGACGCGTTCGGCATCTCGGAGACGAGTGTCGCCGACGACGGCGCCGCCGTGGCCGTCCGCCTCGCCGACCTGGAGAGAAACGCACAGGCCGTCGCCGGGGGGACCGACACGCGCCTCGCCGCGGTAGACGTCCGCGGGGACGCCACCGGCACGACGGACGTCGAGGTTGCCGTCGAACGGCTGAACGACGACGCCGGGAACGCGCCCGAGACCGAGACGCGCCGCGGCGTCCTCGTCGTCGGGCCGCCGACGGTCGCCGGCGGGTCGGCGCCGACCGACGTCGACGGCGACGGGCGCTACGAGGACGTCAACGGCAACGGGCGGCTGGACTACGACGACGTCCGGACGCTGTTCGAGCACTTCGAGTCCGACAGCGTCCGGCTGAACACGTCGGCGTACGACTTCAACGAGAACGGCCGCCTCGACTTCGAAGACGTCGTCGACCTCTTCGGCGAGGTGCGGTGAGTTCGCCGTCTACCGCCGGACCCCGCGGCGCACGGCGCTTCACTCCTCGGCGCTCGCGCCGGCTCCCGCGTCGCCCGACGACTCTCCGCCCGGCGGGTGGACCTCGGGCCGGTCGACCGTCGGGTCGAACAGCCCCATCGCGGTCTGGATCGTCGTCCAGTCGTCGGCCTCGGCGGCGGCCCGCAGGCTCTCCGTCGGCGGCGCGAGCAGCTGGTTGACCAGCGAGTCGGCGAACGCCTCGATCGCCTCGTGTTGCTCGTCGGTCAGCGGCGCGCCGTCGCCGTCCTCCAGCCGGGAGCGCAGGCGGGCGAGTTCGGCCTGCTTCATCCGGTCTGCGCCCTCGTACATCGCGCCGATGGCCTCGTCGGCCCGCTCGCGCTTGTAGCTCCGGAGCAGGCGCTCGAACTCGTCGTCGACCATCGCCGACACCGCCTCCGCGGCGGCCTCGCGCCGTTCCTGCGTCCGGTCTGTCACCGCCCGGAGCGCCTCGACGTCCCGGAGGGTGACGTCGGCGACCGTCTCCGCGGCGGGGTCGACGTCTCGTGGCACCGCGAGGTCGACCACGACCGTCTCGCCCGCCGCCGCGAGCGCCCCGTCGTCGAACACCGGCTCCGCGCTCGCCGTCGCCGTCACCACCACGTCGGCGTCGCCCACGCGCTCGGCCGCCTCGCCGAGCGGCACCGCCGTCGCCGGGACGTCGACGTCGTCGGCGAGGGCCGCCGCGCGCTCGACGGTCCGGTTCGCGACGACGAGCCGACCGACGCCGGCGTCGACGAGCGCCTTCGCCGCCGTCTGGCCCGTCTCGCCCGCGCCGACGACGAGCCCCGTCGCGCCCGCGAGCGCCGTCTCCTCGTCCGCCGCCTCGACCGCCGCGCGCGCGAGCGAGGTCGTCCCCTCGTTGATCGACGTCTCAGTCCGGGCGCGCTCGCCGACGTGGATCGCCTTCCGGACCGCGGACTCGAGTGTGGGCCCGAGCGCGCCGACTCCGTTCGCGGCGTCGAGCGCGTCGCGCATCTGCCCGAGGATCTCGTCCTCGCCGAGCACCTGCGACTCGAGCCCTGCCGCGACCCGGAGGAGGTGCCGGAGGCTCTCCTCGTGGTCCATCCGGACTATCGCGCCGTCGCGCACCTCGGGCGCGAACGCCGCGAGCGCCCCCCACCCCTGTGCGGGCGTGTCGGTGACGACGTACGCCTCCGCCCGGTTGCAGGTGTGGAGCGCGAACGCCTCGGACACCCCCTCGTGGCGGGTGACCTCGTCGAGCGTCGCCCGGGCGTCGCCGCCGCCGGCCTTGCCGATCTCGTCGAGCGTCGCCCGGTGGTGAGTGACGGCGATGCCGGTCACGACGCCGTCACGGGTCTCGGTCACCGTCCACCTCCCGTCGGCCCGCGCACCGCCCGCTCGACCCGCGTCCGACCCCCCCTGTCCGACGCCGTCACGGACGGGGACTCGACGGCGGGAACCGCCCGAACGGCGCCGACCGCCGCCGGGTCGGGCCGGCCGAGGGTCGCGGTCTCGGTCATTGCGCGACGGTCGGGACGCTCCCGGCATAAGCGTCTCGCTCGCGCTCCGTCGCGTCCGCTCACGTCGGCGCGTCGTCCCGCGGCCCCCCGCCGTCGGTGCGGACGCCCGTCACGCGCGGCCCGAGCGCCTCGATCCCCTCCACGATGCCGACGTGGTCGGCCTCGGCCGGGTAGTAGAAGACGAGGTCGAAGCTCCCCTCGCGCAGGAGCTGTTGGCACTCCCAGACGAAGCCGTCGTCGTCGAGCCGCCGGCCCTGGAACTGGTTCGAGGCGAACTCCGGGTCGTCGTTGCCGGCGTAGACGTACGAGCCGCCGGCCTCGAGGTCGGGACTGTGGTCGGCGATCAGGTCGTTGAGCTCGACGGTCAGCTCGTGCATCTCGAGGTCCTCGCGGCCCTCGAGGTCCGTGTGGACGATGGCGCCGTTCAGCGTCACGTCGCCGGGCTCGAGCAGCGCTCGGGTCCGCTGGTACAGGTCCGCGTCGACAGTGCCGGCCATACCCCGGTTCGGCGGCCGTTGCGTTTACCGGTGGCGGTCCACAGGGGACACAAGACACATGTCGGGTGGCGGTGAGGTGCGTCACGTGATCGGAGTACGGGCTCGCGCACGCCTCGGGGCAGATCGGGTGCGCGACGCCCTCGAACGTGTCCACGAACGGCTCCTGCGGCGCGAGATCGACCCCGCGGACGTCCCCGCACACGTCGCCATCATCCAGGACGGCAACCGTCGGTACGCTCGCGAGCGCGGCGGCGAACCCACCGACGGCCACCGCGCCGGGGCCGAGGCGACCGAGCGGGTGCTGTCGTGGTGTGCCGACCTCGGCGTCGAGGAGCTCACGCTCTACGCGTTCTCCACCGAGAACTTCGACCGGCCGGACGACCAGCTGACGACCCTCTTCGACCTCATCGAGTCGAAGCTCCGCGAGTTCGCCGACGCCGACGAGGTCCACGAGCGCCGCGTGCGCGTCCGGGCCATCGGCGACGTGGCCCGCCTCCCGCCGCGGGTCCAGGACGCCGTGGCCTACGCCGAGGAGCGGACCGCGGGCTACGACGAGTTCACGCTGAACGTCGCGCTCGCGTACGGCGGCCGGGCGGAGCTGCTGGAGGCCGCCCGTGCCGTCGCCCGGGACGTCGCGTCCGGCGACCTCGCCCCCGCGGCCGTCGACGCCGACGAGGTCGAGCGTCGCCTCGCCGGCCCCGTCGTCCGAGACGTCGACCTCATCGTCCGCACCGGCGGCGACGAGCGCACCTCGAACTTCCTCCCGTGGCAGGCCGCCGGCAACGAGGCGGCGGTCTTTTTCTGTGCGCCGTACTGGCCCTCGTTCTCGAAGGTCGACCTCCTCCGCGGAGTCAGGACGTACCAGGCCCGCGAGGAGTCGTGGCGCGCGAGCCGCGCGGAGCGGGCCGCGGCGCTGGTCGGTGCCGTCGGCGAGACGAGCGCCGCGGAGGCCCGCGCGGCCGTGGGGCGCCTCCGTGGGCGGCTCTCCGGCCGGGCGGCGCGGGCGGCCGAGGAGGCGCTCCCGGACGCCGAGGAGCCGACCGACTCCCTCGGCGAGGGAACCGGCTGACGCGGGGGCGTTCGCGCGGGTCGCTCCGCTCACCGCCCGAACCTGCGTTGCCGGCTCTGGTAGTCCAGGAGGGCCCGCAGGTAGTCTCGCTTCCGGAAGTCCCGCCAGTTCACGTCGGTGAAGTAGAGCTCCGAGTACACCGACTGCCAGATCATGAAATCGGAGAGGCGCTCGGCGCCGGTCTTGATCAGGAGGTCCGGCTCCTCGGGGAAGACGAGCCGTCCCTCGACGGCGTCGGCGTCCACGTCCTCGGGGGGTAGCTCGCCGGCGGCCACCTCGTGGGCGAGCGCCCGCGTCGCGGCCGCGAACTCCCGCTTGCCGCCGAGGCCGACGTTCACCTGGACGGGCGCGTCGACGGGTTCGGTGTCGCCGGGGCCGCGCACCTCGATGCGGCGCGGGGCGTCCACGTCCCCGAGCGCGCGTTCGATGGTCGGGACCACCGCTTCGTCGAGGACCGACACAGAGACGGCGACGCGCTCGGCGCCGTAGTCGAACGCCCAGCCGAGAAAGCCTTCGAGCGTCTCGTACGCCCCCTGTTCGAGCAGGTCTCGTTCCGTGATGACGACCGCGACGCTCGCGGGCAGGTCGCCGCCCCGCCGACGGCGCAGGCGCACCCGGAGCGCGAGCCAGCGGTCGTAGGGGTTCACGACCGCTCGTGGTCGCTGTGACCCCTGAGTCTTCCGTTCGCGCGCCGGCTGTCGGGAGGGTTAAGTGCGCGTCAGGGGTACGTCTGGAGCGTGACAGACGCTCTGCGGCGGGCCGTCGGGTTCGCCGCCGTCGGGACGCTCGCGCTCGCCGCGCCGGCGCTCGGCCGGGCCGCGGCGCTCCCGTTCGCGCTCGTCGCCGTCGCCGCGGCGTTCGTCGTCGACGACGGCCCGCTGTTCGACCTGTTCGCCCGCCCGGGCGACGAGCGGGAGGGCCGCCTCTCCGGACTGGCCGGGTTCGCCCTCGCCGCCGCGGGCCTCGGCGTTCTGACCGCGTTCCCTGGCGCGACGGCGACGCTGCCGGTCGCCGTCTACGTCGCGAGTGTCCTCGTTCTCGCGTACGGCAACCTCGGCGAGCGCCTCGTCGAGCGACGCGGCGACGACCCGTTTCTCGCGACCGCCGGGTTCGTCGTCGCCGGGTTCGCCGCCGGCGTCGCCGGCCAGGCCGCCGTCGCGACGGCCGCGACCCTCCCGCTCTCGTACCCGCGCTTTGCCTTTCTCGCCGCCGCCGCGGCGCTCGCGGCCGCGCTCTTCCGGACGATGCTCTACGTCCGCGACGACCCGCTGGTGATGGTGAGCGTCGGCGTGCTCTGCTGGCTCTTCGACGCCGTCGCGGCCGACGTCGCGCCCGTCGAGGTGGGCGTCGCCCTCGGCCTCACCGCCGTCCTCGGCGTCGCCGCGTACGTCCTCGGCACCGCGAGCGTCACCGGCATGCTGACCGGCGTCCTCCTCGGCCTCCTGGCCGTTGTCCTTGGCGGCCTCGGCTGGCTCGTCGTTCTCCTCACCTTCTTCGGCGTCGGCGGCCTCTCGGCGAAGTTCCGCTACGACCGCAAGCTAGAGCGCGGCGTCGCCGAGGACGACGGGGGGGCGAGAGGAACCGAGAACGTCCTCGGGAACGCCGCCGTTGCGCTCGTCGCCGTCGTCGCCTTCGCCGCCGCCGACCTCCTGCCCGGACGTCCGCTCGACCCCGCGCTCTTCCGGTTCCTGTTCGCCGGGTCGCTCGCGGCCGCGATGGCCGACACGCTCTCCTCGGAGGTCGGCGGCCTGTTCGACGGACCGCGGCTCGTCACCACACTCGAACCCGTGCCGCCCGGCACCGACGGCGGCGTGACGTGGCAGGGGACGGCCGCCGGCCTCGTCGGCGCCGCCGCGGTCGGTGCCGTCTCGCTCCCGCTGGTCGGTCCGAGCCTGCCGCTCGACGTCGTCGGCGTCGTCGCCCTCGGCGGCGTGGTCGGGATGTTCGTCGACAGCCTCCTCGGCGCGACCGTCGAGGGCGACCGGGTCGGCAACGAGGCGGTCAACCTGCTCGCCACCGCCGCCGGCGGCGTCGTGACCGTGACGCTGGCGCTCGGCGTCGGTCTCGTCGCCTGACCAGCCGGTGACGAGGCGGTGTTCCGCCAGCCCCGTCGAGCCGCCCGCGCGTCAGCCGGCCGCGTCCACCTGCGCCGCGGTCGTGACGCGGACCTCGACGGGCCGCTTGACGAACGGCCCCGTCTCGCGCGCGACGGCATGTTTCACGCCGCGCTCCGCGAACCCGTCGAGCAGCCGCTGACTCAGGCGCCCGTCGAGCACCACGGCGTGTGGCGGGTCGGCGGCGTCCGCCACCGCCGCGGCGGCGTCGTCGACGGCCACCTCGTCGAGGATCGCACAGTCCTCGTCGAGCAGGCGCGCGTGGCCCGTCTCGCCGCCGACGACCGCGCGGACGTGCCCGGCGAGGGAGTCGGGGTCGACCGGCGGCTCTCCGGCGTCGGCGTCGGGCTCCGACTCGCCCTCGGCCGCCGCCGGGTCGTCTCCGGGCTCGGCGTCGGCCGACTCGGCCGCTGCCGTCGCCTCGGGCGTCTCCGTGTCGGCTGTCGGCTCCGCGGGCCCCCCGTCGCTCGGCTCTGCCTCGCTGCCGGCGCCCGCCGTGACCTGGAGGGTGCCGCCGTCGGTGCCGGCAGCCGCCTCCGTCGTCGGCTCTGGCTCCGGCTCTGCCTCCTCGGTGACCGCGCCCCGGAGCTCGCGGTCGTCGTCCGGCAGGTCCTCCACCCGCACCTTCTCGCGGAGGGCGCGCACGACCTCGTGGCGCGCGAGGTCCTCGACCGACCGGCCGTCGGGGGCGAACGCGGCGTAGTCGACGTCGCCGACCTGCTGGAGTTCCCGGAGGATCAGCTCGCCGCCCCGGTCGCCGTCGAGGAACGTCGTCACGGTGCGGCCCCGTGTGAGGTCTGCGACCTCCTCGGGCACGTTCGTCCCCTCGACGGCGACGGCGTTTTTGATCCCGTACCGGAGGAGCGTGAGCACGTCCGCGCGCCCCTCGACGACGATGACGGCGTCGGCGTCCGCGACGCGCGGGCCCGCGGGCAGGCCGCCGTACTCGGTGATGTCAGCGACCCGGACGGCCTCGCGGACCTCCGCCTGGATCTCCTCGCTCGTCGTGATCGACTTGTCGAACGCCTCGTCCAGCAGCTCCTTCGCGCGGTCGACTATCTCGCGGCGCTTGGCCTCGCGCACGTCCTCGATCTCGGTCACCTCGACGCGGGCGCGACACGGCCCGACGCGGCTGATCGTCTCCAGCGACGCGGCGAGGATCGCGGTGTCGACCCTGTCGAGGCTGGAGGCGATGGTCACCGTGCCGAACGACTGGCCGCCCTCGCTCGACACCTCGACGTCGATCCGACCCACCTTCGAGGACTGCTGGAGGTCCCGCAGGTCGAGTTCGTCGCCCAGCAGCCCCTCGGTCTGGCCGAAGATGGCTCCGACGACGTCGCTTCGCTCCACGACCCCGTCCGCCGCGACGTCAGCGTGTATCAGGTATTTGGATGTATCGTCCACGTGAATCGCCCTCCTCTGGAGCGGCCGGACGGCCGAGTCGGCCGTCCGCTTTTGTCTACGTACGGCGCCGACTCGGGATATAAGTGTCGTAGCCGGGAGTGGCGACGCTCTCGCCGCCGGTTCCCGTCCGTCGCCCCCTCGCGGGGGGGTCCCGCCGCTTTCTGGCGGTTTCTGTCACCGCCTCCGTCCGTGCCCCGGCGCGCCGCGCCGGGCGACGCCGCTCAGAACAGCGGCTCCCCCCGCGTCTCCGTGCCGAACGCGAGGACGACGAGGCCGCCGAGGACGAACGCGGCAGCCAGCGGCGCGAGCGCGGCGAGGTAGCTCGTCTCCACGAGCACGCCCGCCGCGACCGGACCGATCACGGCCGCGATCTTCCCGACGCCGCCCGCGAACCCGTTGCCGGTCGCGCGCGCCTCGGTCGGGAACAGCTCCGGCGTGTAGGCGTAGATGGCGCCCCACGCGCCGAGCGTGAAAAAGGAGGCCGCGAGCAGGCCGCCGAGGAACGGCAGGACGCCCGATATCTCGACGCCGAACGGCGAGACGCCGGGCATCGCGGCCGCGAAGACGAAGGTGAACAGCCCGGAGGCGAGCAGGTAGCTCCCGAGCGTCGGCTTCCGGCCCACCTTCTCGACGAGGTAGGCCGCCGAGAAGTAGCCCGGGATCTGAACCAGGGCAACGGCGACGAAGTAGAGGTAGATGTTCCCGACGACGCCGGCGGCGCCGACGGTGCCGGGGAGCCAGATGAACACGCCGTAGTAGCCGAAGTTGATCGCGAACCACGCCGCGGCGATCATCAGCGTCTGCGTGCGGATATCGGCCTCGAACAGCCGCGAGAACCCCGGCGAGGGGCCGGTCTCGACCGTGTCGGCGTCGATCGGTTCGTACGGCTGGTCGTTCGTCTCCGCGATCTCCCGAATCCGGTCGTTCGCGGCCTCCACGTCGCCCTGACGGGCGAGGAAGTACGGCGTCTCCTCCAGTTGCGACCGGATGACGAACACGAGGAGTGCGGGCGTCGCCGCGGCGACGAACAGGAGCCGCCAGCCCGCGACCGCGCCGAGGACCGGGAGCGAGACGGTCCCGCCGGTGGTCACGCCGTCGAGGAACAGCCACGCCATCCCCACCGCGAGGAGGTTGCCGAGCGGCCAGAACGCGTCGAGGTAGACCAGATACCGGCCGCGCCGGTCGGTCGGCAGGTGCTCCGAGAGGTAGGAGGTGTCGACAGCCAGCGCGCCGCCCAGCCCGACGCCCGTGAGAAAGCGAAGCGCGAACCCGGAGTAGAAGCCGACCGCGAGCGCCGTCAGTCCGGCGAACACGGAGTACGAGAGCACCGTCCACTGGAACGCGGCCTTGCGCCCGTGGCGGTCGGCGTACCAGCCCCACCCCCAGTTCCCGAGGATCATCCCCATCAGCGACGCGGCGCCGAGGAGTCCCGCCGTCACGCCGGAGAGCCCCCACGCCCCGATGAGGACGGGGAGGGTGAAGCTGATCAGGATGACCTCCATCCCGTCGAACGCCCACGCGCTCCCGCAGATCGCCAGCAGTCGGTGGTGGTACCGTCCGACCGGAATGCGGTCGAGCACCTGTGCGACCGTGACCGTTCCGTCGCCGCCGACGGTGGGTCGTTTCCCTGCCATCGTGGTTGGCGTGTGCGTCTTCCCTCCGGAGGCTTAAGTCAATCTATAATACCTCACCGTTTGCCGGTATTGGAGAGAAATTTTCTTCATAGGGCGCAGTCGGGTGTTCTCGATCCTCATCCGTGCCGCCCGCGCCGTGCGTTCTGCCCTCCACGGCGAGTCGCAGTCGCTGTCGACCGGGACGCGCTCGTCCGCCGCGTCCGCAGCCCCTCCGGCCGGTCACGACCCGCGCGGCGACGAGCGGCCGACGGCTCAAGATTGAGGTGTCTCCCGGCCTCAGGGGCTACTGGTGCCGACGAGCGACGACCCGGACCGTGACCCGACGACCGTCCTGTTACCGACGCGAACGTGGGGGCCAGTCTGCCGGGGGTTGGCCGCGGCGCTCGCCCCGGACGACGAACTGCTGGTGCTCTGTGACGCGCCGACCGACCCCGTCGCCGACCACGACCCGCCCGCGGGCGTCGAGGTGCTCGTCGCGGGCGAGCCGGAGGGCTGTTCGGGCAAGGCGAACGCGCTCGCGCTCGGGATGGAACGGGCGAGCAACGACCGGTTCGTCTGGACGGACGACGACTTCGACCGAGACGCCGACTGGCTGGACCGGCTGGTCGCCGCCGGACAGCGCCACGGCCCCGCCACGGCCATCCCTGTCTTCGTCGGCGGCGGCTGGTGGCGCCCCGTCGAGCCCTGGAACGGCGTCGCTCTCGGGGCGTCGATGTACGCGCGGATCGGCGAGGCCGCAGACACGGCGTGGGGCGGCGGGATCACGTTCACCCGGGCGGAGCTGTCAGTCGACTCCGAGACGCTCGCCGACGAGCTCCGCTCGCGGCTCAGCGACGACTACCTGCTCACCCGGCGGCTCCCCGAGGTCCACCCGGTCCGGTCGATGGTGACGCCCGTCGAGGTGTCCGGCGCGCCCGGCGACGTCGTCCAGCGGCTCGTCCGGTTCAACAGAATCGTCGGCGTCAACAAGGGCTGGGGGCGCGGTGTCGTGACGAGCGCGCTGCTCGCGGCCGCGGGCGTGCTCTTCCCGTTTGTCGTCGCCCCGCTCCTGACGGCGCTGTTCGCCGGCATCTACGACCGGCTGGGGCTGTCTCCACGGAAGGCGGCGTTCGCCTACCCGGGGCTCCTCGCGCTCCCGGGCGTCGTCCTCGGTGCCCGGGCAGCCGAGACCTTCGAGTGGGGTGGCCGGCGCTACCGCTTCGCCGACGACGGCGAGGTGACCGTCCTCGGGGCTGCCGACCGGTAGGTTCGGCCGACCGCGGGCTCTCGCCTGGTTTGATACCCCTCCCGCCACAGTCTCGGGTATGCAGACCCACATCGTTCCGGTCGGGTTCGACTACGACCGGCTGATCGCGCCTCTCATCCGTGATCAACTGGACGTCGACCGGGTGATCCTGCTGGAGGGGGCGGTGGGGAGCGAGGCGAACGTCGAGTACTCTCGGGACCTGTCGGGCAAGCTCGAACAGGACTTCCAGAACTTGCTCGGCGCGGACACCGAGCGGGTGGTCGTCGCGGACGTCTACGACTACGACACCGCCTTCGAACAGGCGTTCGACCTGATCAACGGCGTGCTGGACGGCGCGGCGGACGCCGAGGTGTGGGTGAACGTCTCGGCGATGCCACGCCCCGTCTCGTTCGCGTTCGCCACCGCCGCCCACTCCATCATGGTCGAGCGACAGGACGACCGCGACCGCATCCACACCTACTACACGGCCCCGGAGAAGTACCTGGAGACCGAACTCGCCGAACAGCTCCGGGCGACGGCGGACCTCCTCACCGACCTCCGGGAGCGCGTCGACGACGACCGGGTGGACGAGCGACTCGGCGAGACGCGGGACCTCCTCGCGGAGTTCGACGAGCGCGGGACGACCATCGGCGCGAAGGAGATCGGCGGCCGGCACATCCTCGAGCTCCCCGTCGCCTCGTTCTCGAACGTCAAGCCCTTCGAGGAGGTGATCCTGTTCGCGCTGGGCGAACACGGCGAGTTCGGCTCCGTCTCGGAGCTCGCCGAACGGCTCGCGGCCGAGATGGGCGAGGAGTACACCGACAGCTTCCGGTCGAAGGTGATCTACAACGTCGACCGGCTCGGCCCCGGCGGGAAGGGCTACATCGAACAGGAGGCAGAGGGCAAGTCCTACCGCACGCGGCTCTCGCGCATCGGCGAGCTGTGGGTGCGGGCGCACGCGGACGACGAGAGCTAAAACGCGAACCCCCGTGGCTCGTCGCTCGGCCGGAGCGGCGGCGCCGGCAGGTCCGCGCCCACCTCGGGGTCGTTGTAGGCCCCCGGCGCCACGTCGTTCGGCCCGTCGGGGTACAGCAGGCTCGCGAGCGTCTGGATCTGCGCGCGCCCGACGTCGAGTTCGAACTGCCCGCCGCCGTACAGCGCCACGTCCCGCGCCTCGGCCCACTCGACCGTCTCCAGCAGCGACTCGACCGTCCCGAACCGCGAGGGCTTGACGTTGAGCCACCGCGGCTCGAACGGGAGCGCCTCGACGCTCTCGACGCCCGTTATCGGCGCGTCCCACGACACTCGGTCGGCCGCTTCCTCGACCAGCGCGCTCGTCTCGTCGGTCACCGCGGGGTCCTCGATCACCGCGTCGGGGAACCCCTCGATCACCCGGCGGTAGAGGTCGGGGTCCGGGTCCTGGTCGACCACCGTTCCGTGGTACTGCCCCTTCAGGTCGAGCGCGACCACCGCGCCCGTCTCGGCGAGTTCGACGACCAGGTCGTCGCTCCAGTCGCTCGTCGGGTCGAGCTTGAACTCGAGCCCCGGCACCGCGTCGAGCAGGTCGTACACCCGGTCGGCGGTTGGCTCCTCGTCGCTCCCGGCGGGCGCGAGCCGGGCCGACGAGACGAACCGAACTGGGTCGCGCTCCAGCCCCAGCACCGCGCCGAGGTGGGTGTCCGCCTGCCGGAGCGCGAGGTCGAGCGCCGCGCTCTCGTAGGCCCACCGCCGGTAGTGGCGTGCGGACGCCTGCTCCGGCGGCTCGGGAAAGAACTCGACGTCGTCGAGCGCCGCCGAGAACGAGCGGAGGGTGAACTCGCCGGTCGGTGTCAGCGGCCCGACGTCGGCCAGCGCCTCGTGGTCCGGCGTGTCGTAGGTGACGTCCTCGCCACGGCCCGTCTCGCCCGCGCCCGACAGCGAGACGACGGTCGTCGTCCGGACGAACCCGCTCGACGTGTCGCGCTCGCGTCCTGTCCGCTCCTCGCTCTCGACGACGAGCGACAGGTCCGCCAGCCGGTCGTAGTAGCCCATACCGGCGAGACGACGGCCGAGCTACTAATCAGTCCCCCCGGTTGCGCGCGCGAAGCTTCGCGATCCGGGTCGAGAACAGGAGGACCGCCGCCGAGAGCGTCAGGACGACGGCGCCCGCCGCGGCGACCTCGTGGGTCGGCGACGGGTGGGTGAACCCGCCGAGGCCGCCGACGCGGGCCTGGCCGGGCAGGAGCGTGTGGTGTGGCGTTCCGAACGGCGTGAGAAAGTAGTCCACCACGTCGTTGAAGCCGTACCACGCGAGCGCGGCGACGAGCGCGGGGAGGCGAAACGCCGCGATCCGGTGGAGGACAAACGCTTGCAGAACCATCGCGAGGTGGCTGGTCACGAGAAAGACGTAGAGCGGAAGCGGCGTCGAGGCGAGGAAGGCGTCCGCGAAGACGACGAGGACGTACGGCGTCCACAGCCCGAGCTTCCAGCAGCCGACGAACGCGAACGCGGCGACGTAGTCGCTCTCTCGGCCCACGTACCAGAGCCCGAACGCGAGCGCGGCAAAGAGCGTCGCGAGCGGGCTGTCGGGGAGAAGCGGCCACGCGGCGAGTTCGGTGCCCGCGAACTGGAAGCGGTAGTACCAGAAGCCGAAGGCGGTCCCCGCGAGGTTCGTCAGGACGACCAGCGGCGCGAGCGCGAGTCCGACATCCTCCACCCAGGTGGGGAGCGGCGCGACCCACCGCGGGAGGGCCTCGCTGTCGGGCACGTCGGCCCAGTCGCGCATCCGGGCGAGCGCGCCGTCGACGGTCGCCATACCCCGACCAGCGGTGGGTGGGGGATATCGGTTGCGGAGGACGCGGGGCGACCTGCAGGGTCGGCCCGCGGGACAGAGGGCGGTGACCGAAGGGGGCGCGGAGCGCGTGGCGCGCGAACGAACGGCGTGAGTGAGCGGGCCACGGAGCGGAGCGGCGAACGGAGTGAGCCGCGGAGCAGGGAGGACGCGGGGTTGCCCCGCGAGTCAGAGGCCGGCGACCGAAGGGGGCGCGGAGCGCGTGGCGCGCGAACGAACGGCGTGAGTGAGCGGGCCACGGAGCGGAGCGGCGAACGGAGTGAGCCGCGGAGCAGGGAGGACGCGGCACACCCCGGAGGTGGGCCGCGGGGCAGGGAGAACGCGGCGGGTCGTTTCCCTACCCCGACGGCTCGAACCGCCGTCCGAACATCCAGTAGTCGTAGCTCCGGTCGTCGTACGCGTCGACCCGGATCTCGACGCCGTACGGTCCGCCGCCGGGCGACTCCGCTACGGTCGCGAGATCCGTGTCGCTCGCGCCGCGGACGCCCGAGACGGTCGAGCCGTTCGCGCTCCGGAGCGTCGCGTTCGTGAGCAGGAGGGCGTGGCCCTCGGCCGACGCCGGCCCTTCGAACGTCAGCGACCGCTCGCCGTCCAGGCCGGCGAGGTCGAGCGTGACCGTCTCCGAGCGGTGACACGCCCCCTCGGGCGGCGGGAGCGGCGTCACCGTCGGGCGGTAGGGGCCGCTGAACACCTCGGGGTAGCACGGCCCGAGGTCGGCCGCGTTCTCGACGAAGACGACCTGGAGGGTCACCGTGCCCGACGCGACCGCCCCGGGCAGGTCGCCGGCGCGGAGGACGTACTCGACGGTCGCGTTCTCGGGCGCGTCGGTCGGCGTGGGCGAGTCGGTCGGCGGCTCGGCCGTCTCGCTCGGCGACGCCGGTCGGTCGGTCGGCGACGCCGGCCCGCCGAGACAGCCACCCAGTACGGACGAGACAACGAGGAGGAGGGAACCGACGAGAGCGGAGGTTCGTCGCACGCCGGCGCCGACGTACACCGGTGATAAATGTCTTGTAGTTGCTCTGTCCCGCGGGCACCGACCCGCTTAACAGCGCCGCGGGCCTACCGCGAGCCATGGCGACGGACGCCGCAGGCCGACCGGACGAGGAGCCGGGCGACCGTGACGTCGCCACTGTCGTCGACGACCTCGACGCGCCCGTGATCCTGTTCGACGGGGTCTGTAACCTCTGTAACGCCGCCGTCCGGACGGTCGTGCGACACGACGACCGGGGCGTCTTCCGGCTCGCGCCGCTCCAGTCCGCGGTCGGCCAGGAGATTCTGCGCCGCCACGACCTCCCGACCGACGAGTTCGACTCCGTCGTCCTCGTCGCGGACGGCGCGGTCCACACCCGGTCGACGGCGGCGCTCCGCGTCTGTCGGCGGCTCGGCCTCCCGTGGTCGCTTCTGTCGCCGCTGCTCGTCGTGCCCGCGCCGCTGCGTGACCCGTTCTACGACCTCGTGGCGCGGCTCAGGTACCGGGTCTTCGGCCGGACCGACGAGTGTCAGGTGCCCTCGCCGGCGGTGCGCGAGCGGTTCGCGGAGCGGGCACTGGAGTTCGATCAGTAGACCTCGGCGCCGCGGCCGATCCGCGTCTGGTAGGCGCGGGCCTCGACGCCCCTGTCGACGAACGCATCGACCATCGCGCCCGCGACGGCCTGCCGGCGGCTCTCTATGCACGCCGCGAGGACCGCCGGGCCGGCGCCACTCACGGTGACGCCCGTGGCGCCCGCGTCGAGGGCAGCCGTCCGCACCGCCTCGTAGCCGGTGATGAGCGCCGCGCGGTGGGGGGTGACGACCCGCTCTTCCATCCCCGCGCCGACGAGGTTCGGGTCCGACCGACACATCCCGACGGCGAGGGTGGCGGCGCGCCCAACCGTGTGGACGAGGTCGTCCATCGACGCCTCCTCGGGGACGACCCGGCGGGCGTCGCGGGTCGAGACGGCGATTTCGGGCAGACAGGCGACGAGCGGCACGTTCGCGCCGACGCTCGTCACCCGGTCTGCCGCGACGGTGAACCCGCCCATGAGCGCGGGCGTGACGTTGTCGGCGTGAGGTTCGCCGGAGACGACCGCCTCGCCCTGTGCGGCGACCGGCACGAGTTCGCGCCGGGAGAGCCCGCGGTCGTAAAGCTCCGAAAGGGCGAGCGCGGCCCCGGCGGCGCTGGCGGCCGAAGAGCCGAGGCCGGAGGAGGGCCGGACGCCCTTGTCGATGCGGATGCGTGCCGGGGCGTCGAGCGCCTCGGCGACGGCGCCGACGGTGTTCTTCTCGGGGTCTTCGGGGATGTACTCGCTCCCGACCCCCGTCACCTCGATGGTGGTGCGCTCGGCGCGCTCGACGCGGAGGACGTCGGCGGGCCGCGAGAGCGCCACCCCGAAGACGTCGTAGCCGGAGCCGAGGTTCGCGCTCGTGGCCGGCGCACGCACCGTGACCATGGCTCGACTGGGGTGACAGTTCGGAAAAAGATGCCGACAGGCGTCAGGAGAGCGGGTCTTCGCCGCGCGCCAGCGCCAGCACGTCGTCGAAGAAGTCGAGCGAGTCGTGCGGACCGGGGTTGGCCTCGGGGTGGTACTGGCGGGTGATCACGCCCAGCTCTGCCGACGCCAGCCCCTCCGCCGTGTCGTCGTTGACGTTCCGCTGGGTCACGTCGAGGCCGCCGGGGTCGACGACCGTGTAGCCGTGGTTCTGGGTCGTCATCACGACGCGCCCGGAGTCGACGTCCTGAACCGGCTGGTTGACACCGCGGTGGCCGAACTCCATTTTCGCCGTCGCGCCGCCCATCGCGTTCGCGACGACCTGCTGGCCGAGACAGATGCCCGCGACGGGGCGCTCGCCGACCTGGTCGCCGACGAGCTCCTCGGCGGCCTCGAACGTCTCCGGGTCGCCGGGGCCGTTCGAGATGAACACGACGTCGGCGTCGAGCTCCTCTATCGTCGCGGCGTCCGTGTCGTACGGCAGGATGTGGACGCGCGCGCCGCGCTCGAGCAGCGACGACCGGATCGACCCCTTGGCGCCGCAGTCGACGAGCGCGACGTCCGCGACGGCCTCGCCATCGGGCTCGTAGGTCGTCGCCTCGTCGACGCTGACCTGCGCGCCGATATCCTCGTGGTCGGACATCGGGACGCAGGCGTCGAGCTCTTCCCGGGCGGCCTCGGGCGTCGCGTCTTCGCCCGCGGCGACGCCACAGCGCATCGCGCCGCCCTCGCGGATGGCGGTGACGAGTTCCCGCGTGTCGAGGTGGTCGACGGCCGGAACGCCCTCCGCCGCGAGCCACTCGGCGACGTCGTCGGTCAGTTCGTGGGCAACGGCGGCGCGGGGGTGGACGCGGTCGGACTCGAACCGTTCCTCCCGGACGCCGTAGTTCCCGATCAGCGGGTACGAGAACGTCAGGATCTGCTCCTCGTAGGACGGATCGGTGAGGCTCTCCTCGTAGCCCGTGTAGGCGGTCGTGAACACCAGTTCACCCCGCGTGCGGCCGGGGACGCGGGTGCGCGCCTCGACGACGCGTCCGTCCTCGAGCGCGAGGTAGGCGGGTGACATTACGAGTGTGGCGCGCCCGCGAGGGTATCAATCCTCCCTTTCGGATCGACCGTCACGATCGACCGAGAGAACCGAAGGCTCCTTGTCGGCGCTCTCCGACGGGCGGGCCGTGAGTACGGACGACGATGCCCCCGCAGACACCGAGGTCCACGCCAACGCCCGCCAGTCGGTCGTTCTCGTGGACGAGAACGACGAGCCACAGGGGGTCGCCAACCGCCTCGACGCCCACACCGGCGAGGGGATGCGCCACCGCGCGTTCACCTGTCTCGTGTTCGACGGCGACGGCCGCCTCCTCCTCGCCCAGCGCGCGCCCGACAAGCGCCTCTGGGACACCCACTGGGACGGCACGGTCGCCTCCCACCCCGTCGAGGGCCAGTCGCAGGTCGACGCCTGCGCCGCGCGGCTGGAGCACGAACTCGGGATCACTCCCGACCAGTACGACGACCTCCGGGTCACGGACCGGTTCGAGTACAAGCGCCACTACGAGAACGCCGGGCTGGAGTGGGAGGTCTGTGCCGTCCTCAAGGTGACCCTCGACGACACGTCGGTCGCCCCCGACGAGGCCGAGATCGGCGGCCTCCTCTGGGTCGACTACGACCACCTCGGCGAGAACCCGCAGTACTACCGACAGCTCCGGCTCTGCCCGTGGTTCGAGATCGCGATGCGGCGCGACCGCGCGTAGCGCACCGGCCCTACTCCGCGGCGGGCGAGTCCGGCGGCGCCGAGAGCCCCGGGGCGAGGAGCGCGCTCGCCCCGCCGAGGAGGAGCGCGGCGGCCGCCACCGCGACGAGCGCCGCCCGCGTCGCGCCGACCGCGCCGAGCGAGGGCCGTGTCGCGGCG
>JAZKRX010000013.1:0-48458 GCA_036626375.1 Haloferacaceae archaeon
GACGAAACTGGCTCCGACGGCGCCGGCCAGGGCGGTTACCATGATACGGTTTAGCTGAAAGTAGGCGCTAAGCCCCCTTCCTCAACGAACGACCGAAGGGAGTGAGTAGGGAGGGGATACAGCGCCGCACAGGTTTCATACACGATTCGGTGGCAGGCCCACAGGCCCACCCAATCGCAACTGTTATTTGTGTTATTTGTGTACTGTGTGGTGTGGCAACGCGCAAGAACATCTCTATCCGTGACGACCAAGCCGAGTGGGTCGAGGACAACCACCTCAACCTCTCGTCGTTTGTCCAAGAGAAACTGGATGAACTTATCGAGGAACGAGAGTAACGAATGTATTACGCCTACAACTACCGTCTCAAGCCGTCCGACTCTCACCGCGAGGAGTTGGACCGTCACCGAGACATTTGTAGGCAACTCTACAACCACGCACTCTACCGCTTCAACCAAATCCCCGAGGATACAGGCACGCTCAATCAGCGCGTTCGCTCCATCCGAGACGAAATACCGTCCCTGAAAGACTGGTGGGATGGCCTCTCGGACGTGTACTCGACGGTTCTGCAAACAGCGGTTATGAGAATCGAGCAGAACGTCAAATCACTCGGAGGACTCAAGCAGAACGGCTACGGCGTCGGTCAACTCAAGTGGAAGCCGCCACGGGAGTTCCGCAGTTTCACGTACAGTCAGTCTGGCTTCAAGCTCGACAAGAAGGGCGGTCAGACTGTCCTGTCACTCTCGAAACTCGCGGATATACCGATTCGGCTCCACCGCGCCATCCCCGACGACGCGACGCTCAAGCAGGTCACGGTCAAGAAGGAACCGACGGGCGAGTGGTTCGCCACGTTCGGCGTCGAAATGGACCGCGAGCCACCCGAACCGCCTGAAAATCCCGAGCGGTGCGTCGGTATCGACGTAGGGATTCTCAAGTACGCCCACGACACCGACGGCACGGCGGTCGGGTCACTCGACCTCTCGGACGAACGCGACCGCTTGGAGCGCGAACAACGGACGCTCTCGCGGAAGCAACACGGGTCGAATAACTACGAGAAGCAACGGCGGCGCGTTGCGGAGTGTCACGCCGACCTCCGACGGAAACGCCGCGACTTCCTCCACAAACTCTCAGCGTACTACGCACGGGAGTACGACCTCGTGGCTGTCGAAGACCTGAACGTGAAGGGGATAATGGAAAGTCCGTCGAACAGCCGCAACACGGCGTCTGCCGCGTGGCGAACGTTCCTCTCGTTGCTCGAATACAAGTGCAAGCAAGAGGGGACGCACTTCGTGGCGGTCAACCCGAAAGGGACGACCAAAGAGTGCGCGGCGTGTGGCGTCTCGACCGACAAGCCGTTGTGGGTCCGTGAACATTCCTGTCCTGCCTGCGGGGTTGAGGTGGACAGGGACGCGAACGCGGCGTGGAACATTCTTTCTCGCGGCCTCGAAGACGTAGGAGTGGGATACTCCGAATCAACGCCTGTGGAGACTGCGCTTCCTGTGGATACACCCGTATCTGCAAAGCGCGTCGTGGAAACAGGAAGCCCCACCCTCAAGGAGCGAACGGCGTTAGCCGTGAGCGAGTAGGGTGGGGTAGTTCACCAGGCCAGAATATATCAATCGAATGCTAAGATCGGTGACGACGAGTGATGGCGTGGGAACATCTCCATCGAACGCGCGACGCCGCCGGTAGCTCGTGCGTTCGTCGGACCGACAGGGAGGACAGAGCCACGTATCTCCGCACCGGCCGCAGAGGTGACACGGGCCGGCGCCGCCAACCCTCGTGCGGCCTGGTTAGTCGTCTGCGGCGCTCTCTTGGTTGATTCGTCCGGTTCGGAGCGCGAAGAAGACGTACGTCTGTGCGTAGCCCGCGTACTGCCCGCCGAGCCGTTCCCGGATCGCCCGCGAGGTCTCCGCGTACCCGCCGCGGTCACAGTCGGGGAAGTGGTCGGCGATGGCGGTCTGAATCCACGTGTCGAGCGGGACCGCCTCGAGGAAGCCGAGCGAGAACAGGAGCACGCAGTCGGCCACCTTGTCGCCGACGCCGACGAACCCGGTGAGGTACTCGCGGGCGTCCTCGTACGCGAGCGCGCTCGCCTCCGCTGGATGGGCCTCGCCCTCTGCGACCATCTCCGCGGTCCGCGCCACGTACGGCGCGCGGTAGCCGAGCGAGAGGTCACGGAGGTCGGCCTCGGTCGCGCTCGCCAGCGCGTCCGGGGTCGGAAAGGCGTGGTAGGTCCGGCCGTCGAACGCGACGGCGGAGCCGAACTCCCGGGCGAGCGCGACCTGCATCCCGTGGATGCGGGCGACGCGCATCTGCGCCGAGCAGATAAACGAGACGAGCGTCGGGAACGGCGGGTCACGCACCAGCCGCATCCCGGGGTAGGCGTCGAACGACCGCCGGACGAGCGGGAGGTCGGGGAGGTCGGCACGGATCGCGTCCAGGTCGTCGTCCAGCCGGAGGAGGTGCGTGAGTATCGGGACGGCGTCCGTCGAGGACTCCCACTCCAGGCGGCCGTCGGTCTGGCGGACGCGCACGACCGCGCGGTCGTTCCCCACCTCGTCGAGCGGCGGGACCACCGTCTCGTACCACGCCGACCCGCCGTGGGCGACCTCGTCGCCGTACATCCCGCCGTCTGCGCGGTCCCAGAGGTAGGTCTGGCCGCTCTCTACGGTCGCCTGGAGGTCGAACGGGCCCGCGAGGTCGGCGAGCGCGATCGCGCCGCGTTCCATCGGATCGTGACACGGGCGTGCCGGGCATGGGCCTACCGGTTCCGGCTGACCGGGAACGCCACCCGGTCGGGCGCGTCGTTGAACTCCGCGAGGACGCCCTCGTAGATCCGGTTCCGGACGCGCGTCCCGCGGCGCGGGTGAACCAGGTAGCGAAGCCGGAGCTCCACCCACGACTCGCCCTGGCGGACGTTCACTGTCGGCCGGTCGTTGACTTCCATCTCGACGGGCGTCTCCGCCAGCGCCTCGCGGTACTCCGCGACCCGGTCGGCCATCTGGTCGCCGACCACCTCCTCGGCGACGGCGACCATCCGCTCGCGCGCGAACGCGAGGTCCGTCTCGTAGGCCACCTGCACCGACACCTCGTTCCAGACGTGTGGGATCCCCGCGCCGCCGTAGTTCGTCACCTCCGCGGAGAGGACCAGCGAGTTCGGCACGGTCACCACCCGGCCGGAGGGCTGGTTCGTCGCCACGAGGTCGCCGTCTATCTCCCAGACGGTCGTGACGAGAAAGCCTACGGAGATGACGTCGCCGCGCGCGTCGCCCACCTCGACGCGGTCGCCCACCTCGTACGGGCGCGCGACCATCACGTACGCCCAGCCGACGAGCGAGAGCAACGGCTGCTGGAGCGCGAGCGTGACGGCGAGGCCGACGACTCCCAGCGACACCAGCACCCCGAGCCACTGCTCGGTGACGACGCCGAGCGCCGCGACGCCGCCGAGGAGCGCGAGGCCGAGCCGCAGGACGTTCCGGGCGTCGTGTGCGCGTCGCCGGTCGGGCATGCGGCCGACGACGGTCCGGAGGAGGAACCGGTAGAGGCCGTACGTCGCGAGGGCCACGGCGGCGACGAGCAGGGCGCCGAGCGCGACGGGTTCGAGCGCCACGCCGTCGACGCGCCGGCCGGCGAGCAGCCCCGTCGACCGGACGAGTCCGGCGGCCGCAGCCGCGAGGAGCGCGAGGACGAGCGAGACGGCTCCGAGACGACGGGTCACGTCTGGCCGGCCCCGGGAGCGGTAAAAAGGTCAGCGAACGTGTCGGTCGGTGACCCGGGCGAGCCGGTCGGCCACGCCGTCGAGCGCCCCGTCCTCGAACCGCCAGCGCCAGTTGCCCTCGGCGGTGCCCGGGGTGTTGAGGCGCGCGTCGCTCCCGAGCGAGAGCAGGTCCTGTGGCGTCGTGAACGCGAGGACGGCGTTCGACCCCCAGACCGCGTCGATCATCGACCACGCGACCTCGGAGCCGTCGACCCCGAGGTTGTAGTGGAGGCAGTCGCGGTGCTCGGGGTCCATCGACTCGTAGTAGCCGACCGTCGTGTCGGTGTCGTGAGTCGAGGTGTAGCCAACCGAGTCGCGCGGGTAGTGCATCGGCTGGTACATGTGGCCCTCCTCGCACCAGTCGGCGTAGTGCGGGACGCGCATCCCCGGGAACCCCAGTCGCTCGCGCAGTCCGACCGCGCCGGCGTCGAGGAAGCCGAGGTCCTCGGCGACGAACGGCAGGTCGCCGTGGTCGCGTTCGAGCGCCGCGAACAGGGCCTCGCCCGGCCCCTCGCGCCACTCGCCCGCGGCGGGCGAACCGCCCTCGGCGGGGATGGCCCAAAACTCGTGAAAGCCCTTGAAGTGGTCGAGGCGGGCCTCGTCGACGAGGTCGAACAGGCGACTCACGCGGCGGCGCCACCAGTCGAACTCCGTGCGCTCGACGTAGTCCCAGTCGTACAGCGGGTTCCCCCACCGCTGGCCGTCGTCGCCCGGGTTCGGCGGGACGCCCGCGACGGCCTCCGGCTGTCCGTCTTCGTCGACGAGGAAGGCCTCGCGGTCGGCCCAGACGTCCGCGGAGTCGAGCGCGACGTAGATAGGGAGGTCGCCGAGGATCTCGATCCCCCGCGCCGCGGCGGCCTCGCGGAGCGCCGTCCACTGCTCGTCGAAACAGAACTGGACGAACTCGTGGTAGGCGACCTCGCTCGCGAGGTCGTCGCGCGCCGCCTCGAGCGCGTCCGGGTCGCGCTCGCGCAGCTCCGCGGGCCACTCGGACCACGGCTCGCCGTCGAAGTGGTCGGCCAGCGCCGCGTAGAGCGCGTAGTCGTCGAGCCAGTCCTCGGCCTCGCGGAAGGCCGCGAGGTCGGCCCGCGCGGCCTCGCTCGCGTGCGCCTCGAACCCCTCGTGGGCGCGCCGGAGCGCGTCGGTCTTGAACGACCGCACGCGGTCGTACGCGACCTCGTCGGTCGGGAAGGCCGGCGGGTCGAGGGGGTCGAGCCACCCGCGCTCGACCAGCCGTTCCAGCGAGACGAGCAGCGGGTTGCCGGCGAACGTCGACGGCGAGGCGTACGGCGAGTCGCCGTGGGCGGCGCGGGTCGGGCCGAGCGGGAGCACCTGCCAGTGGGTCTGGTCGGCGGCGTCGAGCGCGTCGAGGAAGTCGTGCGCGGCGGGGCCGAGGTCGCCGATCCCGTGCGGACCGGGGAGCGACGTGAGGTGACAGAGGACCCCGCTGGAGCGGTCGAAGTTCACACCCACGGATCGCCCCGGACTGATTTCAAATGGTGGGGGTCGAGCGGTCAGCTGTAGAGCGACCGCCAGAGCATCGCGAACCCGATGATGAAGGGGATAACCTCCGCGGTGCCGAAGAGGACGGGGTTCGCGTCGGAGTAGGTGCCGAGCATCGCCACGGCGACGCCCATGCTGATGAACGCGAAGCCGATGAACGCCGACTCCAGGCGCTTCGACTGCTTCTGCTGGTAGGCCTGGAAGCTGATCAGGGTGATCCCGCCCGCCAGCGCGAACACGACGAGCCGGAGGCCGACGAGGAGCAGCTGTCCGAGCGACTGGAGCGCGAAAGACGACGCGACCACGGCCGTCAGTCCCTCGCGCGGCTGAGATCTTCCCAGAGGTCCGCGAACCGGTCGGGGACGTTCCCTTCGCGGAAGATCTGGACCTCGTACTCGCCGTCGTCGAGGGAGATCACCGTGCTGTCGAACGCGCACTCGAACACACGGTAGTGGTTCCCGTCGGTGGCGATCTCGGTGCGACCCTCGACGAGTTCGTAGTCCTCTAGCTCCTCGATCCGGCGGTAGACGGTCGGGAGCGAGAGGTCGAGCTCCTCGGCTATCTCCTTTGCCGACCGCGGCTCGTGTGCGATCGACGCGAGGACGTGCCTCGCGCGACGGTCCCCGATCGTGTCGAGGATATCTTCGATAGGTTCCCCCTCGGCGTCCCCTTCGGCCCCACTACTCATTATCATTCGCTGTGATGCGCGAACACAAAGGCGTTCCGCCGTGTCTGACACGACGCGGCGACCGGGTCGGCCCGGAGCCGCGGGGGACACGACACACTTATTCGGCCCGTGACGGTCCATCTCACCATGAGCGACATCGTGGTAACGCTCCCCGACGGGTCGGAACTCGCCCTGTCCGAGGGGGCAACGGTGGAGGACGCCGCCTACGCGATCGGCCCGGGGCTCGGCGAGGACACGGTCGCGGGCGTGGTCGACGACGAACTCGTCGACAAGGCGACGCCGCTCCCGGACGGCGCCGACCTCGAGATCGTCACCGAGGACGCAGACGAGTACCGCCGGGTGCTGCGTCACTCGGCCGCGCACGTGTTCGCGCAGGCGCTCCAGCGGCTCCACCCCGAGGCCGACCTCGCCATCGGGCCGCCGACCGACGACGGCTTCTACTACGACGTGGTGGGAGTCGACCTCGACTCGGATGACCTCGACGAGATCGAAGACGAGATGGACGAGATTCTGGCGGAGGACCTCGACATCGAGCGCGAGGAGCGCCCGCGCGAGGACGCGCTCGCGACCTACCGCGACAACCGGTACAAGCGCGACGTGCTGGAGACCGAGGCCGCGGGCGAGGACCCCGTCTCGTTCTACGTCCAGGGCGAGTTCGAGGACCTCTGTCAGGGGCCACACGTCGAGTCGACGGGCGAGATCGGCGCCGTGACGCTCCTCTCTATCGCCTCGGCGTACTGGCGGGGCGACGAGGAGAACGACCAGCTCACCCGCGTCTACGGCACCGCGTTCGAGTCCGAGTCGGACCTGGAGGACTACCTCGAGCGCCGCGAGGAGGCCAAAGAGCGCGACCACCGGAAGATCGGCCGGGAGATGGACCTCTTCTCGATCCCCGAGCACTCGCCGGGGTGTGCGCACTACCACCCGAACGGGATGCGGGTCCGCCGCGAACTGGAGGAGTATATCCGCGAGAAAAACGACGAACTCGGCTACGAGGAGGTGTGGACGCCCGAACTGAACAAGGCGGAGCTCTGGAAGCCGACGGGACACTACGACGCGTTCAAAGAACACGGCGAGATGTTCGCGTGGACGCAGGACGACACCGAGTACGGCCTGAAGCCGATGAACTGCGCGAACCACGCGCACGTCTACGACGAGCAGGCGCGCTCGTACCGCGACCTCCCGGTCCGGTTCTCGGAGTTCGGCACCGTCTACCGCAACGAGCAGTCCGGCGAGCTCTCCGGGCTCCTCCGCGTCCGCGGGATGACCCAGGACGACGGCCACGCGTTCATCCGCCGCGACCAGATCCGCGAGGAGATCACCGACACCCTGCGGGTGATCGACGACATCTACGCCGAGTTCGACCTCGAGATCATCTACAAGCTGGAGACGAAAGGCGACAACGCGGTCGGCTCCGACGACATCTGGGCGGAGGCGACCGACGCGCTCCGGGACGCCCTGGAGTCACAGGGGCTGGCGTACGACGTCTCGGAGGGCGAGGCCGCCTTCTACGGCCCGAAGATCGGCCTGGACGCCCGCGACGCGATCGGCCGGGAGTGGACGATCGGCACCGTCCAGCTCGACTTCAACATCCCCGAGCGGCTGGACCTGACCTACATCGGCCGGGACAACCAGGAGCACCGCCCGGTGATGGTCCACCGCGCGCTCCTCGGGTCGATAGAGCGGTTCATGGGCGTGATGATCGAGCACTTCAAGGGGAACTTCCCGCTCTGGCTCGCGCCCGAACAGGTGCGTATCCTGCCCGTATCCGACGACAACCGGCACTACGCCGAGCAGGTGCGTGAGACGCTCGCCGACGCCGGGCTCCGCGCGACCGTGGAGGACCACGACTGGACCGTCGGGCGGAAGATCCGCGCGGGCCACGACGACCGCGTGCCGTACATGGCGATCGTCGGCGACCGCGAGGAGGACCACGGAACCGTCTCCGTGCGCGACCGACAGGAGCGCGAACGCGACGGACTGAGCGTCGAGGCGTTCCGCGACGCGCTCGCCGCCGAACGCGACGCGAAGCGCGTCGACCTCGGTATCGTCGGGGACGCCGCCGCGGCGGAAGCGGACGACTAGACCGGCGTCCGGTCGGGATCTCGCGGCGACCCCGGGTCGAACCCGTCGAACGGCTGGCTGCGGTCGCTCCGCACGAGTTTCTCGTCGACGACCACGAGCCCGCACTCGTCTAGCGCGCTCGCGACCCGCGTCAGGTCGTCGCCGTCCCGTCCGACGACGGTGACGAACACGTTCCGTTCGCCGGTCGAGAGTTCACGCACGCCGACGACTCCCGGGACGGCGACCGCGGCCTCGCTCGCGGTCTCGCGCACGCGGATCGGGGCCGTACAGGTGATCTGGACGTGGAGCGGGTAGCCGGCCCGCTCGTAGTCGACGACAGCGTGGGAGCCGACGAGGACGCCCGTCCGCTCCAGCCGTGCGATCCGCTTGCGGACGGTGCTGGGTGAGACGCCGACGTCGTCGGCCACGTCGCGCGAGGAGACGCCCCGTGCGTCTCGCTGGAGAGCGTGGAGGATGCGACGGTCCAGGTCGTCGAGACCACGGAGCGTCACGGCTGTCGGGTCACGACGGTCTCCCGCCCGAGTAGAGCGCGTCGAGACACTCCTCGGTGAACGAGGGGATCGGGACCTCGTGGCCGGCACGGATCTTGACTATCACGCCTGTCGTGTCCGAGAGGTAGACGTGGACCGCGGTCGCCCGCTCGTGCTCCAGCACGAGCGTCCGTGCCGGGCCGAGGTGGTCGTAGACCTCCTCGACGTAGGGGCGACGGAACAACGCGATCGAGCGGTGGACCACGATGTCCAGGTCGCGCGACGAGAGTTCGGTCGTGAGGTCCGGGCGGATGTACCGGACGTCGTAGTCGTACCGTGTCGTGTCGAACGACGCGACCCAGCGCAGGTCGTCGCCGAAGCGGTCGACGAGGTGGTCGACGAGGCGGTCGTAGTCCGGTTCGGAGTTTGGTGTGGACGTGTTGATCATGGGAATCCTCCGAGGGCCGCGACGAGGAGCGCGAGCCCCGCCGTCGCGACGAGTGCGACGAGCGCGGTCGTGGTGTCGCGGGCGGGCGGCGCCGGGCCGTCGACGACGGTGGTCAGCCACGACGACAGCGCGTCGCTCGTGGCGCCGACGACGACGCCGCCGGTGGCCGCGACACGGGCAGTGCCCGTCGCGACGCGCGCACCGAGGGGAGTCAGCAGGTCGTCGACGTCCCGGGCGGGCACCCGCGAGAGCGGGCCGCGCAGGACGGCGAAGGCGACGACGCCCGCGGCCGTCGTCGCGAGCGCCTTCGCCAGTTCGCTCGGCGCGTAGGGCGCGAACGACCCGGCGTCGCCGGGCATCGCACCGAGGAACGCACCGGGCAGGAGGCCGAGCGCCAGACAGGGGACGGCGACGGCGACCAGCGCGACACGGAGCGTCGGACGCGACGGAGCGAGCGACAACGCGTCCCCCGACGGCGCCGCCCTGACGAACGCGTAGTAGCCGAACTTCGCGAACGACAGGGCGGTACCGACGCTCCCGAGAAGCAGCGCCCACCAGAGCGCCTCCCCGCCGGCTGTCTCCGCGGCCTTCACCACGAGGCCCTTGCTGACGAACCCCGAGAACGGGGGGACCCCGGAGATGGCGAGCGCCGCGACGAGGAAGGCACCGAAGGTGACCGGCATCTGCCGTCCGAGGCCGCCGAGGCGCTTCAGCGACGACTCGCCGACGCGGATGACTATCGCCCCGGCCATCATGAACAGCAGGCCCTTGTAGAGGACGTGCGCGGTCAGGTGCGCCGTCGCGCCCGCGAGGCCGGCGGCGGTGCCGAGGCCGACGGCGACGACCATGTACCCCACCTGCGAGACGATGTGGTACGAGAGCAGCCGCCGCAGGTCGGTCTGTATCGTCGCCTGCGCGACGCCGTACAGCACCATCAGGGCGCCGACCCAGACGACGGCGGTCGCGCCGTCGGGAACCACGCGGGCGAGGGCGTACACCGCCACCTTGGTCGTGAACCCCGCGAGGACGACGCTCGCGGCGACGTGGGGGACCGGGTACGTCTCGGTGAGCCACGCGTGAACCCCGACGGCGCCGGCGTTGAGGAGCACGCCCGCGACCGCGAGGGTCGTCGGCAGACCGGGCGCGAACCCCTCGGCCATCGCGAACGTGCCCGTCGCGACGTAGTGAAGGGCGACGCCACCGACGAGGCTGGCACCGCCGGCGAGGTGGTAGACTGCGTAGCGGAAACCGACTCGGACGGCCGCGCCGCCGTGGTGCCAGACCAGGAGCGTGGAGGCGACTGCGAGTAGTTCCCACGCCACGAGCAGGGTGAGCCAGTCGCCCGCGAGGACGGCCGCGACGCCGCCCCCCATGTACGCGAGTGCGTACGCCTGCTGGCGGGCGTCGGCGCCGGTCGCGTGGCCGTACAGCACGTTCACGGCCGCGACGAAGCCGAACAGCGCGGTCACGGGTCGGGAGAGGCCGTCGACACGGACGATCGTCTGTTCGAACCCGAAGGGCGCGACGGCGAGACCGGTTCCCTCCGGGACCAGAGCAGCCCACGGGACCGCGAGGGCGGTCAGGGCGACGGCGACGCCGGTCCCGACCCGTCGCGGCAGGGCGAGGACGGCGACGGCGGCGACGAGGAAACCGACCCACGCGGGGACCGCGAGGAGGTCGATCATCCGAACACCTCTGCGACGACGGCCTCGGCCAGCGCCCAGAACGGGAGCGCGGTCGGGAAGACGCCGAGTAGCACGGCGCCGCCGGCGGTGACCAGCACCGGGACGAGCAGGAACGGCGACGCCTCGCGGCCGAGGGCGGGCCGCTCCCACGCCGTCGCCTCGGAATAGCCGCCGTCGGTGGCGTGGGGGCGCGCGAACGCGTGCCGGGAGGCCGGCGACCCGTCGTCGCGGTCGCCGAAGAACGCGACGTAGACGACCGGCCAGAAGTAGAGGAGCTTCAGCAGGCCCGCCACGAGGTAGACGGCGACGAACAGCAACGCCGGCCGCTCGGCCGCGCCGAGCACGAGGTGGAACTTGCTGACGAAGCCGGCGACGAGGGGGAATCCGACGAGGCCGGCCGACGCGACGGCGAACGCGACCATCGTCGCCGGGAGCCGACGACCGACCCCGGCCACGTCGGAGACGTACTTCTCGCCCGTCTCGGCGTAGATCACCCCCGCGGCGAAGAACAGCGTGATCTTCATGAACGCGTGCGCGACGACGTGGAGGAGCGCGCCGAACACCGCGAGCGGCGTCGCGATCGCGAGACCGAGCGCGATGTACGAGAGCTGACCGATCGTGGAGTACGCCAGCCCGCGCTTGAGGCTGTCCTGCCGGAGGCCGACGAGGCCGGCGCCGAGCATCGTCGCGGCGGCGGCGACGGCGAGGGGGAGCCCGAGGTCAAGTGCCCACGTCGTCTCCGGGCCGAACGTGTAGAGGACGGTCCGCGCGAGAGCGAAGGCGCCGCTCTTGACGACGGCGACGGCGTGGAGGAGCCCGGAGACGGGGGTGGGCGCGACCATCGCCGACGGGAGCCAGCCGTGAAGCGGCACGAGCGCCGTCTTGACGCCGAAGCCGACGACGAAGAGCGCGAACGCGACCCGTGCGAGGGTCGGGTCCGCCGTCGCGAGCGCCGCCATCCCGCCGGGCGAGAACGCCGTCCCGCCCGCGAGGACGGCGACGAGGACGGCGCCGGCGAGGACGGCCACGCCACCGCCGAGCGTGTAGGCGACGTACGTCCGGCCGGCTCGGTACGCCTCGGGGGTGCCGGCGTGGACGACCAGCGGGTACGTCGCGAGGGTGAGCAGTTCGTAGAACACGAACAGGGTGAACAGGTTGCTCGCGAAGGCGACACCCATCGTCGCGGCGATGCTGGCCGCGAACGCCGCGAAGTAGCGGGTCTGGTTCTCTTCGCCGACCGTCCGGAGGTAGCCGACGCTGTAGACGCTGGTGACCACCCAGAGCGTCGCCGCCAGCAGGGCGAAGAGGAGCCCCGCGGCGTCGGCCCGGAGCGCGAACTCGACGCCCGCGACGGACCCGAGCGGCGTCACGAGAGGGTCGGGGGCACGGACGGCGAGCCAGACGACCGCGAGCGTCGCGGCGGCGGCTACCAGCGTGACGCCCTCGCGGAGGTTCGGTCGCGAGCGCGCGAGGTAGATCAGCGGCGCTGCGAGCGCGGGCACTCCGACGGCGAGCAGGGGCAGGAGCGCGCTCATGCCCACCCCTCCACGACCGGCGCGACCCACTCGCCGACGGCGGTGGAGCCGAGGCCGAGGCAGACGAGTGCGACGGCGACGATCCCGACGACCGCGACGACTCGTCGGCGAGACGGTCCGTCTCCACCGGCTCCGCCGTCCGTCGCGAGGCCGTCGTGTCCGGCCGGACCGACTGCCGGCGCCGCGAGGTAGAGCCGCTCGACGACCCGACCGGCGTAGGCCAGCGAGACGAGCGTCGAGACGAGGACGACCGCCGCGGCGCCCCACGACCCGGCGGCGACCGCGCCGACCGCGATGTACCACTTGGCGGCGAAGCCGACAGTCGGGGGCAGCCCCACGAGCGAGGCGAACGCGGCGGCGACGCCCGCCGCGAGGAGGGGTGCCTCGCGGCCGAAGCCGGCGAGGTCCGCGACCGACCGGCCGGCCACACGCTCGGCGTGGCCGACGGCGACGAACAGGCCACCCTTCGCGACGGCGTTGGCGAGGAGGAGCAGTATCGCCCCCGTCACCGCGGCCGGCGTCGCGACGCCGAGCGCGAGGGTGACGAGTCCGAACTGGAGGATCGAGGAGTACGAGAGCAGGCGCCGGAGGTCGTCCTCCCGGAGCGTCAGGTACCCCCCGGCGACGACGCCCGCGACGCCGACCGCGACGAGACCGAGGCGGACCGTCGGGACCCCCCGGAGGAACTCGACGCCGAACACGCCGAACGTGAGGCGGACGAGCGCGTAGCCGGCCACGGTGGAGCCGAGCGCCGCCAGCAACGCCGCGATGTCGCGCGGCGCGGCCGCGTACGCCGGCGGCTTCCAGCCGTGGACGGGGAAGAGCGCGAGTTTCACACCCAGTCCGAGCGCGGTCAGGACGTACGCGGCGACAACGAGCGTCGAGTCGTGACCGGCGGCCGCGAGCGCGGGCCCGAGGTCCGCCATCGCGAGCGTCCCGGTCGCGACGTAGGCGTAGGCCACACCGAGGAGGTAAAGCGTCGCGCCGACGGTGCCGACCAGCAGGTACCGCAGGGCGGCGAGGGCGCGGTCGACGCCGGCGCGCCCGGCGACCAGCGCGTAGGCCGCGAGCCCGGAGATCTCGAGGAAGACGTAGAGATTGAATACGTCTCCCGTGACGACGACGCCGGTCAGTCCCGCCACGAGGAGCAACCAGAGAGCGTCGCCGGGGCCGGTGCGGTCCTCGCGGACCGCGAGGTAGAGGCCCGCGCCCGCGAGGGCGACGAGGACGACGAACGGCGCCGACACGCGGTCGAGCAACAGTCCGATCCCGACCGCGGCGGGGAGCCTGCCGAGGACGTAGGTCAGCGACCCGGCCGTCGCGACGAGGACGGCGGCCGAGAGCGCGATGCCAAGGTGGACCAGCAGGACCGCGACCGTCGCGCCACGACCGATCCGGGGGTGACGCGATCCGACGACGAACGGGACCAGCGCGCCGATCAGGGGGACGGCAACGAGCGCCGGGAGCAGGAGGCTCACCGCCGTCCCTCCGCGAGGGTTCGCTCGTCGAGCGAGCCGGTCCGGGCCTGGATGCGGACGACGAGCGCCAGCGCGACCGCCGTCACGCTCACGCCGACGACGATGGCGGTCAGGACCAGCACGTGCGGGAGCGGGTTGACGTACGGCCCCGGCGCCGAGAGGAGCGGCGCGCGCCCGTCCGTCCGGAACGCCGCGGCGACGAGGAAGAGGAAGACGCCGGTCTGGAAGATGTTCAGACCGACCACCTTCCGAACGAGGCTCGTCTGGTCGACGAGGACGAACAGTCCGACCCCGACCAGCAGGGCGTACGCGACGTAGGCACCCCGGGTGACGAGCAGGGACTCGACCGCCGTCACGGCGAGTCCTCCGTCGAGTCGCGAACGGGGCGCGACGACGCCCCCGACGCGCCTTCGAAGCGGCAACCGGGGGCGTAGGGGGCGGCGAGGTTCACGAACAACACCACGACGACGGCGGCGACCGACGCACCGATGCCGAGTTCTATCAGTTCGGTCGCGTACACCGACGGCTTCGGGATCGGCAGCCGTGCGAACCCGAGGAACGCGTCGCCGACGACGACACCCGCGAGGGCGACGGCGCCGAACACGAGCGGCGCGGCGACGGCCAGCGCCAGGATGCGCCCGTCGGAGAGCCACGCCACGGTGTCGCGGATCCCCAGTCCGAACGCGAGCATCACGACGGTCGCGGCGGCGACGACGCCGCCCTGGAATCCGCCGCCGGCGGAGACCGTGCCGTGGAACAGGGTGAACAGCGCGAACGTCATTACGAACGGCGCGACGAGCCTGACGGTGGTGGTCACCACCGGGCTGTCGGCCCCGCGGTCCTGACTCACGCGACCACCTCCCGGTCGAGAACGGCGAGGACCGCGACCGCGGCGGCGACGACGACGGCGATCTCGCCGAACGTGTCGAACCCGCGGTAGACGACGAGGACGGCGGTGACGACGTTGTCTATCCCCCGGTCGGCGGCGTCTGCGAGGTAGAACTCCGTGACGGGGCCGAACGCCGGAGCGTCGGGCGATCCGACCGCCGGGAGCGCCGGCACGGTCAGGAGGAGCCCGATCGTCACGAGCGCCGCGATGGCGACCGAGCGAGGGGCGACCCGCCGCGGCTCGTCGACCGCCGCTTCGTCGCGCGCGGCCCGGCGGAGGACGAGCAGGAACAGCGACGTGGTGACGCCGGCGCCGACCGCCGCCTCGGTGAGCGCCACGTCCGGCGCGCGGAGGACGAGCCACGTCACCGCGAGCGCGAGGCTGTACGCCGCGAACGCGACGAGGCTGGCGAGGAGCGTCCGCGCCAGCGCCGTAGCGACGGCGGCGGCGAGCGCGACGACCAGCGTCCCGGCCAGCAACACCTCGGTCGGCGTCACGGCTCCTCCTCTGCGGTCGTGGGGGTCCACGGCTCCACGCCGGAGCGGTAGGCCCCGCGCACGACGGCGTGGGCGGCGGTCGGGCCCGTGACGAGGAGGAACAGCGAGAGCAGGCCGACCTTGATCGCCTCGCTCCCGGGCCCGAACGCGACCGCCGCGGCCGCGAGGCCGGCGAGCGCGCCGAGCGTCTCGCTCTTCGAGGCGGCGTGCGCGCGCGCGAACGCGTCTGGCAGGCGGGCGAAGCCGACGAGCGCGACGAGCGAGAACGCGACGCTCGTGACCACCAGCGCGGCCACCAGCGCGTCGGTCGGCGTCACAGGAGCCCCCCGCGCTCGGCGGCGACGCGCGCCAGTCCGACCGACAGCAGGAAATTCAACAGCGCGTAGACCAGTGCCACGTCGAGGAATCCCGGTTCGTCCAGACCCGCGGCGAGGAACGCGATCACGACGACGGCGCCCGTGCCGACGACGTTCACCGCTACCACCCGGTCGGCGGTGGTCGGACCGACGACCACCCACCACAGCAGCGCAGCGGCGACGACGACGAGCGCGCCGGCGCCGGCGAGCAACACGAGGCTCACCGGCGCTCGCCTCCCGCGCTCGCGCCGACCACCGGGTCGCTGCCGGTGACGAACGCGGCCGCGCGGACGACCGGCCAGCCGACTATCTCGGCCCGCGTGTCCGCGGTCAGCGCGTGGACCAGCAGGTAGTCGTCTTCGACGTCGACGGTCAGCGTGCCGGGGGTGAGGGTGATGGCGTTCGCGAGCAGCGCCGTGCCGACGGGGTCTGCCGGACGAGGCACCCGGACCAGCGACGGCTCGATCGGGAGCCGTGGGTCGAGGACGACGGCGGCGAGCGACAAGTTGGCACGCACCACCGCGACGAGGAGGAGCGGCAGGAACACCGCGGCGCGAACCAGCGCCTGTGCGGTCGCACGCGAGGGCGCGTTCGGAAGCGCGACGCCGCCCAGCACCCACGCGACGACGACGGCGCTCACGGCCCCGGTCGCGAGGTCGAACGGGTCCGTCGGGTCGCCGAGCGCGAGGTAGAACGCGTACGCGGCGAGTCCGGTCGCGACGGCACGGACGGCGGCGGACCGACGGGTGCGAATCCCGGCCGCGAGCGGCGTCACGGCCTCCCCTGGACCGGGGCGACCGACGAGGCGACGGTGACTGCTTGTTTCACGTATTGGTTATAGTAGCCCCTAATATTTACTGTTTCGTTCGCAAAGTAGAGTATATTATATTGTCTCGGGATGTAGGGGGCGGATGGTCACCCACGACGACTCCCGTCGAGACGAGACGCGCGACGCGGCGGAGCGCCACACCGACCGGCTCTGGCTGATGCTCGCGGGGCTCTTGCTCGTCACCATGCCCGCGTTCACCCTCGTGATCGCGTACGCCGTCCTGCGCGCGACGCGGAGCGCGCTCCTCGACGGTCTGACCGCCGTCGAGGTGGTAGAGCTCTACCTCGTCGAGACGGTGATGTTCGCGGTGTTCGGGTACCTGCTCTACCGACTGACGCTCCGGACGATCCGGAAGCGCGTCGACTAGGTCAGCGCGTCGGCCAGTTCGTCCAGGCTCTCGACCGCCACGTCCGGCTGGTGGACCCACCCGCCGTAGGGGTTGTCGTGACGGTTGACGAACGCGCCGTGGGCTCCCGCCGCCTTCGCGCCGACGAGGTCGAACGTGTGCGCGGTGACGAAGGTGACCTCCTGGGGCGCGACGCCGAACCGTTCGCAGGTGAGGTCGTAGCTCGCGCGGTGGGGCTTGTACGCGCCCGCCTCGGCGACGCTCACGACGCCGTCGAGGTCGATAGCCGTCTCGTCGACGACCGCGTCGAGCATGTCCGGGTCGCCGTTCGACAGGCCGACGAGGACGTACTCGTCGCCGAGGCGTCCGAGAGGTTCGACGGCGTCCGCGTACGGTTCGAGGTCCTTCCACCGCCGAATCACGGCGCGCACCTCCTCGTCGGGCACGTCGAGGCCCATCTGCGCCAGGCGGTAGGCGAGCGCGCGGCGGCTGATCTCCTTGAACGGCGTGTGGGGGCCGTCGATCAGGGAATCGATCAGCGAGTCCCGAAAGTGCATCGCGAGGTAGCGACGGAGCAGGACCGACGGGTCGGCGTCGCTCCCGTGCCGGTCGAGCAGCTCGCCGAGCGCGGGAACGAGGACGGCCTCGCGGTCGAGGACGGTGTCGTACAGGTCGAAGGCGAGGACGACCGTCTCCTCGCGCAGGGTTTCGGCGGCGGCCATGGCCGGACGACGCGAGAGCGGAGATTAACGCTTGCTCTGTCGCGCGCGCCCGCGTTCAGCTCCCCGACACGCGACCCCCTCCGGCGTGCTCGTCGACCACGACCGCCCCGACTGGCTCTACGACCGGACCGTCGAACGCGACCTCGCGCCGAGGCCCACCGGCGGGCGTTCGTCGTCGAGGGCGCGGTGCTCCCGGTCGTCCACGCCGAGCGGCGCTCTCGCCGTGTCACGTTCGTCCGGGAGGAGGCGAGAGGAGACAGCTACCGCTTCTCGCTCACGCCGAGGACCGTCTTGCAGTTCTTGCACATGTAGAGGTTCCGCGACTGGTCGCCGTAGGTGAGTCCCTCCGTTACGACCCGAACCTCGTCTGTCTCGACGTCGTCTTCCGACTCGACGGTCGTACCGCAGTCGTCGCAGGTCAGCGGTTCGTCTGTCATACCCCCGAATACTGTTCTGCTGGTGATAAATAGCTGTGGCTCGTGTGCACGCCACACACAGCGTGCGACGGACGAGAGGCCGGGCCAGGCACCGGCGGAACGGCTCGTCGTCTGGTTCGCGCCGTTCGTCGTGTGGACGGGGTGAGTGAACCGGGAACGACCGTGAGCGGACGCGGGCCGGGAGGGAGTTGAACCTCAGTCACTGCCTCGTTTGCGCTCGGTCGTTCCTTGGCTCAAATCCGCTCCGTAGCCGCTTCGCTCCTCACTGTCGTTCGGAGACGAAGCGGGCCGGGAGGGAGTTGAACCCCCGACCGACGGATTAAGAGTCCGTCGCTCTCCCTGACTGAGCTACCGGCCCAAGTGATGAGACGGAAGGACGGCCCGCTGATATAGGTTTTCGTTCGCCGAAGCGGGAACCGCATATCTTTACCCGGCGCGACGGGAAGGCGCGATTATGAGCACGGGCGTCTCCGTGTCGTCGATGTCCACCTACGCGATTCTCGGCTGCGGGAGCGTCGGGCACGCGGTGGCCGAGGGGCTCACGACAGAGGGCAAGGACGTCCTCATCCTCGACAAGGACGAGAGCCGGGTGGAGGCGCTCCGGGACCAGGACCTCGACGCGCGGACGACAGACATCAGCGAAGCGGGGATCGCAGCGGAGGTGGAGGGCCGCGACGTGGTGTTGATCCTCTCCTCCGACGTGGAGGCGAACAAGGACGCGGTCCGGCGCATCCGCGACGCGGGCGGCGAGCAGTTCGTCGTCGTGCGCGCGACGGACCCGGTGTCGGAGGACGAACTGGAGGACCTGGGCGCCGACGTGGTGATCAACCCCTCGACGGTGATCGCCGACTCGGCGCTCCGGGCGCTGGAAACCGGCGAACTGGAGCACAAGGCCCGCCGGCTCGCGGCGCTCCTCCGCGAGTCCGACGGCCGGATGGCGATCCTCACCCACGACAACCCGGACCCCGATTCGATCGCGAGTGCGGTTGCCCTCCAGGCCATCGCCGAGGCCCACGACGTCGAGGCGGATATCGTCTACGGCGGCGACGTCGGCCACCAGGAGAACCGGGCGTTCGTCAACCTCCTCGGGATCGACCTGCTCTCGCGCGACGAGGCGCCCGACCTCGCGGAGTACGACCTCGTTGCCCTCCTCGACCACGTCGAGGACGGCCCGACCGACATGGACGTCGACGTCGACATGTTCATCGACCACCACGAGGTCGACGAGCCGGTCGACGCCGAGTTCACCGACGTCCGGCCGAACGTCTCCTCGACCTCGACTATCCTGACGAAGTACATCCAGGAGTTCGACATCCAGCCGACCGAGGCCGTCGCCACGGCCCTGTTGTACGGTATCCGCGCCGAGACGCTCGATTTCAAGCGCGACACCACGCCCGCCGACCTGACCGCCGCGGCCTACCTCTACCCGTTCGCGAACCACGACACGCTCGAACAGGTCGAGTCGCCGTCGATGAGCCCCGAAACCCTCGACGTGCTGGCGGAGGCGATCCAGAACCGAGAGGTCCAGGGGAGCCACCTCGTCTCGAACGCCGGCTTCGTCCGGGACCGCGAGGCGCTCTCGCAGGCGGCCCAGCATCTCCTCAACCTGGAGGGGATCACCACCACCGCCGTCTTCGGCATCACCGACGAGCGGATCTACCTCTCGGCGCGCTCGAAAGACATCAGGATGAACATCGGGAACGTCCTGCAGGACGCGTTCGGCCAGATCGGCGAGGCGTCGGGCCACTCGACGCAGGGCGACGCGGCCATCCCGCTCGGCATCTTTACGGGCATCGACGCGAGCGCGGACAACCGCGACACGCTGCTCTCGCTGACCGAAGAGGCGGTACGCCGGAAGCTGTTCGAGGCGATGGGCGTCGAGGGCGGCGGCGAGAACGGCTCCTGACCCCGGTCGTCAGGCGATGACTTCCTCGTCGTCGTCGATGCTCTTCAGGCGCTCGATGGTGTCGTTGACCAACACGACGTCGCCGACGGCGCGGACCCAGCGGTACGGGACCATCACGCCCTTGTTCGCGGGGACGCGCCCGCCGAACAGTTCCTCCGAGAGGCCGGAGACGGCGAGTGCGGTGACGCTCTGCCGGTCGAGGTCGAGACGCACGTCGTCGACCTCCCCGACGAAGACGCCGCTGTTCGAGTAGACCTCGCGCCCGACGAGCGTGGTGATCTCCTGGGGCTCCTCGTCCATGGACGTGCCTCGGCACCCCACGGCTTAAACTTGGGCGCTCCGTCTGACGGCCGCTCGCCCGCGGGGGTGGGGGCACGGAGCTTATACCCCGGCCGTCCCGTGCCCAGGTATGGCATCCACGTCCCCGGGGCGAGACGACCCGGCGACCGACGAGCGGGCGGACTACGACTACGCCGGCGGGGCGGTCGAGCGGCCCGGACTGGTCGAGGACCTCGACTCGCTGGTCGACGGCGACGTGCGGTTCGACGACTACACCAAACAGCTCTACGCAACCGACGCCTCGGCGTACGAGATCACGCCCATCGGCGTCGTCTTCCCGACCGACACCGCGGACGTGGCGGCCGTAGTGGAGTACTGCGCCGAGCGGGAGATTCCCGTCCTCCCGCGGGGCGGGGGCACCAGCCTCGCGGGCCAGTCGGTCAACGAGGCGGTGGTCCTCGACTTCTGTGCCGAGTTGACCGACCTCCTCGACGTCGACCTCGACGCGGAGACCGTCACCGCGGAGGCGGGCATCTACCTCGGCGACCTGAACGCCGCGATCGAAGAACACGGCCTGAAGTTCGCGCCCGACCCCGCGTGGGGCGACAAGAGCGCGCTGGGCGGCGCCATCGGCAACAACTCGACCGGGGCGCACTCGCTGAAGTACGGCAAGACCGACGCCTACGTCGAGGAGGTGGAGGCCGTTCTCGCCGACGGGACGGTCGCGACGCTCGGCGAGACATCCCTGGCGGAGATCCGCGCCGAGGCAGACCCAGAGGGCGGGATTCTCGAACGGGTCTACGCCGAGGTCGCCCGGGTCATCGACGAGGAGGCCGGGGAGATAGACCGGCGCTACCCCGACCTGAAGCGCAACGTCTCGGGGTACAGCCTCGACGTGCTGGTCGACGAGGCGCGCGACGGCGAGACGGTGAACCTCGCGCGGCTGCTGGCCGGCAGCGAGGGCACCCTTGCGGTCGTCACCGAGGCGACGGTGTCGCTCGAACCCGTCCCCGAGACGAAGTCGGTCGCGCTGTTGACCTACGACGGCCTCATCGACGCGATGGAGGACGTCGCGCCCATCCTCGACCACGGCCCCGCCGCCGTCGAGGTGATGGACGACGTGCTCCTCGGCCTCGCGGCCGACACGGCCGAGTTCGGCGACGTGGTCGGGATGCTCCCCGAAGGGACGAACGCCGTCCTCCTCGTGGAGTTCTACGCCGACGACGACGACCACGGGCGCGAGCAGGTCACAGAGCTGCTCGCCGACCGCTGTCCGTCGGCGGTCGGGGGTGACGAGGCGACGGACGGCGGCGCGGCCGTGTCGGCGGAGGCGGTCAACGCGACGGGCGCGATGGAGGCCCACGACGCCGAGACCCGCGCGAAGTTCTGGAAGATGCGAAAGTCCGGCCTGCCGATCCTCCTCGGCAGGACGAGCGACGCGAAACACATCGCGTTCATCGAGGACACCGCGGTCCCCGCCGAGAACCTCCCGGGCTACGTCGCGGACTTCCGCGAGATGCTGGAGGAGGAGGGGACCTTCGCCTCGTACTACGCCCACGCCGGCCCGGGCGTCCTCCACATCCGCCCGCTGGTGAACACGAAGACCGCCGAGGGCATGGAGCAGTACGAGACCATCGCCGACCGCGCGACAGACCTCGTCGTCGAGTACGGCGGGTCAGTCTCGGGCGAGCACGGCGACGGCCGCGCGCGCACCCAGTGGAACCGGAAGCTGTACGGCGAGCACCTCTGGCAGGTGTTCCGCGACCTCAAGACCGCGGTCGACCCCGACTGGATCCTCAACCCCGGGAACGTCTGTGGCGACGTCGACATGACAGAGAACCTCCGGTTCGACTCCGACTACGAGTTCGACGCGGGGTTCGAGCCGTCGTTAAACTGGAACAACGAGAACGGGTTCCAGGGGATGGCCGAGCTCTGTCACGGCTGTGGCGGCTGTCGCGGCGACCAGTCGACAACCGGCGGGGTGATGTGTCCGACCTACCGCGCCGCCGAGGAGGAGATCCAGTCCACCCGCGGGCGGGCGAACCTGCTCCGGCAGGCGATGAGCGGCGATATCGAGCGCGGCGCGTTCGACGACGAGTTCGTCGAGGAGGTGATGGACCTCTGTATCGGCTGCAAAGGGTGTGCAAAGGACTGCCCGAGCGAGGTGGACATGGCGAAGATGAAAGCGGAGGTCGAGCACGAACACCACCAGCGCCACGGCGCGAGCCTCCGTGACAGGCTGTTCGCCAACGTCGCGGCGCTCTCGAAGGTCGGCTCCGCGCTCGCGCCGCTCTCGAACGTCGCCGCCGGCCTCCCGGGGTCGGGCTGGCTCGCGGAGAAGACGCTCGGAATCGCGCGCGAGCGGGACCTGCCCGCCTTCGAGCGCGAGACGTTCGCCGACTGGTTCGACGGACGCGGCGGCGCGCAGGTGCCCGAGAGCGAGGCCGAGCGCCGCGTGCTCCTCCTCGCGGACACGTACACGAACTACAACCGCCCCGCCGCCGGGCGGGCCGCCGTCGAGGTGCTGGAGGCCGCGGGCGTCCACGTCGCGGTGCCCGACGAGGCGGGCGACAGCGGCCGGCCCGCCCACTCGAAGGGGTTTCTCGACCTCGCCCGCGAGCGGGCGTCGGAGAACGTCGACGCGCTGGCGCCGAAGGTGGACGAGGGGTGGGACGTGGTCGTCGTGGAGCCCTCGGACGCGGTGATGTTCCAGTCGGACTACCTCGACTTGCTCTCGGGCGACGACGTCGAGACCGTCGCGGCCAACAGCTACGGGGTCTTGGAGTACGTCGACGCCTTCCGCCTCGACGACGCGGCCGAGTTCGACGCGGCCGAGGAACACCTCACCTACCACGGCCACTGCCACCAGAAGGCGACGAAGAAAGACCACCACGCGGTCGGCGTGCTCCGGCGCGCGGGCTACCGGGTCGACCCGCTGGACTCCGGCTGTTGCGGGATGGCCGGGACGTTCGGCTACGAGGCCGAACACTACTCGATGAGCCAGGCGATCGGCTCGATCCTGTTCGACCAGGTCGAGTCGAGCCCGGGCGAGCAGGTCGTCGCGCCCGGCGCCTCCTGCCGGGCACAGCTGAAGTCCCGCCCGGGCGCGGACGAGGAGCCGCCACACCCGGTCGAGATGGTGGCCGCGGCGCTACGCTAAGGGCGCGGGACCGCCTCGGCGTCGGCGAGATACGCCTCGACGCGGTCCTCGGCCCACGCGACGGCCTCGGGGCGAGAGTTCCCGATCGTCCCGACGATCCCGTCGTCGTAGACGCTGACCAGCATCTCGTCGCCCGCCGGCCGTTCCGCCACGACGACGCTGTAGTGGATCGGCTCGTCGACGAGAAACATCTCGCACCGTCCGGTGTCGAGCGCGTTCACGAGCCGCTCGTAGTGCTCGGAGACGAGGAGGTCGAGCGTGGCGTCGGCGGTGATCACCGTCAGCTCGAGTCCGTTCTCGACGAGCTCGTTGTAGTAGAACTCGACCTGCGGCGGGACCACCGCGGTCGCACAGGCGTAGATCCGGTCCGCGCCCCGCACCAGTTCGTTCTGGTAGCTCAGGGGCCGGTACGGCGTCTCGGACGTCGCCTCGACGACGTCGGCGCCGAGCAGCACGGACGGGTCGACCTCGACGTCGGCCGGGAGGTGCGAGAGAACGTCCGCGGCGGCCGCGAGCGCCTCCAGTCGCTCCGTGGCCCGGTCGTACTCGGCGAGGGCGAGAGTTCCGACGAGGGTCCGGCGAAAGCCGCCGTTGACCCGTTCGATCAGGCCGAGCCGTTCGAGTTCGCGCACCCCGCGGTCGACGGTCGACCGCGAGACGGTCACCTGCTCCGTGAGCTCGCGCTTGTCGACGATCTCCGTCCCGACCGCAGTCAGGATCGCGTGGCGCCTGTCGAGCGCCGCACGGACTGTCGAGACGTCGCCACGATCCATACCCTGTAATCGGGCCGAGGCGACGAACAAAAGTCCGTGGATCGCCCGGTTGAGCAGATAGCATAAGAGTGCCCGAAAGGGTTTTAAATTATTGTTATATCCTGAGTAACGTTTCAGGGAGTGACTACAAGACGCCAGCCGGCCACGTCCGGGCGCCGGGGACGCCTCTGACACGTTTCTCGCCCGGCACCGGCAGTCGGACGCCCGGCCGGCTGCCCACTCTACCCGTCGAGCGACGCGTGCGCCCGCTCGGCCCGCTCGCGGAGCGTCGCGACGGACGGCGCGTGCGCGAGGTGGCTCCGACAGTCACAGTCCGAGGCGCCAAAGCCCGCGACCGGGCCGCCGGGGAGCGCCCGCGCGACGCGACACTCGGCGTCGGCGCCGGTCGTCACGACGCCGACCAGGTCCGTCGCCGCGTGGCCGGTCAGGTAGTCGACGTGCCAGTGGCGGGCGTCGTGGTCGCCCCGGGCGACGCGGCGGTGGCGGTCCACGCGCGCGAACCCGCCGCTCCCGAGCGCGCTCCCCGTGTAGGCGTACGCGCCGGCGGGCAGGTCGACGTCGCCGAGCGCCCCGACCCCGACGGTCGTCGGCTCGGGGAGCGAGAGGAGCAGCGTGTAGCTACCGCCCTGCATCAGGTCGGTGCCTCGGCGACGGCCGCCCCGCGGAGCGCGCCGAACCGCTCGCGCGCCGCGTCGTCGAGCGGGTAGATCGCGTGGTAGTCCGCCGGGTCGCGCTCGCGGCCGCTCGCCAGCCCCACGACCGACGCGATCGTCTCGTAGTTCTCGCGCACGAGCGAGCCGACCAGCGTCGGCGCCCCCGCCCGCTCCGCGAGTTCCTCCGCCGCCGCGCGCCCGGCGTACACCCGGCGGCGACGCTCGTCGACGAGGAACATCGCGAACGGCGCCTCCTCCCGGTCGAACTGCGCGGTCAGGAACGACTGAGCCGCGTCGCCCGTCCACGGGACCGCGCCCACCCCCTCGGCGCGCCGCAGGGCCGCCGCCGCGACCGAGCAGTACGGGCAGTCGCCGTCGTAGATGAGAACCGCGTCGTACGCCATAGAGGGGGATAGAACGCGGTCGGCTAAACGCCGTCGCCCCGCTCCGGCCGGAGTTTAGGTTGGCCGAATCGACAGCTACTTTAGGCTACCCAAAATCGTGCCGGGTATGCAGGACGTCTGCGTGGTCGTCCCGACGATACGGGAGTACGAGTGCGTCCGCGACTACGTCGCGAACGCCCGCGACCACGGCTTCGACACGGATCGACTCCGGTTCGTGCTGGTGACGGAGGACCACTGCCCGACCGAGGAGATGCGGACGATGCTCCGGGACCTCGAGGTCGACGGCGAGGTGTTCGACGGGCGACGCCGCGGCGCGTGGCTCGCCGACCACGACGTCGCCGACTACGGGCACCTGATCCCCGCTCGCTCGCACGCCCAGACCAGCTTCGGCCTGCTCTACCTCTGGGCCGAGGGGTTCGACTACGGCGTCTTCCTCGACGACGACACCCGGCCCCACGCGGACGTGGACTTCTTCGGGGGCCACCTCGCGAACCTCGGCGCGGCCGAGGGGCTGACGGTCCGGTCCTCGGACGAGCGGTGGGTCAACGTCCTCGAAGACACTCCGTACGACCTCTACCCGCGGGGCTACCCCTACTCCGCGATGGACGAGACGGAGCGGCGCCGGGTGGGCGGTCGGGCCGAGGTGGTCGCCTCGCAGGGGCTCTGGACCGACGTGCCGGACCTCGACGCGGCGCGTATCCTCGTCGGCGGCGACCTGCGCGGCCAGAGCGACGTGCGCCTCGCCGCCGAGGACTACGGCGAGGACTTCCTCGTCGCGCCGGGGAACTACCTCACCGTCTGCTCGATGAACCTCGCCTTCCGGCGCGAGGTCGTCCCCGCGTTCTACCAGTTCCCGATGGACGACAACGAGTGGGGCGTGGGTCGGTTCGACGACATCTGGTCCGGCGTCCTCCTCAAGCGCGCGGCTGACGTGATGGACGCTCGGGTCCGTTCGGGCGCGCCGCTCTGTCACCACCACAAGGCGCCGCGCTCGACGTTCGACGACCTCGCGGCCGAGGCGCCCGCGCTCGAGCTGAACGAACACGTCTGGCGCGTCGTCGACGACGCCGGCGAGGAAGCAGAGACGTACGCCGAGGTGGCGCGCGCCGTCGCCGCGGCGTTCCGCGACGCGGACCCGGACTGGCGCAACGCCGACTTTCTCGCACACTGCGGGGAGTACCTCGCGGACTGGGTGGACTGTCTCGACGTGCTCGCGCCGGAGGCCGAGGCGACCAACCGACAGATATAATGGTTTTAGGAGGACCTAAATCAGTCATGGACGACGCGACACGACGGCGGTTCCTGAAGGCGGCCGGCGTAGCCGGGGTCGCCGGGCTCGCGGGCTGTTCGGGGCAGTCCGAGGAGGGTCCGGATTCGGCGCCGGCACAGATCGGCTCCGGGCGCTCGCCGTTCGGCGACCGGACCATCGAGGGCGGCACCTCGATGGCGGCGATGCCGGCGATGTCGGGCGAACTCACCGTCTACTCCGGGCGGGGCGAGCCGCTCGTCGGCGAACTCGTCGGCTTTCTGCAGGAGCGGTACGCCGACCTGACGCTCAGCGTGCGGTACAACAGCGCCGCGGAGCTGGTGAACCAGCTCCAGACGGAAGGCGGGCAGAGCCCCGCGGACGTGTTCTTCTCGGTCAACGCGGGCTCGCTCGGCGCGGTCAAAGACCAGGGTCGGACGACGTCGCTCCCGGACGAGGTGCTGGAGCTGGTGCCGAGCCAGTTCCGCGACCCCGACGGGACGTGGGTCGGCACGTCCGGGCGCGCGCGGTCCGTGCCGTACAATACAGAGGCGCTCTCCGACGGCGACGTCCCGGACGACATCTTCGCGTTCCCGGAGACGGAGGCGCTGCGCGACTCGATCGGCTGTGCGCCGACCTACTCCTCGTTCCAGGCGTTCGTCACCGCGATGCGGGTGCTGAACGGCGAGGACCGGACGCGCGAGTGGCTGAACGGGATGCTCGAGCTGGGCCTCGACACCTCCTACTCCGACGAGTTCCTCGTCTCGCAGGCGGTCGCGGACGGCGAGCTCCGCGCGGGCTTCGCGAACCACTACTACATCCTGCGGGTCCAGGCGGGACGTCCGGACGCCCCCATCGCCACCGCGTTTACCCGGAACGACGCGGGTGCGATCTTCAACGTCGCGGGGGCGGCGCCGCTCGACACCGCCGACGACCCCGACCTCGCGGCGAACTTCGTCCGGCACCTGCTCTCGGCGGAAGCGCAGGACTACTTCGCGCGCGAGACGTTCGAGTACCCGCTCGTCCCGGAGGTCGACCCGATCGGGGCGCTCCCGCCGATCGACGAACTCGCGCCGCCCGAGGACCTCGACCTCACCCAGCTCTCCGACCTCGAAGGAACCGTCGAGCTGCTGCGGGAGGTCGGCGTGCTCTGATGGCGACCCGGAGCCGGCAGGGCGAGGACGACCGCTTCGGCGTCGCGGCGACGCTCGTGAGCGGGGTCGTCGCCGCGCTCCTCCTCGTGCCGGCCGCGTGGCTGGTCCGCACCGCCGCGGGCGTCGGGCTTGCCGAATCGGTCGCGATCCTCACCCGGCCCGACACGGTGCAGGTGCTGGTCGACAGCCTCGCGCTCGTCGCCGTCGTCACCGTCGGCTCCGTCGTCGTCGGCGTGCCGCTCGCGTACCTCACCGTCCGGACCGACATGCCGTACCGCCGGGCGACGACGATCCTCGTCTCGCTCCCGCTCGTCGTCCCCTCGTACATCGGCGCGTTCGCGTTCGTCGCCGCGTTCGGGCCACGGGGGGCGCTCCGGCGCGCGCTCGTCCCGCTGGGCGTCGAACGCCTGCCCGAGATCTACGGCTTCGAGGGCGCGGCGCTGGTGCTCACGCTCTACACCTACCCGTACGTCTACATCACGACCCGCGCGGCGCTACGGGCGCTCGACGCCCGGCTCGTCGACGCGGCCCGGACACTCGGCGAGGGGCCGGCGACGGCGTTTCGCCGGGTGACGTGGCCGCGGGTCCGGCCCGCCGTCGCCGCGGGCGCGCTGCTCGTCGCGCTGTACGCGCTCGCGGACTTCGGGACGCCCGCGATCATGCAGTTCGACGCGTTCACCCGCGTCATCTACGTCGACTTCACCGCCTACCGGCAGGACCGCGCGGCGCTGCTCTCGCTCCAGCTCCTCGCGGCCACGCTCTTGATCCTCGGGCTGGAGTCGCTCGTTCGGAACGACCAGCCGGTCCACGCGGGGGGCGCGGCGGGTCGGACCGGACAGCGGGTCCGCCTCGGCCGCTGGCGGTGGGCCGCGCTCTGTGGCGCCCTGCTCGTCCCGGTCCTCGCCCTCGGCGTCCCGCTCGGCGTCCTGCTGACGTGGTTCGCCCGCGAGGCCGCGCCCGCCGGCGGGGCGCTCGCGACCACACCCCGGGTCGTCGCGAACTCCGTCGGCGTCGCGGGCCTCGCGGCGCTGGCGGCGACGCTCGTCGCCGTCCCTGTCGCGTACGCCTCCGCGACCAGAGATTCGAGACTCGCCGGGCTGTCCGAGCGGGTGTCGTACCTCGGCTACGCCGTTCCGGGCGTGGTCCTCGGGCTCGCGCTCGTCTACCTCGGCGTCCAGGTGCTGACACCGATCTACCAGACGGTCGGGCTGCTGGTCGTCGCGTACGTCGTCCGCTTTCTGCCGCAGGCGGTCGGGTCGATCCGCGCCGCGGTCCTCCAGGTCGACCCGGCGCTCCCGGAGGCCGCCCGGACGCTCGGGCGCTCTAGCGTCGGCGCGTTCCGCTCCGTGACCCTGCCGCTCGTCGCCCCGGGCGTGGTCGGCGGGAGCGCGCTCGTCTTCCTGACGACGATGAAGGAGCTGCCCGCGACGCTGCTCCTGCGCCCGGCCGGGTTCTCCACGCTCGTCACCCGCGTGTGGACGGCCCATTCCGACGGGTACTTCGGTGCGGCGGTCGTTCCGGCGCTCGTGTTGCTCGTCGTGTCGGGGCTCTCGATGCTCGTCATCGTCTCGCAGGAGGGGTACGATGTCCGATAGCCGGCTGCGCGGGGAACCGCCGGCGACGCGGTCGGAGGGCGACGAGGAGCAGACCGAGACCGCGGCGCCCGTGCTCGAACTCGACGGCGTCACAAAGCGGTTCGGCGCGGAGACCGTCATCGACGACCTGTCGCTCTCGGTCGCCGAAGGCGAGATTCTGACGCTGCTCGGCCCCTCGGGCTGTGGCAAGACGACGACGCTCCGGCTCGTCGCGGGGTTGGAGCGCCCCGACGAGGGCGTCGTGAGGCTCCACGACCGGACCGTCTCCGGCGGCGACACGCACGTCCCGCCGGAGGACCGCGGCGTCGGCGTCGTCTTCCAGGAGTTCGCGCTCTTTCCTCACCTGACCGCCGCGGAGAACGTCGCGTTCGGCCTCAACCACATGGACCAGGCCGACCGCGAGGCGCGGGTCTCGGAGCTGCTCGACCTCGTCGGCCTGGAGTCCCGGAGCGACGCCTACCCCGACCAGCTCTCGGGCGGGCAACAGCAGCGGGTGGCGCTGGCCCGCGCGCTGGCGCCCGAGCCCGCCGTTGTCCTCCTCGACGAGCCGTTCTCGAACCTCGACGTCGACCTCCGCGTCGAGATGCGCGAGGAGGTTCGGCGCATCCTCAAGACCGCGGGCGTCACTGCCGTCTCCGTCACCCACGACCAGGAGGAGGCGCTCTCCATCTCCGACCGCGTCGCCGTCGTCAACGACGGCCGGATCGAACAGGCGGGCGTTCCCGAGGCGGTGTTCCAGCACCCCGAGTCCCGGTTCGTCGCGGGCTTTCTCGGCCACGCCGCGTTCCTCCCCGGACGCGTCGTCGGCAGTGAGGTCCGGACGGGGCTCGGCCCGGTGGACCGCGAGCGGATCGACGGCCTGACCGACGCCTACGACCGCGTGGACGTGGACGTCCTCGTCCGTCCCGACGACCTCCGGGCGGTGCCGGACGACGACGCGCCCGACGGCCACGTCCGGGCGCGGCGCTACCTCGGCCCGACCGTCCTCTACGAGGTCGAACTCACCGACGGGACGACCGTCGAGTGCATGCACAACCACGACGAGTCGATCCAGATCGACAGCCCCGTCCGGGTGGCCCTGGCGGCCGACCACGACCTCGCGTGGTTCCCGGCCGACCAGCGCGACTGACGTGACCGTGGGGCCGGCGTCGCGGCGGCTCCCGCTCGACCGCCGCGCCCTCGCGCCCGTTCTCGTCTCCCTCCTCGGCGGCCTCGCCGTCCTCCTCGTCGCCGTCTCCGTCTTCCCGCACCACTCGCTCAACGACGACGAGGCGGTCTACCTGACGCAGGCCGCGATGCTCGCCGAGGGACACCTGTTCCTCCGCCCCGGTCCGCTCGCCGGGCTCGTTCGCCCGTGGTTCTTCGTCGCGACGGAGCGGGCGGGTGAGCTGGCGCTCTACGCGAAGTACACCCCGCCCACGGCCGCGCTCTACGCGCCCTTCGTCGCCCTCGGCGTGCCGCGGCTTGCCCTCGGCCTCGTCGGCGCGGGCGTCGCGGGCGTGACCTACGGCCTCGCGGCGCGGGCGTTCGACCGCCGGACGGGCGTCGTCGCGGGGCTCCTGCTGGTCGCGTCGCCGCTCTACCTGTTCACGACCGGCGCCTTCCTCTCGTACGCGCCCGCGACGCTCCTCAACGGCGGGTTCGCGCTCGCGTACCTCCGCGCGACCGGAGCGCGGTCCACGGGATGGGCCGCGCTCGCTGGACTGCTCGCCGGGCTGGCGTTTTTTACCCGCCCGTACACGGCCGTGCTGTTCGCGCTCCCGTTCGTCGGGCACGCGCTCCGCACGCTGTGGCGGGCCGAGGCGCGGACGGCGCGGCTCGTCCCGCTCGTCGTCGCGGCGTGTGGGCTCGTCGGCGTGGCCGCGACGCTCGGCTACAACGCCGTCGTCACGGGCGCGCCGCTCACCTTCCCGTACCAGGCGTTCGCGCCCGCGGACGGCCTCGGCTTCGGCGAGCACCGCCTGCTCGACTACGAGGAGACCTACACGCCGGCGCTCGCGGCGGAGACGACCGGCGAGAACCTCGCGCTCCTCGTCCGCTTTCTCGCCGGCGGCCCCCTCGGCGTCCTCGTTGCACTCGCCGGCGCCGCGCTGGCGCTCCGGGGCGACGGCGAGCGACCCGCGACGCTCCTGCTCGCGGCCCTCGTCCCCTGTGTCGTCCTCGGCGAGGCGTACTTCTGGGGGACGCTCAACGGCCTCCGAAACGGCCTGTTCGACCTCCTGGGCCCCTACTACCACTACGACCTCCTGGTGCCGTTCTCGGCGTTCGGAGGACACGCGCTGGTCCGGGGCGGCGAGCGGGGCCGAGCGGCGCTCGCAGGGCTCGACCGGCCGCGGGCGCGGGTCGCGCTCGCCGTCTGCCTCCTCGTGGCCGTCCCCGTCGCCGGCGTCGCGGAGTACCGCGCCGTCGCCGGGCCGTACGACCTGAACCGCGAGCGGACGGCTGACCTCGCGGCCGCGTACGAGCCGGCGCTGGAGCGGGAGTTCGAGGACGCCCTCGTCTTTCACCCGACGCCGTACGGCGACTGGTCGGCCCACCCGTTCCAGCGCTTCCGGAACGACCCCGGCTTCGACGGCGACGCGGTCTACGTCTTCGACGAGGGGCCGGCCGACGACTGGCGCGCGGTGGACGCGACCGACCGCCGCCCCTACCGCTACACCTACCGCGGGACGTGGGGGCCGGGGCCGGGCGAGCCTGTCGAGCCGGCGCTCGTCCCGCTCCGCGTGCTGACGGGGCCGGTGAATGCGACGACGACCCTTGGGGTGCCCCGCGGCGCGACGAGCGCGTCGGTCCGCGTCGAGACGCGGTCGGGCTACGCGCGCTACCGCCTGCCAGCCGCGGAGGAGACGGCCGTCGAGTGGCGGATGGGCGACCGGGTTCGCCTCCGGGGGGCGGAGGTGCGCGGCGGCGCGCCGCCGGCGGTGCCACGGGGCGCGAGCGAGGTCGACCTCGTGGTGACGTACACGACGAGTTCGGGCGCGACGGTGACGTACCGGCAGGAGGTGACCGTCGACAGGACGGACGGGCGGCTCCGCGTGCTCTGGCCGCCCGAGACGCGGGTCTGTCTGCTCCGGACAGAGTGTGGGATGGAGTCGACGTGGGTCGGCCCCGACGGCGAGTACGTGGCCGGCGTCTCGGTGACGACGCGGGCGACAGAGGCGCGGTCGCGGGCGGGTTAGGCGCGCTCGAGAACAACGGCGTCGCGCACCCGCACGCCCTCGGGGACCCCGACCTCGTCGCCGGTGAGCAGGTCGACCGGCTCGGCGTCGCGGCCGAGTTCGACCGTCGCCGGCTCCGCGCCGAAGTTCAGGACGACGACCACCCGCCCGTCGCGCCCGAACGCGACCACGCGGTCGCGGTCCGGACCGTCGACGACCGTCGCCTCGACGGGGTCGAGACTGGCCTCCGGGTGGAAGGCGTCGACGCGGCGGTGCGTCGAGAGGAGCCGAGCGACGTGCGCCTGGAGGTCGTCGTCGACCACGTCGTCGTCCCAGACTAGCTGGTCGCGCCGGCCCAGCTGTGCCGTCTCCTGTCCGCCGTAGACCAGCGGCACGCCCGGGAGCGTCGCGACGGCGGCGACGGCGGCGCGCGCGGCGGGCCGGCCACACTCCGCGAGGTAGCGCGTCTCGTCGTGGTTCTCGGCGTAGGTGAGAAAGCCGGCGTGGTCGGGAAAGCCCGTCCGCGCGCGCTCTTCGACCGCGTCCAGGACAGCGCTCGCGGGCTCGTGACCCTGCCCGACCTGCCGGAGGCGGAAGTAGAGCGTAGAGTCGAAGTGGATATCGAAGGTGAGGTTGGCGAACTCGGGGATGTACGGGATCGTCTCGTCGACGAGCACGAACTCGGAGTCGATCGCCTTCACGCGGTCGCGCACCTCGTGCCAGAACGGGTTGGGGACGGCCCACGCCATGTCGACGCGGAAGCCGTCGACGAGCGACGCCCACTCGTCGACGGCGTCGAGGAGGTGCCGGCGGACCTCCAGGGTCGAGAAGTCGAAGTTGGCGATGTAGGGCCAGTCGAAGTACGTCCCCGGCTCGCCCGACTCCTGCCACTCGTACCAGTCGTAGTACGGCGAGTCCGGGTTGCCGTAGGCGTCCTGGAAGAACGGGTGCTCGCGCGCGGAGTGGTTACAGACGAGGTCGAACAGCACCTTCATGCCGCGGTCGTGGGCGCGGGCGACCAGCTCCTCGTACTCCGCGCGGGTGCCGAGGTCGTCGGCGATCGAGAAGAAATCGACCGTGTTGTAGCCGTGCGGGTAGTCGTCGTTCTGGAGGACGGGCGTCATCCAGATGGTGTCGACCCCGAGGTCGTCGAGGTACGGGAGCCGCTCGGTGACGTCGGCGAGGCGGCTCTGTCCCTCGTCGGGGTCGGCGAACGAGCGGACGTAGATCTCGTAGACGGTCGCGTCGAGCCCCCACTCGGGCGGGTCGTTCGGGCGTTCGACGGTCACCGAGCCGTCCGCGGCCACGTCGAGGGCGACGACGTCGGGGACGGAGTAGCTCTCGCCGACGGCGACGGCGTGGACCCGCTGTCGACCGGGCGCGAGCGCCGAGCGGTCGACCCGGAGGTCGTGGCCGTCGACGGTCACGGCCGCGTCGTCAAGCGAGAGGGCGTCGCGGTCGTCGAGGACGAACTCGGCCGCGAACGCGCCGGGGTCCCGCGGGTCGTCGGGGTGTGGCTGCGGGTGGGCACGGACCACGACCGCGTCGTCCGCGACGTCGGCGTCGAGACGCAGGCGCGGCCGGCCGCCGCCGGGCGGCGACGAGTCGGGGTAAGGCGCGGCCGGCCCGCCGCCGTTCGGGTCGGGCACCGAGGCCTCGCGCGCGCCGCCGCTCGTGCCCTCGCCGCTCGGCTGGCGGTAGGACGACGGGAACGCACGGATCGTCAGGATGTGGGTCGTCTGCGGGTCCTCGAGCCGGAGCCGGTACCGGCCCGGGACGTCCGGAACGAACCACGTCACGGGGTCGGAGCCGACCGTGGCTCGGGACTCTCGGGGCGCCGCGGCGATGGACCAGCGGTAGGTCGCCCCGGGGTCCGGGTCCCGTGGCGCGAGCTCCACCTCGTCGCCGACGGCGACGAACCGGGGGTGGCCGGGGTGGTTCACGGGCGGTCCTCTCCCGGGGGCCACTTCGCATTTACTATCCGAGGTAACAAGACCGGCGGTTCTTTGTTATCCCAGTGCCTCGCAGGCTTCATGCGACTACGGACCGCCCTCAACGACTACAAGGGCGCCCGCGCCGACGGCGAGCGGTTTCCGGAAGAGGCCCGAACCGTCGACGGGGCGCTCTCCGGACACGGCGACCGTCTCGTCCACGTCGGCCCGACGGGGGCACTGCGCGACCACTCGACGCCCCTCTCTGGACTCTCCGGGGTCGACCGCTCGCGGTTCGGCGTGCGGACGCCCGACGGGATCACCTGGTTCGACGACCTCGACGCCGTGCGCCAGCACTACTACCGCGAGACGACGCTCGTCGAGACGGAGTACGACGCCGGCGCCTACACCGTCCACCAGTACGACCTGACGCTCGGGCGGGCGCACTGTACCCACGTCGAACTCCGCGGCGCCGTCCCCGACGACGCGAGCCTCGTCGCATTCATGACGCTCGCGCCTGGGAACAAGGAGACGCGGGTCGGCCGGCTGATCCACGAGAACGCGGGCCCCGACGGCTCGACGGCGCTCGAGGTGTTTCACCGCACCGAACACGACTACGTCGCCGCCTCGACGGGCCTCACGGACGTGCGCGGACAGGTCTCCGAGCGGTTCGACGAGCTGCTCGACGAGGCGGCGTTCGAGTTCCCGCGCAAGGCCGCCATCCGCCGGTACGAGGACACCCACCTCTCCGGCGACGTGGTGGTCTCGGCGCCGTTCGAGCGCGCCGGCCGCGGGGTCCGGACGACGCTCGTCACCCAGCTGTCGGACCACGACGACGTGGACCGCGAGACGGCGCTCGCCGACCTGCGGAACTGTGCGAGCACGCACGAGAGCGCCGACGACCTCCGCGAGGCGGCGCGCTCGCTCGCCGACGTGACCGTCCCCGCCGCGGTCCCCCGGAGCGAACAGGTCCGGGGTGACCTCCGTGCGCTCGACCTGCTGACCGCGCCCAGCGGCGCCCGCATCGCCGGGCCGGAGTTCGACCCGTTCTACGCCAACTCCGGCGGCTACGGCTACACGTGGTTCCGCGACGACGCCCGGGTCACCGGCCACCTGCTGGGCGCAGACGAGCGGTTCGGCCTCGGCATCACCGGCCGCCTGGTCGACGCCGCGTGGCTCTACTGCGAGACACAGCTCGAGGACGGCACGTGGCCCCACCGCGTCTGGGCCTCCGACGGCTCCGTCGCGCCCGGGTGGGCGAACGCGTCGCTCGAGGGGTCGCGCAAGCCGGAGTACCAGCCGGACCAGACCGCGAGCGTGGTCGCCGTTCTCGCGCGCCTGCTCCGCACCCGTCGCGACGAGCTGTCCGAGGAGCTCGTCGCCGCGGTCCGGCGAACCGTTGCGGCCGGCATCGACGGACTGGACGCGTGGCTGGGCGACGACGGTCTGCCGATCCCCTCCGAGAACGCGTGGGAGGACGCGATCGGTCGGTTCACCGGCACCGCGGGGACGTATCTCGAGGCCTACAGCGAGGCAGCGCGCGCCCCCCTCCGCGAGCAGGTCCGGACGCACGCGCGGCGGCGCGCCGACACGGTCTACGAGGCCATCGCCGACCGCTGGGCGCCCGAGGAAGGGCGGTTCATCCGCCGGGTCTACGGCGAGGAGCGCGACGCGCGCTTCGACGCCGACACGTTCGCGCTCGTCGGCGGCCACGAGGCGTACGCGGCGCTCTCGGAGGTCGAGGAGCGTCGGCTCGACCGGCTCGTCGCCCACGTCGAGGCGACGGCCGAGAGCCTCTACCGCGAGACCGACGACGGCTCGGTTCGAGGGCTGATCCGCTACGAGGGCGACAGCTGGCGCACGAACGGACAGAGCGAGCCGAAAGTCTGGTCGATCACGACGGGGTGGGGCGCCATCTCGCTCGCGCGCCTCGCCGACCGGCGCGAGGCCCGCGGCGACGAGTCGAGCGCCGAGGCGCTCCGGGACCGGGCGGCGGAGCTCTACGGGCTGCTCGGGCCGGACGGCCCCTTCCTCACCGCGTCGGGGCACCTCGCGGAGCAGGTCTTCGACGACGGCGAACACGACAGCGCGACGCCCATCGGCTGGGCGCACGCGCTCCGCCTCGAGACGACCGCGCGCCTCGACGCCGCGGACGCGCTCCCGGCGACGGGTGACGGGCCCGCAGGCCCGGAGGAGCGCACCCGGTGGACGACGGGCGAGAAGTTCGGCGTCGGCACCGTCGCGGACCACGGAACTACCGACCCGTCGCGGGTGTGGTACACCCTGACTGCGGGCGCGCTGACCGAGCCACGGTTCCCCCGCGTCGACGTGATGAACCTCCGGACGCTCGACTTCCTCGTCGTCGACGCCGACGCGGACTCGACCTACACCGCCCGGACCTACCGCGAGCGCCGCGACGTCGACGACGGGCTGGAGCGGGCGGTCGAGCCCACCGCCGACGAGGCGCTCTGTTACCGCCACGCCGTGCGCGAACCGGGCGACGGGCGGGGCCACGAGTGGACGCTCACGGCGGAGTACGCCGCCGACCCGGACGGCGACGCGCTCCTCGCCGACGTGCGCTTCGACGCCGACGACGGCGGGGACTACCAGGTGTACGTCGTCGGAGACGTTGCGCTGACGAACGGCGGGAGCGTCGACCGGGGGCTCCGCCTCGGCCGCCCCGCGGAACACCACCTCGTCGCGCGGGACGCGACGGCGTACGACGCGAGCGGCGACGTCGAGGAGCCAGAAGAGAGCGTCGCGGTGGCGCTCACCTCCTCGTCACGGTTCGCGTGGGCGAGCGCGGAGGCAGCGGGGACAGACCGGCTCGAGGGGCTGTTCGGCGACGGAACCCGGCCGGAGTCGCGCACCGCGGCCGACGGGACGAACGTCGTGCTCGTCGGCGAGGTCGGCGAGGGCCGACGCGTCCGAGAGACGCTCGCGCTCGGGTTCGGCACCGAGGCCGACACCGCGGCGGCGCTGGGTGAGGCCCAGGGCGCGCTCACGGCCGGCTTCGAGAACGTCCGGTCCGGCTACGTCCGGTCGTGGACGGACTACCTCGCCGAGCGCGAGGTCCCCGAGAGCGTCGCCGACGACCCCGACCTGCGGCGGCAGTACGACGCCGCGCTGATGACCCTGCGGGCGTGCGAGGACAAGCGCCACCAGGGCGCGAGCGTCGCCTCGCCATCCGTCCCGTGGGGCGACGCGGTGGTCGCGGGCGACGAGCGGGGCTACGGCTACAACTTCGTCTGGTCCCGGGACCTCTACCAGGTGGCGACCGCCCACCTCGCCGCGGGCGACGTGGAGACGCCCGCAGACGCGCTGGCGTACGTCTACCGGCGCCAGCAGGACGAGACGGGCTTCATCCCGCAGAACACCTACCTCGACGGGCAGACGCGCTGGGGCGGCGAGCAGATGGACAACATCTCGTACCCCGCGGTCCTGGCCTACCTCCTCGACGAGGCCGGGATCGGCTTCGAGGAGGCCGACTACGGCTACCGGCACGTCAAGCGCTCTGCGGACTACGTGGCGCGGAACGGACCCGCCACGGCACAGGAGCGCTGGGAGGAGGAGGCGGGCTACTCGCCGTCCTCGATCGCCGCAGAGATCGCGGGGCTCGCCTGCGCCGGCGCGCTCGCGGCCGACACGGGTCACGACGCCGACGCGCTCGTCTGGACCGCGCTCGCGGACGACTGGGCAGACCAGGTCGAGGCGTGGTGTGCGACCGTCACCGGCGGCGAGCGCCACGACGCCCCCGTTCCCTACTACCTCCGGGTCGCGCGCGACGGCGACCCCGACGCGGGCCACCGGCGGACGCTCGCGAACGCCGGCCCGACGCTCGACGAACGCGACGTGATCGACGCCGGGTTCCTCGACCTCGTGCGCCTGGGCATCCGCCCGCCGGACCACCCGGTCGTGCAGAACTCGCTGCTCGCCGTCGACGAGTCGATCCGGGTCGAGACGCCCCACGGCCCCGGGTTCTACCGCTACAACGGCGACGGCTACGGCGAGCGCGGCGGAGACGACGCGGGCGCGCCGTGGACGCCTGAGACGGGTGGGATTGGGCGACTCTGGCCGCTCCTGACCGGCGAGCGCGCGGAGTACGCGCTCCGGGCCGAGGACGACGAGGACCCGACAGACCTGCTGGCGACGCTCGCGGGGTTCGCCAACGAGGGGCGGATGCTCCCCGAACAGGTGTGGGACCGCGCGACCGAGACGGAGTACGGCTGGCGGTTCGGCGAGGGCACCGGCGCGGCGACGCCGCTGGCGTGGGCCCAGGCTGGGTTCGTCCGCCTCGCGCACGGCATCGACGCCGGGCGACCGGTCGGGACCCCACGGGTCGTCGAGGAGCGCTACGTCGGCAACGAGACGCCGACCGCCCCGGATCTCCGGGTGGAGACCCGGTTCGTCGGCGGCCGACTCGTCGTCGGCGGCGAGACGGACGCGGCGGTAGTGGCCGTCCGCACCCCTGCGGACGCCGCGCTGGTCGAACCCGAAGACGGCCGGTTCGAGGCCGAACTCGCCGTAGAGTCGGGCGAGAACCTCCTCACTGTCGCCGCCGCGACGGGTCGAGAGATCGAGTCGGCCGGCACCGCGGTCGTTCGCCGACGGCTCTGAGCGGCGCGCCGACGTCGGGCGGGGCGTTTTTGCGCGCTCGCGCGCTACGTCTGCCGTGCCAACCTACCGCCGCCGGACGCGGGTCGACGCGCCGCTCGACGTCGTCTGGGACTTTCACTCGCGGATCGAGGGACTGGAGGCGCTGACGCCCGGGTGGGCGAACCTCCGGGTCGAGGCCGTCCGCGGCCCCGACGGGGAGGAAGAGCCGGAGATACTGGAGACGGGAACGCGTATCCGCCTCTCCGTTCGCCCGTTCGGCGTCGGGCCGCGCCAGACGGTCGTCTCGGTCATCTCCGCGCGCGAGCGCGGGGACGGCAGCGCGTACTTCCAGGACGTGATGGACGACGGACCGCTCGCCGAGTGGGAACACACCCACTCTTTTTTCGCCGACGGCGACGAGACGGTCCTCGAAGACCGCGTCGTCTACGAGTTCCCGACTGCGCCCGGCCGCGCCGTCGCGCCGCTCGCGCGGGTCGGCTTCGAGCCGCTCTTTCGCTTCCGCCACCGCCGGACCCGCGAGCTACTCGACGGGCGGGACACGCCCACACGCTCCGTGTGATCCCGTACCAAACGAAAGAATATTATAGATTCGAACGTAAGCTCCGGGTATGGCCACAGGCCAGCGTACGGCGTCGTACCACGTCTGCACCTGCGGGGAGAGCTTCGACTCGACGGAGGAGCTCCTCGCGCACGCCCGAGAGGACCACGGGCTCTGGGTACACTGACGCCTGCGCCGGCCGCCGCGCGACCTGCGCGTTTCCCTGTCGACGCACGCCGCCGAGCGACGGTCGGATCGGTTTTGTCCGACGGTCCCGTCGACCGATCCGATGGACGTCGGCGAAGACGGCGACGACCGCGTGACGGTGACCGTCGTCTCCGACGAGGGCCGGACAGACCTCGAGACGGCTCGCGGGCGGACGCTCCGCGGCCTGCTGTGTGACAACGACCTGTCGCCGTACACGCGGCTCACCGAGCGGACGAACTGCGGCGGGCGCGGGCTCTGTGCGACCTGTGGCGTGCGGTTCCCGGACGGCGGCCCCGCGCCTGAACACTGGCACGACCGCCTCGCCGCGCGCTACGGCTACCCGCGGCTCTCCTGTCAGGTGACGGTGACAGAGGATCTCGTCGTCGAGATACCCGACAAGCGGGTCTGGGGCAGCCGGGAGTAGCCCCGCGGGCTGCGCTCCTCTCCGGCACAGCGTCCGGCGGTGGCGTGCTACGCTCTCTCGACCTCGACGTACCGCGTGCCCTCGCCGACCTCGCCCGCTATCGCCGCCTCCTCCGGGGAAAGCCCGTCGAGCGCCGCGGGAGCGACCGTCTCCGTCACCGTCTCGCCCTCCGGAACCGGGAATCCGACCGGGTCGGCGGCGTCGGCGAGCCACGCGGGCGCGACGAGCGCGCGGAAGCCGGCGTCCCGCGGGCCGACGTTCTCGACGGTGAACCGTACGGCCGTACCGCTGTCCCGTCCGACCAGCGCCGCGTTCCGGAGCGCACACCGCGGCTGCGTGCCGAACAGCGACACCGTCTCGTCACGGAGCGTCCACGTCGCGCGGACGCGCCCGTCGGGGCTGTACACCACCGCGGCGCTGTCGGCGGCCTCCGTCTCGGTCGGGAGCGCGAGACACCGCCCGGAGCACGTCCGGGCGACCGGCACGACCCACCGTGGCCGCATCGGCAGGGAGCCGACCCGGCTGTCGCGCCCGAGCGTGAAGTCGCTCGGTACCACGTCCGCCGACCCCCGTACGGAGACGACCACGAACTGACGCCCTGCCTCCCGAACCAGCGCGGAGAACTCTCCCCCGTGGACGACGATGGACCGCTGGACGGTCGGAGCGGCGACGGCGAGCGTCTCCCCGCTCGGGAACCCGCCCTTCTGCCCGACGGTCAGCCGGCGGGGTGACGGCTCCATCGTCGTTGTCGCTGTCGGCGGGTCCGGTGTCGACGGCTCTGTCGCGTCCGCCGGGGTCGGCGGCGACTCCGTCGTTCCCTGTTCGACCCCGAGACAGCCGGCGAGCGGGAGCGTCGCTCCGCCAGCGAGGCAGAGAAGTCGACGGCGACGCATACCGTCAGTCTCTGTTCCGTGTATATCTGTTTTGTTCCACGCCGACAGACTCAGTTTGCTTCGCTCACGGGAGCGGCGGACAAGCCGGTAGTCACCGTGGATCGGCTCGAAAACCAGTCCGCCCTCCCCGAATTGAACTCGCCGAGACGGTCCTGCTCGCTCCGCTCGCAGGCTGCGCCTCGTCTGCTCAATTCGGCTCGGTAGGAGCTCCGTCCCACTCACAGCGCTCGCTCCGCTCGCGGGTTCGTGGAGACGTATCCGCCCTCCCCGAATTGAACGGGGGACAAGCCGATCTACAGTCGGCTGCTCTACCAGGCTGAGCTAAGGGCGGGCACGCGGGAGTCGGCCAGTCTCGGACTTAACGATTCTCATTCCCCGACGGCGAAACGGGCGACCGGCGTCCGGCGACGGAGTTTTTGCGGGGCCAGTCGTCGCCCCGGTAGCGTGACCGCAGTCGCTTCACCGCTCTCTGGTCGCGGTTCGCCGGGAGGCTCACCGTGACCGACGACCGACAGACGACGTTCGGCGCCGACGGCGAACTCTCCGAGCGCCCGCCCGAGGCGACCGGCGAGAACGACTTCGGCGAGGAGCGCGCGGAGGACGAGACGGCCGGCGGCTACGACCGCTTCACGCTGTCGAGCCTGCTCCAGAAGGCCGTCCGCCGGTCCGACGAGGAGGTCGCCGCGTGGTGTGCGTGGGAGCTCGCGCGCTCGGGGTTCGGCTGGAACCTCTGGGACCGCCTGAACACCTTCGTGGTCGAAGATCTGGCCGCCGGTCCGGTCGCGACACAGGTCGCACGCTACGAGGACCTCGCCGACGACTGGGGCGAGGACAGCCACCGGGGGCAGCTCTGTGCGGTGCAGGCGGCACTCGCTTGCGCTCGCGCGCGGTCGACCCGCGAGGCGTCGGCGCTCGTCGGCGGGTTCGGCGACGTCGCCGAGGCACGCGCCGCGGCCCGGGAGCGCGGCGACTCCGAGGCCGGCCCGTCGTTCCCCGTCGAACCCGAGGAGCTCCGGGTCGGCGGGCGGTACGACGCGGCGCTCGACGGTCACACGGGACCCGGCACCGCCGCCGACCGGGGCCTCCGGTTTTTCCGGAGCCACGGCGCGCGGGTCGGGCCCGAGGGCGAGACGGACCTCGGCGCGCGCTACGCGCGCCTGCGGATGAGCCTCGACGACCGCGAGTTCGACGACGAGGCGGTCGAGCGCGCGCTGGAGCCGGTCGACCCCGACGACCGCTGGGGCTAGAATCGATCGAGCCGGAACGGCTCGGGGTCGACCGGTGGAGCCGTCTCCGTCGCGAGCGCCGCCGCGAGGTCGCCGACCGCCGGCGCGGTCTTGAACCCGTGGCCCGACAGGCCGGCGGCGACGACGACCCGGTCGCCTCCGGGCGCGCGGTCGACGACGTAGTCGCCGTCCGGCGAGTTCGTGATCGGACAGACGCCGGCGGAGAGAACGCCCGTCGACCCCCCGAGCGTCGCGTCGACGAACCGCTCGACCGAGTCGGACTCGTCGGGCGCGGGGCAGTCGAGCGGGTGTGGCGTCTCGACGGAGGCGTCCGTATCCGTGCGACCCACCTTCACGCCGGGGACGCGGTGTGCGGGCAGGCCGTAGAACTGCCGACCGTCGAGCGCGTCGAGCACGAACACGGGGAATGCGTCCGGCGCGACGCGGGCGGGGTCGGGCGTCCCGACACGACAGTGGACGTGCCGCGTGACCGTCAGCAGGTCGTCGAGCACGGGCACGAGGTCGGCGGTCCACGGTCCCGCGGCGACGACGGCGCGGGCTGCCTCGTGGGAGCCGGCGGACGACTCGATCCGGACGCCGTTGCCCGTCTCTCGAACCGCATCCACGCGGACGTTCCCGCGTACCGTGGCGCCCGCCGCCCGCGCGGCCTCGACCAGCGCCGTCAGGCACCGCTCGGGGTCGAGCAGCCCCCCGTCCGGCTGGAACACCGCGCGGTAGCCGTCGGCGAGGGTCCACGCGGGGAACCGCTCGCCGACGTCGGCGGCGGACAGCACCTCGTGGTCGATTCCGTGGGTCTCACAGGTCTCCTGTGCGCCGGTCACCACCTCGCTGTCGGGCGGACCGATCGCGAGCGACCCCGTCCGGCGGAAGAGCGCGCCGGGACGCTCGCGCGTCTCGTCGAGGGTCCGCCAGGCCGCGAGCGACCGACGGAGCAGGGGGACGTACGTCTCGCCCTCGTGGTAGGCCAGCCGGAAGATGCGGCTCCGTCCGTGTGAGGACCCGACGCCGTTCGGGACGCCGAAGCGGTCGAGCGCGAGAACGTCGTGGCCCGCGTTCGCGAGACTGTGGGCCGCGGCCGCTCCGACCGCGCCACAGCCGACGACGGCGACGCGCATCGGCGGGGCCGAGGGACGCCCGCGTCGTAGCCCTGTCGCCTCAGACCCGCGTCTCGCGCACCCGCACGCCCTTCCCCGCGAGGTGACGGGTGCGCTTGCGCGCGAACGCCTCCTCTTCTGTCCCCTGTGTCGCGAGAATGTACACCAGCGCCTCCCCGCCGGGGCGCATCGTCCGGCCGGCGCGCTGTGCGCCCTGCCGGCGCGACCCGCCGAGCCCCGAGGCCACGACCGCCACCTCGGCGTTCGGGAGGTCGATCCCCTCGTCGCCGACCCGGGAGACGACGAGGGCGTCGAGTCGACCGTCCCGGAACGCCCCGAGCAGCCGCTCGCGCTCGTAGTGTGGCGTCTCGCCGGAGAGGAAGGGCAAGTCGAGCGCCTCGGCCATCTGCTCGCCCTGGGCGATGTAGTCGACGAACACCAGGCTCTGTTCGTCGGCGTGCGTTTCGAGCAGCCGCGCGACCTCCGTGACCTTCTCGGGGTTGGTCGCCGAGAGCTGTCGGCGCTCGTTGCCGTCGGCGTTCGCCCACGCGTTCTGCTCGTCGTCGTCGCTCCACGGCACGAACCGGAGCTCGACCTCCGGTTCGGCGACGTACCCGGCGTCGAACAGCGCGTCCCAGTCCGTCCCGATGGGGGGTCCGACGAGCGTGAAGATCTCGGTCTCCTTGTCGTCCTCGCGGATCGGAGTCGCGGAGTTGTGACAGAACAGATGGTTGCCGAGGAAGTTTTCGTGTTCTGTCGAGACGTCGTAGACGTACTCCGAGCCATCGACTTCCGTGACTGAGTCCACCGCCAGCATCGCCACGTCGCAGTCGACGAGCCAGTTCGCATCGATCTGGCTTCGGTCGACGACGGTCGACAGTTCCTGGTCGTTGAGCCGACTTCGGTGACCGAGTCCAGAGTCGATCGTCCCGCCGTCCGTCTCGCCGGAGCTGTACCGCTCGATGTTCTCGTACGCCGCTTGGAGCGGTTCAGTAAACGGCGTGAGCGAAAGACGCCCGCCGTCGTTCCGGTTTTTCGGGTTGAACCGAACGAGGTTGTTCGTGACTGTGTCGTGAGTCTCTTGTCGAACCCCGACATCGGCGTTGCGTCGGTAGACCCCACCCACGTGACCGAGGTGGGCGAGCATCAGGTTCAAGCCCTGTGCGAGCCGATTGCTCGACGTCGAGACCGTAACCATCTCTCGGCCCCGTCCCCGTTCTGCCCGATGGCCGTCACCGAGAACGAGGCCTTCGACGAACGGCTGGTACGCGTGTGGGTTCGAGAGGACGACCGACGGAACGTGTTTCTCTCTCGCGCCGTTCGCGAGTCCAATCGTCTCGAACACATCCCGGAGAACGCCTGAAACACGGAGCGTCGCGCAGTTCGGACCGTTCTCCTGTATCGATACGTCTGCTTCGGGGCAGACGGCGTGGATCAGGTCCAGAAACTCGTCGACTTCCGATTGGTTCTCGGAGTCCGTCGCGTAGAACTCGACGCGGTGTTCGTCCAGCACCCCGTCGGCGACGAACAGTCCGACAAGCCGAGCGAACGCCTCGATCGGGACCTCGGGCGGGATGTACGAGTGTCGCCCGTGCCGGTAGACGCCCACGATGTGGTCCCGGTCGAGGCCAATCTCTCTTGCGACCCATAGCGGGAGGTTCCGTCTCGTCTTCCAGTTGTACCGGCTCTTGTTGTCGGCGATTTCCCGCTCGTAGAGCGGGTCGAACACTGCGACTGGAGCGTCGTCATCGACGAGGACGTACCCCTCGTCGAGAAGCGCCATCACGTCGACGGCGTCCGACTCGTCCGTCGACGTGGGAGACGTGTCCGGCTGGAGTACGTAGTCGTCTCCGCCGAGCTCACTGGGGAGCTTGCTGGTAACCGTCAGCGTCTGGCCGTCGAACACGACGAGCGAGTGGTCCGCGGTGACGGTTACCTCACGTCCGTTCCGCGCCCTAACCCGGTAGAGCGGTCCGTCGTGTTCGTGGCGCATTACTGCCGTCAGGGGCGTCCACTCGACGGTTCCATCGTCCGTCACGCCGATCGTCTCTAGTTCAGTCACGGACGAGACGCCGATGTCGTCACCGAGGTAGTCGCTCGCAAGTGATTCGATCCGTCGCATCTCGACGCCGGCATCCGAGCGAACCGGAAGGATGGTGTCTCCGTCGACCGACAGCCCCAAGCGGTGCCGCGACTGGAGATCCGCCGCCCGCCGGTGGACGGGGCTCGGGACGTGGTGGGCCTCGTCGAAGACGATCAGCCCCCACTCCCGGTCGTCGAACAGGCGGCGGTGGCGGTCCATCCCCGCGACGTGGTAGGTGGCGACGGTGACGGGCCGGATCTCCTTTCGCCCGCCGTGGTACTCGCCCACCTCCTCGTCGGTCAGCGTGGTGTGGTCGAGGAGCGCCGTGCGCCACTGTCGCGCGAGCTCACGGCCCGGCACGAGCACGAGCGTCTCGCCCCCGACCGCGGCGAGGACGCCGAGCGCGGCGACGGTCTTCCCGCTCCCGGGCGGGCCGACGAGGACGCCGGCCTTCCGGTCAATGAACCGCTCGACCCAGTCGCGCTGGTACGGCCGGAGCTCGGTCGTCAGGTCGAGGTCGAGCGGGTCGCCCGAGTCGAGGTCGCGCCGGTCGCGGACGGGGTAGCCCGCCTCGTACAGCGCGCGCTTGATCGCCGCCTCCTCGCCCTCGCGCACCCACGCGGTCGTGTCGTCGATCCGCGCGTGGAGTTCGGCCTCGCCGAGGTGTTGCTCGGCGACGTTGCCCATCAGCTCGGGCGTCTCGGCCTGGAGCACCGTGTAGCCGTCCTCGTGGGTTCGGAGCGTGAACAGGCGCGTCCGCTCCCACTGGTCTTCGATCCACGCCTCCAGCCCCTCGTCGCGTCGCGGGAGGACGCTCCGGACCGCGACGAGCAGGTCTGCCAGGTCCTCGAACGGCGCGTTCCAGACGTCCTCGGGGCCGATCACGTAGCGGTAGCCGCGGTGACCCGTCGTGTCGGTCAGGCGTGCGAACTGCGAGAGCCGGGCGCGGGTGTACTGGGTCGGGCGGTGGGCGACGACCTCGCGGCGGTTCGGGAAGACGACGATCCGCTCGCCGTCGGCCAGCCGCGACCACTCCTGGGGGTAGAAGACGACGGGGTCGTCGGAGACGTCGACGCGGCCGACGTTGCCGGCGTCGGCGAGCGCCGAGAGCGCCGCGTCGGCCTCGGCCTGCGTACAGCCGACTCTGCGGGCCACCTCGGCGGCGGCCGCGAACGGGCGCTCCTCGCGCCGGAGGGCGTCGAGAAATGCGTCGAGGTCGACGGCGGGGTCCTCGCTCACACCGGGCGTCGGCGCCCGAGGGGCAAACGGCTTGCGGGCCGCGGCCGGGAAGCGAGAGAGGAACCGTCTTGGGGCGTCGACTCCTACTTCCGCCGATGACCGTCGCCGACGGGAGCGACCTGCTCGAACGGGGCGTTCGGGCGTGCGAGGAGCGCGGCTACGCCGTCACCCGACCGGACAGCGGCCGCGACCCGCCGGCGCTGGCGGAGCCGACGCGCGAGACGACGGCGTTCGCGGGCGACCGGCCGGTCGCGGTCGAACCGCTCCCGGCCGCGGAGGTGACGCCGACGACGCTCGTCTCCCGGCTCTGGGACGACGTCGACAGGGGGCGCGAGGCGCTGTTCGTCGTCCCCGTCGACTGCGTGCGCGAGCTGCGCGCGATCCTCTCCGACCCGCCGTTTCTCGCCGAGGCGGCGGCGGACGAGCGGACGTTCTACAGCGGGCCCGACCGGATTCCGCTCGCCGAGGGCGGGTACGCGCTCGCGCGGCCCGCGGGCGAGTACCGCTGGACCGAGGCACCGGCGAGCGAGGTAGCGCGCGAGGCCGGCGAGGGGACGCGGCTCGTCCTCCGGGCCGGCAACGACCCGATCGCCGTCCTGCCGGACGTCGACGCGCTCTCGTGCCCGTCCGCGTCGCGGTTCCCGTTCTCGTACGCCCGCGGCGGAGAGGGTCGGATCCGGGTGCGCTCGGCGACGGGCGAGCCGGTCCACTCCGCGGACGGGGTGCGCGCGCTCGGCGACGCCGGGTTCGAGCCGGTGCCGATGCCGCTGGTGCCGGAGCACGTCTTCGCGGACCCGGCGGCCGCGGCGCGGTCGTGGTCGGTTCTCGGCGTCGAGCGCTAGTCCGCCGGGTCGGTCGGCGGGTCGGCGCGCCGGTCGGGCATCCGCTCGGCGGCGCTCCGAACGTCCGGACGGACCGGCAGGAAGTCGGGCAGGTCGTCGAGGGTGGTCACGCCGTCGAGGTAGACGTACCGGACGCTCGTGCCCGCGGCCTCGGGGTCGAACACCTGTCGGGGGTGGCCGCGCTCGACGCCGACGAAGGGTCGGCCGTCGCGGTCGAACTGTGGCGCGACGCCGTGCTGGAGGTACAGCGTCGCGACGGCGAGCGCGCTCGCGAGCGGGACGAACCCGGGGGTGAGCTGGAACCGGGAACGGTCGCCGTCGCGCGCGACGGAGACGACGTAGCCGTCGCCGAGACGGTGACAGTCGAGCGTCCGGTCCTCGCGGCGCCAGCGTGTCCGGCTGTCCGTCGCCTCGACCAGTCGCCAGCCGTCTCCCGATCCGGTCGTGTCGCCGACAGAGAGCCGCGTGAGTACCGACCGGAGCCGGTCGCGCAGACGAGCCAGCGAGGGGAGTATCCGCATCGGAATCAGCTACGTGCTACCGACTTATCGACCTATCGGCCGGCTAGCCGAGCAGCCCGAGCCCCTCGATCCGCTCGACTATCCCCTCGACCGCGTGCGTCGCGTCGTCGGTCCGTTTCCCGCCCGTGATGACGATCTTTCCCGAGCCGAACAGGAGGATAACGACGTCCGGGTCGTCCATCCGGTAGACCAGCCCCGGGAACTGCTCCGGTTCGTACTCGACGTCCTCCAGTCCCAGCCCGATGGCCAGGGCGTTCAGGTTCAGCGTGTGGCCCAGGTCGGCCGAGGAGACGATGTTCTGGACCGTCACCTCGGGGTCTTCCTCGACCGGGATCGACAGCCCGCGGAGCTTCTCGAAGATGATGTCGAGCGCCTCGTGGACGTCGTCGATGCTCTTTGCGCCCGTACAGACGATCTTTCCCGAGCGGAAGATGAGCGCCGCCGCCTTCGGCTCCTGCGTGCGGTACACCAGCCCCGGGAAGTTGTCCGGATTGAAGTCCGCTCCCGGCAGGTCGGCCGCGAGCGCCTCGAGGTCGAGCTCCTGCCCGATCCCGGTCGATGCGACCACGTTCTGTATCTCGATCGTGTCAACCGGCCCGTTCATCGTTCGCCTCGACGGACGGCCCCCTCCTACTTAAAGGCCACTTATAAACAGAGGCGTTGCCGCTTATAGGGGCGCGAGCGCCCGGCGGAGGGCCCCGCGCGGGAGGTCCGCGCTCGCCGCGACGGCCCCGAGCGACCGGTCGAACCGCGCGACCGCCACCGCACC
>JAZKRX010000014.1:0-47873 GCA_036626375.1 Haloferacaceae archaeon
GGCGCCGAGCGACCGAAGGGAGCGAGGGGCCACGAGGCGGAGCGGCGACCGACGCGGGAGCGGAGCTCCCGCGGGCAACCGGCGACGAGGTCGCCGGTGACGGAGGAGCCGCGGAGCGCGGAAAGCGGACGCGGCGCCGAGCGACCGGAGTCCCCGTGAGGCAGGGCCGAACGGGAGCAGGGAGGGTAACGACCAGCGGGGGCGGGGCCACGCGGAACGCGAACGGCGTTCGCGCTCCCTCTGCACCTCCCGCGGGTCGCTCCGTTCCACGGCTCGACTTCGTCTCGCCGTTTCACGCCGTGGCGCGCTCGCTCCACCCGCGCGCCACGCCGCCAACCACCGCAGTTTTGCCCGCCCGCCTCCATCCCCGTCCGTGCCGCGTTTCGACTACCCGTGTCCGGACTGCCGGACGCGAAACAGCCTCCATGACGCCGACTGCCGGTTCGAGGGGGTCGCGTGGCCCCGCATCGAGGACGCCTACCTCGACGTCGTCGGGCCGCTCTCGACGGGCGTCGTCCCGGAGTCGGAGCTGATCGCCGGCTGGCCGGACGACGACCGCGAGCGCCTGCGCCGGGCGGCGCTCGGACGCCTCAAGACCGACGGACGGGTCGACGAGACGAGCGGCCGCCTTCGCCTCCGCACCGCGGCCGAGTTCCGCGAGGAGGTCGCCGAACCCGACGTGGAGCCCATCCGCACCGTCTACCGCGAGGGGTCGGTCCCCGGCTGTCACGACAACGCCGTCTTCGCGATGATCGCGTGGTACGAGATGGTCGGGCTGTCGTGGCCGGAGACGCGCGAACGGGTCGTCGCGTGGCTGGAGGAGTCGGGCGCGTGGGACCGCGGGGGGTTCGAGGAGCCGAGCCCCGAAGCGCTGGTGGAGGCGAAACGGCACGTCTACGAGTCGGGCTACGGCTGGAAGGAGAAGGCCCGCGCCGCGAAGAGCGTGATCGACGCGCGGCGGTAGCGCGCGGCGCGAGCGACGCGTGGCGCCGAGCAACGCGAGGGCCACGGAACGGAGCGGCGAACGGAGTGAGCCACGGCGGAGCGAGCGGCCCGCGGAACCGTTAGGCTCCCGGCCCGCGTCCGGGCGGTGTGTTGACCGACGAGGAGCACCGCGGCCCGCCGGACCGCCGGGCGCTCGCCGTCGGCGCCCTGCTCTCTGTGGGGCTCGGACTCGTGAACGTCTCGCTCTCGACCCTCGTCTTGACGACGGCCACGGAGGAGGGACAGGGGAGCGCGTTCGGCGTCACCGGCGGCGCGGGGTCGCTCGGCCGGACCCTCGGGCCGCCGCTGATGGCCGCGGCATACGTCGCCGCGTTCTGGTCGCCGTTCGTCGCCGGGGCCGTCCTCCTGGCGTCGGTCGGCTGGGTCGTTGCGCGGGCGGTGCGGTGATCACAGTTCGCGCGCCGCCCACCGACCGACCACACCGGCGAGCGCCGCGCCGACGACGAGAACGCCGACGACGCCGACGATCAGCGTCACGCCCCCGGTCGTGAGGAGCGTCGCACCGAGGAGCGCACCGCCGCCCGCGAGCGCCGCCGCTCCGAGCGCCGTTGCGCGCTCTTCCGTCGCGCCGACGGCCAGCCACGCGAGCGGGGCAGCGAGCAGGAGTCCGAACGGGTCGAGCGGCGACAGCGGTCCCGCCCGCGGGACCGGGGCGGCCGCGAGCGCGAGGACCGCGATCCCCCCGACGGCGAAGGCGGTCGGCACGCGCCGGCGCCCGTCGCGCCACCCTGCTGCGCCCGCCACGCCGACGGCGACGCCGGTGAGCACGAGCGCCGTCGTCTCGAAGAGCCCGCGGGGGAACAGTCCGCCGCCCGCGAACGTCGTCAGGCGGTAGTACGTCCCGCCTTTCTCGATCACGTAGACCCCACGCCCGTAGTCGGCGTAGTCGCTGTAAAAAACTCGGGCGGCTTGTTCGTCTCGCCGTACACCGTCGCGGAGCCGTCGGGAGCCGCGACCGCACGGTCGACCGCGCGCTGGGCCTCTGCCGAGAGGTTCTCGTACCGCCGGACCGTGACCTCTTCTGGCACCTCGCTCTCGTCGATCCGTTCGACCGAGTGGTCGTACTCGTCCTGTCCGGCGTGGGGGTAGAGGACCAGCGGACTCACGAGGAGGGCAACGGCGACGAGGAGCGCCGCGAGCGAGGGGACGCGAGGGCCGTCGAGCGGCCGGGGGAGGGCGGGGGCCATCGTCCGTCGGAGCCGCGTCCGGCGGAAAGCCTCCTGTGCCGTGCCGGGGCGCCTAGTCGCTCTGGATGCGCGGCGCGAGCATATACGTGACGTGTCCGAGCCCCTCGGCGAACTCGTAGTGGAGCTTGACGGGGAACTCCTCGCCGAGTTCGACGGTCACCTCGGCGTCGCTCGGGATGGCCTTGTTCATGTCCTTGAGGTAGTCGAGGCTGAACAGCGAGTCCGCGTCGCCGGCCTTCAGGTCGATGAGGTCCTCGCGCCCGAGCTCGAGGTCCACGTCGTCGGTGTCGCCCTGTGCCTCGACGAGAAAGGCCTCGGCGTCGGGGTCGACGCGCAGGCGGATGTGGTCGGACACCATGTCGGCGGCGGTGATCCCGCGGCCGAGCTGGGCGCCCTCGACGACGATCTCCGCCGAGAGGTCGAGGTCGGGGATATCCGGCTCCTGGCGGATCGAGTCGGGGTCGATGAGCGCCAGCGTGTACGAGAGGCCGTCCATCCGGATGTGTAGCTTGCGGGTCTCCTCGTCGAGTTCGAGGTGGACCAGGTCGTCGGCGTTCGCCATCGAGGCGATATCCTCCAGCCGCGCGAGGTTGACGCCGATGACCCCGCCGTCGGCCTCGTAGGACTCGAACGCGGCGGCCTCGAGGTCGAGGTCGACCATCCCGACGTTCGCGGGGTCGACCGCCCGGATCGCCAGGCCGTCCTCGTTCAGACGGATCTTGCACTCGTCGACTAGGACGCTGACGGAGTCGAGCGCGTCCCCCAGCGTCGACGCGCTCACGATGGCCTCGAACATCTTGTCGAGGGTTCTCCGGCATAGAGGAAAAGCCCCGCGGTCCGGGGCGGGGACACGCCCCGCCGCGGCGACGCGACCGCGCCCAAGCGTCAGGGCTTTCTCCGCGCGCCGTCCACCTCCGCCGTGCCCGACGAGTACTACAACCGCGCCAAACAGGAGGGCTACCGGAGCCGGTCGGCGTACAAGCTCCGCCAGATCGACGACCAGGCGGACGTCCTCCCGCGCGCCGGCGTGGTCGTCGACGTGGGCGCCGCGCCCGGCGGGTGGCTCCAGGTCGCCGCCGAGCGGGTGGGGCCCCGCGGGCGGGTGGTCGGGGTGGACCGCCAGCGGGTCGACGAGGTGGAGACGACGGACGACCGCGCGCACGTCGAGACGGTCCGGGGCGACGTCACGGAGGAGGAGACGCTCGAGCGACTGCTCGCGGTCGTGGGCGAGGACGGCGCCGACGCCGTCGTCTCCGACGTCGCGCCGAACATGACCGGAGAGTACAGCCTCGACCACGCCCGGTCGGTCCACCTCGCGCGGGTCGCCTTCGAGGTCGCGCTCGACTGTCTGCGCCCCGGCGGCGACTTCGTCGCCAAGGTGTTCGACGGCCCCGACCTGGACGACCTCCGGGCCGACGTCGACGCCGAGTTCGAGTACGTCCGCGACGTGCGCCCGGACGCGTCGCGGGACTCCTCCTCCGAGCTCTACCTCGTCGCGAAGGGCCGGGTGACCGCGCCCGTGAGCGAGGGCGAGGTTCGGTCCTTCGAGGTCGAAGACGTCGGGTCGGAGGGCGACGGGATCGCCCGCGTCGACGGCTACACCGTCTTCGTCCCCGACGCCGGCGTCGGCGACGAGGTCCGCGCGCGGGTGACGGACGTCAAGCCCAACTACGCGTTCTCCGAGCGGATCGACGAGGAGCGCTGACGACGGGGTCGAGCGCCGGCCACGGCCCGCAGCCGTCGTCTCCGCACTCGCTCCGGAGTCACATCGCCGAGCGAGCCGAACGCGCCACAGCCGGGGAGCGGTCCGTCGCCTGTCGGGCGGCCTCCCCGGCCGTACGGCGCCGAGACCGCCTGGCGGTATCTCCGCCCGCGACAACAGCGTTATCCTGCCCGATCGCGAGGAAAGGGTATGGGAGACGGGCCGACGGTTCAGACGACCCGCGCGACGGTCCGGCGCGTCGCCGCCGAGGCGTCCCCGGAGACGCGGGTTCCGGTCGTCGTCACGGTCGACGCGGACCCGTTCGAGGCCTATCGTCGGGCACGGAGCGACGCCCCATCGATCTTCTTCGAGACGTCGGGCGGCCAGCCCGGCTGGGGCTACTTCGGCGTCGACCCGGACGAGTTCCACGAGGTCGACGGCGACGGCGCGCTCGGCCGCGTTCGGGAGCTGACAGCGGGCGAGTCGCTCGCGCGTGGTCCCTGCGAGGTGCCGTTCCCCGGCGGGTTCTTCGGCTGGCTCTCGTACGACGTCGTCCGCGAGATCGAGGACCTGCCGGCGACGACGACGGACGACCGGGGGCTGCCGCGGCTCCAGCTCGCGCGGTACACGACGCTCGCCGCGTGGCGGGCGTCCGACGCCGCCGACGGCACGCCGACCCTCCGCGTCGTCGCCACCCCGCGCCTCGGGACGGACCCCGACGCGGCCTACCACCGGGGACGCGACCGGGCGCTCGCGCTCGCGGCGGCCGCGACGACCGGCGACCCGTCGGTCGGGGAGCCGCCCGCGACGGGGCCGGTGACGTTCACGAGCTCCTGTGACCGGGCGGCGTACGCGGAGCGGGTGCGCCGGGTACAGGAGTACATTCGCGACGGCGACACCTTCCAGGCGAACGTCTCGCACCGCCTGACCGCGCCGGCGGCGGTCCACCCGGTCGAGGCGTTCGCGGCGCTGCGTCGGGTGAACCCGGCGCCGTACTCCGGGCTGGTCGAGTTTCCGGGCGTCGACCTCGTGAGCGCGAGCCCCGAACTCCTCCTGGAGCGCAACGGCGACCGCCTCCGGACCGAACCGATCGCCGGCACGCGCCCCCGCGGCGCTGACGCGGCCGAAGACGCGGCGATGGAACGGGACCTGCTCGACGACGAGAAAGAGCGCGCGGAGCACGCGATGCTCGTCGACTTAGAGCGCAACGACCTGGGGAAGGTGAGCGCGTACGGCTCGGTCGAGGTCGAGGAGTACCGTCGGGTCGACCGCTACTCCGAGGTGTTCCACCTCGTCTCGTCGGTGACCGGCCGCCTCGCGCCGACGTACGACCTCGCGGACGCGGTCCGGGCGGCGTTCCCCGGGGGGACGATCACGGGCGCCCCGAAGCCCCGGACGATGGAGATCATCGACGAGGTCGAGCGTCACCGCCGGGGGCCGTACACGGGCAGTATGGCGGCGCTCGGCTTCGACGGCCGGGCGACGCTCAACATCGTCATCCGGACGCTCGTCCGGTACGGCGACGAGTACCACCTCCGGGTCGGCGGCGGCGTCGTCCACGACTCCGTCCCCGACCGCGAGTACGACGAGACGCTGGCGAAGGGCCGCGCGCTCGTGAACGCGCTGAACGCGGCGCTCGGCGACGACCGGGCGATGGAGGTCGAGGGCCAGTGACGCGCGTCCTCGTGGTGGACAACTACGACTCGTTCGCGTACAACCTCGTCCAGTACGTCGGGGAGGCGGCCGAGGAGGTGGTCGTGCGCCGGAACGACGCGGTGGACGTCGACGGGATCCGGGACCTGGACCCCGACGGAATCGTCGTCTCGCCCGGTCCCGGGACGCCGCAGGACGCGGGCGTGTCGATGGACGTCTTCGCCGACCTCTCGTACCCCACGCTCGGCGTCTGTCTCGGCCACCAGGCGCTCTGTGCGGTCCACGGCGCGCCCGTCGGCCACGCGCCAGAGGTGGTCCACGGCAAGCGCTCGACGGTCTCCCACGACGGTCGGGGGGTGTTCGCGGGCCTGCCCGACCGCCTCGAGGTGGGGCGGTACCACTCGCTGGCGGTCGAGCGCCGGGCGGTCCCCGGCTCGCTCGTCGAGACGGCCCGGACCGACGACGAGCGGGGGGTGGTGATGGGCGTCAGAAGTCACGAGAAGCCGCACGTCGGCGTCCAGTTTCACCCGGAGAGTATCCTGACCGACGGCGGCAAGCGGCTGATACGGAACTTCCTGGACCTGTGTTCTACCACGTAGACGGCGCCCTCGTCCCGGCCGCGGAGGCGAGCGTGAGCGTCGAAGACAGGGGCTTCCTCTACGGCGACGCTGCCTTCGAGACGTGTCGGGCCTACGGCGGCGAGGTGTTCGCGTGGGCCGCCCACCGCGAGCGGCTCGACCGCACCTGCGAGACGCTCGGGATGGCCGGCGCGGCGCCCGCGGACCTGCGAGCGCGGGTCGACGAGACGCTCGACGCGAACGACCTCGCGGACGCGTACGTCCGCGTCTCGGTGACACGGGGGCGCCAGCCCGGGAAGCTCACCCCCGACCCCGACGTGGACCCGACCGTCGTCGTGATCGTGAAGCCGCTCCCCCGAGGTGGCACGGACGGCCCGCCGGTCTGGGACGCGCCCGCGGTCGTGCGGACGGTCGAGCGCCGCCGGATTCCGGAGGCGGCGACTCCCGCGGCCGCGAAGACGCACAACTACCTCGACGGGGTCCTCGCGCGGCTCGAACTCCGCGGGACCGACGCGGACGAGTGTCTCGTCCGGGATCTCGACGGCTTCGTCGCGGAGGGGGCGACGAGCAACGTCTTCCACGTCGTCGACGGGACGCTCCACACGCCGTCGCTCGACGGCCCGATCCTCCCGGGCGTGACGCGGGCCGTGGTGCTCGACCTCGCCGCGGAGCTGAACGTTCCGGTCGAGACGGGGCGGTACGAGGTCGGGGACGTCCGCGACGCGGACGAGGCGTTCCTCACGAACACGACGTGGGAGCTCCGCCCCGTCGCGCGGCTGGACGGCGAGCCGGTCGGCGGCGGGCCGGTGACGGAGCGGCTGACGCGGGCGTTCGACCGGCGGGTCGAGGCGCTGTACTAAACCGGCGCGTACTTCGCGGTGCCGTAGTCACGGAGCAGCCGGACGGTGCCGTAGACGAACGGGGTGTCGGCGACGGCGATGGCGAGCTTGAGGAGGTACTGTCCCACGGCGAGCTGGACGAGCACGGGCGTCGGGAGCGCCGCCCCGATGCCCAGGACCGCGGGCGCGACGCCGAAGGCGACGCCGACGAAGACGACGGTGTCGAGCGCCTGGCTCGTCCCCGTCGAGACGAGGTTGCGCAGCCAGAGGTGGTCGCCGTCCGTCGCGGTTCGCAGGCGGTGGAAGACGAGGACGTCCCAGTTCTGGCTGAGGACGTACGCGAGGAGGCTGCCGGCGACGACGTTCGTGCCCGCGCCGAGGACGGTTCGGAAGGCGTCGGCGGAGACGGCCGAGGCCGAGGCGACGGGCGCGAGGATGGTCGACCACACCAGCGCGAGGAGGACGAGACTCATCGCGAAGCCGACGTTCACCACGACCTGTGCGGCGCGCTTGCCGTACAGTTCGGCGTAGCAGTCGGAGGCGAAGAAGGTGAGCGCGTACGCGAACGCGGCGCCCGGGACGACCAGCGCGCCACCGACGACGGGGAGCGAGAGGCCGCCGGGGAGCGGAATCGCGAGCAGCTTCGAGGCCGTCAGCTGTGCGACCACCAGCGCGGTGATGAAGAGGGCGGCGACGGCGACACGGCCGACGTCTTCGCTCACGGCGCTCCTCCACGGCCGGCGCTCGTTCGCCCCGTCCCCTCGCGACCTGTCATACCCGTCGGAGGTGGCGCCGCGGGTATGTACGCTCCGGTCGGAGACGGCCGTGGCGGCCGGGCACGCCGCGTCAGGTCGCCGGCTCTGCGTCCTCGCCCCACTCGCCGCGCGGCGTCGCGAGGTTGCGTCGGCCGCCGAGCGTGAGGAGAAACAGGAGGCCCACCCCGGCGCCGTAGGCCGCCATCAGCGGGACGGTGACGAGGATCATCGTCAGGGCGTCGGCGGGGGTAAAGAGGGCGGCCGCGAGCATCAGGCCCACCATCACCTCGCGCCAGCGCCCGCGCATCCGCTGGTAGGAGACGCCCGCGGTGTTGAGCAGGATCATGAACACGGGAATGTCGACGAGGACGCCGATACCCGCCGTGGTGAGGACGATGAGCCAGAAGAAGTCACTGATGCGGTAGGCGATCACCATGCTCGCGCGCACCGCGTCGGTGACGAGGTAGCCGATGATCGCGGGCGAGACGTAGAGGTAGCCGAGGGCGAAGCCGCCGAACAGGCCGACGAGGAGCGCGCCGGCCCAGCCGAAGATGACGCCCTTGCGCCGGCGGACGATCCCTTTCTCGCGGAGCGCGGGCCACGCGTACCACGCGAGCATCGGGAGGATCGCCGCTATCGCGACGACCATCGAGAACTTCACCTGGAAGATGAGCGCCTCCATCGGGTGGAGCGCGACGACGTTGAGCGAGTCGATCGTCACCTGCGGGGGCAGGCGGGCCTGGAACCCCGCGAACACGTCGCCGATGCCGCCGGTGTAGAGCCAGCCGAACGTCACGGAGAGGACGGCGGCGAAGACGACCACGATGCGGAACGACTTCGAGGTGACCGAGTCGAGGACGAACCCCGCGTCCTCCAGCAGCCCCTCGAACTCCGCCTCGTCCTCCTCGTCGACGCCCATCTCGTCGGTGAACGTGCTCGCCGCGCGGCGGGCGCGCCCCTCGACGCCGGACTGCGTCGCGTCCTCGCGCTCGGCCTCCTGCGCGGCGTCGGCCTCGTCGAACCGGTCGAGGATCGCGCGGGCCTTCGTCTTCTCGCCTTCGTCTATCGCTCGCCCGGCGAGTTCGACGGCCTCGTCCTCGCTCATCGAGGCGAACGCCTCCGGCGGCGCGGCGCGGACGCCCGCGGCGTCGAGGTCGCTCACGTCGATGTCGGCGGGCGCGCCCGGTGCGTCGAGGGGGTCGACCGCCGCCTCCAGGTCGCGGTAGGTGTGGTACGCCGCCGCGACGGCGAGGCCGAGGAGAGCGCCGCCGACGCCGTAGACCGCCGCGGCCGTCCCGGGCGCGACCCCGAGGGTCGTGCCCGCGGGCAGGAGGACGTAGTCGGAGCCGACCGCCGCGAGCCCCGCGTTCACGGCCGCGACGCCGCCACGGGTGTAGAAGCCGTATATCGCGAGGAAGCCGACCAGCGCGCCGCCGGCCAGGGTGTTCCAGTGCTCCCGGACCAGCGCCCGGGGGTCGAACGCCTCCTTGCCCCGCCTCGCGGTGACGGCAACCTTCGCGCAGTAGAGGCTGACGCCGTAGAGCGCGAGCATCGGCGTCGCCCACATGATCTGGGTGAACGGGTCCGGGGGGGTAAAGAGCGCCCCGAACGCGACGATGCCGACGGCGGCGTGGCGCCACTTCTCGCGGAACGTCTCGTAGGGGACGATCTCGGCGTACGAGAGCCCGGTGACCGCGAGGGGGAGCTGGGCCGCGAGGCCGAACGAGATCGTGAGCAGGAAGATGAACTCCGCCCAGAGGACGATCGAGTAGGTGGGCTGGAAGCCGACGGAGATGGCGTTGCCGGCGAGGAACGCGAACATGAACGGGAAGAAGACGAGGTAGCCGTAGGCGAGTCCGCCGACGAACAGGACACCCGCGACGAGGGCGATCCCGGCGACCTTCCAGCGTGCGACCGGCGCCCGCGGCCAGATCCCTCGCTCGCGGAGCGCGTCGCGGCTGAACCAGACGAACACCGGCAGCGCGAGGACGATGCCCGTCGCCATCCCGATTTTCGCCTGGAGGAGGATCACGTCGAACGGCGTCTGGGCGATGATCTCGTAGCCCGCCACCGTCGCGGCGTCCATCTGGGCCTCGGTCACGTCCTTGAGGAAGCCCCAGATGTAGAGCCGCAGGGCGTAGAACGTCCCGATGAACCCGACGAGAAAGACGATGAACACCTTCTGGAGGTCCTTCTGCGCGGCTCGCAGCATCGCCGCGGCGGTGTCCCGCCCGGCGGCCAGCGAGTCGCGCGTGTCCTCGTCGAGGGCGCTCGACATACCCGCTCGAACGGACTCCCGTGGTTCAACCCTTTCGGCACGGGCGCACGCTCGATGGAACAAGGTCTATTACCGGCGGGCCGGAAAGTCAACCGAATGCCAGACGACCGTGAGTGGCCGGACCCGGACGCCGGGGAGGGCACCGAGCCCCGTTCCGGCGACGCGGACGAGGGCGACGGGTTCGCCTTCGTCGGCGAGACGACCGACGACGGCGACCTCACGGTCGACCTCGACGACGCCGGGGTGGACTGGGCCGACGAGGAGTCGCTCGCGACCCACGAGCCTGACGACCCGGCGGCGGAGCCGACCGACGGCTCCGGGCGCGGCGACGCCCCCACCTCCGACGAGGGGGACTCCCCCGACCTCGCCGACGCCGTCGACGACGCCGGGGTGGACTGGGCCGACCACGACGACCTGCTCGTCGACCCGGCCAACAAGGAGGAGGCCCTCGTCGCGGACGCGGACGACGAGACGGGCGCGGACGGCGCCGACGCGTCGCCGACCGACGAGGCGGGAGCCAGCGACGAGCGTACCCCCGACGACCGCTCGCCCGCCGAGGCGGCGCGGGAGGGCGAGTCGGTGGTGGGGCAGACGGGCGCGGACGGGGCCGGCGAGGCCGACGACGCGGACGAGGCCGACGAGCCGCCGACCCCCGTCGAACCGGACGGCCCGCCCGACCACATGGAGCCGACACCGCCGGTGACGGGCGAAGAGCACCTCGGGGCCGCAGACGGCGGGACGGCCCAGGTCGCCGGCGCGACGCCGCCCGGCGTGCCCGAGGACGACGACGGGTTCCTCGGCGAGGGGCCCGAGGAGGACCAGGAGATGCCCCTCGCCGACCACATCGAGGAGATGATAAACCGGCTCGCGGTGGTCCTGCTCGTCGGCGGGGTCGTCGCGCTCGCGGTGTTTCCCGTGGCCGACCAGCTGATAAACTACCTCTGGAACGCCCACATCCCCGGCGCGGCGGAGATTGCCGACCGTCGCCCGCGGCTGTACGGCCCACTCGAGCTCCCGCTGACCGAGATCAAGATTGCGGTGCTGGCGGGGCTGCTCGTCGGGCTCCCCGTGCTGGTCTACCAGAGCTACCGGTTCATGCGCCCGGGGCTCTACCCCCGCGAGCGCCGGTACTACCTCGCGGCGGTCCCGACGAGCCTCGTGCTGGCGACGGTGGGGGTCGCGTTCTCCCATTTCGTCGTCCTGCCGGCCATCTTCGCGTACTTCACCTCCTACACGACCGGGACGGCGCTGGTCGCGTTCGGGCTGAAGGAGACGTTCAACCTCATCCTCCTGTTGATGGGCTACATGGCGGTCGTCTTCCAGATCCCCCTCCTCATCCAGCTCGGCATCATGATGGGGCTGGTCTCGCGGGAGTGGCTGGAGGCTCGCCGTCTGCTGTTCTGGGGCGGGTTCGCCGGTCTCGCCTTCCTCGTCAGCCCCGACCCGACGGGGATGGCACCGATCATCATCGCGACGACGATGATCGTGCTGTTCGAGGGGACGCTCGCGCTGTTGCGCTGGACCGGGAACTGACGGCACGCCCCGTCTCCCCCGCCGGTACGTCTTTGCCGCCGCCCCGCCACCTCGCCACGTGCACAGGAGTCGGACCAGACCGAGCCCGGCGCGACGGGCCGGACCCACGGACCGCTGATGGGGCGGGTGCTGCTCGCGCGCCACGGCGAGACGAGGTGGTCCCGCGAGGGACGCCTCCAGGGGTGGGCGCCGGTCAGGCTCACGGACCGCGGGCGCGGGCAGGCCGCGGCGCTGGGCGAGGCGCTGGCGGCACGGGCGCCGGATCGGCTGCGCACCTCCGACCGCTACCGCTCGCTCCGGACCGCCCAGGTCGTCGGCGCGGCGACCGGCCTCGACGCGGTGCCGGACCGGGCGTGGCGCGCCCGCGACCTCGGACGGCTCCAGGGGCTGCCGGCCGACGAGGCGTTCGAGCGGTTCCCCCGCTTCTCTGTCGCGCGGCGCGGCGAGGCGGCGCTCACGGAGCGGCCGGAGGGCGGCGAGAGCGTCCGGGACGCCCGCGAGCGCGTCCTCGAGGCGTTCGACCGGCTCGCGGCGCGGCTCGGCGCGGACGAGACGGTGGTCGTCCTCACCCACGCGGACGTGGTGCGCGCGGTGCGCTGTGCCGTCGCGGGGACGGACCTCGTGACGGCGACGCTCGAGGACTCGGTCTCGCCCGCCTCGATCACGGAGATCGCCGTCGGAGACGGCGAACGAACGGTGGTCACGGCGGCGACGACGGCCCATCTCGACTGATTGAGCCGCCGCGTCGGGCGGGCGACCCGGCCGCCACCAGCACGAGCAGACGACACCGGGGAGACACGAGCGGGTTCGTCGCCGGGCGACGACACGCGCGACGGCGCGAGCGTTTACAGGCCTTCGGCACCCAGTCTTCGTTGCGCATGGCGACGGTCCTGTTCGCGCGCCACGGCGAGACGACGTGGAACGCCGAGCGTCGGCTCCAGGGGTGGGCGCCGTCCCGGCTGACGGACCGCGGGCACGAGCAGGCGGCGGCGCTCGCGGCGCGGCTCTCGACGCGCGACCCCGACCGTCTGGTCTCGTCCGACCTCGAACGGAGCCTCGACACGGCCGACCACGTCGTGAGCGAGACGGGCCTCGACGTCGCCCCCGACCGGGCGTGGCGCGAGCGCGACTGCGGCTTCCTCCAGGGGTTGCCGGCCGACGAGGCGTTCGAACGGTTCCCGCGGCTCTCGCTCGACCGCGGCGAGGCGGCGCTCACCGAACGGCCGGAGGGCGGCGAGACGCTCCGGGAGTTCGCCGACCGGGTGACGAGAGGGTGGGAGGCGCTCCGCGCGGACCTCGCTCCCGACGAGACGGCGGTGGTCGTCACCCACAACGGCGTCCTCCGGACCGTCCTCGCGCGGGTCGACGACCGCTCGCTCGTCGAGGGCTACCGGGCCGAGAGCCACCCGAACTGCGCGGTGACGGAGGTGACGATACGGCCGGCGGGGACGACGGTGGTCCGCGAGGCCGCGATCGACCACCTCAATCCGGACTGACGCTCCCCGTCTCGTAGCCCGACAGGTCGAGAGTGACGTGGTCGAACCCCAGGTCGCGGAGGTGTTCGCGCGCGGCGGCGGCGAAGTCGGCGTCGAGCGCCCGCTCTAGCTCCTCGTGCCCGACCTCGATGCGCGCCAGGCCGTCGTGGTCGCGCACCCGGAACTGCTCGAACCCCCACGTCCGGAGGAGGCGTTCGGCGCGTTCGATCCGGGTGAGACGCTCCTCGGTCACCTCAAGGCCGGTCGGGATGCGCGAGGAGAGACAGGCCATCGAGGGCTTGTCCGCGACGCTCAGGCCGTAGCGCTCGGCGGCCTCGCGCACCTCGGCTTTCGTGATCCCGTGTTCTAACAGCGGCGAGCGCACGTCGAGTTCGTCGACCGCGCGCAGCCCCGGACGGTGTCCCTCGCCCGGGTCCGAGGCGTTGGTGCCGTCACAGACCACGGGAACCCCGCGCTCGCGGGCCGCCTCGTACATCTCTCCGAGGCGCATCGTCCGGCAGTGGTAGCACCGCTCGCCGTCGTTCGCGACGAACTCGGGGTCGGAGAGCTCCGAGAACTCGACCTCGACGTGGCGGATCCCGACCTCGGCGGCGACCCGACGGGCGTCGTCGAGTTCGGCCGCGGGGAGCGTCTCGCTCCGGGCCGTACAGGCAACGGCGTCCTCGCCGAGGGCGTCGTGGGCGAGGGCGGCGACGACGGCCGAGTCGACCCCGCCGGAGAAGGCGACGAGTACCCCCTCGCAGCCGGCGAGGTCGGCGCGGGCGTCGTCGAGTTTCGTGTCGAGATCGGTCACGGCCCGTCGTGGTCGGTCGGGAGAGAAAAGCGCGTCGGGGGCGTGGTCCGAACGAAGTGAGGACCACGAAACCGAGGACGGCGAACGCAGTGAGCCGTCCGAGGCGGGCGGAAAGGGGGCGTGTGGTCGGGAGGAGTCGCCCCGCTCGCTCCTCGTCCGCGCACCTCACGCGGCTCCCTTCTTCACGTGGCCCGCCTTCGGCGCGCCACGCACTCGCCGCGTTCGGTCTCGTGGCGCGAGCGAAGCGAGCGCCACGTACCCGACAACGATTTCTCGCGTGCCCCGGTACCGCACCCCGATGGCATGGAGCTGACCTCCATCCCCGGGGTCGGAGAGAAGACTGCGGCGGCGCTCCGCGACCTCGACGACCCCGAGCGCGCGCTCCGCGAGGGCGACGTGGCGGCGCTCGCCCGCGCGCCGGGGCTCTCGGCGGGACGGGCGGCGACACTCGCCCGCGCGGCGATCCGGGTGCGTCACGGCGTCGGCGACGAGCGCTTTCTCGCGACAGATCGAGCAAAAGCGATCCACCGCGACGCGCTCTCGCTCCTGCAGGCGCGGACGGTCACCGACTACGCCGCCCGCCGGATGGAGACGTTCTTTCCGACCGCCGCCGAGTCCCGGATCGAGGAGGTCCGCGCGTTCGTCCGCGAGGCGACCGCCCGTGACCCCGCGCCGACGGCGCGCGAGGCGCTCGCGGGCGTCGCGCCGCTTGACCCGCCGCCCGAGGTCCGGGTGCGCGAGCGGTGTCTCGCGACGAGCGACGCCGAGCGCTACGCCGAGGCGCGGGAGGCGGTGCCGGAACTCCCCGTCGAGGTCGTCGAGGACGCCCGCGGGCTCTCGGAGCTCGCGCGGTCGTACGCGACGGTGTACGCGCTCGACGAGTCGTTCGCGGGGCTGGACGTCGACGGCGACGTGCGGGTCCGGCCGGACGCGCTGGACGCGCCCGCGGAGGTCGTCCCGGAGCGCCCGCTCGCCTTTTTCGCGACCAACCGCGACGCGCTGCTCGCGGCCGCGACGGTCCACGAGGCGGCCGGTCTCGACCCGCCCTGTGACCTCGACCGCCTGCGCGACGCGCTCGCCCGCGTCGACGAGGACGGTGCGGTCGTGGGCGACGACGAACTCGACCGCCTGACCGACGCGGTCGACGACCTCGACGCCGCCGTCTCGACCGCGGAGTCGGTCGCGAACGACCACCTCCGGGCGGCCCTCCGGGAGCGCGACGTCACCATCGAGGGGCAGGACTTCCTCTCGCTGGTCGAACAGGGCGCGCGCGTCGACTCGCTGCTCGGGCGCGAACTGGCAGACGAGTTCGACGAGGCCGTCGCGACGGCCCGTGACCACCTCGTCGACGCGCTCGGACTCACCGACCTCGCGGACCTCGCCGAGCGTGCGTTCCGCGGCGAGCCGACGTTTCCGGTCGAGCGCGACGGCGACGCCGTTGGGCGGCTCCGGACCGAGCTCAAGACGGCCCGCGACCGCCGCGCCGAGCGGCTGAAACGCGAGCTGGCGGCCGAGTTCGCGGACCTGCGCGAGCCCGCCGAGGCGCTCGTCCGGGCGGCGCTCGACCTCGACGTCGAGCTCGCGGTCGCCCGGTTCGCCCGCGAGTTCGACTGCACGCTCCCGGAGTTCGGCGGCGAGGGGTTCGCGGTCGAGGGCGGCCGCCTGCCGCTGATGGACGTCCCTTTCGACGAGGTGGAGCCGGTGGACTACGCCGTCGAGGGCGTGACTCTCCTCTCGGGGGTCAACAGCGGCGGCAAGACCTCGACGCTCGACCTGGTCGCCCTGGTCCACGTCCTCGGGCAGTCCGGCCTGCCCGTCCCGTGCGAGGCGGCGCGGCTCGAACGCGTCTCTGCGGTCCACTACCAGGCGAAGACCCAGGGCACCCTCGACGCGGGCGCCTTCGAGTCGACGCTCCGGGAGTTCGGCGCGCTGACCGACGGCGCTACTGATCGCTTGGTCCTCGTCGACGAACTCGAGTCGATCACCGAGCCGGGCGCGAGCGCCCGCATCGTCGCCGGTATTCTGGAGGCGCTCGACGAACAGGACGCCACCGCCGTTTTCGTCTCCCACCTCGCTGACCAGATCCGGGCCGCCGCGGGCTTCCCCGTCGCGGTGGACGGTATCGAGGCGACGGGGCTGGAGAACGGCGAACTGGTCGTGGAGCGCTCGCCGGTCAAGGACCACCTCGCGCGCTCGACCCCGGAGCTGATAGTCGAGAAGCTGGCCGGCGAGGACGGCGACGAGTTCTACGACCGGCTGCTGGAGAAGTTCTAGCGCGTCGCCGCCGGAGGCGGGGACGCGAGACCGAGGACGGGGAGGAACGACCCGTCCGAGGCAGGCAGAGGGGAGTCGTGAAGACGGACCGCTCTACCCCCCGCCAGCCGAATGGTTAAGTCCCCTCCGTAGCGTGGTGAAAGTAGTATGCGCGACCCCGGCGGCGACCGGGACGACGATATGCTCTCGTGGGACGAGTCGGTGTTCCGCGACGAGCACGTCTTCGAGGTCGACTACGTCCCCGAGACGTTCGACCACCGGGAGACACAGCTGGAGAGCCTGAAGTACGCCCTCCGGCCCGCGGTCCGGGGGTCGCGCCCGCTCAACACCGTCGTCCGCGGCCCGCCCGGGACGGGCAAGACGACGGCGCTCTCGAAGCTCTTCTCGGAGCTGTCGGGCCAGCCCGACGTGCGGACGGTCCACGTGAACTGTCAGCTCGACTCGACGCGGTACGCCGTCTTCTCCCGGGTGTTCGAGGACGTGTTCGACTACGAGCCGCCCTCGTCGGGCATCTCGTTCAAGAAGCTGTTCGGACAGATCGCAGACCGCCTCGTCGAGAACGACGAGACGCTCGTGGTGGCGCTCGACGACGTGAACTACCTGTTCTACGAGAACGAGGCCTCGGACGCGCTGTACTCGCTCCTGCGCGCCCACGAGGTCCACGACGGCGCGCGGGTGGGGGTGATCGTCGTCTCCTCGGACCTCAACCTGGAGATGATGGAGGAGCTCGACGGCCGGGTGCGCTCGGTGTTCCGGCCCGAGGAGGTGTTTTTCCCGAAGTACGACCCCGAAGAGATCTACGACATCCTCGGCGAGCGGGTACGGCGCGGGTTCGAGGAGGGCGTGGTCGACTCGGACACCCTCACGCACGTCGCGGACCTGACAGCCGAGAGCGGCGACCTGCGGGTGGGGATCGACCTGCTCCACCGCGCGGGGCTGAACGCCGAGATGCGCGGGAGCAAGACGGTGAGCCGCGCGGACGTCGACGAGGCCTACGAGAAGTCGAAGTACGTCCACCTCTCGCGGCGGCTCCGCGAGCTCTCCGACTCCGAGCAGGCGCTCGTCGCCGCCGTTGCAGACTACGAGGGCGAACAGGCCGGCGAGGTGTACGACGCCTTTCACGAGCGGACCGGGCTGGGCTACACCCGTTACTCCGAGCTACTGAACAAGCTGGACCGGGCGGGCGTCCTCGACACGGAGTACGCCGACGTGGACGGGCGCGGGCGCTCGCGACGGATCGAGCTCGCCCACGACAGCGCCGCCGTGCTGGAGCGGCTGGACTAGTCGGCGGGCTCCCGGCCCGGTGCCGGCCGGTAGACCCGCGCGCTCAGGAGCGCCAGCACCGGGAGCGCCGAGAGGAGGACGACGACCGCGAGGAGCCCGAAGCCCGCCCGGAGCCCCGCCCGGTCGCCGACGTAGCCGATGACCGGCGGTGCCGCCGCGGAGACGAGCAGCGTCCCGGTCCAGAGGTAGCCGAACGTCTTCCCCTCGCCGCCTTTCGGCGCGATGGCGTCCACGAGGCGGTCGCGCGCGGGGTTCAGCCCCCAGAGGCTCGCCCCGAGGAGGGCCAGCACGGCGACCAGGCCGACGCGCGAGAGCGAGACGACGGCCAGGGTCCCGAGCGTCGCCGCGCCGACGCCGAGGAAGACGAGGAGGACCCGCCGGGGGTCGTACCGGTCGACGAGTTCGCCGGTGGCGAGCTGGAAGACGCCCGCGAACAGCAGGAGCCCGGCGTAGTAGAACGAGGCGGACGACTCGGCGGTGAGCGCTATCCCGGCGACCGCGCCGCCGAGGTCGTAGCTCGCGGTCAGGAACTGCGGCAGAAAGACGGTGACGGCGTTCGTCGCGGCGATCTGGACCGCGAAGTACAGCGTGACCGCGGCGAACGGGTAGACGAACGTCCGGCGGTCGCGGGTGACCTCGGCGCGCGCGGTCCGGTCGTCTGCGGCGGTCGGTGCGGTGTCGAACCCGCGCAGGACGACGAGGAGGACGGCGGCGGCGACGACGATGGCTCCGCCGGCGCCGACGAGGATGGCCGGCCACGCCACGACGAGGAGGAGGACGCCGACGATAGCCGGCGCGAGGCCGTCGCCGAACCGCGCGGCGCTCCCCCACATCCCGAGGACCTTCCCGCGCGCGCTCTCGGGCACGTTCGCGGAGATGAGTGGGTAGCCCGTCGGGTGGACGAACGCCGAGCCGAGCCCCGCCGCGAGGCTCGCCGTCGAGAGCGCGAGGAAGGCGAGCGAGAACCCGCCGACCGACCCGCCGCGGACGAGCGGCGCCGCGCCCACCGCCGCCGTCCCGACGCCGACGAGGCCGACCCCGCCGGCGAGCAGGCGCCGGCGGTCGGCCCGGTCCGCGAGGTGGCCGATCGGCGCCTGTCCGACCGCGGAGCCGAACGTGTGCGCGCCGAGGACGACGCCGAGCTGCCAGAGCGGGAAGCCGAAGACTGCGGCCCAGACGGGGACGAGCGGCGGGAACAGGCGCTTCGCGAGGTGGTCCAGCCCGTGGACCACGCTCATGGTGGCCGCGAACGTCCACTCGTCTCGGTTCACGGCCCGTCTCTCGGGAAGGCCCCGCTTGAATCCTCGGACCGGGGTGGTGCGGGCCGGTTCTGCTCACCGCGACGCGCCTCGCGCGGTTCCTCCGTCACCACTCCTCGGACGGTTCCTTCGTCACCGTCCTCGGTCTCGCGGGCCCTCACTTCGTTCGGCCCCGCGCTCCGCTCAGAACTCCTCCACGTGCGGCCGCAGGTCGAGTTCGAGCGTCCACGCCGAGCGGTCCTGCTCCACGAGGTCCCAGTACGCCTCCGCGATCGCGTCCGGGTCGAGGTACGCCTCGGGGTCGTCGACCTCCCGGTCCGGCGGGCGGATCCCGCCGTCGATCACCACGTGTGCGACGTGGACCCCCTCGGGACCGAGTTCGCGCGCCATCGACTCTGCGACGCCGCGGGCGCCGAACTTCGCCGCCGAGAACCCGACCGCGTCCTCCCGCCCCCGGACCGACGTCGTGGCGCCCGTGACGATCACCGTCCCGCCGTTCTCGCGCATGTCCGCGAGCGCGGGCTTGGCGCACGCGACGAACCCGCGGACGCCCACGTCGAGCGCGCGGTCGAGCTCGTCGAGGCCGATCTCTGCGGCCCCTTTCCACGGCGCGGCGCTCGCGTTGTAGACGAGCACGTCGACGCCGCCGAACTCGGCGCGGACCGTCGCGATCCCGGCCTCGACGTCGCCGGGGTCCGCGAGGTCCGTCGGCACCGCGAGGCCGCGCCCCTCGGTTTCGTCCAGGTCGTCCGCGAGCGCCTCGATCCGCGACCTCGTGCGGGCGAACAGCGCGACGTCGAGCCCTTCGCGGGCGAACCGGCGCGCGACGGCCTCCCCGAGGCCGGGGCCGACCCCGGCGATCACGGCAGTTCGTGCCATGGACGCGGGTCGACGCCGAGGGTCAAGAGCGTTCGTGCGGTGCCCGAGGCTTATCGCCCCGGCCCGCGACGCGCCGCCATGGACGAGGCGCAGGTCGAACGGGCGAAGCGTCGCGCGGGCGAGTCGGCGGCCGAGGCGGTGCGCGACGGCGACGTCGTGGGACTCGGGACGGGCAGCACCGCCGCGCACGCGATCCGGGCGCTGGGCGAGGCGGTCGAGGCGGGGCTGGCGATCGAAGGCGTCCCGACCTCTCACCAGTCCCGGGCGCTGGCGCGCGAGGTCGGGATCCCGGTCCGGCCGCTCTCGGACGTGTCGCGGGTAGACGTAGCGGTCGACGGCGCGGACGAGACGCTCTCGGACGGCAGCGCGGTGATCAAGGGCGGCGGCGCGGCCCACGCGCGAGAGAAGGTGGTCGACGCCGCCGCGGACCGGTTCCTCGTGGTCGTCGACGAGCGGAAGCTGACCGAGCCGCTCGCGCATCCGGTGCCCGTCGAGGTCCTGCCGGCCGCGCGGTCGGCCGTCGCGGCGCGCGTCGAGGCGATAGGCGGCGAGCCGACGCTCCGGGCGGCCGAGCGCAAGGACGGCCCGGTCGTGACCGACAACGGCAACCTCGTCCTCGACTGCGCGTTCGGCTCGGTCACCGACCCGACGCGGCTGGCGGCCGAACTCGCGGCCGTGCCGGGCGTCGTCGAACACGGCCTGTTCGTCGGGCTGGCAGACGAGGTCCACGTGGGCGGCGCCGACGGCGTTCGGGTCACCGGGCGGTAGCGGTCGGGCGGCGAGAGAATGGTAGAGAGGGTGGACCGCGCGGGCGCGCGGCTTCGACCGCTCTTACAGGTCGCGCGGCTGAACGGTCTTGCGGTCGTTGGCCTCGGCTCGGCGAGCGGCGTCCTCGAGGAGCTCGTGGACCTCGTCGTCGAGCGCGTCGTAGAAGTCGGAGGCGACGTTCTTGTCCTGCAGCGCTTCCTTCACCGCGGCCTTGACAATCAGGTCTGCCATACGAGAGGTCGTACCCGGGCCTTATTAATAAGATTTCCCAAATCGGGCGCGTACGCCGGAGCGCGCCCCGGAGGAGGGCGATCCGGGGTTCAGATTTATATACGAGCCCCCCGAGCGGTGCGATTCCGGCCGTCTGGCCCGTAGCCTTCTCACTCCCTGAGACTCCGCTTCAGCGGCTGAGACCGCTGAAGGGTGACTTATCGGTAGACCTCGTAGGCGAGCTTAGAGATGCAGAGCAGAACGATGGTCGTGGCGGTCGCACTGGTCGCCGTCGTCGGCGTGACGGGTGCCAGCGCGTTCACCACGGCGACGGTCGCGAGAGACGCACAGATCGACGTTGCGAACGACGAGAACGGCGCAATCGGCCTGACGGCCGGCTCGGTGAGCGGTGTGTCGCAGAACGGCTCCGGCGCGCTGAACCTCGCCCTCGGGCAGGAGGGGACCGCGCAGGGGTTGAACACCGAAGCGACGTTCGCCTACGGTGACACCAGTAGTCCGACGACGACGTTCGCGTTCGAGGTGACGAACAACGACTCGCAGGCGCACGACATCGACCTGAGCTATGCGTTCGATGGGAACGACCCGAACACGAACGCCGTGAACGTCGAGTTCGTCGTCTACGACAGCAGCGGTGGCGCGTCCGTGGCGACGGCGAGCGAGGACTCGACCGCCACGATCGCCGGCGTCGGTGGCGGCGTGAGCCACTACGTGGTCGTCCAGATCGACACGACCGGCGTGGCCTCGTCGGATGACCTGAGCGGCACGCTGGAAGTCTCGGCGACGTAACCGCCTACTCCCCTCACTGATTCGATGCCCCGTCTCGCCACCCTTGCCGTCATCGCCGTTCTCGTGGCCGCGGCGCTCGGCCACGCGCCGGTGTCGGTCCACTACGCGACGAGCGACAGCATGGAGCCCACCATCGGGGAGGGCGACGTCTTCCTCGTGACGGAGGGCTCGGTCGAGGTCGGCGACGTCGCGCTTTTCTACTCCGCCGAGCGCGAGGAACTGGTCGCCCACCGCGTCGTCGACGAGACGGACGCGGGCTACGTGACGCAGGGCGACGCGAACCCCTCGACCGACCAGGCGGGCGGCGCGCCGCCCGTGCCGCCCGGCGAGGTGGTCGGACCGGTCGTGACCGCCGCCGGCGGGCCGCTGACGCTCTCGGGCGTCGAGCCGGTCGTCCGGTACGTCGCCGCGAACCGCGGGCTGGTCGCGGGCGCGCTCGCGGTGCTTCTGGTCGGCCTGACGACCGCGACGGGGCGCTCGGCGCGCGGCTCGCGCGGCGACCTGACAACCGCGAGCCAGTTCTTCCGGCCGTTCCTGCTGATGGCCGTCGCCGTGATGGTGACGACCGTCGTGGTCGGGGCGGCGACGGCGCCAGCCGCCGTTCTCCACACCGACGACCCGGCCGTCGCGGCCGAGGAGCGACTCGCGATAGAAACCGGGGCGGCCGAGACGGTGACGGTACCGGTCGAGACCGACCGGCTCCCGATGACCTACCACGTCGTCGAGGCGACGGGCGACCTCACCGTGACGGACTACGAACTCACCGCGACGGGTGTGGACGCGAGCGTCGCGGTCGAGGCGCGCGCGACCGAGGGCGCGACGACCGGACAGATCCGGGTGTACACCTACCCGCAGGTCGTGCCGAAGCCGCTCGTGACGGCGCTCCACGAGCTTCACCCCGTCGCGGGTGCGCTCGGCGCCGCGGGCACGATGCTGCTGCCGGCGCTCGCGCTCTACTTGCTGGCCTTCGATCCGCGGGAACTGCTGCGAGACGCCCCACGGGAGGCGAAGCTCCGATGAGGACGAGCGCACTCGTCGTCGCGCTGGCCCTCGCCGCGACGGTGGTCGTCGCGCCGGCGAACACGTACACCTCCGCGACGGTCGACCGCGGGTCGGCCGTGGCGGTGGCGAGCGACCCGAACGCCGCCATCGCGGTCGACACCCCCGACACGAGCGGGTCGGCGGCGAACGGAGAACTGGCCACCGTGACGAACCAGCTCGACGTCTCACAGACCGTCACGGTCCGTCTCGAGAACAAGACGAACGAGTACGACCTCTCGGTCACGTCGACGACCGGGACTGTCGAGTCGGCAGGGGGAGACAGCGTGCGAGTCTCGCTCTCCCCCGGCGACTCGGTCACGGTCGGCTACGCCGCGAACGGCCAACCGAAGGGCGACGCGCGGTTCACCGTCGAGACAACTGGCGCGGTGTCGGCGACGCTGCCCGGTCGCGTCCGTGCCATCGACGAACCGGGTGGTGGTGGGCCGCCGGGTGGTGGTGGTGGTCCGCCGGGCGGCAACTGCCCTCCCAACGGGGTCGGGAACAAGCCAGGCTGTTAGATGATCACGATATCCACGCCATGACAGACACGTTCGCAGGCGTCCAGCGCCTCAGGCTGTTCGCCGCACGACACGGTCGCACCGTCGGTGTCGCCCTCGCCGCCGCGGGGCTCGTCTGCTTCGCCGTCGCGGGCGTCGCGATGGCGGCGCCGACCGAGGAGGCAGCAGTCGAGCGCAACCCGCGGACGCTGACGACGACGCACGCGGTGAACGCGACGGTGACGGAGACGGTGGCGCCGTACAGCGCGGGACAGGCGTTGCAGAACGAGCCGCGGTACCTGCTCGCCGCCGCGCCGAACGCGACGGTGACCTCGACGACCGACCTGCCGGCGGACGGCTCGGCCGAGGCGCGGCTGGTGCTGTCGTACACCGCGACCGCCGACGGCGCCCGGCTCTGGGCGACCAACCGGACGCTCGAAACGGCGAGCGGGTCGGGGTCGGTCCGGCTCTCGCACACGCTGAACGCCTCGGCGGTGCGCGAGCGCGCCGCGCGCCTGTCGCGGAACTTCGGCGCCGGGACGACGGTGAACGTCGCGGTCGAGACGGTCGTCGACTACGAGACCGGACCCCACGCGGGGCGGTACCGGGCGACGAGCGCCGTCGAGTTCCCGAACGCCCGGAGCTACGCGGTCGCGCCGACCGAGCGCTCGGTCACCCGGACGGAGACGGCGACGGTGACCCGCGTCGACCGGGACCGGACTCTCGGCACGACCGATGTCTCACCCGCTCGCGCGGGCGTCGGGGCGGCGGGCGTCGTCCTCCTCGGCGGCGCCGGCTGGTTCGTCTGGGGTCGCCGGCAGTTCGACGCCGCGGCCGAGCGCCGCCGGCTCCACGCCCGGCGCTACAACGTCTACATCACCTCGGTGGAGGGGCCGCTCGACTACGGCTGGCCCGACGAGTTCGTGGCGTCGTTGGCCGCGCTCGCGGACTACGCCATCGACACCAACAACCAGATCCTGGAGTGTCAGCAGACGGGCGTCTACCTCGTCCGCGACGACGGCCGGACGCTCGTCTACGACCCCCGGGTCGAGGGGTGGGACGTGGCGACGATGACTCCGCCCGTGCCCGGGACGCCCGGGATCGAGAACGGGACGAGCAAGGGCGGTGCCGACGTTCCGGCGACGCCCGACCCCGCGACCGTCGAGCCGGCGGAGAACGCGGGTGCGTTCGGCTTCGACCCCGACGTGTCGCCGGCCGACGACGAGAACTCCGACTGACCGGCCGTCCGCCTGGACGGTCGTCACGTCTCACTCTCCTGACTGGACAGTCGTGGCGTCCACGCGCGTGCGCGCGAAGGCATTTATTCGTCGCTCACTAGGGAGTGGTACCGACGCTCCCTCGTCGGACAACCATGGCCACCTGCAACCACTGTGACTCTCACGTCTCCGACCAGTTCGCCCGCGTGTTCGCCGACGAGTACGGTCGTCTGATGGCCTGCCCCGCCTGCTCCGCGAACGCGGGTATCGCCGAGTCCGCGCGGAAGCGAAGCGACGGCTAGTCGACACGCTTCAGGGGCGCCGGCCCGTCGCGCCGTCGTGCACCACGTCTACGTTCTCGAGTGCGCCGACGGCACCTACTACACCGGCTACACCACCGACGTCGACCGGCGCGTGGCCGAACACGACGCGGGTGAGGGCGCGAAGTACACCCGCGGCCGGACGCCGGTCGAGCTGGTCCACGCCGAGACGTTCGAGAGCCGGTCGGCCGCGATGAGCCGCGAGGCGGAGATACAGTCGCTCAGCCGCGCCGAGAAGGAGGCCCTGGTCGGACCGGAGAGCGCCGACCCCCGACGATGACGTCGAACGCGACGAGGACGGGGATCAGCGCGGCACAGAGGATCCCGAGCGCCTGCAACACCGCGACGCCGACGCCGGCGTGGATCCAGAACGCTATCCCGAACCCGACGGCTGTCAGCGGCGGGATCACCAGCATTCCGACCTTGATCGGAATCCCTGTCTCGTAGCGGAACACGCAGAGCAGGACGGCCGACGCGGCCGGAAACAGCACGACGAGCTCCCAGTTCGCGGCCGCTTCGGCGCCGACCAGTCTGTCGAGTCCGGGCGGGGTCGGGGGGCGCATCTACCCGTCCATTTTAGCCGTGATATTGGTAGTTGATATACGTACGGCGAGAGGCCGCCGCCCGGCTTTTTGTCGCCGGGGTCGGTGACGGAGGTATGGACGCTATCTCCTTCGGCACCGACGGCTGGCGCGCACGGCTCGACACGTTCACCGACGAACGCGTCCGGATCGTCGGCCGCGCCGTCGCGGCCCACCTCGCGGCCGACGGCGAGCGCGGCGAGGTCGTGGTCGGCTACGACGCCCGCGAGACGAGCGAGGGGTTCGCGGAGTCGCTCGCGGAGGAGCTGACCGCCGCCGGCTTCGACGCGGTTCTCCCGGAGCGCGACCGGCCGACGCCCGTCGCCGCGTGGTCCGTCGTCGACCGCGGGGCCCGTGGGGCTCTGATGCTCACCGCGTCGCACAACCCAGCGGACTACAACGGCGTGAAGTTCATCCCCTCGGACGGCGCGCCCGCGCTCCCCGAGGTGACCGACGACGTGGTGGCCCGCCTCGGCGACGACCCGCCGGCCCCGGACGAACCGGGCACCGTCGAGCGTGTCGACCTGTTCACGCCGTACGTCGACCACGCCGCGAGCGTCGTCGACGCCGACCTCTCCGGGGTCAGCGTCGTCTACGACGCCATCCACGGGAGCGGACGGGGCTCGACGGACGCCTTCCTCGAGGCGCTCGGCGCGGACGTCGAGCGGCTACGCTGCGAGCGAGACACGGACTTCGGCGGCACCCACCCCGAGCCGTCCGCGAGCAACCTCGACGAACTGGTCGACCGGGTCGCGTCCGGGGACGCGGACCTCGGCGTGGCGAACGACGGCGACGCCGACCGGATCGCGCTCGTCGCGCCCGACCACGGCTACCTCGACGGCAACCGGGTGCTCGCGCTCCTCTACGACCACCTGCTCACCGACCGCGGCGAGTCCGGGCCCGTCGTCCGCACCGTCTCGACGACGTTCCTGCTCGACCGCATCGCCGAGGCCCACGGCGAGGAGGCCGTCGAGACCCCGGTCGGGTTCAAGTGGGTCGCGCAGGCGATGGGCGAGCACGACGCGCTCGCGGGCGGCGAGGAGTCCGGCGGCCACACGCTCCGCGGGCACATCCGGGAGAAAGACGGCGTCCTCCTCGCCGGCGTCCTCGCCGCCGCGGCGGCCGAGGACCCCCTCGACGACCGTCTCGACCGCATCGCCGCCGAACACGGGACGATCGCGGCCGACCGGGTGAGCGTCGACTGCCCCGACGACGCAAAGGCGCCGGTGCTCGACTCGCTCGCGGACGCCATCCCCGAGACGGTCGCCGGGCGCTCCGTCGCCGACGTTGTCACCGTCGACGGGTTCAAGCTCCTCATGGAGGGCGGCTCGTGGCTCCTCCTCCGACCCTCCGGGACGGAGCCGAAGATGCGGGTCTACGCCGAGGGGACCGACGAGGACGCGGTGGCAGACCTGCTGGACGAGGGCCGGGCGCTGGTCGAGCGGTTCACGCCCTGAGCTGCCGGCGTCGTCAGCGAGCCGGCAGACGCCCTACCGCACGCCGTACGCCCGTCCCCCCCGCTCTACGACCCGGAACCCACATGCCTCGTAGAACCCCGCCACCGCGGGCCGGCAGTCCGCGACCAGCCGCTCGGTCTCCCGCGCCGCCCGCTCGACGAGCGCTCGTCCTACGCCTCGCCCGCGCTCGTCCCGCCGGACCGCGAGCGCACGGATCAGCGCTCCCTCTCGGACGAGCACGCCCACGACCCGTCCGTCGTCGTCCGCGCGGAGCACCTCGCCCGCGGCGGCCCGCGATTCGACCGTCGTCGCATCGACGTCGACCAGCGCGCCGTCGAGGACGCGGGTGAGCGCGACCAGGTTGGCGGAGTCGGCACGGCGGACGGCCACACTCACGGGCCGCGGGCGCGCCCGACGGCCCCCGCTCGCCGTGACGGGCCGGTCACCCCCCGACCACCAGCTTGAGCACCCGGATCTCCTCGGCGTCCGCCCCGACGGGCGCGTCGGCGGGAACCGGCCGGCCGTCCACGAGCGCCGTCGCGTCGTGTGGCGTGCGGTCGACCGCCCGGAGCAGGTCGGCGTAGGTCGCGCCGTCGTCGACCGCGACCGCCCGCTCGTCCCCGCCGACGACGCGGACGGTGACTGTTCTGCTCACGGCCGTCGTACGCCCGTCGCGCGCTTGTGCCTTCCGTCTCGGGTGGTTTATCTGGGAACGGGCCCGACGGCCGGGCATGAGCGACGCCGACGCCGGGGACGAGGGGGCGACCGCCACGGGCCGGGAGATCTGGATCGAGAAGTACCGGCCCCAGCGGCTCTCGGATATCCACGGGCAGGACGACACGATCGAGCGGCTCCAGAGCTACGTCGACCGGGACGACCTGCCGCACTTGCTGTTCGCCGGCCCGGCCGGGACTGGGAAGTGTGTGACGGGTGAGACGCCGGTGCTGACGACCCGGGGGGTGGAGCGGATGTCTGCGGTTGTCGGCGACGTCGAAGGGCTCGACGACCTCGACGAACCGCTCGAAGTGGCGACGTTCGGTGCCGACGGGACGTTCGAGTTCGCCGCCCCGTCGCACGTCTTCGCCACAGACGCGGCGGAGCTGGTCGAGGTCGGAACCCGCGACGGCTCGACGCTCCGCGTGACACCCGAACACAAGCTCCTCGTCGTCGACGAGAACGGGCTCTCGTGGCGCGAGGCCACCTCGATCGGGGCGGGCGACCGGGTCGCCCGACCGCGCTCCGTACCGACGCCCGACGCCGGCGAGCTGAACTGGGTCGAGCGGATGGACGGCGAGCGGACGCACGTGAGAGTCGAGGCGTCGTTCGCGCGGGAACACGGGCTGGACCGCACGGTGCCGCTCGGGACGCTCCGCGACAGGGCTCCGTCTTCTGTGGCGATCCGTGACGCCACCGAACACATCGTCTACGTCACTGCGTCGGGTAACCGCTCGCGGCCGATCACGCCTCCGTCCGAGGTGACGCCTGCGCTCGCTGCGTTCGTCGGCCTCGTCGTCGCTGAAGCACGGATCGACGGCGGCCGGGTCAAGTTCTACAACACCAACGAGCAGCTCCGCGAGACCGTTGCCGACGCGCTCATCGACCTGTTCGGACTCGATCCCACCACCGGTGCCCAGCAGGGCGTCGGGTACGTCGAAGTGAACTCACGGACGCTCACACACTACCTCGACTCGGTCTTCGACGTCTTCGCGAGCGCGACGGGAACGACCGACGCGGTCGGCTCCGCACTCGTCGGCGCGGGCGACGAGAGCCGGGCCGCGTTCCTCCGCGCGATGTTCGACGCGGAGGCGTACGTCTCCGACTCCGGTATCGTCGAACTCGTCCAGCGGAACGCCGACCACGTCACGCTCGTATCGTACCTCCTCGCGTCGTTCGGCGTCCCGAGCCGGCGGAAGACCGTCGAGCGGGCGGCGACGAACGGGAGCAACACGGCTCGGGAGTACGAGGCCCTGTACGTCTCGGGGGCCGACCACCTGCGGCGGTTCGCAGACCGGATCGGATTCGGGATCGACCGAAAGGCCGAGACGCTCGCGGCCCACACCGCGAAGACGGCGAACCCGAACCACGACACGATGCCACGACAGGCGCTCGCCCGGACGCTCTGTGCGGATCTGAACCTCACCGTCGGCGACCTGTTCGACGACGCGCTCGACCCCGAGCGACCGGGGCGGGTCGCCCACCTCGACGAACTTCGAGCTGTCGTCGAGGCCGCGAACGACCGGCTGGAGGCCGCACAGGAGGTCGTCGAGACGCTCGACACGCTGCAGCCGGCGCTCGCCGAGACGACGAGTCTCCCGGCGAGGTGGGCCGCGTCGCGCGACGCGCTCGAACCGTTCGAGACACGGACGGCTGTGGGTTCGGACCACGGTGTCCGAACTGACCGACTGCTGGAGTACGCGGACGGCCGTCGAACGCCCGGGGCGACCCGGGCCGGTGCCCTGTTGGCCGACCTCGACGGAAGACCGGGCCACGACGTGCCTATCGAGACGGTTCGTGAACGCCTCGCGGCGTGTGTCGACGCGCTCGGCGAATCGTACGCGGCCGTGGCGGCGGGCACTCGGTTCCACAGCTCCGAGCTCTCGACCCTTCTCGGCAACGACAACCACGACGTGCGGTCGCTGTCGTCGTTCGGGACGACCGCAGACCGTCTGCGGACGCTCGCGAACGAGATGCTTTCGTTCGACGTCGTTGAGCGGCTTCGTACGCTCGACAGGCTCGCCGCCGGGACGCTCTACTTCGACGAGGTCGTCTCGGTCGACCACGACGAGACCGGCGGCCGCGTCTACGACCTGACGGTGCCGGAGACGCGGAACTACGTCGCCGGCGCGGTGCCGACAGTGATGCACAACACGACCAGTGCGACCGCCATCGCCCGCGAGATCTACGGCGACGACTGGCGGGGGAACTTCCTGGAACTCAACGCCTCCGACCAGCGGGGGATCGACGTCGTGCGCGACCGGATCAAGAACTTCGCGCGCGCCTCCTTCGGCGGCTACGATCACCGGCTCATCTTCCTCGACGAGGCGGACTCGCTGTGCCTGCCGCCAGGGACCGAGGTCGTGACGGGATACCCGTCGTCGCCGGCGGTCACGCCGATAGATGAGGTCGACCCCAGCGGCGAACCGATGCCGTCCGTCGACTTCGAGACGAACGAGATACAGTCAGACGAGGGCGCCCGCGTCGAATCCGGCGTCGCCGATTTCTTCGACGTGACGCTGGCCGACGGCCGGACGGTCACCGCGAGTCTCACGCACCCGTTTTTCGTGGTCGGCGACGACGGCACCCTCGTCGAACGGGAGCTCCGGGCGCTGGAGCCGGGCGACGAGATCGCCGACTTCGGCGACGAGATCGGGACCTCGCGGTGCGAGATCTGTGGCGACTGGACTCCCGGCCGGTTCTGCTCGCTCGCGTGTGAGAACGACGGCCACAGCCGCGAGATGCGGGGCGAGGGCTACGGGACGGAGTGGTCGGACGAGCGACGCGAGACGATCGTCGGAGACGGCGGGCGACGTGCGGTCTCGACCGTCGAGATCCAGCGCGTCGAGTACAGCCACCGGGGACCCGCGTACAACGTCAGCATGGAGAAGACGCCGAACTTCCTGCTCGCGAACGGGGTCCTGACCCACAACACCGACGACGCGCAGTCTGCGCTCCGCCGGACGATGGAGCAGTTCTCCGACAACACCCGGTTTATTCTCTCGTGTAACTACTCCTCGCGGATCATCGACCCGATCCAGTCGCGGTGTGCGGTGTTCCGGTTCTCGCCGCTCGGCGACGAGGCGGTGGCGGCACAGGTCGAGTCGATCGCGCAGGCGGAGGGGATCGACCTCACCGAGAACGGACTGGACGCGCTCGTCTACGCCGCCGCGGGCGACATGCGGCGGGCGATCAACGCGCTCCAGGCGGCGGCGACAACTGGTGAAACGGTCGACGAGGACGCCGTGTTCATGGTGACCTCCACCGCCCGGCCCGAGGATATCGAGGCGATGGTGCGGGCGGCGGTCGAGGGCGAGTTCGGGACGGCCCGCGCGGAGCTCGACCGGCTCCTGACGGACGTGGGGATGGCCGGCGGCGACGTGATCGACCAGCTCCACCGGTCGGCGTGGGATCTCGACCTGCCGGACCGGGCGACGGTGCGGCTGCTGGAACGGATGGGCGAGGCGGACTACCGGATCACCGAGGGCGCGAGCGAGCAGGTCCAGCTTGAGGCGCTGCTCGCCGCGCTCGCGCTCAACCGCGAACGGTCAGCGTGACTCCCCAGCGGTAGGGGAGCCGGCCGCCGTCGCCGACCGCGACGTAGCGCTGGTCGAGACGGTAGCGCCCGTCGGGGAAGCAGCCGTCCGGGTTGTCCGGGTCGCTGAACAGCCGGTAGGTCCGGGTGACCGTCTCCCCGGGCTCGACCGGCCGGCTGTCGCCGGTCGGCGTGGACGCGGGCTCCGGGGTCGGCGTCGGTGTCCCGGTCCGGGGCACGGGCGTCGGTGTCACCGACCCGGGACAGCTCCCGGCACCCGCGGGGAACCGCCGGCGAACGAGGATGCCGTTGCCGTTCGGGCCGCGCATCCGGCGGGTCGGGAGCGGGATGCCCTGGGTCGGTGTCTCTAACGCGTAGGTGCGGCCGCTTCGGTTCCGCACGCGGACCGTCAGCCGCGGCACGAGGCTGTCGTTCTCGTTCTCGACCGTGTCGACGCGGGCGCCGTGGGCGAACGGGACGCGCTCGGGCAGGAGGTCGACCGTGATCTCCCGCAACGGCTCGAGGTTCTCGTCGTCGATCGGTCGGCTCTGGGTGTCGGTCCGCCGGACCGGCGTCGTCGTCGGCGTCCCCGCCGCGGTCGGTGTCGCGGTCGGTGTCGGTGTCGGCGACCCGAGCGCGCCGCTCTCGTCGCCGCTTCCCCCGTCGTCTCCTCCCCCGAGACCGGCACACCCCGAGACGCCCGCGGCACACAGCGCGAGCAGGTGTCGTCGTCGCACGGCCGGGTGTTGCGGGGCTGGTTGATACCTCTTGCCCGCCGTCAGGGTCCGCTGGCGGCCCGCACCGCGAGCAGCCCGGTTCCCGGCTTCACGAGGAGGTCGAGTCCCACCGCGAGCACACCCGTCGGGACGTCGGGCGCGAGCGCCAGTCCCGCGGGCCCGAGGAGCCAGAGGAGCGGGTAGCCGAGCCACAGCGCGACGAGGTAGCCACGGAGCCGCCGGGTCGACGCGTCGGGGTCGGGCGTCAGCGGGCCGAAGACGAGCGCGAGGAGGGCACAGAACCCGCCGACGCTCACCGCCAGCCAGACGAGCGCCGCGGCGCCCGTCGAGAGCGTCGCCGCGAGCGTCGTCGCCATCGTGTACGCGCCGACGGCCATCGCCAGCGCGGTCGCCCGACGGTCTGCGCCCGCGAGCAGTCCGAGGAGCGCGACGAGCAGCGGGATCGTCACGACGCCGTCGGCGTACCGCCCCCACGCGACGACGCCCGCCGGGCGGACGAGCGTCGCCTGCCCGAGCGCCATCGCGACGTACCACGTCCCGGCGGAGACGGGCGGCCCGACGGCGACGGCGGCGACGGTGCGGGCACGCCCGGTCGTTCCCCGCCCCGCGAGTCCAACGGCGAGCGCGCCGACGGCCATCGCGGCCGCGCCGACCCAGAGAAGCACACGGGCGGATCGGCCGCGAACGTCGTAGCCCTGGCGGTCTGTCGGAATCCTTTTGCCCGGTCCACGGGTGAACGACCCACGATGAGCGACCTCGAGGACGAGTACCGACTCGACTACTTCGCCGAGGAGGGGTTCGTCCGCACGGAGTGTTCGTCCTGCGGCTCGCACTTCTGGAGCCGGGACGAGTCCCGGGAGACCTGTGGCGAGCCGCCGTGTGCGACCTACGACTTCATCGGGTCGCCGGGCTTCGACGAGGCGTACACGCTCTCGGAGATGCGCGAGGCGTTTCTCTCGTTTTTCGAGGAGCGCGGCCACGAGCGGATCGACCCCTACCCCGTCGCCGCGAACCGCTGGCGCGACGACGTGCTCCTGACCCAGGCCTCTATCTACGACTTCCAGCCGCTGGTCACGTCCGGGGCGACGCCGCCGCCCGCGAACCCGCTCACCATCTCCCAGCCCTGTATCCGGATGCAGGACATCGACAACGTCGGGGTGACCGGCCGGCACACGATGGCGTTCGAGATGATGGCCCACCACGCGTTCAACGCGCGCGAGGAGGCCGGCGACCAGTACGCCTACAGCGGCGAGGTCTACTGGAAAGACGAGACGGTCGCGTACTGCGACGAACTGCTCGCCGACCTGGGCGCCGACCCTGACCTCGTCACCTACATCGAGGACCCGTGGGTCGGCGGGGGCAACGCCGGCCCCGCCATCGAGGTGATCTACAAGGGCCTGGAGCTGGCGACGCTCGTCTTCATGTCGATGGAGCGGGACCCCGACGGGGAGTACCGCCTGAAGGACGGGAACCGCTACTCGAAGATGGACACGTACATCGTCGACACCGGCTACGGGCTGGAGCGGTGGACGTGGATGAGTCAGGGCACCCCCACGGTGTACGAGGCGGTCTACCCCGAGACGATCGCCTTCCTGAAGGAACACGCGGGGATCGACTACACCGACGAGGAGGAGGCGCTGGTCGCGCGGGCCGCGACGCTCGCGGGCAACCTGGACGTCGACGACGTCGACGACGTGGAGGCCGCCCGTGGCGACATCGCGGCCGACCTCGGCGTCGGCGTCGAGCGTCTGCGCGAGCTGGTCGAGCCGCTCGAGTCGATCTACGCGGTCGCCGACCACTGCCGGACGCTCGCGTATATGCTCGGCGACGGCATCGTCCCATCGAACGTCGGGACGGGCTACCTCGCCCGGATGGTGCTCCGGCGCACCAAGCGGCTCGTCGACGACGTTGGCGTGGACGTGCCGCTCGACGAGCTCGTCGACATGCAGGCCGAGCGGCTGGGCTACGAGAACCGCGACACCGTGCGCGAGATGGTCCGTGCAGAGGAGGAGCAGTACCGCGAGACCGTCGAGCGGGGCTCCCGGCGTGTCGAGAGCCTCGCCGCGGAGTACGCCGAGCGCGGCGAGCCGATTCCGACCGACCGGCTGGTCGAACTGTACGACTCGCACGGGATCCAGCCCGAGACGGTGCGAGAGATCGCCGCCCGCGAGGGCGCGACCGTCGAGGTGCCCGACGACTTCTACGCCCTCGTGGCCGCGCGCCACGGCGACGACGACGAGACGGACGCTGAGACCGACGACCGCGCCGCGGCGGCCGCGGACCTCCCGGAGACGGACCTGCTGTTCTACGACGACCCGAGCGGAACCGAGTTCGAGGCGGTCGTCCTCGACTGCTTCGAGCGCGAGGACGGCTACGACGTGGTGTTCGACCAGACGCTTTTCTACCCCGAGGGCGGGGGTCAGCCGGCCGACACCGGCGTCATCCAGACCGACGACGACAGCTTCACCGTGAGCGACGTCCAGATGGTCGACGGCGTCGTCCTCCACCGCACCGACGGCGACCCCGGCAAGGGAGAGATCGTCCGCGGGCGTCTCGACGCCGAGCGCCGCCGGGCGCTGATGCGCGCACACACCGCCACCCACATCGTCGGGCACGCCGCCCGGGAGGTGCTGGGCGAGCACGTCCGGCAGGCGGGCGCCCAGAAGGGCGTCGAGTCCTCGCGGCTGGACGTCCGACATTTCCGGCGGATCGACCGCGAGGAGGTCGAGGAGATAGAGCGGGTCGCGAACGAGATAGTCCGGCGGAACCTCTCGGTCAGGCAGGCGTGGCCGGACCGCAACGACGCCGAGGCGGAGTACGGCTTCGACATCTACCAGGGGGGGATCCCGCCGGGCGAGCGCGTCCGCCTGATCACCGTCGGCGAGGACGTCCAGGCCTGCGCCGGCACGCACGTCGAGCGGACGGGCGACATCGGCTCGATAACGGTCCTCACGACCGAGCCGATACAGGACGGCGTCGAGCGGATCACCTTCGCCGCGGGCGCCGCGGCGGTGGAGGCGAGCCAGCGGGTCGAGCGCGCGCTCCTCGACGCGGCGGACACGCTCGACGTCTCGCCGATGGAGGTGCCCGAGACAGCCGCGCGGTTCTTCGAGGAGTGGAAGGCACGCGGCAAGGAGATCGACCGCCTGACCGAGGAGCTGGCGGCCGCGCGCGCCTCGGGCGGCGACGACGGCGAGACGGTCGAGGTGGGCGACGCGACCGTGGTCGTGCGCCGGCTCGACGCCGAGGCAGACGAGCTCCGGGCAACGGCGAACGCGCTCGTCGACGAAGGCCGGGTCGCGGTGCTGGGGAGCGGCGCGGGCGGGAGCGCACAGGTCGTCGTGGGCGTCCCCGAGGGCGTCCCGATCGACGCGGGAGAGGTCGTCTCGCGCCTCTCCGAGCGCCTCGGCGGCGGCGGCGGCGGCCCGCCGGACTTCGCACAGGGCGGCGGACCGGACGTCGACGCGCTGGACGAGGCCCTGGAGCGCGCGCCCGAGGTGTTGCGGACAGTTCGCAACGCCTGAACCGTCCTGGGTCTTTACCAGGGGTCCCGTGAACGGATAACGCAACGAATGAACCGCTCCGGATCGGGGTCGGGACGGGTGCCGGTGTTGCCGATCTCGCTCGTGATCCTCGGCTCGCTCACCGTCGTCACCGGCGTCGCGGTGCCGGTCCGGCTGCTGGCGGTCGGCCCGGCGACGATCGTCACGGGCGATGTCTCGCTCGTCAGCCTCCCGGTCGCCGTCGGGGTCGCCCTCGTTCTCGCCGGCACGGTCGCGCTCACGTTCGGGACGCTCCTGCTCTCGTTCGAGGGCGGGTTCCTCTGATGCCGACGACGGCCGCCCCCGACGGCACGACGGTCGGCTACGGCGTCGACGGCGAGGGAGACCGGCCGCCGGTCGTCCTCGTCGGCGACTGTGGATTCGGGGCCTGGCAGTGGGCGTGGCAACACCCGGTGCTCGCCGGACCGCGCCCGGTCGTGACCGCGGAGTACCGCGGCGGGACCCGCGCGGCCCCGCCCGCCGAGGACTGCGACCTCGCGACGCTCGCGGGCGACGTGCGCGCGATCCTCGACCACGCCGGGGTCGGGCGCCCCCACGTCGTGGGGCTCGGCCTCGGCGGCCTCGTGGCGCTCTCGCTCGCGCTCGACGGCGCGGTCCGGTCGCTCTGTCTGCTCGGGACGGGCGCGGACGGCCGCGCGGTCGACCCCTCGCCGCTCTTTGCCCCCCTCGACGACCGCGCGGCGCTCCGGGCGTCGCTCGACGCCGCGCTCTCGCCGGGGTTTCGCGAGCGCCACCCCGACGTCGTCGACCGGATCGTCGCGTGGCGCCGCGACGACGACCCCGACCCGGTCGCGGCCGCGCGACAGGCGGCGGCGCTCGACGCCGACCGCTCCGAGCGGCTGGTGGAGGTCACGGACCCGGCGCTGGTCGTCCACGGCGGCGCGGACGGTATCTGGCCCGTCGCGGGCGCAGAGCGGCTGGCCGAGGGTCTCCCGCGCGGCGAGTTCCGGCGCGTCGACGGGGCGGGCCACCTCGTCGGCTGCGAGGCCGCCACGCCGGTCAACGACGCGCTGGTCGGCCTCCTGGAGCGCGTCGAGGGCGCGTAGCGGGGACAGGCACTTGTTCCCCTGCCGCCAACGGGTGGACAGATGACCGATCGCCCGCGTCTCGCGCTGCTGGTCGCCGCCCACGACGGCGACTCGACCCGCCGGAACTTCCGGCGAGAGATCGACGCCGACCTCGTCGAACTCGACGCCCACGACGACCTCCCGCCCGTGGCGGACCTCGACATCGACGGCCTCGTCGTCACCGGCTCTCGCTCGTCGGTCTACGGCGACGAGCCGTGGATCGACCCGCTCGTCGAGTGGGTCCGGACCGCCGTCGAGGACCACGACCTGCCCGCGCTCGGGGTCTGTTTCGGCCACCAGACGCTCGCGGCTGCGCTCGGCGGCCGCGTTGAGCACATGGGTGACTACGAGATCGGCTACCGCGAGATCGAGCGGGCGGGCGACGACCCCGTTCTCGCCGGCCTCGACGACCGCTTCCTCGCCTTTACCACCCACCAGGACGCGGTTGTCGAGCTTCCGCCCGGCGCGACGCAGATTGCGGGCAACGACTACGGGGTACAGGGCTTCCGCACGGGCCGGGCGTGGGGCGTCCAGTTCCACCCGGAGTACGACCTCGACACCGCAGAGCGGATCGCAGAGAAAAAGCGAGACCACGAGATGCTGACGAGCGCGGAGATAGACGAGGTGCTGGCGGGCGTCACGCCCGAGAACTACGACCGGGCCTGCGGCGCGAAGCGGCTGTTCGAGAACTTCCTGGGCGTCGTCGAGGAGCGGCGGTCGGCGCCGGCGCGGTAGTTAGCCGTTCTCGGACTCGGACTCGGCTTCGCTCCCGCCCCCGTCCCCCGCCCCCGCAATCTCCGTCCAGTAGTCGACCCGCGCCGACCGCGGGACGTACATCGAGACGTCTCGGGCGCCGTCGCCGCCCGGCGGCGCGCCGGCGTACACCCCCACGGCGCCGGCGTCGGGGTAGACGGTCACGTCGGGGTCGCGCATCGTCGAGACGACGAGGTAGCGTAGAACCTCGTCGCCGTCGTTCACGACGCGGTGGGCACCCTCGGGGCCCGTCGGGAAGACGACGAAGTCGCCCGACTCGACCGACGCTGTCCCGTCCGGCCCGCGGACCTGTCCCGTCCCGGCGAGCACGTACATCGCCTCCTCGTTGCCCGCGTGGTAGTGGTAGGGCCACGCCCGCGCGCCGGCCGGGAGTTCGTAGAGGCTCGCGCCGAGGCCGTCGTCGGGCGCGGGCTCGCCGTCCCGGGCGGCGCTCGCGAGGCGCTTGCGCCGGAACCGGGCGGGGCCGTGTTCGGTCTCCGTCCACGCCACCTCGTCCTCGTTGACGGCGTCCATACCGACGCGCGCGCCGCCCGCGCACTTCAGAGTGTGGCGGCGACGAGGAGCGCGACCGAGAGCGCGAGCGCGGGCGCGTCGCGCCACGAGAGCGCGAGCGCGGGGAGCGTCGGGTTCGTCGAGAACGCGCGGGCACGCAGGCCGAGGGCGAGCGCGTCGGCGCGGCGAAACGCCCGCGCGACCCCCGTGACGCCGATCACCCGGATCCGTTCGAGCGCGCCACGCTGGTCCAGGAGGCGAGCGTTCGCCGCCCGGCGGACCGCGGCGAGGTCGGCGCGCATCCGCGGGAGGAGCCGGAAGAGGAGTTCGACGCCGGCGCCGAGAACGACGCCCGTGCGGCCGGGGAGGAGCCACGCCACCGCGGCGCGGGACTCGCGTGGCGTCGTCGAGGCGGCGTAGGCGGCGCCGAGGAGATAGAGCGGCGGGACGCGGGCGACGGCGACGGCGGGGCCGACGGCGTCCGCGGGCACGACCCACGGCGCGGAGAGCGAGAACGACTCGACGACGGGCGCAGCGACGAGAAGCGGGAACACAGCTCTCGCCTCCCACAGCGTCGCGAGCGGGTCTACCCGCGCGGCGGCGCAGGCGGCGAGCGCGAGGGCGCCGACGACCGCGAGCCCCGCTCGCGGGCTCGCGAGGACGAGCGTCGCGGCCGCGACCTGGACCGCGAGCTTCGCCCGCGGGTCGAGCCCGGCGGCGTAGCTCGCCGACCGCGCGCCGGCCGCTACCACGGCCGGACGCCGAACTCCGTCAGTTCCCCCGGCTCGGGCGCCGTCGTCTCGTGGACCACCGCGCCGTCCGCGAGGACGACCACGCGGTCGGCCCGGGACGCGAGGTCGCGCAGGTCGTGGGTGGCGACGACGAGCGAGACGCCGGCGTCCCGGAGGTCGTCTACGTGCGCGAGGAGCCGCCGCGCCGCGGGCCAGTCCAGCCCCGCGAACGGCTCGTCGAGCGCGAGGTGGGCCGGCTCCATCGCGAGCGCGCCGGCGACGGCGACGCGGGCGCGTTGGCCCCCCGAGAGCGCCTCGATCCGGGCGTCCTCGCGGCCGCGTAGCCCGACCGCGTCGAGCGCGTCGGCCACTCGACGGTCGATCTCGCTTCTGTCGAGCCCGAGGTTCTCCGGCCCGAACGCGACGTCGGCGCCGACCGTCGCGGCGACGACCCCGTCCCGGGGGTCCTGAAAGACGGTTCCGACGGCGGTCCGGGCGTGGACAGGGTGGTCGCTCGCGTCTCTTCCGTCGACCCGTACCGACCCCGAATCGGGGTCGAGCAGGCCGTTCAGGTGCTGGAGGAGCGTCGTCTTGCCGGAGCCGTTCGGGCCACAGAGCAGGACGGTCTCCCCGTCGGCGACGGTCAGCGAGCAGCCGTCGAGGGCGACGGTCCCGTCGTCGTGGCGGTAGGTGACGTTCTCGACCGCGATCATGGCTCGGTCACCGCGTCACCGCGCAACGAGCGCGTCGCTCCGGACCACCGCCACCGTGGCGACGGTTTTGAGCGCCGCGACGGGGAGGAAAGGGAGGACGACGGTCGCGACCGCGGAGGTGAGCGCCGTCGCGGTCAGGACGGAGAATCCGACCGCGCCGAGCGTGTAGATGACGACCGAGCCGGCGACGACGGCCGCGAGGATCCGCGGGACCGGGATCTCGCCAGGGGCGTCCGGCGCGTCCGTGCCGTGGGCGACGAGGCCGACGACGACCGCGGCGACCGGGAAGCTGACCAAAAATCCTCCTGTCGGGTCGAGAAAGTTCCCGATCCCGCCGGCCGCGCCCGCGAACACCGGGAGGCCGAGGGCGCCCGCGAGGAGGTAGAGGACGAACGCGACGCCGGCCCAGGCCGGCCCGAGGATCAGACCGGCGAGAAACACCCAGAGCGTCTGGAGCGTGATGGGGACGCCCGGCGCGAGCGGGTGGGTGAGCGCGACGGGCGCGGTCGCGCCCGTCAGCGCCGCGACGACCGCCGCGCGCGCGAGGTTCAGTGTCTGCTCCTCGCCGACGAGGTCGACCTGTGACGTGGCCATGCCCGCTCCGTCTCGTCAACTTCGGATAAGCGTTCGGTAGACGAGACGGGCGGACCAGCCTTTTGCTCGCTCGGCCCCTCCCGTCGCTCGGATGGACGAGAAGACCGAGTCACTGCGCGACCTGTTCGTCGAGACCACGGGGACCGAGGCCGTGACAGAGGGACAGGCCGAGGGCCGCGGGACACTCGCCGGCCGCGACGACGCCGACGTCGAGACGCGGGTCCGCGCGCTCGTCGCGGTGATGCGCGAGCGCTTCGCGTTTACGAGCGCGCTCGCCGACGACGCGGGGGCGCTCGCGGCGGTCGCGCGCGGGTTCCACGACGGCGACGGCGACGACACGGTCGCCGCGGCTCTCGACGTCGACGAGACGACCGTCCGCGACGCGCGACTCGACCTCCACCTCGTCCGGGACGCCGACCGTGACCCGCCCGCGGGCGTCGACCCCGACGCGCTCCGCCGACTGGCGAGCGAGGGCGCGACGCTCGGCGAGGTCGCGTCGACGCTCGACTGCGACCCCGCCGGCCTCGCGCCCGCCTACCGCGCCGCGCTGACCGACGCCGCCTCGCGGCGGGCCAACGGCCGGTTCCGCGCCGAGTTCGCGGCGCTCCTGACCGACGCCGACATCACGGAGCGCCTGACCGAGCTGGACGACGGGCTCCGGGAAGCGACCGAAGATATGGAGACCGATGTCTCGTTCTGACGGGCGCGGGCCGTTCGGTTCGAACCAGGGTGCCCGCGCCTCACCCCGCGGGTCGTTCTTATGTCACTCCCCGCTCTTTCGGGGGTCGCTCACGCCTCTCGCTCCACGGCTCACTGCGTTCGCCGCTCCGCCTCCGTGGCCCCTCGCTCACTGCGTTCGCTCGGAGCCACGCGTGCCAACACTCTTAGCCGGTCACGCGTTACCCCGTCTCGATGGCGAAGGCGAGCGCGAACGCAGACCTCGTCGAGCGGTTCGATAGCTTCTATCGCAACTACTACCAGGAGGCGATCAGCGAACTCGCACAGCGTTACCCGAACGACCAGCGCTCGCTGTACGTCGACTACGACGACCTCTACCGCTTCGACGTCGACCTCGCGGAGGACTACCGGACCCAGCCCGAGCAGATGCAGGAGTACGCCGAGGAGGCCCTGCGGCAGTTCGACCTCCCGGCGGACGTCAAGCTCGGCCGGGCGCACGTCCGCCTGCGGGACCTCTCGGACGCGGTGGACATCCGCGACATCCGGGTCCACGACGACCACATCGGCCGGCTGATCGAGGTCCGGGGCATCGTCCGGAAGGCGACGGACGTGCGCCCGAAGGTGGTGGAGGCCGCCTTCGAGTGCCAGCGCTGTGGCACGATGACGTACATCCCCCAGAGCGACGGGAGCTTCCAGGAACCCCACGAGTGTCAGGGCTGCGAGCGCCAGGGTCCCTTCCGGGTCAACCACGACCAGTCGGAGTTCGTCGACTCCCAGCAGATCCGGGTCCAGGAGTCGCCCGAGGGGCTGCGCGGCGGCGAGACACCCCAGCACATCGACGTCAACCTGGAGGACGACGTGACCGGAAAGGTCACCGCGGGCGACCACGTCGCGGTGGTCGGCGTCCTCCACATCGAGCAGATGGAGCAGGGCCAGGAGAAGTCGGCCGTCTTCGACCTCTACATGGACGGCGTGAGCGTCGGGATCGAAGACGAGCAGTTCGAGGATATGGACATCTCGACCGACGACGTCGAGGAGATTCTCGCGCTCTCCCAGGAGCCGGACATCTACGACCAGATGATCGACTCCATCGCGCCGACCATCTACGGCTACGAGGAAGAGAAGTTCGCGATGGCTCTCCAGCTCTTTTCCGGCGTCACGAAAAAGCTCCCCGACAAGTCGCGGATTCGCGGCGACATGCACCTGCTTCTGATCGGGGATCCCGGTACTGGCAAGTGCCTCGACGGCGACACCCGCGTGACACTCGCGGACGGGCGTGAGGTTCCGATCCGCGACCTCGTGGAGTCGAACCTCGACGACCCGAAGACCGTCGACGATGGCGTGTGGGACACGGCCGACCTGCCAGTCCAGTCGATGGCGTCAGACGGGTCGCTCGGCGAGCGTCGGGCGACGAAAGTCTGGAAGCGCGAGGCACCGGACCGGATGTACCGCGTTCGGACTGCGAGCGGCCGGGAACTGACCGTGACGCCGTCGCACCCGCTGTTCGTCCAGGCGGGGGGTCGGCCGACTGCGAAGCGGGCCGACGAACTGTCCGCAGGGGAGTTCGTGGCGGCACCGCGGCGGTTGTCGCTCGATGGTTCGGACGCGCTGGACGTCCCGTTCCGCCGGCCGGAGTCGAACAACGCGGTTCGGCTCAATCTCCCCGACGCGTGGACCCCGTCGCTCGCACGACTCGTCGGGTACGTCGTCGCCGAGGGCTACGTCGAACGCCGCAACGACGACACCGGCTACGTCTCGATTACGAACGACGACCGCGAGATTCTCGACGACGTGGCCGACGCGCTCGGCCGGATCGGACTGAACCACACCGAACGCCAGCCCCACGAGGGGCAATCCGCTCGCGAGATCATCTGCTCCGCCGGGGAGTTTGTCAGCTTCCTCGCCGGTCTCGACGCGCCGCTTCTCGAAGGCTCTGCTGAGCAGCGTGTGCCCAACGAGATCATGGCCACGGGCGACCAGACGAAACGAGCCTTCCTCCGTACGTTCGTCGAAGGAGAGGGCCACGTCTCCTCGTCGCAACGCGAGGTTACGGTCGCCTCGATGAGCCGCGATCTGTTGGTCGATGTCCGTACCCTCTTGGTCGGATTCGACATCGAGAGTCAGATCCAGTCGCGTCAGAACGGGAGCTACCGACTCCGGATCAGCGGCGAGGATTTCGAACGCTACCACCGTCGGGTCGGATTCGTGACCGAGCGGAAGCCGGAGGCCGCTGCTGCGGTCTGCGGGGGGTCTTCGAACACTAACACGGATCTCGTCCCGGTGGGCGACAACCTCCGTGACCTCCGCGAGTCACTCGGCTTGACGCAGGCGGACTGCGGACTCCCGCGACCGACCTACCAGCACTACGAGCGCGGCGACCGGTCGCCGTCCCGGGAAAGCCTCCGGCAGGTGGTCGACGCCTTCGACTCGGCGCTTCCGCCAACGCAGACGGAGCCGGTACACGCGGACGGAGGACAGACGCTCCACGACCGGGTCGAATCCCTCCAGAACCTCGTCGACGCCGACGTGGGGTGGGATCGCATCGAGTCGATAGAACCCGTCGAACCAGAGGACGAGTGGGTGTACGACCTCGAAGTCGGCGACACGCACACCTACCTCTCGAACGGCGTCGTCTCGCACAACTCGCAGATGCTCTCGTACATCCGCAAGATAGCGCCACGCTCTGTCTACACCTCCGGGAAGGGGTCGTCCTCTGCAGGGCTCTGCGTCACGGGCGACACGCTCGTCCACACGGCGGACGGGTTCCGACAGATCGAGGAGATCGTCGCTGAGGACCTCGACGCGCCGGTCGAGACGGAGACGGCAGCCGAGCGATCCCTGTCACTCTACACGCTCGACCGCGAGAGCGACGCGATCGAACGGCGGGACAGCTCGCACGTCTGGCGGATGCCCGAGAAGCCGTGTCGACGGATCGAGACCGGGCACGGCAAGACGGTCGAGGCGTCGCTCGACACGCCCGTCCTGACATGCGGTGCCGACGGCATCGAGTGGACGCCGATCGCTGCCGTCGAACCGGGCGACCACGTCGCAGTGCCGCGGTACGACGATATCGATCGATCCGAGGTGCCCGTTCGGGAGTACCTCGATCTCACGAACGAGAAGGTACGACTCGACGAGGAGTCGATCGCGTTCGTTCGCCGGCGGCTTCGTGAGGAGTACGGGACGCTCAGGGACGCCGCCGCGGCGCTCGACCTCACCGAGGACTTCGTCTACGACACGCTCTCGAACCGGCACGTTCCGGTCGAGAAGCTGGATATCGTCCTCAACGGAGTCGGTGCGACCCGCGCCGACGTCGGTTTCGAGCGACTCATGCTCCGACACGGCGACTCGATCTCGGTTCCTGAGACGTTCGACGAAGACCTGCTGTACCTCCTCGGGCTGGTGTTTGGCGACGGTGACATCGCACTCGACCGTCGAGACGGGAACCGCGGGATGGTACGGATCTCGAACGGGGACGAGTCGGTCCTCCGGCGTGCTGCGGACGTGTTCGCGGAGCAGTTCGACAAGCGCGTCGAGATCGAGCGTCAGGAGAACCGCGTCCCCTGTATCCGGGTCAACAGCGCGACGATCGCGCGGCTCTTCGCCAACGCCGGGATGCGGACTCCGAAAGTCGACCTCCGGCTCGACCCGGCGCTGACGACGGCCGCACACGCCGATGCCTTCCTCCGGGGGCTGATGGACGCCGACGGCTCGGTCTCGAACCGCGACCGCGGTGGGTCGAGTATCCTCCTCTCGACGATCAGCGAGGACCTCGCACGTCAGGTTCAACTGATGCTCGAGACGTACGGCGTGCGTGCCCGAACGCGGGAGCGAGACCGCCGTGGGACGTACGAACTCGCCGACGGACGGACGATCGAGTCGAAACACGTCCAGCACTTCGTCGAGATATACGGGGCCGACGTCGACCGCTACGCCGAGCGGATCGGGTTCGAGGTCGAGGCAAAGCGCACTGCGCTCCAACAGATCGCGTCCGACGGTGGTCGGCGCGGCGATACCCTCCCCGTGGGAGCGGCGCTCGCGCAGGTCGACGGACCGTCGGGTACGTACTACCAGAACGTCCATCGGGGTGACAACCCCGGCAGGGGTCGCGCCCGAGCGATGCTCGACGACATCGACCTCGGATCCGTCGAGTCGGTGGTCGAGACGGCGGTCGAGGCAGACCTGCGGTGGGACGAGGTTGTCGCTGCGACCGATACGGGCGAGAAAGAGGTGTTCGACCTCACGGTTCCCGAGACGCACAACTTCGTCGGGAACGGGGTTGTCACACACAACACCGCCGCCGCGGTCCGCGACGACTTCGGCGAGGGGCAGCAGTGGACGCTCGAAGCCGGCGCGCTCGTCCTCGCGGACCAGGGGATCGCGGCGGTGGACGAGCTGGACAAGATGCGCTGCGTGACCGGCGAGACGCTGGTCCATGGTCCAGACGGGATCGATCGGATTCGCGACATCGCGATCGACGAGATGGGTAACGCCTCGGTCGAGTCGCTCCCCAACGGACGGACGATCCGTGATATCGACGACCGAGAGGTGTGGACGATGACCGAGGACGGTCGGCTCGTCACGCGCCCCGTCGAAGCCGTTCACGAGTACGAGGCACCGACGGAACTCTCGCGAGTCACGCTGGCGACGGGCGAACGACTCACCGCGACTGACGACCACCCGTTTTTCATCCGCGAGGGCGGCGAGCGTGTCGAGCGGGCAACAACCGACCTCACGCCCGGTGACCGGGTGTACGTGCCGCGAGATATCGAGTCTCTGGCGACGGATGGCGGGGTCGTGGCAACCGACGACGACCACTCCACCGGACCTGAGGTGACCTGCCGACGCGTCGCGTCCGTTGAGCCTGTTTCGGCGTCCAACGTCGACGATTGTCACGTCTACGATCTGACCGTCGCGGGGACCCACAACTTCGTCGCGAACGGCATGGTCGTCCACAACTCGGAGGACCGCTCGGCGATGCACCAGGCGCTCGAACAGCAGGAGATCAGCGTCTCGAAGGCGGGGATCAACGCGACGCTGAAGTCGCGGTGTTCGCTGCTGGGCGCCGCGAACCCGCGCTACGGTCGGTTCGACCCGTACGAGCCGCTCGGCGAGCAGATCGACCTGGAGCCCGCCCTCATCTCGCGGTTCGACCTGATCTTCACGGTGCAGGACAAGCCCGACGAGGAACACGACGCCAACCTCGCGGACCACATCCTGAACGCGAACTACGCGGGCGAGCTGAGCACCCAGCGCGACCGGATGGCCAACCCCGAGTTCGACGACGAGGAGATCGCCTCGGTCACGGCGGAGGTCGAGCCGGCGATCGAGCCCGAGCTGTTCCGGAAGTACATCGCGTACGCGAAACGGGAGTGTTTCCCGTCGATGTCGGAGGGAGCGAGAGAGCGGATCAAGGAGTTCTACGTCGACCTGCGGGCGAAAGGAACCGACGAGGACGCTCCCGTCCCCATCACGGCGCGGAAGCTGGAGGCGCTCGTGCGGCTGGCGGAGGCGTCGGCGCGCGTTCGGCTCTCCGATACGGTGACGGAGGCGGACGCGGAACGCGTGGTCGAACTCGTGCGCTCGTGTCTCAAGGATATCGGCGTCGACCCCGAGACGGGCGAGTTCGACGCCGACGTGGTCGAGACGGGCACGTCGAAGACCCAGCGAGACCGGATCAAGAACGTCAAGGCGCTGATCGAGGAGATCGAAGACGAGTACGAGGAGGGCGCGCCGGTCGAGGAGGTGCTGGCCCGCGCGGACGAGGCCGGGATCGACCGGTCGAAGGCCGAAGGGGAGATAGAGAACCTCAAAAAGAAGGGCGAACTGTACGAGCCGAGCCTCGACCACCTGCGGACGACGTAGCCGTAACGGCTTCCTCCTCCGGTCCGTGGAGAGCGGTATGAGCGACGTGCCGGTGTTCGACGGCCACTCTGACCTCCCGTTTCGGGTGGTCCGCGAGCGCGACCCCGACGGCGAGCGGAGCGTTGTCGGGTCGGAGTTCCTGCCCGCGATGCGGGCGAACGGGGTTCTCGGACGGATCGCGGCGGTGTACGTCCACGACGACTTCGTGCCGGCGATGGCGGTCCGCCGGGGGCTGCGGACCATCCAGGCGCTGTACGACGACGTCGCGCGCGCCGACGGCGTCGACGTGGTACGGACGGCCGCGGCGGTCCGGGCGAACGCCGCCGCCGGAACGGCCTCGCTCGTCCTCGGCCTGGAGGGCGCCGAACCGCTCGGGCGCGACCCGGCACTGCTCGACGTCTACCACCGCCTCGGCGTCCGGGTCCTCGGACTGACTCACGCGCGGCGGAACTTCGCGGGCGACGGGGCGACGCTCCGCCCGGAGACGGCCCGCGAGGTCCACGAGGGCGGGCTGTCGGTGTTCGGGCAGGACCTCGTGGAGCGCGCGGGCGACCTCGGGGTGGTCGTCGACACCGCTCACCTGAACGAGCGGGGCTTTTTCGACGCCGTGGCGCTGGCCGACGACCCCGTGTTGAACACGCACTCGAACTGCCGGGCGATCGCGGACCACCCGCGGAACCTGACCGACGACCAGATCGAGGCGGTGGCCGAGACCGGCGGCGTGGTGGGGCTGACGGCGCTCCCGTTCGCCCTCGGGCCCGACCGGCCGACGGTCGAGGATCTCCTCGACCACGTCGACCACGCCGTCGAGGTGGCGGGCGTCGACCACGTCGGCCTCGGCTTCGACTTCTACGAGTACATCGCCGAGTACTTCGACGAGGGCCTCGGCGGGGACCACCCCCCTGTCGAGGGGCTGCGAGACGACACGGACGTCGGCGCCCTGCCGGCTGCGCTGGCCGACCGGGGGTACACCGACGCGGCAGTGCGGAAGGTTGCGTGGGAGAACCAGCTCAGGGTGCTGGAGGCGGTCGTCGACGACCGACCTCAAGCTTCATAGCCGGTCGGGCGCCAACGACGCCCGAGTGGACCGGATCAGCGCCCTCCGCAACGTCGAGGAGGCCCTGCGCGCGTTCGAGGACGGCGACGCCGACCTCGCGGCGACCGAAGAGCGCGTCCTCGGCGTGTTGCGGACGTACGCCACGGAGTTCGAGGGCGACGACCAGGCGGCGCTGACGGCGTTTCGCGCGGTCGGCGGCCCGGCCGACGGGACGATAGTCGTCGCGCCGAACGCCCGCGAGGCACGCGCGCGGGTCACGGCTCTCACCGACGCCGAGGACCCGACCGTCGAACAGGTCTAAGTGGCGAGACGCACCCGATCTGCCCGTGCTGCTGGTCGTCACCTACTCCCGGGCGGCGCGAACGACCCTCCGGAACGTCTGTGCGAGCCACGAAGAGACCGTGGTCCGGCGGTTCGGGCGCGCGGCGCTCCTCCGGGAGACGGAGTTCGGCGCCTTCCTCGGCCTGCGCCTCCGCGAGAAACACGGCGACGCCGTCCAGCTAGAGCGCACGGCGCCGCTGAACGAGTACGAGACGGTGCCCGACCGTGTCCGGGAGGCGGCGGCGGCCTACGAGGACCGCGACGCGGAGAGCACGCCGTACACGGCGTTCGCGAGCGGCCGCGACCACCCCGCCCCCGAGCGGATGCGGGGCGAGGAGCTGTGAGGCTGGTCGTCGCGAGCGCCGAGCGCCGCGGGGAGGCGGCCGACGCTACGGGGCTCGACGCCGACGCGGCGGCGATCCACCGCGCGATCGCCGGCGAGCGGGTCGCGGGCGTGACCGTCGACTGTCCCGACCCGGGGCCGGTTCACGACCGCGTCGGCGTCGTGCGCGAGGGCGCGGGTCCGTGGCTCCGGGGGGCGCTCGCGGCGGCGGCGCGGTCGCTCGGCGAGCGGGCGCCGCAGGACGACGAGGTCGAGGCGCTGCGGGCGCGGCTCGAC
>JAZKRX010000015.1:0-41664 GCA_036626375.1 Haloferacaceae archaeon
ACGAGAGTAGGTGGACGTACGCCTGTCGATGACACCGCGGGGACTCAACACGGCGATCGAACTGTATCGGACCGGAACGCTGCCGCTCGGACGGGCGGCGGGAATGGCGGGTTGTACGGAACGCGAGTTCCGCGAGGCGGCGTCGGGTTACATCGAACCCCGGCAGGGCTCGTAGGCGGCGTCCCCGCACCGGGTTGCCGTTGGAGGGCTGGGTTTGTACCTTATACACGATCAAACAGTATCGTGACAATTGTTCTCACGATATTCTTAATACTGTAGTTGTTCATGATCGAGCACAGATGACACCGCGGGGACTCAACACGGCGCTGGAGCTGTACCGGACCGGAACGCTGTCGCTGGGTCGCGCGGCACAGATGGCCGGCTGCACGGAGGCGGAACTGCGGGAGGCGGCCTGGGCGTACGGGGTCGAAGAGGCCTCGTCGGAGGCCCAGCGCTCGGATGCCGCGGCCGAGCGCGCGGCCGAGGCGCGGTAGCCGGGCGACGTGAACTTCTGACGCTCGCCGCCGAGCGACGGCTACGGCAGGACGTGGAGCCCCGCGCGGCTCCGGAGGACGGGCACCGTCTCGGCGTCGGGATCGAGGTAGTCCGGGCGCGGGACACTCACAGTCTCGTAAGTTTCCGGGTCAAGCACCTGGACAGCGTGGTCGTCCACGACGGCGACCAGCGCCGTCGAGACAGCGTCCTCGCGCGTGCCCAGCTTCCGCGCGTCGGGCGCGAGGCCGGCCTCGCGGTCCGACTCCCAGCGCTCGCCCGACGCGAGCCTGAGGCCCGTCACCCGGTCGTCGACGCCGCGCACGAGGACGGGGCCGTCGCCGTCCTCCGGGTCGATCACGTCGCCCGGAATAAACGCGGGGAGCCGGACGGCGTAGGTGACGCGGTACACCTCGTTGCCGTCCTCGTCCTCGGTGACGAGCGTCGGGTGGTGTTCGACCGTCCCGCCGAGCTCGCGGACGATCCGGGTCGCGACACCCTGGCCCATCTGCGCGGTCGATATCTTCACGTCCACGCCGTCGGGGTGGTCGTCGACCTCGGTCACGAACGCGTTGCGGTCGCCGGTCTCCTCGCGTTCGCCGACGTAGGCGTGCGCGAGCTCGACGGCGCGGCTCGTCTCCTCGCCCGTCGGGTCCCGGCCGTCCGCGCGCACCTGGACGACGGCGTTGTGGTAGCCGCCGGCGATCCGGCCACACCGGTCGCAGGTCCCCCGCGAGATCATGACCGGCACCTCCACCTCCTGCTCGACGGGCGTCTCGCGGACGACGCCGGTGAACAGGCAGTGCATCCGGACGGTGTTCTCGTCGACCTGCTCCGGCTCGACGCCCCACTCGACGGCGCGGGCGTCGACGTGGACCCCGAGCGCCTCGCGGGTGGCGTCGACGGCCACGTCGGTGTAGTCGCGCGCGCCCACGTCGCGCCACGAGCTGCCGCGCTTGACCGCGCCACAGGTTGCACAGACCGGCACCTCGATCCGCTCCGGCGCGTCCACGAGGTCGAAGTCGTCGAGGTAACAGGCGTCACAGAGCGCCTCCGTGCGCCCGCCCGACGACGCGCCCGGCAACGGCTCCCCGCGCTCGGGAACGGAGTCGCCACACCGCGGACAGAACCGGCCGGAACTCATCGCTCGCTCTCGGGTCCCGGTGGGCAAAAGCGACGCGAAGTGCGCGGCGCGCACGCCGCAGTTCACGCGGCTCGCTCTGTTCCACGGCTCGACTCCGTCTCGCCTTCCACCGCGCGGCCCGCCTTCGGCGCGCCGCGCTCACCGCCCTCGGCTTCGTGGCCCGCTCGCTCACTGCGTTCGCTCCGCGGTTCGACCCCCGCCTCAGTTCGTTCGGCGCGCCGCGCGCCAGTCCGAGAGGGTTTAATCGCCGCAGCGGCTACGGGTGGGTATGGAGTGGAAAGCCGACTGGGGCCTGCGGACCCGGATGGTCCTGACCATGCTCTTGCTCGGCGCCCTGTACGTCGTCTTCATCGGTGCGCTCGCCTACTTCGGCGTCGGCCTCCTCGGCATCGTCGTCGTGATGGGCCTGTTCAGCATCGGCCAGTTCTTCTTCTCGGACAAGCTCGCGCTCTACTCGATGGGCGCGAGCGAGGTGAGCGAGCAGGAGTACCCCCAGCTCCACGGCACGATCGGCCGGCTCTCCCAGCAGGCCGACCTCCCGAAGCCGACCGTCGCCGTCGCGGACACGCGCGTCCCGAACGCCTTCGCGACCGGGCGCTCGCGCAAGTCCGCGACCGTCTGTGTCACGAAGGGACTCCTCCAGACGCTCGACGACGAGGAGCTAGAGGCCGTCGTCGCGCACGAGCTCGCCCACGTCAAGAACCGCGACGTGATGGTGATGACTATCGCCTCCTTTCTCTCGACGCTGGCGTTCATCGTCGTCCGCTGGGGCTGGCTGTTCGGCGGCGGCCGGAACCGGAACGGCGGCGGGCAGGTCATCGTCGCCATCGGCGTCTCCTTCGTCGTCTGGGTCGTCTCGTTCCTGCTCATCCGGGCGCTCTCGCGCTACCGCGAGTACGCCGCCGACCGCGGCGCCGCGTCGATAACGGGCAAGCCCGGCGCGCTCGCGTCCGCGCTCCTGGCCATCGACGGCCGGATGGACCGGGTTCCGAAGGAGGACCTGCGCGATCAGGCCGAGATGAACGCGTTTTTCGTCATCCCCATCCGCTCGGGGTTCATCGGCCGCATCGCCTCGACGCACCCGCCGACGGAGAAGCGCGTCGAGCGCCTGCGGGAGCTAGAGCGGAGCCTGGAGCGCCGGTAGGCGCGGCGCCGACCCGAAGGGAGGGGCCGCGAGGCGGAGCGGCGAGACGGAGTCGAGCCGCGGAGCGGGCGGCAGGCGCGGCGCCGACCCGAAGGGAGGGGCCGCGAGGCGGAGCGGCGAGACGGAGTCGAGCCGCGGAGCGGGCGGCAGGCGCGGCGCGTCCGTCGTAAACGCCTTCCCGTCCTCGGCCCTCCGCCCGCCATGGGTATTCTCGACTCCATCCGCGAGTTTCTCGGCGTCCGCGCGGAACGGGACGCGACCCGCGACGCCGACCCCGACGACCTCTGGGGGATGTCGACGGCGTACGTGACCATGGAGGCCGACCTCGACCTCGCGCCGGCGGGCGCGGCGGCGCTCTGTTTCGGCGACGTGGACGCGACGGACTTCGCGGACGCCGTCGACGAGGTGGAGATGATTCTCCGTGCCGGCGAGGCGGAGACGGGCACGGGCTTCCGCCGCACGGAGGACGACCACGGCTACCGCTGGGTCGTTCTCGAGGACGAGGACCCGGAGGACCTCGTGACGAGCGTCCACTTCGCCGCGGACACGTTCGTCGAGCGCGGCTACGGCTCGCGGCTGCTCGCGGCCGTCTTCGCGTTCGAGCCGACGCGCGGGACCGACCGGGACCGCGCGTACTGGGTCTACTCCTTCCGCCGCGGCGCGTACTACCCGTTCGCGCCCCGTGGGGACCACGACCGGGATCAGCGCCTGGAGTTCAAGCTCCGGTCGGTGCTGGACGGCGAACTCGGCGTCGAGGGCGACGAGTCGTACTGGTACCCGCTGTGGCCCGACCGGCCGGGCGGACACCCGTGGGAGTAAGCGGAGCGGGATCACTTTCACTCCGGTGTAATCGGGCTTGCGTGGGTTTATACCGGGTGACGCGCAAACGCCGTCTATGCCGCAGGAAGATCTCCAGGACCTCCCGGGCGTGGGGCCGGCGACGGCGGACAAGCTGATCGACGCGGGGTTCGACAACTTCCAGAGCATCGCGGTGGCGAGCTCGGGCGACCTCTCCCAGCAGGCCGACGTGGGCGACTCGACCGCGGGCGACATCATCCAGGCCGCGCGCGAGGCCGCGGACGTCGGCGGGTTCGAGACGGGGGCGACGGTGCTGGAACGGCGCCGCGAGATCGGGAAGCTCTCGTGGCAGATCGACGAGGTGGACGACCTGCTCGGCGGCGGGATGGAGACCCAGTCGATCACCGAAGTGTACGGCGAGTTCGGCGCCGGCAAGTCGCAGGTCACCCACCAGATGTCGGTGAACGTCCAGCTGCCCCGCGAGTACGGCGGCCTGAACGGCGCGGCGGTGTTCGTCGACAGCGAGGACACGTTCCGCCCCGAGCGCATCGACGACATGGTGCGGGGGCTGGACGACGAGATCATCGCGAACGAACTCGACCGACGCGACATCGAGGGGTCGCCGGGCGACGACGAGGCGATGGAGGCGCTCTTGGAGTCCTTCCTCGACCATATCCACGTCGCGAAGGCGTTCAACGCCAACCACCAGATGCTCCTCGCGGAGAAAGCCGAGGAGCTGGCGCGCGAGCACGCCGAGACGGAGTGGCCGATCCGGCTCCTCTGTGTCGACTCCCTCACCGCACATTTCCGCGCGGAGTACGTCGGCCGGGGCGAACTCGCCGAGCGCCAGCAGAAGCTCAACAAACACCTCCACGACCTCGACCGGGTCGGCAACCTCCACAACGCCATCGTCCTCGTGACGAACCAGGTCGCCTCCAACCCCGACTCGTACTTCGGCGACCCGACCCAGCCCATCGGCGGGAACATCCTCGGACACAAGTCGACGTTCCGGATCTACCTCCGCAAGTCGAAAGGCGACAAGCGGATCGTCCGGCTCGTGGACGCGCCGAACCTCGCCGACGGCGAGGCGGTGATGCGGGTCCAGGACGCCGGGCTCAAGCCGGAGTAGCCGGCCGTCGCGCCGGTTCTCACGGGTCTGTATTCTACGTACAATATTAACTGACCGGGCGCTCGACGCACGTCGGATGACCGAACGCGTCGTCGTCGTCGGTGGCGGAACCGGCGGGACCGTCCTCGCGAACAAACTCGCCGAGAAGCTCGGACCGGCGGTCGACGCCGGAGACGCCGAACTCGTCCTCGTCGACGAGACGCCGGACCACGTCTACAAGCCCCTCTGGCTCTACGTAGCCTTCGGCCAGGCCGACCCCGCGGAGGCCCGCCGGCCGCTCGACGACCTGCTTCACCGACGGGTCCGGCTCCGGGTGGACCGCGTGACCGACGTCGACACGGACGCACGACGGCTCTCGCTCGCCGAGGGCGCGGGACTCGACTACGACCACCTGGTCCTCGCGACCGGGTCGCGGCTCGCGCCCGACCGGGTCGAGGGGCTCCGCGACGGCGCCCACGACTTTTACAGCGCGGCCGGGGCCGAGCGACTCGGCGAGGCGCTCGCCGGCTTCGACGGCGGCCGCGTCGTCCTCTCGGTGGCGGGACTGCCCCACATGTGTCCGGCCGCGCCGGTCGAGTTCACGCTGATGCTCGAGGACTGGCTCCGCGAACGAGGGCTCCGCGAGGACAGCGAGGTGGCCTACACGTTCCCGCTCGACGGCAGCCACAAGCTCCCGCCCGTCGACGAGTGGGCGAGCGAGCGGTTCGCGGACCGGGGGATCGAGGCCCACACGGGGTTCGCGGTCGACCGCGTCGACCCGGACGACCGCCGACTCCACGCCGCGGACGGCCGGTCGGTCGGCTACGACCTGCTGGTGGCTATTCCGCCACACACGGGCGACGACCTCGTGACCGAGGCCGGCCTCGGCGACGACGGCTGGGTCGAGACCGACGACCGCACGCTCGAGGCCGTCCGCGCCGACGACGTGTACGCGCTCGGCGACACGACCGACCTCGAGCGGCCGATGGCCGGGAGCGTCGCCCACTACCAGGCCGGGACCGTCGCCGACCGCATCGCCGCCCGCATCCGGGGCACCGCCCCGACCGCCACGTACGACGGCACGGTCGTCTGCTTCCTCGAGGCCGGGATGGACGAGGCCACGTACGTCTCCTTCGACTACGACTCGATGCCGGTCCTGCGTGACGAGTCGCAGATGATCCACTGGGCCAAGCGGGCGTACAACGAGTCCTACTGGCTCACCGCGCGGGGGCTGGTCTGAGATGCCCGACGAGCCCGCCGCAGAGACCGGCTCCGGGGGCTCCGCCGCCGACCTCGAGGCGGCGGTTGCGGAGAACCCCGAGGCCGTCGCGGCGTTCGTCGAGCGACTCGACCTGGTCAACGAGCTGCTCGACGTGGCCGCGCTGGGGGCCGACGCGCTGGACGACGAGATGGTCGGCTCGCTGGCCGGGACGGCCGGGTCGCTCGGCGAACTGGCCGACGAGGCGGCCGACCCCGACACGGTTCGGGGCGCACAGACGCTCCTCAGGGGCGTTGGCGACGCGGGAACCCCGGACGGCCGCTACGGCGAGGTCGGGCCGGTCGGACTCCTGCGGGCGCTCCGGGACCCCGAGGTCAAGCGCGGGATGGCGTTTCTCGTAGCTGTCGCTCGGGGCGTCGGGCGCGAGGTCGAGCGAGACAGACACGACGACGGGTGACGGCGGTCCGGACGACTACTCGGTCCGGGTCTTGCCGACGTCTTCGATCTCGCCGCGGTGGATCTTCGCGCCGTCCTGTGCGACCTTCTCCGCGAGGACCGCGCACTTGATCCGCATCGGCGTCACCTCGACGCCGAGGAGGTCGAGCACGTCGTCGCGGTCGAGGGCGTCTAACTCGTCGAGCGTCATCCCCGCGAGCTCGCCGGTGAGCATCGAGGCGGCGGCCTGCGAGATGGCGCAGCCGTCGCCGGAGAACGCCACCCGCTCTATCACGTCGTCGTCGGAGAGCACCACGTCGACCTGGATCTCGTCGCCACACGACGGGTTCTCGCCGGCGTGGCTGAACGTCGGGTCCGGCAGCTCACCGTAGTTCCGCGGGTTGCGGTAGTGGTCGAGGATCTGCTGTCGGTACATGTCCGAACCGGGTGGCATCGTTAGTAGAACGTGGCGCGAGCGGCTGTTAAGTCCGTCGCCTACCCGAACAGCCCCCGGGCGTCGTCGACGGCGTCCACGAGCGCGTCGACCTCCTCGCGGGTGTTGTAGAGGTAGAACGACGCGCGGGCGCTCGCGGCCGCGCCGAGCGTGTCGTGGAGCGGCTGGGTACAGTGGTCGCCCGCGCGGATCGCCACGGCGTGGTCGTTACAGATCGAGGAGAGGTCGTGGGCGTGGACGCCGTCGAGGTTGAAGCCGACGAGGCCGCCGCGGTCGTCGCCCGGCGGGCCGTAGACGGTGACGTCGTCGAACTCGGTGAGCCGGTCGTAGGCGTAGCCCGCGAGCGTCTCCTCGTGGGCCTGGATCCGCTCTATGCCGACCTCGTCGAGGAAGTCGAGCGCGGCGGTGAGGCCAACGGCCTCCGCGATTGGCGGCGTGCCCGCCTCGAACTTCCACGGCAGCTCCTCCCACGTCGACTCCTCGTAGGTGACCGAGCGGATCATCTCGCCGCCGTAGAGGTACGGCTGGAGCTCGTCTAAGATCTCCTCTTTGCCGTACAGCACCCCGATGCCCGTCGGGCCACACAGCTTGTGGCCCGAGAACGCGAGGAAGTCGGCGTCCATCGCGCCCACGTCGACGGGCCGGTTCGGGACGGACTGGGCGCCGTCGACGAACGCGTACGCCCCGACGTCGTGAGCCAGGTCGACCAGCTCCTCGACCGGATTGACCGTACCGAGAGCGTTCGAGACGTGGACGAACGAGACCATCTCGGTCGACTCGTCGATCGCCTCGCGGGCGTGGTCCATGTCGAGGTAGCCGTCCTCGGTGACGCGGACGTACTCCACGTCGGCGCCGGTCCGCTTTGCGATCTGCTGCCAGGTGACCAGCGAGGCGTGGTGTTCCATCTGCGTCAGCACCACCTTGTCGCCCGGGCCGAGCTCTTCGAGCCCCCACGCGTAGGCGACGAGATTCTCGGCCTCGGTGGTGTTTTTCGTGAAGACTATTTCCTCGCGGCCGTCGGCGCCGATAAACTCGGCGACGCGGTCGTGCGCCTCCTCGTAGGCGACGCTCGCCTCCTGGCTCAGGTGGTGGATGCCGCGGTGGACGTTCGCGTTGTAGCCGTAGTAGTACTCCGTCATCGCCTCGACGACGGCCCGGGGCGTCTGACTGGTCGCCGCGTTGTCGAGGTAGACGAGCGGCTGGTCGTCGCCCTCTCCCTCGCCCGGCGCGGTCACGTCGCCCCCGACGCGCCGGTCGAGCACCGGGAACTCCGCCCGGAGCGCCGAGACGTCGAGCGGCGACGTCCGCTCGTGAGTTGCCATCGCCGGCAGTACGGGTCGGACACACAACACTCCGTCGGTCGCCGTTTACATCCGGACGAGCTGTGCGTGGCGGGTGCCGTCGAGCTCCAGCACCCGGTTCTCGTCGACCAGCCCCGCCTCCACCGCGACGCCGACCGCCTCGTCGCCGACGAGGTTCGCCGTCGTCGCCCGGCGGAGGCTGTCGACGATCCGGTCCGGGTCGGCCTCCTCCGCGGCCGCGCCGCCGTAGAACGACTCGGTCACCTCCAGCTCGCCCCGGTCGTGTGCGAACGTCTCGCCGAGACAGTCGGCGTCACAGACCGAGACGAGCAGCCCTTCTGGCGTCTCGCGCTCGCGGAGGAGCACGGTCACTCCGGCCGCTCGTGCCCGTCGACCATCGACTGCTCGCGCTCCTCGCGGAGCTCGTCGGCGCGCGCCTGTGCCTCCTCGGCGGCCTCTCTCTCGCCCAGCTCGTCGAGCGCGCGGGCGCGCTCCTCGTGGACCTCCGCGGAGCGCATCCCGAGCCTGACGGCGTTGTCGAGGGCGTCGACCGCCTCCTCGTGGAGCCCCCGCTCGGCGAGAAAGAAGCCACGGTTGTACCACGCCTGCGGGAACCGCGGGTCGAGCTCGACCGCGCGCTCGGCGTGCTCCAGCGCCTCCTCGGTGTGGCCGAACTCCCAGAGCGCGTACGCGAGGTTGGTCTCCGCGCTCGCGGCGTGTTCGCCGTCGTCGTCGATCCGCAAGGCCTCGCGGTAGGCGCCGATCGCCTCGTCGTACTCCTCCAGTTCGGCGTGGGCGACGCCCTTGTTGATCCACGCCTCCTGCGCTATCCCGTCGTCCTCGGCGAACCGGGCGGCGCGTTCGAGCGTCTCGGTGGCCTCTTCGAACCGCTGGATGCCGACGTACGAGAGGCCGACGTCCAGCAGCTGCTCCGGGTCGACCGTCTCGCCGGGCGTCTGGCGCCCGTCGAGGATGTCGGTCAACACCCGGGAGTCGAGGCCGACCTCGTCCGGGTCGAGCGCGGTGTCCGGGTCGAGCGTGAACGCGTCGTAGTCGGTGTCGTCGAACCCCTCCCCCGAGGAGAACTCGTGTCGCCGGGGCTCGTCGTCTGTCATACCCCGCGTTCGGGCGCCGCCGGGTGAAAGCCTTGCGTCGTCGCCCTGCCGCCGCGCTCAAGCCCGTGGCGTCCCAGCGCCCTCTGTGCGCCTGTTCGTGGCCGTCGGCCTCCCCGACCGCCTGCGCGAGCAGATAGCCGCGGTCCAGGCCGACCTGCCGCCCTCGCTGCGCCGGACCGACCCCGCCGACGCCCACCTGACGCTGAAGTTCCTCGGCGAGGCGGAGCCGGCGTCGGCGGCGCGAGCCCTCCGCGACGGCGTCACGTCGGCCGGCGTCGCGCCCTTCGAGACGACGCTCGGCGGGCTCGGCGTCTTCCCGTCGCTCGACTACGTGCGGGTGGTCTGGCTCGGCGTGCGCGAGGGGACGGCGGAGCTGACCCGGCTCGCCGACGCCGTCGAGGACGCGACGGTCGCGGCCGGCTTCGAGCCACGCGACCACGCCTTCACGCCGCACGTCACCCTCGCGCGGATGGACGACGCGCGGGGGAAAGACCGGGTCCGGGAACTCGTCGCGGAGACCGACCCCGCCCCCGGCTCGTTTCGGGTCGAGGCAGTCCGGCTGATGGAGAGCACTGGCGGCGACCCCCGATACCGGACTGTCGAGCGCGTCCCGCTCGAAACGTAGTCTCTCCGGCCCTCCGGCGTGACGACACGGGACGGCGCGTGTGACGCCAGCGCCGGAAGGACAGGTCTATATGTGGCGCAGGGGAACCGAGAGCCACTATGGGTCAGAAATCGAAGGCGAAAAAGAAGCGGCTGGCGAAGCTGGAGCGCCAGAACAGCCGCGTCCCGGCGTGGGTGATGATGAAGACGAACATGGAAGTCCAGCGCAACCCGAAGCGACGCCACTGGCGCCAGTCGGACACGGACGAGTAGATGAGCGCGAGCGACTTCGACGAGCGGGTCGTCACCGTCCCGCTCGGCAAGGCGAAGGCAAAGCCCGTCGGCGAGCGCGCCGACGCAGCGATGACGCTGATTCGCGAGCATCTCGCGCGTCACTTCGACGTCGAGACGTCTGCGGTCCGGCTCGACCCCTCGCTCAACGAGACGGTGTGGGCCCGGGGCCGTGGCAAGCCGCCGGGGCGCCTCCGCGTCCGGGCCGCCCGGTTCGTCGAGGACGGGGCGGCCGTCGTCGAGGCCGAGCCCGCCGACTGACCGCGTGTTCCGCACCTCGTTCGCCGGCTCGCCGTACGTCGGTGTGTTCGCCAGCACGGCCGACGACCACCTGCTCGTCCGGCCCGACGCCGAGGACGACGTGGTCGACGGCCTGGCCGCGGAACTCGACGCGGCGCCCGTCCCGACAACCGTCGGCGGCTCGGCCACCGTCGGCGCGCTCGCGACCGGCAACGAGCACGGCTTCGTCCTCTCCGGGCGCGCGACCGACGACGAGGTCGACCTGATCGCCGAGACGACGGGCCGCGTCGTCCGCCGCCTGCCCGGCCGGGTCAACGCCGCCGGAAACGTGGTTCTCGCGAACGACTACGGCGCCTACGTCCACCCCGACCTGACCGACGAGGCGGTCGCCGCCGTCGGCGCGGCCCTCGACGTCCCCGTCGAGCGCGGCGACCTCGCGGACGTCAGAACGGTGGGCACCGCCGCCGTCGCCACCGACCGCGGCGTCCTCTGTCACCCGAAGTCCCGGGAGCCCGAACTGGAGGCGCTCGAGGATGTCCTCGACGTCCCAGCCGACGTGGGGACGATCAACTACGGCGCGCCGCTCGTCGGGTCGGGCCTGATCGCGAACGACGCGGGCTACGTCGTCGGAACTGACACGACCGGGCCCGAACTCGGGCGGATCGAGGACGCGCTGGGCTACGTGGACGGGTAGGCTCCGCTCGCCCCGCCGGTTTCGGTCTCGTCGGCTCATAGCAGGACTTTTTGCCGCCCCTCGCCCACCGATAGGTATGAGGTTCAGAGTCAGCGGTCGCTATCAGGCCCGCGACGGGTACCAGCCGTTCACGAAGACGGTCGAGGCCCCGAACGCGGACGTCGCGCTCGAACACGTCTACTCCCGGCTCGGCAGCGAACACGGTCTGCGCCGGACTCAGATCGACCTCGACGCGCCCGAGGAGGCCGCAGCATGAGCCTGGGTGGCGGCGGCGGCGGCGAGGGACGCCAGCAGCTCCAGCAGCTCCAGCAGGCCATCGAGGCCGTCGAGGAGGAGGTCGTCGAGGCCCAGGCGGAGATCGACGCGCTCCGCCAGGAGCAACGCGACATCGACGAGGCTGCCGACGCGCTCGGCGACCTCGACACCGGCTCGACGGTCCAGGTCCCGCTCGGCGGCGGCACGTACGTCAGCGCCGAGATCGCGGACATCGACGAGGTGATCGTCACTCTGGGTGGCGGCTACGCCGCGGAACAGGACCAGGACGACGCGACCGAGGCCCTGGAGCGCAAGAAAGCGCAGCTCGACGACCAGATCGACGACCTCCAGGGCGAGGTCGCGGCGCTCGAGGAGGAGCGCGAGGAGCTGGAGGGCCAGGCCCAGCAGCTCCAACAGCAGATGCAACAACAGCAGATGCAGCAGCTCCAGCAACAGCAGGGCGACGAGTAGGCCCGTGTTCGACGGACTCAAGGACAAGCTCGACTCCTTCCGCGAGGACGCCGAGGAGGCCGCCGAGGCGTCGGCCGAGCCGGCAGACGAGTCGCGGGACCAGCCGGACGCGGAGCCGTCCGAGTCGACCGACGACGAGGACGGCGACTCCGGAACCGGCTGGCTCACCAGCGCGAAGGCGTACGCAACCGGTCGGATCGTCATCGAGGAAGCGGACTTAGAGGAGCCGCTCTGGGACCTCGAGATGGCGCTGGTCGAGAGCGACGTCGAGATGAACGTCGCGGAGACCATCCTCGACCGGGTCCGCGAGGAGCTCGTCGGCGAGACGCGAAAGCAGGTCGACACCACCGCCGCGCTCGTCCGCGAGGCGCTCCGCGAGGCGCTCGTCGAGGTGATACGCGTCGGGCAGTTCGACTTCGACGAGCGGGTCCGGTCGACCGACCGCCCGGTCACAATCGTGTTCACGGGGGTCAACGGCGTCGGCAAGACCACCACGATCGCGAAGCTCGCGCGCTACCTCGAGGAGCGCGGGCTCTCCGTCGTCGTCGCGAACGGCGACACCTACCGCGCGGGCGCGAACGAGCAGATCCGCGAGCACGCCGCGGCGCTCGACCTGAAGCTGATCACCCACGACCAGGGCGGCGACCCCGCCGCCGTCATCTACGACGCCGTGGAGTACGCCGAGGCGAACGACGTCGACGTGGTGCTCGGCGACACCGCCGGCCGGCTCCACACCTCGAACGACCTGATGGAGCAGCTGGCGAAGATCGACCGCGTCGTCGACCCGGACATGACGCTGTTCGTCGACGAGGCCGTCGCCGGCCAGGACGCGGTGCGCCGCGCCGAGGAGTTCGACGACGCCGCCGCGTTCGACGGCGCGGTGCTGACGAAGGCCGACGCCGATTCGCAGGGCGGCGCGGCCATCTCCATCGCGCAGGTGACCGGCAAGCCGATACTCTTTCTCGGGACGGGACAGGGGTACGACGACCTTCGGAAATTCGACCCCGAGGAGCTGGTGGCGGACCTGCTCGGCGAGGCGTAGGCCGGCGCGCTCACGATTCGTCGCCGATATCGCCCCGAGAACACCGGATCTGAACGACAGCTACTGTCGCGCTCCGCGCGCAGAAACTCCCGTGAGTCGCCATCGCCGGACCTCAGACGAATCGGACTCCTCTCACGAAGGCCGCCAGCGTAGTAATGAACAAGAAGAGAACTGCCAGCAGGTAGTGTAACATCTTGAGCGAGTAGAGATCCCACGCGAACTCCTCCGACGGGTCGATCCCTCTCCCGATGACGTCGACGTATATGAGGAAAAATGCGAGTCCCGTTAGAAACACGAACAGCCCACCGGCGGTCCCCGACCTCTGGAAGATTGTCGTGACGACCACCGCCCACCCGACCTGAATGACCGCCTGCACCACGGTGTTGCTAACCGTGTGGTCTACCCGGGCCCAGACCCACTCCGTGGCGCTGAGTACGACGAGGGTGAGCGCGATGAAGTTGACTATGCGCTGGTCGACTAGGGGGAGATCGATCAGGTCGAGTTCCGTCTCGATAGACAACAAAAACACCGAGAGGACGGAGACCGCAAACCGAGTTCTCGCCGGAGACATCTTTCTGAACGAGTTGATCGGCGAGTTCATCCGGATCGATACTGTATTCTTAGAAACATGAATCGTGTGGCTGGACGACTTTCGAGTGGTCTCTCCAACGATCGTATCGGCGTGTTGGGCACTGTCTCTCTCCTCCCGGTTATTCAATACGTGTGCCGTTCACGCCCTTCTCTGTGCCATCCCGTCGCGCCTTCCTCCGAACCCTCCCAGTCGCCGGCGCCGCCGGCCTCGCCGGCTGTTCGACCGGCGACGGCCCGCTGCTCGCGGACGGGTTCGAGAACGGCCTCGACCCGTGGACGACGGCGGCGAGCATCGGGTCTGACGCCTTCGACGAGTTCGAGTGGACGATCGAGCGAACCGACGACCGCGCCCACGAGGGCTCGTGGAGCGTCCGGGTCGACACGGAGGGCGACCACGACGACGGGACGGCGTGGATCGTCCGGCCGCTCGACGTGCCGGCGGACGCCAGCAGGCTGAGCGCCGCCGTGGTGGCGTGGAGTCCCGACGAGTCGTTCACCGTCCTCAGACATCTGGTTGTGGCGCTTCGCCCCGACCCGCCGGAGTCCGAAGCGGACTTCCCGGACCCGGGCGCGAACTCGGGGGCGGTCGACGGCGCGCCGTACGGCGGGCTCCGTGAACCGCTCGGCCTCGAAGCGGGCTGGCGGGAGTACGCGACCGCGTGGGCGCCCGACGCGCTCCCCGACCGGGTCTACCTCGCGGTCGGCGTGAGCGTCGTCTGGGAGGCGGACGCGACCCACTACCTCGACGAGGTGCTCGTGACCGCCGGATAGGACAGACATTTACGCCGTCGCCGGCGACAACGTGGTATGGTACTCGACGACCTCGGACGCTCCCTGCGGGGGACCCTCGACGACCTGCGAGGGAAGTCCCGCATCGACGAGGCGGACGTGGAGAACGTCGTCCGGGAGATCCAGCGGTCGCTCCTCCAGGCCGACGTGGCCGTCGATCTCGTCACCGAGCTCTCCGACTCCATCGAGGCGCGCGCCCTCGAGGAGGAGCCGCCGGCGGGGACGAGCGCGCGCGACCACGTGCTGCGGATCGTCTACGAGGAGATGGTCGACCTCATCGGCGAGTCGACCGAGATCCCCCTCGAACCGCAGACGATCATGCTCGCGGGGCTCCAGGGCTCGGGCAAGACGACGACGGCGGCGAAGATGGCGTGGTGGTTCTCGAAGAAGGGGCTCCGGCCGGCGGTCATCCAGACCGACACCTTCCGCCCGGGCGCGTACGACCAGGCGAAGCAGATGGCAGAGCGCGCCGAGGTGGAGTTCTACGGCGACCCGGACGAGGAGGACCCGGTGCAGATCGCCCGGGACGGGCTCGAGGCGACGGAGGACGCCGAGGTCCACATCGTCGACACCGCGGGCCGACACGCGCTGGAGGACGACCTGATCGACGAGATCGAGGAGATCGAGGCGGCGGCGACCCCCGACCGCTCGCTTTTAGTCCTCGACGCCGCCATCGGACAGGGCGCGCGCGAGCAGGCCCGGCAGTTCGACGACTCGGTCGGGATCGGCGGGGTCGTGGTGACGAAGCTGGACGGCACCGCGAAAGGCGGCGGGGCGCTCACGGCCGTCAACGAGACGGACTCCTCGATTGCCTTCCTCGGGACGGGCGAGACGGTCCAGGACGTCGAGCGGTTCGAGCCGAGCGGGTTCGTCTCCCGCCTGCTCGGGATGGGGGACCTCAAGCAGCTCTCGGAGCGCGTCGAGCGCGCGATGGCCGAGACGGAGGCCGAGGACGAGGACTGGGACCCCGAGGACATGCTGGAGGGCTCCTTTACTCTCCGGGACATGCGCAAGCAGATGCAGGCGATGGACCGCATGGGGCCGCTCGACCAGGTGATGGACATGATCCCCGGCCTCGGCGGCGGGCTGATGGACGAACTGCCCGACGACGCGATGGACGTGACCCAGGAGCGGCTGCGCACCTTCGAGGTCGTGATGGACTCGATGACCGACGAAGAACTCGAGAACCCGAAGGTCGTCGGCAAGGAGCGGACGGTCCGGATCGCCCGCGGCGCGGGCGTCGACGAGGAGGTGGTGCGCGAGCTGCTCGAACAGCACCGGATGATGGAGCGCACCCTCAAGCAGTTCCAGGGGATGGGCGAGGGCGACCTCGGGCGGATGATGCGCCAGATGGGCGACCAGGGCGGCGGGATGGGCGGACTGGGCGGCGGCGGCCCGTTCGGGTGAGCTGAGCGCGTGTCGGCGTACCCCACCTCGCGGCTGCGTGCCCTCCGCGAACGGCTGGACGGTCTCGACGTCCTCGCGCTCACCGCCGGGCTGTGGTTCCTCGCGAAGTTTCTCCGGTACGTCCTCCCGCCCCTGTTCCCGACGTTCCAGGAGGCGTACGCCGTCTCGAACACCCAGCTCGGCCTGGTGTTCACCGGGCTGCTCGCGGGCTACGCCGCGATGCAGTTTCCGTCGGGCGCGCTCGCCGACCGCGTGGGGACGGTCCGGGTGATCACCGGCGGCGCGGTCGTGGCCGCGCTCGGTGCCGGCCTCCTCTTTCTCGCGCCGGGCTTTGCCGTCCTCGTCGCCGCCGTGGTGCTGATCGGAGTCGGCACGGGCGCGCACAAGACGGTCGCGATAACCCTCCTGTCGTCGGTGTACGCGGAGCGCACGGGCGGCGCGCTCGGGGTCATGGACACCGTCGGGGAGTCTGCGGGCGTGGTCGGGCCGGCGCTCGTCGCGGTCGTGCTCGCGGCGGCGGTCGACTGGCGCCTGCTCTTTCTCGCGGGCGCGCTCGGCGTCTTCGGGCTCGGACTCCTCTTTCGCCAGCGCGTGTCGGACCGGGCGCCCGCGGCCGCGGACGGGAGCGACGAGGCCGACGACGCGGGGCTGCGCGAGTATCTCGCCGCCTTTCGCGCGCCGCGGTTCGCGGCGTTCTCGGCGCTCGCGATTCTCACCGCGTTCACGATCAACGGGCTGGTCTCCTTTCTCCCGCTCTACCTGAGCGCCGGCGCGGGGCTGCCGACGGAGACGGCGAGTCTCATCTTCTCGGGCTTTTTCGCCGTCAGCGTCGTCCAACCGTTCACCGGCGGGGTCGCGGACCGCGTGGGGACGCTCCGGGTGATCGCGGCGCTGCTCGCCGTCGCGCTGGCCTGTCTCGTCGCGCTCTTGCTCGCGTCGGGGGCGCTCGGGCTCGGGCTCTCGGTGCTCGGGCTCGGCGTCGGCCTCCACGGCTTCCGCCCGGTCCGGGACGCGCACTTCATGACAGCCATCCCCGAGGACGTGGTCGGGGGGACGCTCGGTATCGTCCGGACGGCGATGCTGGCCGCGGCGGCGGCGGCTCCGGCGACGGTTGGCTACCTCTCCGACGTCTCGACGTTCCGGGTCGCGTTCGGCGCGCTCGGCGCCGCCGTCGCCGTCGCGGCTGCGCTCGCGCTCGTCCTCGGTCTGACGCGCTGAAACGACGAACTTACCCCGCTGGCGGCGGCCCTCTCGCGCATGAGCCCCGGGCGGGTCGCACGCGACGCCTACCGCGAGGCGCTCCCCGCCCTCTCGGCCAGCCTCGTCGGCGGGCTGGTCGCGGGCGTCGTCCTCGGCGGGATGCGCGGCGACCTCGCCCGCGTCCCGGGCCTCCTCGTCCTCGTGCCGGCGCTTCTCGCCACCCGCGGGAACGTCTACTCCTCGCTCGGCGCGCGGGTCGCCACCGCGCTCCACCAGGGGATGGTCGTCCCGCGGCTCGACGCGCTCGACGACCGGCTGGCGCGGGCCTGCGTCGCCGCGCTGGCGAACGGCCTGGTCGCCAGCGCGTTCGCCGCCGTCGCCGTCTTCGTCGCGCTCTCGGTCCTGCCGGGCTTTCCCGCCCCGGCGCCGCTCGCGGGGCTGGTCGCGCTCGCGCTCGTCGCGGGGACGCTCTCGGGGCTGACGCTCACCGTCGTCATCGTCACGGCGGTGTTCGCGGGCTACCGCCGGGGGCACGACCCCGACACGCTGGTCGGGCCGCTGGTGACGACGACCGGCGACGTGTTCGGCCTGCTCTTCCTCCTCGTCGCCGTCCGCACGACGACGGCCGTTGGCCTGCTCGGGGGGGCGTGACCCGTGGCGACGACCGACTGGACCGTCCGGGCGATCACCCGTGCGACCCTGCCCGTCTTGCTCGTCCTGACGCTCGTCGAGGTCGGGAGCGGCCTCGTGCTGGGCGGGTTCGAGGCGACGCTCCTGCGCTCGCCCTCCCTGCTCGTCCTCGTCCCCGTCACCATCGGCACGGCTGGCAACCTCGGGAGCGTCCTCGCCTCGCGGCTCTCGACCGCGCTCCACCTCGGTCTGCTATCCTTCTCGCCGGAGAACGACGCGCTGGCCGGGAACGCCCTCGCGACCCTCGCGCTCGCCGCCACCGTCTTCCCCGTGGTCGGCGCGGGCGCGTGGGTCCTGACGGAGCTGACCGGCGGCGCGCGGCTCTCGCTCCCGACCGTCCTCCGTGTCGCCGTCGCGGCGGGCGTGGCGCTCGCGGCTCTCGCCGTCGTCGTCGCGCTCGCCGCCACCTACGCGGCCTACCGCCTCGAACTCGACCCCGACGACGTGGTGATCCCCGTCGTCACCAACACCTGCGACGTCCTCGGGGTGGTCGTCCTCTTTCTCGCGGTCCGGCTCCTCGTCTGACGCCCGCGCGTCCTCGCGGACTGACGACGCGGTAGCCGGCGCAGTCGTCGGGCTGTTCGGGGCTCGACGTGATCCCCGTCTGTGCCGATCCCGGCCGTGACACGCGCCGATACAGCCGTCCCCCTGTCCACGCTGGATCGGCTCGCTCGCCGCGACCCGCGCCGTGCCCTGTTCGGCCGGCCCGTGCCGCCGGGGTCGCCTACTCGACGGGCTCGCCCTCGACCGTCTCCGGCGCGACGTAGTCGACGTACGCCTCGACCGACGGCTCGTGGACCGTCACGTGGACCTCGACGTCTCCGAGCTCGTCCGGGCTCCCGACCGCGAAGTTGACAACGCCCTCGTGGGCGGCCTGTTTCTTCAGCGCGAAGGAGAACCCGTCCTCGTCGGCGCGGCGCGCGAACTCCCGGCGCGCCGTGTCGAGGATCGACTGCTCGTGGAGCAGTTCGGAGAGGTGGTCGAGGTCGTGGGTCTCGGCGACGATCCGCCCCGGCTCCTCGCGGAGCGTCGCGGAGGGGACGATCTCGCGCACGGCGTCGGCGACCCGTTCGGTCACCTCCGTCGGGTTCACCGGGGCGACCACCCGAACGTCGACGCGGTAGATCACCGCTCGCTCCCGGCGGGGCCGGCCGGTGTCTCCGCCTGGTCGACGCCCAGCACCTCCCGCACGGCCGCGCGGAACGCCGCGAGCGAGCGGTCCTCGTTCTCGATCCGGCGGTCGGCCGCCTCGATCACCTCGCCCATCCCCCAGCCGAGTTCCCGCTTCTCGCGCTCGCGCAGGCGCTCGCGGTCCGCGTCGGTCGCGTCCCGCCCCCGCTCCGCGAGGCGGTCCGCGCGGGTGTCGAAAGAGGCCTCGACGGCGAGCACCGAGAACTCGTCGCCGAACCGGTCGCGAAAGCGGGCGACCTCGTCGGGCGAGCGCAGGCCGTCGACGACGACCGTCTCTGCCTCCTCGAGGGCCTCTTCGACGCGCGGGAGCGACGCCTCCGCTATCGCGGCGGGGCCCCCCTCGTCCCTGAGCGCCTGCGCGACCGCGCCGTGGTGGTCGGCGGGGTCCAGCCCCCGGTCCCGGCAGGCCGCGCGGATCACGTCGCCCATCGTCACGACGGGGATACCGGCGGCCGCGGCGACCGCGGCGACCTCGCCCTTGCCGCTCCCCGGCATCCCGACGGTCCCGATGACTGGCATCACCGAGTGTGGGCGAGCACGGAACTAAAGCGCCGCGGAGCGGCCGCGGCGTTTTAGTCACGTCGGGCGGTGATCTCTCTCGGGGCACGTAGCTCAGCCAGGATAGAGCGTCGGACTTCTAATCCGACGGTCGTGGGTTCGAATCCCACCGTGCCCGTGCGACCGCCGAGCGACAGCGAGGCGTGTCGAACGACCCACGCAGGGGATTCGAAGCAGGGAGTGGAGCGACCCTCGGGAGCGGAACGACCGTGGTTCGAATCCCACCGTGCTCGCCGCTCCTCACGTTCGTTTGTCGCGAGCGAGCAACTGGTTCGAACCCTACGAGTCGCAGCGCCCGAGCGGAGCGAGTCTCGCCATCGGGTTCGAATCCCACCGTGCTCGTCTCTTTGCGCTCTTTGCGGAACTCTCACCGGTCCCGCAGTTCCGCCCGCACCAGCGCCTTCCGGCTTCCGAACGCGACGACCCCGGCGTCGTCGTACTCGACTCCGACCGCCTCGGGGACATCTGCCAGCACGCGCCTGACTTCGGCCTCGCCCCCGGCGTCGGGCGCCTCGACCCGCTCGATCCACGGTCCGACCTCGATCCGTCGCACGACGTGGTCGGTCTCGACGACGTCGAACCCCGCCGTCCGGAGCCAGCCGTGCCACGTCGCGGTGCGGTACGACTCGACGTGGGTCGGGTCGCGGGTCCGTTCGAGGCGGTTGAGGACGGCGGCGACGGCGTCGTCCGCGGGAACGACGTTGTCCTCGAGCGCGCGGGTCGCGCCCCCGCACTACGACGCCAGGCGGTCGAGGTCCTCGCCCGCGCGGTGGGTGTCGCTGTCGCGGTAGCCGGCGGCGCTCGCGCCGAAGCTCGCTGCCGTCGCGGCCTTTCGCTCGGGGTCGTCCACGCACCCGTCGACCGCGCCCGGGGACAAGAGTCGCTCGGCCGACCCCTGCCGCGAGGCCAAGCTTCAGGCGCTCGCGCCCGACACGCGAGTCATGGACCGAACCAACGACGTGCGGCGGGCGCTGGAGTCTGGCGACCCCGTAGTCGGCGCGGGCGCGTCGACGTTCGCGCCCGAGGTGGTCGAGACGTACGGCGCGGTCGGCCTCGATTTCGTCTGGCTGGACTTCGAGCACGACGGCCCCTCGCCGTACGACGCCCGGCTGCTCAACGACCTCGCGCGCGCTGCCGAGGCTGGCGGGGTGGAACTCCTGACGCGCCTCCCGAGCGAGGACCCACACCTCGTGCGGCGGGTCCTCGACGCGGGCGTCCGGAACGTCCTGATCCCGCGTGTCACGTCCGCCGCGCAGGTTCGCGAGGCGGCCGAGGCGACCCGCTTCCGGTACGACGACGGGCCGGGCGAGCGCGGCGCCTCGCAGTCGCGGGTGACGCGGTGGGGAACTGACACCGAGGGCTACGTCGCCGACGAAGACGCCGAGGTCGCGCTCGGGGTCATGGTAGAGGACCGCGCGGCCGTCGAGGCGATCGAGGCGATTCTCGACGTGCCGGCGCTCTCTTTCGTCTTCGTCGGTCCCGCCGACCTCTCGACGTCGCTCGGCCACCCGGGCGAGAAATCCCACCCCGAGGTGCGCGAGGCGGTCGAGCGGGTCGAACGGGCGGCCGCGGACTCCGAGGTTGCCCTCGCGGGCATCGCGAACGACCCGGAGACGGCCGCGGCGAAGCGCGAGCGTGGCTACGACCTCCTGCGGGTCGGCGCGGACCTCGAGGTGATCTACGAGACCTTGGGCGACCGCGTCGGGGCGATCTGTGACCGGCTCTGACCACCCGGCACGCGTAGGCTTATCACGGATGGCCGACCACGCGGGCGCATGAGCGAACAGTCCGTCCGCGCGGTCGCCGACCTCGACGTCGTCGTCGACTGCGACGCCCACGTCACCGAACACCAGGACGACATCCTGCCGTACCTCGACGACCCGTTCGCCTCCGTGCTGGCGACAGACGTCGAGGACTCCTACGGCTACATCTCGTCGTTCTACCCCTCCGCGGGGTTTCTCACTCCCGTCAACACGGGGAAAGCAGAGGGCAAGAGCGTCCGCTCGCCCGCCGACGTGCGCGAGGGGATGGCCCTGCTCGACACCGACCGGGTCGTGCTGACGCCGACGCAGAACCTCTATCTCGGCTGTGTCCAGCACCCCGAACTCGCGGCGGCGCTCGGGCACGCATACAACGAGTGGCTGCTCGACACGATGGTCGCCCCCGACGACGGGCTGTACGGCGCCTGCGTCGTCGCGCCACAGCGACCCGAGGAGGCCGCCGCGGAGATCGACGACCGGGCAGCCGAGCCGGGGATCTGCGCCGTCTTCCTCCCCAGCGGCGGCGTCACCCCGCTGCTGGGCAAGCGCCAGTACGACCCGATCTACGAGGCCGCCGAGCGCGCCGACCTCCCGGTGATGATGCACAACGCCGCGGGGACGATGCTGCTCTCCTTCCCGAACCTGTTCTCCGGCTTCGACCGGTACCTCTCCAGTCACGCCCCGGTCCACGCGATGCAGCACATGACCCACCTCTCCTCGATGCTGACGAAAGGCACCCCCGAGCGGTTCGACGTCGACTTCGTCGTCCAGGAGGCGGGGATCGGCTGGATTCCGTACTTCATGCGGCGGTTCGACCACGAGTACCGCGCGAAACGGGAGGACGCCCCGCTGCTGGAGCAGCTGCCGAGCGAGTACATCCGCGACCAGTTCTACTTCACCAGCCAGCCGGTCGAGGGGACGGGCGACCCCGACTACGTCGCGTCGATGGTGGAGCTGATGGGGCCCGAACAGCTGCTGTTCTCCTCGGACTACCCTCACCTCGACTTCGACCACTCGGACGAGCTGTTCCGCGTTCTGCGCTCCCGGCTGGGTGAGGAGGCCGCCCGGGGCGTCTACGGCGAGACGGCACGGGCGGTGTTCGGGTTCTGACCCGCTACCGGGTCGCGGCCGCGGACGACCTGGCCGAGGGCGAGCGGGTGGTCGTCGACCTCGACGGGCGCGAGGTCGCGGTCTTTCGGGTCGAGGAGACGTTTCACGCCCTCGCCAACCACTGCGTCCACCAGGGCGGCCCGGTCTGCGAGGGGCAGGTGTCGGGGACGCTCGCGGCGGACGGCGACGGGGGACTCTGCTACGAGCGCGAGGGCGAGGTCGTCTCCTGCCCGTGGCACGGCTGGGAGTTCGACGTACGGACGGGCGAGGCGCTGGCCGACCGGAGCTACCGCCAGCCGACCTACGAGGTCGTCACGGAGAACGGCGAGGTGTACGTCGAGGCGTAGGCTGATTACGGCCCGGACCGACGGGCCGGCGTGTCGCGGAACCTCGAGGTCCTGCTCACGATGCTCGCTGCGGCCGTCGGGCTCGTCGTGCCCCTGATCCTCGTCTTCAGCGGGGCCGGCGACCTCGCCGCCGGCGCGCCGGTCGGGCTGTCGAAGGCCGGGGCCGCCGCCCTCGTCGCCGCCGGCGCCGTCCTCGTGGTCGTCCGCGTCGTCGACGAGGGCGGGCCGGAGGGTCTCGCCCGAGACCGGGACGCGACGGTCGTCTCGGGGACGGTCGGACGGGCGGACGGCGGGCTGATGCGCGAGCCGATCGGCGCGACCGAGTGCGAGGCCTACCTCTACCTGGTCGAGTACCAGCCGCGCGACGGCGGCGGCCCGCTCGGCGACTACGAGCCGCTGGTCTCCGGCCTCGTCGCGGCGGGGCCGCTCGCCGTCGACGCGGACGACGGAACCGTGCGGCTGCGTCCCGGACGGACGGTCACGCCCTCCTTCGTCTCGCCCCGGTCGGTCGCGCCCGACGACCTCGACGAGGACGTGGTCGGGGACCCGGAGCCGTTTCTCTGGCGCCTCGGCCTCGGGGAGGCCGAGGAGTTCGTCGGCGACTCCTTTCTCGCCCGCGAGGAGGACCGGCTCCGGATCACCGTCGAACCGCTGGCGGAGGACGACCCGCTGACGGTCGTCGGGGGGTTCGCGTCGGTCGGAGAGGGTCCCGTCGAGCCACGGGACGAGCCGGAGCCGGTCGTTCGGCGGATGGGCGCGACGGAGTGGGGCCGACACGCCGCGCGCAACCTCCGCCGCGCCCGCCGGGCCGCGCTGGTCGCGGCGCCGGTCGGCGGGCTGTTGGTGGTCGCGGGACTGGCGCTGTCGCTGGCGTAGCGACCACTCGGCGGCGCCGTCGCTCGTCGGTGGCGCCGAAAGAGACGGTGGTTGGTCGGAGGTCGGTGCGTCGTCGGGTCAGGGTGGGATGGGTGTGGCCTATCGGGAGACGCTCACATCGCGCCGCCCATGCCGCCCATGCCGCCCATGCCGCCCATGCCGCCGCCCATGCCGCCGCCGGGACCGCCGGCCGGTGGCCCGTCGTCGCCGCCGTCGTCGCTGCCGCCGCCCTTGAGGTCGCCGGCCGCGATGACGTCGTCGATGCGCAGGATCATGACGGCCGCCTCGGTGGCGGACTCGATGGCCTGGGTCTTGACGCGGAGGGGCTCGACGACGCCCTCTTGCTCCATGTCGATGACCTCGCCCGTGTAGGCGTCGAGGCCGGCGCCGAACTCGCCGCCGTCGTGGCGGGCGCGCAGGTCGACCAGCGAGTCGATGGGGTCGAGCCCGGCGTTCTCGGCGAGCGTGCGCGGGATGACGTCAAGCGCCTCGGCGAACGCCTCGACCGCGAGCTGCTCGCGGCCGCCGACGGAGTCGGCGAAGTCGCGCAGTTCGAGCGCGAGCTCGGTCTCGGGCGCGCCGCCGCCGGGCAGGACCTTGCCGTCCTCCAGCGTGACGCGCACGACGCCGAGGGAGTCCTCGACGGCGCGGGCGACCTCGTCGACCACGTGCTCGGTTCCGCCGCGGAGAACGAGCGTGACGGACTTGGCGTCCTCGACGTCCTCGACGAAGATCCGCTCGTCGCCGCCGATGTCCTTCTGGGCGACCGAGCCGGCGAAGCCGAGGTGGTCGGCCGTGACGTCGTCGACGTTCGAGACGATGCTCGCGCCCGTCGCGCGGGCGAGCGCCGCGAGGTCGGAGTCTTTCGCGCGGCGGACGGCGATGATGCCCTCCTGCGCGAGGTAGTGCTGGGCCATGTCGTCGATGCCCTTGCCGACGAAGACGACGTCGGTGCCGGCCGCGACGAGGCTGTCGACCATCGACTTCAGCTGTGCCTCCTCCTGCTCGATGAACTGCTCGAGCTGGGAGGGGTCGGTGACGTTGACCTCGGCGTCGATCTCGGTCTCCTTGACCTCGAGGGCGGCGTCGAGCAGCGCGACGTTTGCGTCCTCGACCGCGTACGGCATCTCCTCGTTGACGCGCTCCTTGTCGACGATGACGCCCTCGACGAGTTCGGAGTTGTCGATGGAGCCGCCGACGACCTTCTCGACGCTCACGTTGTCCGTGTCGACCCCTTCCTCGTCACGCACCGAGAGGACGGCGTCGACGACGAGCTCCGCGAGCTGGTCTTTCGCGCTCTCGGCGCCCTTGCCCGTCATCGCCGTGGCGGCGATCTTGACGAGCGTGTCGCGGTCGTCCGCGCCGACGTCGATGGCGGTGTCCTCGAGGACCTCCTTCGCGCGCTCGGCGGCCTGGCGGTAGCCCTGCGCGAGCGTCGTCGGGTGGATGTCCGAGTCGATGAGCTCCTCGGCCTCGTCGAGGAGTTCGCCCGCGATGACCACGGCCGTCGTGGTGCCGTCGCCGACCTCGTCCTCCTGGGTCTCGGACACCTCGACGATCATGTTCGCCGCGGGGTGGTCGATGTCCATCTCCTTCAGGATGGTCACGCCGTCGTTCGTCACAACGACGTCGCCCGTCGAGTCGACGAGCATCTTGTCCATCCCTTTCGGTCCGAGCGTGGTGCGGACCGACTCCGCTACGGCCTTGCCGGCCGTGATGTTCATCGACTGGGCGTCTTTGCCCTGTGTGCGCTGGGAGTCCTCGCCGAGAATAATCATCGGCTGGCCCTGCATTCGCTGAGACATAGTACACCGGTTGATTGCTCACAGTTCTATAAATATGTTTCGTCATCTCCGTGCGACACGCCGTCACGCGACCCGGGAGACGTATGTGAACAGTTGACGAAGGTTGGTTTAAATACGGTCGAGCGGGGTCCGGAGCGCCCCGTCGAACGGGTGGCTCGGCGCGACGCCCGCCGTCTCGTAGACGCCCGCCGGAATCCCGAGGTCGGCCAGTTCGAGGTCCCCGCCGGCCGTCGCCAGCCCCGGCTTCGGGAGCGCGAGCGTCAGCGTCCGGTCCGGGTCGACCGCGGGTCCCGGCGCCACACGCCGCGCCTCGGACGGTTCCCCCGGTCGCTGGCGCTCCCTGCTCCCGCTCGGTTTCACCTCGCGGGAACTCCGGTCACCGTCTTCGGTCTCGCGGCCCCTCGCTCCGTGGTCGTCACCGGCGACTTCGTCGCCGGTTGCTCGCGGACGCGGAGCGTCCGCGTCGCTCGGCGCCGCGCCCGTGTCGGCGTCGACGCCGCTCGGCACGTCGAGCGAGACGGTCGGGACCCGGGGGACCGCGTCGACCAGTTCGGCCGCTCGCCCCCGGAGCGCGCCGGTCAGGCCGTAGCCGACGAGGGCGTCGACGACGACGGTCGCCTCCGCGAGCGCCGCCGCGTCCGTCCCGACCGTCGCGTCGGTCGCGCCCAGGATCCGGTGCTGGGTCGCCGCCGCTCCCGTCAGGTCTGCTGGGTCGCGGTCGAGCACCACACGGACCTCGTGGCCGGCGTTCGCGAGGTGACGCGCCGCACAGAGCCCGCCGCCGCCGTTACCGCCCGCGCCGGCGAGAACGACTACCGGGCCGTCGCTCCGCCGGTCCACGCCGTCCGACCCGTCGGGTCGGTCCGCCGCCACCTCGCGGACCGTCTCGGCCAGCGCCCGGCCCGCCGACTCCATCATCGACACCACGGCGAGGCCGCGCGCCTCGGCGGCACGGTCGACGGCGGCCATCTCGTCGGCGGTCACGGCGGGCACCCGCGTCCCCGCCGGCGTCGCGAACACGGCTCACTCCTTCGGCGAGAGGTTCAGCCCGTCTGTCAGCTCGTTGTGCTTGCGCTCGAGGTAGGCGTACACCGCGCCGTGGGGCGCGCCGTCCAGGATCATCTCGACCGCCCGGCGCACCGCGGCGACCTCCTCCGGACCGCCGATGATGCCGACCGTGGTGCCGTAGATGACCACCTCGGCGCCCGTGAGCTCCTCCATCAGCTCTCTGGTCCGGCCGTTCTCGCCGATCAGCCGCCCCTTCTGGCGCTGGAGGTCCTTCTGGTTGCGCGTCGCGGCGTCGACGTCGATCAGTTCGAACCGGCGGAGGTCGTCGTCGAGGAGCGTGAGCGCCTGCTCGGGCGCGAACCCGCGCCCGACCGCCCGCACGATGTCGGGGGCGACCATCCCCGTCACGGGGTCGCCGACCGACTCGACCGCGACGCTGCCGGACTCGCTGTCGATGTCGAGCCGGACCTCGGCGCGGTCCTCGATCGCCCGCATCGTCTCCCCACCTTCGCCGATGAGGACACCGATGCGGTCCTGCGGGATCGTCACGTGCTGCATACGTGTTCTTCCCGGCGAGCGCCTTTAACACTGTTCGCTCGGGCCGCCCGTGTCAGTCGGTGGCGTCCACGTCGGGCTCGTCGGCCGCGCCGCCGACCGCCGGCTCCGCCTCCGTGACGAAGTCGTACAGGTCGTCGGGGTCGACCTCCAGCCCCTGTTGCCCGAAGAAGGCCGCGACGTTCCGGCAGTCCCGGCGCAGGAACTCGCCGGCGTTGCGGTGGTGGACCGTCACCGCCTGCCCGAGGTCGATCACCACCAGCTCGCCCTCGTAGACGATCAGGTTGTACTCCGAGAGGTCGCCGTGGACCAGCCCGGCGCGGTGGAGCCGGCGCATGTACTCCCGAACGACCTCGTAGGCGGTCTCGGGGTTCTCGACGTTCACCTCCGCCAGCCGCCGCGCCCGGTCGTCGGCGTGGCCGACCAGCTCCATCACCAGCACGTTCCGCTCGACGGCGATCGGCTCGGGCACCCGGACGCCCGCCGCCCGCGCCCGCGAGAGGTTCGCGAACTCCTTGCGCGTCCACGCGAGGACCACCTTGCCTTTGTCCGAGCCGATCCCCTCGAACCGCGGGTCGCCGTCGAGATACTCGCGCATCTGCCGGAAGTCCGAGGCGTTGATCCGATAGATCTTCACCGCCACGTCCCGGTCGTCGCCCAGCGCCTCGTAGACGTTCGCCTCCTTCCCCGTCGAGATGGGGCCGCCGAAGGCGTCGACGTAGCCGTCCTGAACCAGCTTGTAGAGCGCCGCGAACGTGGCGTCGTCGAACACCGTCTGCTCGACTTTGAACTGGTCTGCGTCCTTGAGCCGCTCGCGGAACTGCGAGAACTCGCGGTCGCGCGCCCGGGCGATCCGGTCTGCCTCCGTGTCGGAGACGTCGATCGACTCCCACTCGTCGCCGAACTCCTCGCCCTCACCGGCCTCGGGTTCGAGCAGGTCGATCTCGTCGTCGCCCATCTGCCCGTCGTTACGCCGCCGACGGTGAAAAGCGGCCGGTCGAGACGTTCAATAGCCCGGAGCCGGTACGGAGTGAAGGTTATGGACGACGTTCGCACCGGGCTCTCCTACGGAGACGCCCTCCTCGTACCGAAACGCTCGCCGGTGGACAGCCGGTCGGCGGTCGACCTCTCGACGCGGCTCGCCCCCGGGCTCGCGCTGGACCGTCCCGTTCTCAGCGCGGCGATGGACACCGTCACTGGGCCGGACCTCGCGGTCGCCCTCGACGCGGCCGGGGGGCTCGGCGTCCTCCACCGCTTCGCGACCGTCGACGAACAGGCCGCGTGGGTCCGCGAGGTCACGGACCGCGGCGCCCGGGTCGCCGGCGCGGTCGGGATCGCCGAGGACGCGCTGGACCGTACGGAGGCGTTGCTCTCGGCCGGCGCGGACGCCGTCGTCGTCGACGTGGCCCACGGCCACATGGAGGCGTGTCTCGACGCGGTCGCCGCGATCCGCGCGGAGTTCGACCCCGTCCTCGTCGCCGGGAACGTCGCCACTCCCGAGGGAGTCGCCGACCTCGCCGCCGCCGGCGCCGACTGTGTGAAAGTCGGGATCGGCCCCGGCTCGCACTGCACCACCCGCCGCGTGGCGGGCGCCGGGATGCCCCAGCTGACGGCCGTGTCGGACTGCGCCGACGCGGCCGCGGACCACGGCGTCACGACCGTCGCGGACGGCGGGATCCGCTCGTCGGGCGACGCCGCAAAGGCGCTCGTCGCGGGCGCCGACGCGGTGATGCTCGGGAGCATGTTCGCCGGCACCGAGGAGGCGCCCGGCGCGGTCGTCGAGGCCGACGGCGCGCGCTACAAGCGCTCGCGCGGGATGGCGACGACGGCGGCCGCCGCCGACCGCTCGGACAAGGAGGGCGCGGTGGACGCCGACGAGGGCGTGGAGGCGCTCACGCCGTACAAGGGCCCGCTGGGCGACGTCGTCGCGGAGTTCGCCGCCGGGATCCGGTCGGGGCTCTCGTACTGTGGCGCGCACACGCTCGCGGAGGCGCGCGAGAACGGCGAGTTCGTCCGCGTGGCCGCGAGCGCCCGCGAGCGCGAGGGGGCACATTTCGACCAGGAGTGGGAGGACCCCGGCGCCGGGACCGCCCGTGTCGTCGCGGAACGGGACCTCGCCGCCGACGACTAGCCGATGTGACCCTCCTCGCGGAGCTGGTCGGCCTCGCTTTTCTCGTAGCGCCACACGACGTCGGCCTTCTCGTCCTGCCAGTCCCACGGGTCGACCAGCACCACGTCGTCCTCGCGGATCCACACCCGCTTTTGCATCCGCCCGGGGATGCGCGCCGTCCGTTCGACGCCGTCCGCGCACCGCACCTCGACACGGTTCGCCCCCAGCATCTCCGTCACGGTGGCGAACACCTCGTCGTCCTCGGGCATCCGCAGGTCGCGCCGTGAACCGTCGCCGTCGCTCATCGGCCGGGAGTCGCCGCCCTGCGGACTTAATTCGTGCGAACCGGCGTCAGTCCAGCTCGGCCAGCCGCTCCCGCCCCGGCGCGACCAGCCGGTCGACGTACGCCGCGAGCGCGCCTTTCGCGTCCGCCGGGTGGAGCTCGCCAGACTCGAGATCGGCCGCGAGCGACCCGTAGTCGCCGTAGGTCAGGTCCCCGCCGTACTGGTCCGGGCGCTCGACTACGACCTCCTCGAACCGCGGGAAGACGTGGTACTCGAACAGCTGGAGGACGGGGTTCTCGCGCTCCCGGCCCTCGCCGTCGGGCTCGGGACTCCGGGTCGGCGGACAGAACGCGGCCTCGACTTTCTCTTCGATCTCTGCCGTCGTGTCCTCCATCGACAGCGTGACGCCCTCGCTGGAGGACATCTTCCCGACGCCGGTGCCGAGGTCGGCGATCAGCGGCGTGTGGAGGCAGGTCGGGGCGTCGTAGCCGACCTTCGGCAGCACGTCCCGCGCGAGCATGTGGACCTTGCGCTGCTCCATCCCCCCGACCGCGAGGTCGAGGTCGAGCGAGACGATGTCGAGCGCCTGCATCAGCGGGTAGACCGCCTGTGACACCCGGACCGTGTCGCCGCCCTGGATCTCGCTCATCGACCGCTCTGCGCGCGCGAGGCTCGTCTCCAGTTCGAGGGCGTGAAGGTCCAGGACGTACTCGCGGTCGAACTGGAACGCCGAGCCGTAGACGAACTCGGTTTTCGTCTCGTCCAACCCGTACGCGAGAAACTGCGCCTGCATCCGCTCTGCGGTCGCCTCGATCTCCTCGAACGTCCCCTTCCCGTTGAGGTAGGCGTGGACGTCAGCGAGGAGGACGACGACCTCGAAGCCGGCCGCCTGGAGGTCGATCAGCGTGTTCGCGGTCAGCATGTGCCCGACGTGGAGCACCCCGCTCGGCTCGTAGCCGACGTACGCCCGTCGCCCCTCGGGGTCGGCTGCGAGTTCGCGGACCTCCTCCTCGGTGACCACCTCGGCCGCGTTCCGGGTGATCCGCTCGTAGGCGTCCATACCCGAGCGGGACCGCCCGGGCGGATATGCGTTCCCCTCTCCTGCGAGCTGTCGTGCGTCACGTCCGGCTGTCGCCGACCCCAGGGTCGGCGCCGACCGGCACGCGGGCACGACACCCCGTATCAGTCCCCGCGCACGAGGAGGTAGACCACGAGCACCGCGAACCCGCCGACTCCGGCGAGCAGAAATCCGCCGAGCGTGCCGACCGCCCAGAGGGTCGCGTCGTCGCGCCCGCGCTTCTGTGCGTCGGTGTACACCCAGTACGCGGCGCCGGCGGCAACGACCACCGAGACGACGAGGATCAGCACGAAGAGCAGGAAGACGCCGCCGAAGACGGCGAACGGTTCGAACTGGAGGGGAGCGAGTGGGGACACGCCGGCGCGTCGCCCCGCTCCCGAAAGTGTTTTTATCTTTTCTGGCCGCGCGCGCCTCAGTCTCTCCGAACCAGCAGGTAGACCACGAGCACCGCGATCCCCCCGACGCCCGCGACGAGGAAGCCGAGGAGCGTGCCGACCGCCCAGAGGGTCGCGTCGTCGCGCCCGCGCTTCTGTGCGTCGGTGTACACCCAGTACGCGGCGCCGCCGGCGACGACCACCGAGACGACGAGGACCAGGAGGAAGATGACGAACACGACCAGGAGCTCCGGACCGCCGGGCACGCCCATCTGGAGGGGGACCATACGAGCCGACGCGACCGGAGAGTGATAAATCAGGTGCCCGGGAGGATGTCGCCCAGGGCCGCGCCGACCGCCATCGGGAGGTACGCGGCGACGACGCTCCCGGTCGCGACCGCCGGCACGCCCCAGTCGACCCGCCCCCACGCCGTCAGGCCGACGGCGGCGGCGACCAGCGGAACGAGGAGGACGCCGACGAACCGCCGGGGGACCAGCCCGAACAGCCGGCGCGTGACCCGCACGTCCTGGATGTCGGAGACGTAGACGATGCCGTAGACGGCCGTGACGGCGAACGCGAGCGTCGCGAGCGCCGCGAGCGGGCTGGTCGCGAGGTGGGCGCCGACCTCGGCCGTCCCGCCCTCGACGAACATCGGGATGCCGAACACGACGCTCCCCAGGAGCGCCTCAGCGACGTCGCCCCGGTCGAAGCCGACGACGACCTGTCCGAACAGCCCCACGTCGATGCCGAGGTCCGTCTCGACGGTCTCTCGCACCAGTTCGCGCTCCTCGTCCGTGTCGGTCGCCTCGGCGAGCGCCTCGAGAATGGCGGCGACCTCCTCTTCGCCCGTCGCCCCCGACGTGTCGCTCTCACCCATGCTCCCGGCGAGCGCCGGCCCGGGCTTAACTGTCCGCCTCGCCCCCGTCCAGCGGCCGGTCGGCGCGGTGTTCGCTGATCAGGCGGTCGACCAGCTCTGCGCGCTCGCGCTGGCGGCGGTCCTCGGCGCGCTCGTGCCAGTCCGCTATCGCCGACTCGACCGCCGCCTCGCTCGCGATCCCGAGGTCGTCGATCTCGGTCACCGCCACCGCGCCGGCGGGCGCGACGGGCACCTCGCGGTCGAACAGGACCTCGTCCGCGGCGTCGGAGAGGTTCCCCTCGCGCAGGACGAGCCGGGGCTCGGTCTCGGCGAGGCGCTCGGCGGTCGAGCGCCCGGCGCCGCTCGCGTCCCGGAGGTAGACCACGTCGCCGCGGACCAGCCCGTAGCGCTCCTCTGCGGTCGCCAGCGCGTCGGTCGTGAACTGCTCGACGGTCTTCACCGGGACGAGGTCCTTGTCGCCCGCGACCGCCTCGAAGTTCGAGTGGTCGAGCCGCCAGAGCGACTTCAGGCGCTCGACGTTCGCCTCCGCCGTCTCGGCGCGCTCGCGCGCCTCGTCGCGCTCGTGGCGCAGTCGGTCTTTCTCGCGCTCGAGCCGGTCGACCTCCCGGCGCTCGCGGGCCTGTCTGCGCTCCTCCCGGCGGGCCTCGGAGAGCTTCTCCTCGTACGCCTCGATCTCCGCTTCCTGCTCCGCGACGGTGTCGCGCAGGTCCTCGACGTGGCCCTCCAGGCGCTCGACGCGCTCCTCCAGGCGCCTGATCTCCCGCTCCTCCGGGGTGAGCTCTCGCGGCTCGTGCTCGCTCGACTCCCCCTCCTCTTCGGGGTCGTCGGTCATGTCGTCGACGACGATCTCGACGGACGTCTCCTCGGCGAGCACGCGGGCGATCACCTCGCCGCGGTCGAGTCCCGGCGGAGTCTTGCGGGCGATCCGCGCGAACTGGTCCTCGTGGTCGTCGAGCGCGAACAGCGCAGCCGCGAGCGCGTCGCGCTCGTGGTCGTTGTCGTAGCTCGCCTCGCGGGTGCGGTGGAGCTTCTCGTCGACCGGCAGGTCGGTCTCGGGCGTCCACCCCGCGGCGTCGAAGCTCCGGCGGAACCGCTCGACCGTCTCGGGCATCGGCGTCACGTCCGCGGCGACGAGCGCGGGGCGGCCCCGCTCGACCAGCCACTCGATCACGTCGGCGGTGTCGGCGGTCCGGGTCGAGTACAGGTCGAGCACCTCGCCGTCCAGCGAGACGACCGCCGCCGCCGTCGTCGTCCCCGGGTCGATACCGACGACGACGTAGTCGCGTCGCTTCACCAGCGGCTCGAACTCCACGCCGTCGCGGCGCTCGCGCTCGATCTCCACCCGCGTGTCGCCCGACCGCCCCGCGGAGACGGGGAGCTTCGACGGGGGCGCCTCGACGGTGAAGACGGCGTTCGCGAACCCGCCGTACTTCTCGGTCACCTCGCGCTCGTAGTCGAGGCCGGCGTCGTCGAGCGCCCGCCCCACCTCGCGGGTCCGGCGCTTCACGCTCCCGTGGATTCGCCGGGTGTAGCGGTCCTGGCTCCAGCCCCCCGACCCCGTCGAGCGCCCGCGTGCGACCTTCACGCGGGTCGTGTCGCCGAACGCCCGCACCGCCTGCCCGACCTTCTGGGTCGCCAGCCGGGCGGTGGCCTCCGCCTCCTCCATCGGCGCCTTGCCGTACGGAACGCCGTGGCGGTTCGCGACCCGCGACAGCGACTCGGGCCGCTCCGCGCCCGTCACCTGGACGAGCGTCGTCTCCTCGGGGAGCCACCGCAAGAACCGGACGAGGTCGTCCTTGTTCTCGGCTAGCTCGTAGACGTTGTCCGTCGCGACGTAGGCCGGCTCCTCGCGCTCGATCAGGCGGCGAAGCTTCCGGAAGCTCACCACGTCGCGGTCGAGACGCGCCTCGCCGTCGGGGCCCTCGCGGGCGTCGAGGGCGACCAGCGCGAAGGAGGGAGCGTCGCCGCGCACGTCGCCGCTCTGGACGTCGACCCCGAACACGAGAGCGTCGAACGCGCTCCGGACGGTCACACCGGATCCTCGGTCGCGACGGCTAAATACCTTCGTCGGCGTCCGGGAACGGCACGTCAACGACCTGGCCGTCCGTCGCGACGAACGCTTCCGCGTCCGCGCCGGCGTCCGCGAGCGCCCCCCGTGCCTCGCGTTCGAGCGGGCTCGCGTCGCTCGCGTACCGCGCCGACACGTGCGTGAGCGCCAGCCGTCGCGCCCCCGCCCGGGCCGCCAGCTCGGCGGCCTCTCTCGCCGTCGCGTGGCCGGTCGAGCGCGCCCGGCCCCGCTCGTCGTCCGCGAACGTCGCGTCGTGGACCAGCAGGTCGGCGTCCTCGCTCACCGTCTCGACGGTACTCGTCGGTCGGGTGTCGCCCGTGTAGACCACCCGACGCCCCGGCCGGGGCGGTCCGACGACCTGCTCCGGGTGGATCGTCCGCCCGTCGTCGAGAGTCACGGGCTCGCCGGCGTGGAGGCGGCCGTATGCGGGCCCCGGCGGGATCTCCAGCTCCTCTTCGGCCTTCTCGCGGTCGAACCGTCCGGGCCGGTCGTCCTCGACCAGCGCGTAGCCGACCGAGACGGTGCGGTGTTCGGTGCGAAAGGCCCGAATCTCGTAGCCGTCGGCGGCGAGCGCGACGCTCCCCGGGCTCACCTCGTTCACCCGCACCGGGAAGTCGGGGTCGTGGCCGGCGGCGTGGACGAGGTCGTGGAGCCGTTGCCGGGTGCCGGGCGGGCCGTGGACCGCGAGCGCCCGCGAGCGCTCGTTGAACCCGAGGGTCTGGACCAGCCCCGGGAGCCCGAGGACGTGGTCGCCGTGGAGGTGCGTGACGAACACGTGGTCGAGGCCGAACCCGGTGTTGTAGCGCATCATCTGGCGCTGGGTGCCCTCGCCGCAGTCGAACAGCAACTCGTCGCCCTCCCGCGAGACGTGGAGGGCGCTGGGCGCGCGCTCGACGGTGGGGACGGCCCCCCCGGTCCCGAGGAAGGTGACGCGAAGCGGCATTCGACGGTACTCGGGGTCGGCGTGGGTATAGACGCGTCGACGGCGTGGCGTGCGTGGCGCGTGAACGAAGTGAGCGGGCCACGAGGCGGAACGGCGAGCGGAGCGAGCCGTGGAGCGGCGCGCGAGCGGTCACGGAACGGAGCGGCGACCACAGTGAGCCGCGGAGCGAGGCGCGTCTGCCCGCGCCTCTCGCGGTTCGCTTCGCTCACCGCGTTCGTTCGCGCCCCGCGCTCCCGAGGCGGAGCCGTTTTGCCGGCTCCCCGACTACCGCCCGTAACCGATGGACGGACCGCTGTGGACCGAGCGCCACCCGCCGGACCTCGCCGACCTCCCGCAGCCCGAGGTGCGCGACCGGCTGGAGCGCGCCCGGACGGAGCCGATGAACCTCGTGCTCTACGGCCCCTCCGGCGCGGGCAAGACAGCCGCGGTCCGGGCGCTGGCGCGCGAAGCCCACGACGACCCCGACAACGACCTGTTCGAGGTCAACGTCGCGGACTTCTTCGACCGGACAAAAAAGGAGATCCGCGAGGACCCCCGGTTCGAACCCTTCCTGTCCGGGCGCTCGCGGATGGCGAAACGGGACATGATCAACTACGTCCTGAAGGAGGTGGCGGGCTACGCGCCCGTCTCGGGGGCGTACAAGACGGTCCTGCTCGACAACGCAGAGGCGATCCGCGAGGACTTCCAGCAGGCGCTGCGCCGGGTGATGGAGCGCCACCACCGCACGACGCAGTTCGTGATCGCCACGCGCCAGCCCTCGAAGCTCATCCCGCCGATCCGCTCGCGGTGTTTCCCCGTCCCCGTCCGCGCGCCGACGGCCGACGAGACGATCGCGGCGCTCCGGCGGGTCTGTGAGGCCGAAGGCGTCGACTACGACGAGGACGGGCTGGAGTTCGTCGCGGGCTACGCAGGCGGGGACCTCCGCAAGGCCGTCCTCGGCGCGCAGGCCGCCGCCGTCGACGCCGGCGAGGTGACGATGAACGCCGCCCACGCCGCCCTCGGCTCGGTCGGCCACGACGACGAGCTGAGGCAGGCCCTCGTCGACGCCCGCGCCGGCGAGTTCAACGACGCGCGCTCGGCCGTCGAGGACCTGCTGGAGGAGGGCTACGACGGCCAGGGGCTCCTCCGCGCGCTCCTCCGGGTCGCCCGCACCGAGTACGACGGCGACGACCTCGCGCGGCTCCACCGCCTCGCCGGGCGGGTCGACCTCGACCTCGCGACCGGCACCGACGACGCCCTCCACCTCGCGCACCTGCTCGCGGAGTGGGGCGCACCCGGGCCGGCGACGGAGGCGGGCGCGTGACGCTCGTCCCCGGACTCGCTCCCGGTGCCGGCCGCCGCGCCGCGCCCGTCTTCGCCGCTGCCGTCCTCGCGCTCCCCGTCGCGCCGCCGCTCGGAGTCGCGGTCGCGCTCCTCGGCTGGGCGGTCCTCCTGTTCTACCGCGACCCCGAGCGCGCCGCCCCCGCGGGCGGCGTGCTCGCGCCCGCAGACGGCGTCGTCTCGGTCGTCCGCGAGGAGGGCGACCGCGTCCGCCTCGGGATCTACATGAACGTCCTGAACGTCCACGTCAACCGCGCGCCGGTCGCGGGCGAGGTCCGGCGGGTCGACCACCACGACGGCGGGCACCGCCCGGCGTTCTCGAAGGACTCCGAGCAAAACGAGCGGGTGGAGATCGACCTCGGGGACGCCGAGGTCACCCTGATCGCCGGGAGCGTCGCGCGGCGGATCACGCCGTACGTCGACGCCGGCGACGCGGTCGAACGCGGCGACCGGATCGGCCACATCGCGTTCGGCTCGCGCGCGGACGTCCTCCTCCCCCCCGAGATAGCCCGCGAGGACCTCTACGTCGAGGAAGAGGACCGGACGCTCGCGGGCGAGACCCCGGTCGCGCCGCTGTCGTAGCGTCGTTCTACTCCCCGTTCTCGTCGTCTCCGTCGCTCCCACCGCGCCTCACGCGGACCGCTCGTTCACTCAGTCGTCACACTCCCTGCCCCCGTTCGGCTCCGCCTCACGGGGCCTCCGTTCGCTCGCGCCCCGCGTCCAACACGTGGACGTGCCGGACCAGCGACCGGTGGACCCGTCGCTCGTGGCGCGCCGTGACCGTCCAGCCGGCCTCGCGTGCCGTGTCCGCGAGCGACTCGTCGGCCACGGCAACCGCCCGTGGCGCGACCCGCCGGGCCTCCCGGAGCGCCCCCGAGACGAGCGCCGCGAGGTCGCCGACGACCTTCGACTGCCGGCCGTAGGGCGCGTCGAAGACGACGGCGTCGACGGCGTCGTCGGCGAGGGGGAGCGCGGTCGCGTCGCCGCGCGCGAGCCCCACGGCGTTGTCGAGGTACGCCCGGCAGTTCTCCCGCGCGCCGCGAACCATCTTCGCCTGCGCGTCGAGCCCCACCGTCTCGGCGCCGACAAGTCCCGCCTCGATCAGGGTCCCCCCGGTGCCGCACATCGGGTCGAGCAGGGTCGCTCCGGGCCGTGCGCCCGCGATATTGACGAGCGCCCGGGCGTCGAGCGGGTCCATCCCGCCGGGCTGGAAGAAGGGGCGCTCGGTCGGCCGCCGCGCCCCGTACCCGCCCTCGCGGGTCGCGACCTGCCAGCCGACGAGACAGACGTCGTCCGCGAACGCCGCGCGCAGGACCTCGTCTGGCTCCTCTAAGTCGACCTCGTGGCCGGCCGCGACGAGCGCCCGCCCGAGCTCGCGCTCGGCCGCCTGGGTGTCGACGCCCACACTCGCCCGCACGTCCCGGGCGCGGACAGCGACGGTTCCAGTCACTCCCTCCGCCGCCTCGGCCACCGCGCGGGCGCCCGAAACCGTGGCGTCCGCGCGTCCGACGAGCCGAGAGACGGCGCGGGTGTAGGCGAGGTCGGGCGCGCGCTCGACGTCGACGGCGGGCGCGGTCGCGAGGCCGGGCGCGACGACCGTGGCGTCGGGCGCGACGCTCCGGGCCTCCAGCGCCGCGAAGGCGTCGTCTTCGCCGCCGAGTTCCAGCGCGTACACGGCGGAGAGTCGGCACGGACGCCGAAAGCGGTTCCGAAGCGCTCAACCCGCCGTCGCCCCACCTCCGGCCGTGTTCCTCCAGACGAGCGCCGGTCCGGTCCCCGTCGCGGGCACCTTCCTCTCGCTCGCGCTGTTCCTCTCGGTCACGGCCCACCTCGCGGCGCGGAACGTCCTCGGAGACGTCCCCGCACGACTGGCACTGACCGTCGGGCCGGGGCCGGCGGCGGTGGCGGTGACGGGCGCGGCGCTGTCGGTCACGCCCGCCGTGACGGTGCCGCTCGCAGTCGCCCTCGACGCCGTCCTGGTTCGCCGGGCCTACGGGCTGGAGCGCCGGCTGGTCGGCTACGTCACGCTCATCCACGCGGTGGTGAGCGTCATCCTCGGGGCGGTCCTCGTCGCGGGATTCTTGCTCCTCCGCACCGCACCGGGCTGACGTGACCCCTCTCGCGCCCGTCTGGAACGGGGCGGAACGGCGGCTCCGCGCGCCGGTCCGGGTCGCCCTGACCGCCGGCGTCGCCGCCGTCCTCGTCGCCGCGTTCGGCTTCTTGCTCTCTGCGCTCGGCGCCTCGCCGGACGGGCCGGTGGCCGTCGTCCTCGTCTCGTCGACGCTGGCCGCCGTCGCCGTTGCCCTCGCCTGTCTCGTCGCCGCGCACGCTCTCGACCGACGGCGGCTCCGGGACTACGGCCTCGCGCTCGACGTCGACTGGGCCGCCGACCTCGTCGTTGGCGTCGTCCTCGGCGGCTTCCTGATGACCGGGATCGCGCTCGTCTCGCTGCTCGCCGGATGGGCGGAGGTGACGGGCACCCTCCGCGCCGACGGCGGCTTCTCGTTTCCGGTCGCGCTCCTCCTGGTCGTGCTCGCGTTCGTCGCCGTCGCGGTCGGCGAGGAGCTCGCGCTCCGGGGCTACCTCCTGACGAACCTCGCGGAGGGCCTCCGCGGCCTGGGCGACCGCGCGGCCGTCGCGCTCGCCACCCTCGGCTCCGCCGCGATTTTCGGCGCGCTCCACGCGACGAACCCCGGCGCGACGGCCGTGAGCGTCCTCGGTATCGCGCTCGCGGGCGTGATGCTCGGGCTCGCGTACGTCCTCACCGACCGGCTGGCGCTCCCGGTCGGCCTCCACTTCTCGTGGAACCTCTTCCAGGGCCCACTGTTCGGCTTTCCCGTCTCCGGGATCGACCTCGGCGTGTCGGCGCTCGTCCTCGACGTGACCGGCCCGGCGGCGCTGACCGGCGGCGCGTTCGGTCCGGAGGCGGGGCTGGTCGGCGTCGGCGCGACCGTCGTCGGAACGGCGCTGATCGTCGCCTACGCCCGTGTGCGCTACGACCACGACCTCACGCCCGTCGTCGTTCCCGACCTCCGCTGGTGGCCGTGGGACGACCCGGACGGCGCCCGCGACCCGCGGCTCGCGGGCGTCGACGACGCGCCGGGGAGCGAGACGTCGCCGTACGACACCTGACTACTCGACCAGCCGTTCGATCTCGGTGACCAGGATGCCGCTCGCGCCGACCGTCTTCAGGTCCGCGACCGTCTCGTACACCCGCCGCTCGTCGACGACGGCGTGGACCGCCACCCGCTCGTCGCCGTTCTCGGCGGGTTCGACGTCCATCACCGTCGGGCCGCCGAGTCCGGGGATCACGTCCCGGACCTCGTCGAGGCGGTCCTGGGGCGCGTTCATCATCAGGTAGCGCTTGCCGTCGGCCGCGAGGACAGACGAGAGCGCGGTGACGAGGCGCTCGACGGCCTCGCTCTCGGCGGCCTCGGGTCGGGCGAACAGGCGGACCGAGGATTCGAGAACCGTGTCGACGACCGCCAGCCGGTTGACCGCGAGCGTCGTCCCCGTCGAGGTGATGTCGACGATGGCGTCGGCCATGTCGACGTGGGGCGTGAGCTCCGTCGCGCCCGTCACCTCGACGACCTCGGGGTCGAGATCCAGGCCGGCGAAGTACTCCCGGGTGATCCGCGGGAACTCGGTGGCGACCGTCCCGCCCGCGAGGTCGGCCGGCTCCGTGATCGAGCCGTCCTCCGGCGCGGCGAGGACCAGCCGGCACCGCCCGAACTCAAGATCGAGCAGCTCCGCGAGGCCGGTCCCGGACTCGGCCTCCTGGTCGCGGCCGGTGATCCCGGCGTCCGCCGCGCCGTCGGCGACGTACTCCGGGATGTCGGCCGCGCGGGCGAAGACCAGCGAGACGTCGGGGTCGACCGTGTCCGCGTACAGCTTCCGGTCTGCGCCGTCCTCGACGTGGAGTCCCGCACGTTCGAGTAGCGCGACCGTCGGGTCGTGGAGCCGGCCCTTGTTCGGGACTGCGAGGCGCATACGCGGGCTCTTGCGGCGGCCGCACTTCCGTCTGTCCTTCCCGCGGCGCCGAGGGTGAGAGTCTTACGCGCGCCCCTCGACGCCTGCCCGTGACCGAACTCCTCGTCCACGGCGGCCGCGTCCTCCGGCCGGACCTGACCGTCGAGCGCGCGGACGTCCTCGCCGACCGCGAGACGGGACGGATCGTCGACGTCGGCCTCGACCTGACGGCGTCGCCCACGGAGCGTCTCGACGCGACCGACGCCCTGGTCGTCCCCGGCCTCGTCAACGCCCACACCCACGTCTCGATGACGCTCCTCCGGGGGTACGCCGACGACAAGCCGCTCGACTCCTGGCTCCGCGAGGACATCTGGCCCGTCGAAGCGGAACTACAGGCGGGTGACGTGTACGCCGGCGCCCGCCTCGGCCTCGTCGAGATGGTCAAAAGCGGGACCACCGCCCTCTCTGATATGTACTTCCAGATGGCGGAGGTCTGCGACGCCGTCGCCGAGGTCGGCGTCCGCGCCCGCCTCGGCCGCGGCGCGGTCACGGTCGGACTGGACGACGACGAGGCGCGTCAGGAGGTGGCCGAGACGGTCCGGGTCGCCGAGGCGCTCGACGGCCGCGCCGACGGCCGGGTCCGCGGCGCGGTCTGTCCCCACAGCCTCACCACGGTTGACGAGGCGCGGCTCGAACAGGCGGCGACGGGCGCGCGCGAGGCCGGCCTTCCGCTGCACTACCACGCAAACGAGACGGCCGAGGAGGTGGCTCCGTACGAGGAGCGGGGGGTCCGCCCGCTGGCGTGGGCGCGCGAGAACGGCCTCCTCGAGGCCGGCGACCTCCTCGCGCACTGCGTCCACGTCGACGACGAGGAGGTCGACCTGCTCGCGGCGACGGGTGCCTCCGCGCTTCACTGCCCCGCGTCGAACGCGAAGCTCGCCTCCGGGATAGCGCCCGTCGAGCGGCTGTACGACGCGGGCGTCCGGGTCGCGCTCGGCACCGACGGACCGGCGTCGAACAACGACCTCGATCTCTTCGACGAGGTCCGCGACGCCGCGATGATGGGGAAACTGAAAGAGCGCGACGCGACCGCCGTCCCCGCCGAGGCGGCCGTGGAGGCCGCGACCAGCGCGGGCGCGGACGCGCTCGGCTTCGACGCGGGCCGGATCGAGGCGGGACGGCTCGCCGACCTCGCCGTGGTCGACCTCTCGGCGCCACACCTCGTCCCCGAGCACGACCCCGTCTCGCACCTCGCGTACGCCGTTCGCGGCTCGGACGTGCGCCACACCGTCTGTGACGGCCGGGTGCTGATGCGCGACCGCGAGGTGCTGCCCGTGGACGAAACGCGGGTGGTCGGCGAGGCGCGCGAGCGAGCGCGGGCGCTGGTCGCTCGCGCCGAGTGACGAAAGCCGGCGCTTTCGTCATCGGGCGTTACATTCTCCATCCGTGCCACCGGGACGACGTGCGACGACGACGACTCCTCGCCGCGCTCGCGGGCCTCGCCGTCGGGACTGCCGGCTGTACCGGGAGCGCCGGCCCGCCCGCCCGGACGCCGACAGACGAGGGTGAGCTCCGGATCGTCGGCGAGTCGATGACCACGGCCGACGGGTCGTGCGCGACGGACGGCGACGCGGCGAGTGTCGCCGTCGGGGACGACGCCGTGCGGGTCGACGGGCGGCTCGCGACCGCGACGCCCTGCCACGGCGCGACGCTCGCGGAGGCGCGACTCGACGGCTCCCGGCTCGTCGTCGTCGTCGACCCGACGGAGCCGACCGCGGGAGCCTGTGCCCAGTGTCTCGGGGTCGTGCCGTACGACCTGACCGTCCGGTTCGCGTGGGGGCTCCCGACCGCGGTTCGGGTCGTCCACGACGGCGAGACGGTGACGACGACCGAGCGGTGAGGACGCGGCGCGAGCGTAGCGAGGGCCGCGAGGCCGAGCGCGGGGAGG
>JAZKRX010000016.1:0-41570 GCA_036626375.1 Haloferacaceae archaeon
AGATCACTCCCTTGGCATGGGAGAGGCCCCGGGTTCAAATCCCGGCGAGTCCATCTTTTCCTGCGGGAACACCGACATTCGATAGACAGCGGCGCTCTACTTGTAGATTCCGGTGGTCAGAACGGGTGAGTTGAGGCGGTACATTGGCAACACTGTTCGAGGAATACTGCCGGTGGATCACCCTGTTGCGCGAGAAAGCGGGGGACGTAGGCGCGGCGCTCAGATGTAGGCGATTTCGAGGAGACCGACGCCGAGGCGTTGGACGCAGAGATAGACGAGGCGGTGTACGACCTGTTCGACCTGACCGAGAGGAGCGCGGGGTGATCGAAGACTACCTTGCGGTGTTCTGAACAGATAGTAGAGTGACAGATAGCACACCGTCCACGCTCCGGCAGCGTCACGTCGACGAAAGAACGAGTCGGAGAGAGGGCTCAGTCGCGGCACGCTTCGACGTCGACGACCGCCCTCACCTCGTCGTGTGTGAGGTCGCCGTCGGCAGAAACGACTGGCGCGTCCAGTTCGCGCCCGACCGCTGCGACCAGCGCGTCGACGCCATCCAGGTACGGCCCGTCCGGCTCGACCTCGTCCGCGATCTCCCCCGCCGTCACGGCCGTCCGCTCGTCGACTGCGTACGTCTCGCCCCACGAGAGGGCGGCACGAGCGCCGGAGATATCGCCGTTCGGGAGGTTCCCCTCGCCGATGAGCGCCTCTGCGTAGGCGGGGACGGGCATCACCCAGCGTTCGTTCTCGGCCCCACTCGCCTCGTAGAACTCTTTCGTCGCTTCGACGCCGTCCAGGTAATCGACGAGAAACGTCGCGTCGAGGAGCTTCACGCCGCGTCCTCGGCCCGTTCTCGAATCCGCTGCTTGCGCTTCTCCTTCGACTTCCGACGCGCTTCACGGACGCGTTCGGCGTGCTCGTCGGACCAGCGGCCGAACCCATCGTAGAAGTCGCCGACGCGGTCCTCGTCGAGGACGCGCTCCAGGACGTCGTTGTAGCTCTCCCCCTCGCGCCGACGGCGGTCGAGCTCCCGCTTCACCCGGCCGCTCACTCGAATCTGCTCGTCAGCGGTCGCCATCGTTGCGCCGACGTTCGCGTTGACGAGGGTTAGTCGTTGGGCTCATGGGGTCGGTGAAACCGGCGCACAAACCCGCGAGCGACCGGCGCAGGTCAGGTTCGGACGTTGTCCCTCCTCGTGGCGCTTCACCCGACCGAGTCGGTGGAGAGCCGGCTCTGTCTGCTCTCGCCCGTCCCGAAATCCGGCTGGCACAGCACTCGAGATACGAGACGTGCAGGACGCTGGCGGGCTCGCTACCACCCACCTCCGATAGGCGCGTCTCACTCTCTTCCCGGTGCGATCTCCCTCGGCGCACCCGGCCAACGTCAATGTGTACGCAAACACCGACACAACGGAGAGATAGTGTCGAAAAACATCGGGATCAGAGAAGCGGTCTACGAGCGTCTCAAGACCCACAAACGCGGCGACGAGAGCGTCAGCGAGACGCTCGACCGCATCCTCCGTAGACTCGACTCGGACTGGCGGACGAACGCGGGCTTTCTCATCGAGGACGAGGCTGCCGAACTCGTGACAGAGGTCGAGACGTATCGACGCGAAGACCGGTAGACGCGGTCGCCCCACGTCTCGGACGAGAACCGCGATTCCCCGCCGTCTCCCTCACGCCACGTCGCCGCCGTCCGCCTCTGGCTCCACCCTCTCGTGGATCGTCCCCTCGCGGTCCCGCAGGTGCCCCGGATCGCGCCCGTTCGACACCGCGAGCGCCTCGCTCACGATGCTGAGTGCGATCTGGTGGGGCGTCCCCCCGCCCAGATCCAGCCCCACGGGGGTGTAGAGCCGGTCGAGTTCCGCGTCGGCGAACTCCCGGCCCTCCGCGGCGAAATCCGCCAGCATCTCCTCGAAGCGTTCGTGGGGGCCCATCAGGCCGACGTACGGAACCGCCGTCCGGAGGAGTTCGTCCACCGCGAGACGGTCGTCGACGTAGTTGTGCGTCGCGACGACGGCGTGGGTGTCCGCGTCGAAGTCGAACGCCTCGCGCAGCCGCGCCGGGGAGGTCGAGCGCACGTCGTCGGCCGCGGGGAAGCGGTCTTCGCTCGCGCTCGTCCCGCGGAACCCGAGGACGGTCACGCGAAACCCCGCCTGCGTCGCGAGTTCGGTGATCGGCCCGACGTCGTGGCCGGTTCCGAGAACCACGAGGTCCGAGGGCGCGGCGATACCGTCGATAAAGACCGTCGTGCCGTCCGCCTCGAACGAGTTCGCCCGCCCCTGTGCCGCGAGCTCCGCGGCGGCGTCACGCACGCGGTCCGCGAGGGCCATGGGGAAGGCCTCCCCCGGCGAGAGCGTCCCGTCCGCCGCGTCGTAGTACGCCCGCGCGCCGACCGCCTCCTCGTCGTCGGACCCGACGACGGTCACCACGCCGGTGTCCCGGTCCTCGTCGAACGCGTCCACGACGGCCCGGTAGGGCTCGTCGATCGGTTCGAGCAGGATGTCGATGACCCCGTTACAGCCGACGCCGAGGCCCCAGACGTCGTCCTCGGCCTCCGGGCGGAGGTCGTACGTCTCCACGCGGGGCTCGCCGGACGCGAGCACCTCGCGCGCGACCGCCTGGACCTCGTCCTCCAGACACCCGGCGGTGATATGCCCGACGCCCGCGCCGTCCTCCGGGATGACCATCTTCGCTCCGGGGCGGCGGTACGCGCTCCCCTCGACGTCGGTTATCGTCGCGAGGACGCCCCGGCCGTCGCCGTCCAACACCTCTCGCACGCTGTGCAACACCGCACTCTCCGGAACGCTCCAGTCCGAGTCTGTCATGGCTGTCTCTCCGTGTGTCGTCGGTTCGCTCCCCGTTCCTCCGCGCCGTCGCGGTCCCTCTCGCCGACCGCCAGTCCGTCCGCGGCGGCGTACACCGTCTCGACGCCGTGGTCGTGGCGGTCGGTGCCGCACTCGCCCGCGCAGACCCCGACCAGCGTGCGCTCGCGGTCCGCGACCCGCCTCCCTACCACCGCGCCGACGCCGGCCGCGAGGAGGGCGGTCACGGTCCGGCCTCCCGCTCGCGGAAGTCGTGTTCGTAGCCGATCGGCCCGCGGTCCCCCCGTTTCGCGATCTGTCGTGCGGCGTCGTCCAGGTCGTCGTCGCCGCCGAAGGCGAACACGCCGTCGACGTACGGCTCGACCGCGGCCATCCCGCGACAGGTCGGCTCCCACGCCGCCGAGGTCGCGAGCGGGTTGAGCCACAGCACCGCGCGCGACCGCCGCGAGAGCCACGCCGCCGTGTCCTCCAGTTCCGCCACCTCGCCGACCTCCAGTCCGTCGCTCACGACGACGGTGACCGTCCGGCGGTCGACGGCGTCCGGCCACCGCCCGCGGACCGTCGCGAGCGACGAGCCGATGCGCGTGCCGCCGCCCCACGCCACCTCCGCGCGCGCGAGCGCCGTCGCGGGGTCGCCCCGGCTCGACGCGAACGCCGCGGTCACGTCGCGCACGTCGGTGTCGAAAAAGAACACGCGGGTCGAGCGCCCGTCGCTCACGAGGGCGTCGAGCACCGAGAGCAGGAACCGCCGGTCGACCGCGTCGAGCACCGACCGGCTCACGTCGACGAAGACGCAGGTTCGGAAGGCAGTCTCCGTCCGCTCGCGGGTCGGCAGCGTCACCGTGACGCCGCCGGTGGACATGCTCTCGCGGAGCGCCCGCCGCGCGTCCACGCGGTCGCCGGACGGCGAGACGCCGAACCGCCGCCCCGCGAGGGTCGCGAGCGCCCGTTCGAACCGACGGATCGTCGCCTCGGAGACCGCCTCGCCGCCCGACGACGCGGCGACGACGCCCCGCTCGCCGACCGCGCTGTACGTCCCCGGGCGGTCCTCGCCCGCGTCGCGCTCCCCTGCCGCCGCCGGCGTGTCCGCGACGCGCCGCGAGGCCACGCGCCGGTCTTCCGGCGCGACGGCCCCGTCGCCCTCCAGGTCCGCCGCCTCGACGTCGTTTAGCGCCCCCGGGGCCTCTACCGACAGCTCCTCGAACCTCCCGTTCTCCAGGCCGTCCGCCCGGTCGCCCGTCTCGTCGTGGGCCGCCGTCGCCTCCAGCCCGGTCCGGAGGCGGTACCAGAACTCGGGGAACGCGTCCGCGAACACGTCGCCGTCGCGCGGACTCCGGACGAGGGTGGCGTGGGTCGCCGCGCGGACCGCCGCCCGGTCGGTCAGGCCGACCTCCGCCAGCGCCTCCGCCGCGGCCAGCGCGGCGTTGACGGGCACGTCCGCACCCGCCCGCCGGAGCTCCCGTTCGAGGCGCACGACCTCCCGGAGGACGTGCTCGCGCGCCGCGGCGAAGTCGGGGGCGTCGCCGGAGCCGGACACGGTCACCTCGTCGGCTCGCCGGCGCGCGCCCGCTCGGCGGTGTCGGCGAGTCGCTCCAGAAGCTCGGTGTCGACCCGCTCGACGTCTGCCGCCTCCTTGAGCAGGGTCCCGAGCGTCCGGCGGATCTCGTCGGGCGTGAGCGGGGAGTCGTCTCCGTCGCTCCGGAGCGTCGCCAGCGCCCGCGCCCAGTCGAGCGTCTCCGCGACGCCCGGCTGCTTCAGAAACGCCTCCTCGCGAAGCTCCTGGGCGATCTGACACACCTCGGCCGCGACCGCCGCGTCGAGTTCCGGCACTTTCCGGCGGACGATCTCGACCTCGTCGTCGAACGACGGGGGCTCGACGTGGAGGTAGAGACACCGGCGCTTCAGCGCGTCGCTGAGCGCGCGCGTCCGGTTCGACGTGATGATCACGATCGGGGGACGGTCGGCCCCGACGGTGCCGTACTCGGGGATCGAGACCTGGAAGTCCGACAGCACCTCGAGCAGGAACGCCTCGAACTCCTCGTCGGCGCGGTCCACCTCGTCGATGAGCAGGACCGGCGGCGTCCCGCCAGCGGCGCGGAGCGCCCGGAGGAGCGGCCGCTCGAACAGGTAGTCGTCGGTGAACACGGAGTCCGCCTCGCCCGCCGTCGTCCCCTCGTCGGCCTGGACGGCCAGCAGCTGTTTCGTGTAGTTCCACTCGTAGAGCGCCTGCTCCGCGGCCAGCCCCTCGTAGCACTGGAGGCGCACGAGCTCCGCCCCGAACCCCTCGGCGAGTACCTTCCCGAGTTCGGTCTTGCCGCTCCCGGGCGCGCCCTCGACGAGCAAGGGCTTGCCGAGGCGGAGCGCGAGGTACAGTGTCGTCGTCAACTCGTCGTCGGCGACGTAGTCCGCCGCGTCGAAGGCCGCCCGGAGGTCGTCCTCGGTGAGGTCGTCGAACGCCGAGGCGCGCTCGGTCACCCCTCTGTCACCTCCACGTGCTCGGTGCTGTCGGCTCCGGACGATTCCTCGCTCCACGGAGAGGCGTGTTCGTCGGACATCTGGGTTGGTGAGACGCGTGAAGCGTCGGGGCGTCTGCGAACGGTTGATCGCCGAGCAACATATTTATACCGAGGCGACCGGGCGGAGACCGCTCCCCGTCGTCACGGCCCGGCGGGTGCCGCCGACACGTCGAGTGCGTGGCGCCGCGTCGCCCCGGCCCACCCCCCCGACTGAAGACGCCCGCCGCCGAACGCCGCCCGTGGATCACGACGTTCTCCTCGACCGAACCGACGCGGTCGACCGCGTCCTCGCGCTCCGGGAGCGGGTCCTCCCGACGCTCCCGACCGAGACGGTCTCGCTCGCCGAGGCTGGCGGCCGGGCGCTAGCCGCCGACCTCGTCGCAGAGGCCGACCGGCCGCCGCGGTCGCACGCGACGATGGACGGCTACGCGTTCGACGCGACCGACGACTACCCCCTCGCCCTCCGCGAGCGGGAGGTGTTCCCCGAGGACGATCCCGCCGAACTCGGGCCGGGCGAGGCGGTCCGCATCTTCACCGGCGCGCCGCTGCCCGACGGCGCGAACGCCGTGCTGAAACAGGAGGAGGCGACCGTCGAGGACGGTCGGCTCCGGGGTCCCTCTGTCGACCCCGGCACCGACGTCTACGAGCGCGGGAGCAACGTCTCGGCCGGCGAACGGCTCTTCGCGGCCGGCGAGCGGCTCTCGCCGAGAGACACCCTGCTCCTCGGTGACCTCGGGCGCGACGAGGTCGTCGTCCGCGAGCGGTTCCGGGTCTCGCTGCTCGCGACCGGCACCGAACTCCACGAGGGCCGCCAGCGCGACCTCGACTCGCCGATGCTCGCCGGGCTGATCCGAGCGTGGGGGCACGAGCCGAGCCACGAGGGCACCGTCCCCGACGACCCGGACCGCGTCCGCGACCGGATCGCCGACCTCGCGGACGGGTTCGACGTCGTCGTCACCACCGGCGGGACGAGCGTCGGAACGAAAGACCACGTCGTCCGCGCGCTCGCCCGCCTCGGCGACGTGCGCTTTCACCGCGTCCGCGTCCGTCCGGGCAAGCCGGTCGCCGTCGCGGCGCTCTCGAACCACGACGCGGTCGCCGTCGCGGTTCCAGGCAAGCCCGTGGGCGCTCACACGACCACGACGCTCGTTGCGCGCCCCCTCTTCGTCGGGGAGGTCCCCCTCTCGACGGTTCCGGCGACGTTCTCGACGGACCTCGGGGTCGGTCCCGAGGGCTTCGAGTACGCCGTCCCTGTGGTCCTCGTCGACGGCGAGGCCCGTCCCCTCGGGCACGTCGACTCGCCGCTCCCCGTCTACGACGAGACGTTCGACCCGAGCGTTCTCTCCTCGAGCACGCGCGCGACGCGTGCAGACGGGCTCGTCGTGACCGAGTCCGGCCTCTCGGCGGGCGAGACGGTCGACGTGGTCCCGTACCCCGTCGTCGAATGACGCCGACGGACGACGAGTTCCCGGTCGTCGCGCCGCCGTTCGCGGCGGCCGACCGCCCCGAGACGTGCGTCGCGGGCGTCCTCCTCGCCGCCGGGACGAGCGCTCGGTTCGGCGAGCGGAACAAGCTCCTCGCCGAGGTCGCGGGCGACCCTCTGGTCCGCCGCGCCGCCCGGACGCTCGCCGACGCGGGGCTCGACCCGCTGGTCGCCGTCGTGGGCCACGAGGCCGACAGGGTGCGGGCCGCGCTCGATGGACTCGGGTTCGCCGTCGTCGAGAACCCAGACTACGCTGCGGGACAGTCCACGAGCGTCCGGGCCGCGGTCGAGACGCTCGACCCGGAGACCGTCGACGCCGCCGTGTTCGCCCTCGGGGACATGCCGGCGGTGGCGCCCGAGACGGTCCGACTGCTCGTCGCCGCCCACCGCGCCGGCCGGGGGTCGGCGCTCGCGGCCGCACACGAGGGCGTTCGGGGCAACCCCGTCCTCTTCGACGCGTCGCACTTCCCAGCGCTCGCGGGCGTCGAGGGCGACGTCGGCGGGCGAGAGCTCCTCCGCTCGGGCGCGGACTCGGCGCTGGTCGAGACGGGCGACCCCGGCGTCCGGCGGGACGTGGACACGCGCGAAGACCTCGCGGCTGTCCGAAACGAGCGCTGACGGCCGTCCGCCGCTCGTCCCCCGCGCCTCACTTCTCCGGCGGGTCGACGTCGTGGTGGGTCTGGATCGTCGGCAGCCGGTCGACGACCCGTCTGAGGATAGACCGGTGGCCTTCGCCCCGCTCGCGGCGGTACAGCGAGAGCGTCAGGCCGACGAGCGCGACGAGCGACAGGACCGCGAAGGGACCGCCGGTGAGCACCGCCAGCGCCTGCAGGCTCTCTCCCCCTCCGACGAGCAGGAGCGAGACGGCGACGACGCCCTGGAAGGCGCCCCAGAAGACGACGCTCCCGGTCGACGGCGCGACCCCCTGCCTGGTCGCCAGCACCGACGTGACGAGCGTCGACGTGTCCGCCGAGGTGGCGATGAAGACGACGATGAGAGCGAGAAAGAGGAAGGTGAGCAGCTGTCCGAGCGGGAGCGCGGCGAACAGCCGGAAGCCGGCGACCGTCTCGACGCCGCCGCCCCCCGCGGCGGCGAGGATGTCCGCCGCGCCGCTCCGCTGAACCGAGAGCGCCGTCCCGCCGAGGAGCAGGAACCACGCCATCGTCGCCGCCGAGGTGGCGACGACGGTCGTGAACACGACCGTCCGGATCCGCCGTCCGCGAGAGAGCGCGGCGAGGAACAGTCCGGCGAAGGGCGCCCACGAGAACCACCACGACCAGTTCCAGACGGTCCAGTTCGCGACCCACTCGCCGCCGACGTAGACGGAGAGCGGCAGGAAATCGACGACGTAGCTCCCGAGCGCCGCCGCGCCCCGGTCGAGAACGAACGCCCGCGGGGCGACCGCGACCAGGAGGAGAGCGAACAGGCCGAAGAGCGCGATGTTGAACCCCGCGAGCCGGCGGATGCCGCGGTGGACGCCGGTGACGGCGGAGAGGACGAAGACGAACGTCAGACCGCCGACGAACAGCACGGGCCCGAGGTCGCCGGTCGTCACGCCCCACTGGAAGCCGATGCCGGCGAGAAACTGCTGGCTCACCAGCGCGACGGAGGTGGCGATCCCCCCGACGGTGGCGAACACCGCCAGCGTGTCGACCAGCCGCGCTGGCAGCGCGTCCAGTCCGTCGGGCCCGAAGAGGGGCGTCAGGATGGCCGACACCCGGAGCGGCGCGCCGCGCTCGAAGACGTAGTACGCGGTCGGGACCCCGATGACGGCGTACGCGCTCCACGCCGAGAGCCCCCAGTGGAACAGCGCGTAGGTGAGCGCTCCGTTGACGGCCGCGGCGGACGCCGGCGCGGCGCCGAAGTACGGCGGGGGCGTCCGGTAGTGGACGAGCGACTCTGCCGGTCCCCAGAACACGATGCCGGCGGCGATACCCGCAGTGAACACGAGCGTGACGTACGTCGGGTACGTGTAGCTCGGCTCGGCGTCAGGGCCGCCGAGGCGGACGTCCCCCCACGGCCCGAGGAGCAAGAAGACGCAGTAGCCGACCGCGACCAGCACGCTCCCGAGAAAGAAGGGGCCGAACTCGCGCAGCACCGCCCCCGAGGCGGCGTCGATCGCCGTCGCCGTCGCCGCCGGGAGGGCGACCTGTGCGGCGACGAACCCGGCGAACACGACGAGCGGCGGGGCGACCACGACCGGGTCGTGGACGCCGACGAACGCCCGGAACGTCCCGACCAGCCCCGTCCGCCGCGCCCGGAACAGGAGCGATTCCCCCGACTCCGTCTCGCCCGGGAGGACCGCGAGGTAGCCGAGCCCGGAGGTGAAAAAGACCAGCGCGACGGCGAGCCACGTCACCCCGGAGACGGCGTCGCCGACGAAGTCAGGGAAGAAAAAGCCGGCACAGACGACGGCGCCGGAGACCGCACACAGCGTCAACAGGGCGCCAGGGACGTCCGTCTCGCCGTCCTCGACCGTTGCCATGCGCGCCTGTGTGTGTCACACACGTATAGTTCGTCGGGGCCGACGAGGCGGTCACTCCTCCGCGAACGGGTCGGTCGTCGCCTCCTCGTCGAGCACCGACTCGCCGAGGAGCCGTCCCCCGATCGTCCGCAGGTCGATGACCTCCTCGGCACCGACCGACCGGAGCTTCTCGACGTGTTTGCCTTCGTTCGCGAGCGCGACGACCCGGACGTCGGGCGCGACGGACTTCGCCGCGATGACGGCCAGGACGTCCCGCGCGTCGTCGTCACTCCCGACGACGACGCCGCTGGCCGCGTCGACACGCGCGTCCCCGAGCACCGACTCGTCCGCCGGGTCGCCGGTGAGGACGTTCACCGACGCGTCGTCGAGCGCCGCGGCGGCGTCCGCGTCGGGGGTGACGACGACGAGGTCCGTCTCGTCCGCGATGGTATCTAAGAGCGGTTCCGTGACGTCGCCGTGGCCGAGGACCACGACGTGGTCCTCGAGCAGCGTGAGTTCCGATGCGGTCATGTTTCCGAAGGCGGCCGCCATCCGCGACTCGATGGCCGGCCCGACGAGCGCCCCGACCGCGATGGTGAACGCGCCGGTCCCGAACAGGATGACCGAGAGCGAGAACCACCGCGCAACGGGGCTCGTGGGCGTCACGTCGCCGTACCCGACGGTCGCGATCGTGACGATGACGTAGTAGACGGCGTCGCCCCACGAGTCGAGTTCGGCGAACTGGCTCCGCAGGGCGTACGCGCCCACCGTGCCGTACAGACCGACGGCGAGAAAGGCCGAGAGCGAAGCGGTCTGCAAGGGTTCGAGCTCGATGCTCTGGTCGAAGCTCTCCCGGTTCCGCACGAGCATGGGAACGGAGAGGACGGCCGCGAGCAGGAGTGGGATGTCGGTGTTCTGGAACGTGGTCAGCGGCAGGAGTGCGAGCGCGGGGAGCAGGACGGTCGCGGCCTGCCACGCGAGCCGCTTTCGCCGCCGCAGGCCGACGGTCACGAGACCGAGTACGAACGCGAACAGGACGCCCGAAAACCGCGCGAACGCTGCCGCGCCGGGCAGCGCCGCCGCGAGCGGCCCGTCGAGGGGCAGGGTCTCGCTGCTCAGGTTCGAGAGCCCCGTGACGAAGGCGAGCAACATCACGACGCCGACGAGCACCACCGCCGGCTTCGCGCCCGAGACCCGCTGCCAGTCGACCAGCCTGACACGGTCCCGCGGGTAGAACACCGTCTCTATCGCCTCGCTCCCCGGGCCGGTCGCCCTGTCGGTGCCGTCGGCCACTCCCGGCGAGTCGCGCCGGACGAGGAAATAGTTGCCGGGGGTGGGGCCGGGATTTAATCCGATTCCACGAGTCTGTCGCCCCGTGAAACGCACCATCAGCACCGACGACGCGCCGGCGGCGGTCGGAGCGTACAGTCAGGCGACGACGAACGGCGACCTCGTGTTCACCGCGGGACAGCTCCCGCTGACGCCCGACGGCGAACTCCTCGACGACGCCCCGGTCGCAGAACAGACCGCGCAGTGTCTCGACAACGTCGCGGCCATCCTCGAGTCGGAAGGGCTCGGGCTCTCGGACGCGCTGAAGCTCACCATCTACCTCGACGACATCGACGACTTCGACGAGATGAACGAGACCTACGGCGGCTACTTCGACGCGGAGCCGCCGGCCCGCAGCGCGATAGAGGTCGGGTCGGTCCCGAAGGGAGCGGCGCTCGAGATCGAGGCGATCGCGGCCGTCGAGTAGCCGGCGTCGCTCACCGCTCGCCCGCCCGCTCCAGGCGTCGCGTCTCACCCGCCTGCCCGCTCCAGCGTCGCGTCCCTGGCGCGGCGGGCACACTCCCGGTTCCCGCGCCCGAAGTGGACGGTCCGCTCGTTGACCGGGTCGGACATGAGGCCGCCCGGATCCGGGGCCACGCCGGCGCGTTCGACCTGGAGGTAGCCGATCGTGATCCCCTCGTCGTAGTCGACTCCGACCACCTCCGCGAACGGGATCGAGACGTCGTCGAACCGCGAGCGCCCCGGGCGCTCGACGACCACCCGGTCCTCGTAGACGGCGATCGTGCCGTCCTGGAAGGCACAGACGACGAGCGCCTCCGGGTGGTCGGCCTCGTCCGCTGTCTCGTCCTCGTCCCCGACTCCGTCGGCTTCGTCCGCGCCGCGGCGCCACGGCCACTCGACCATCGTGGCTCGTCGCGCCGGAACGGAAAAAAGCGTTGCCTGGGGGTCAGCCGTCGGGGACCCGGTACTCGCCGAAGTCCTCGACCGTCCCGACTGGCGGCGCGCCGAGCATCACCCACCGCTGGTCCTCGCTCGACTCGTTGCTGACGCTCCGGACCGGGTCGGGGCCGACGCGCACGACGCCGCCGGGCGGCACCTCGTGGTGGGTGCCGTCGATCCGGACGTGGCCGCCGTCGAGGGCGACGTACACCTCTTCCTGCCGTTCGTGGGCGTGGGGCGCCGTCGCCTCGCCGGGCGCGAGCGTCACCGTGTTAACCCGGGTCTCCGTACAGCCGAGCGCCGCGGTGAGCTTCCGGTGCCGGATCCCGGACTCTGGAAACGACTCTTCCGCAGCGTTGTCGGGGTCGACGACAGCGAACCTGTCGGGCACGGTCTCGGGACCGTGGTCAGAACAGCCCCGTGATGTTGCCGTCGCCATCGATATCCATGTCAGCCGCGGCGGGCCGCTGCGGGAGGCCGGGCATCGTCAGCGCGTCGGCGGTGAGCGCGACGAGGAAGCCGGCGCCGGCCGAGGGGTAGACCTCGCTGATCTCCAGTTCCCAGCCCGTCGGGGCGCCCTTCTTGCTCGCGTCGTCGCTCAGCGAGTGGAACGTCTTCGACATACAGACCGGCTGGTCGCCGAAGCCCAGGTCTTCCATCCGCTCGATGTCGTCGAGCGCTCCGCCGGTGAACTTCACACCGTCGGCGCCGTAGATCTCGGTCGCGACCGTCTCGATCTTCTCCGTGATCGACGCCTCGTCCTCGTAGAGGTAGGTAAAGTCGTCCTCGTCGCCCTCCTCGACGGCCGCGAGGACGTTCTCGCCGAGGGCCTCGCCGCCTTCGCTGCCCTTCTCGAACACCTCGGACTCGGCCGCGCGGACGCCGAGGTCGTCGCGACAGTGGTCGAGTACCGCCCGCACCTCGTCGTCGGAGTCGTCAGGGAAGCGGTTGACCGCGACGACGACCGGCACGCCGAACTGCTGGAGGTTCCGGACGTGCTTGTCGAGGTTCGGGAAGCCGGCCCGGACCGCGTCGACGCCCGACTCGTCGATCTCGTCGTAGTCGACCGGCCACTGCTCGTTGCCGTGGTACTGGAGCGCCCGGACCGAGGCGACGAGGACGACCGCGTTCGGCGTCATGTCGCCCAGCCGGCAGACGATGTTCATGAACTTCTCGGCCCCGAGGTCGGAGCCGAAGCCGGCCTCGGTGACGAGGTAGTCGCCCATTCCGAAGGCGGCCTTGTCCGCGATGAGCGAGTTCGTCCCGTGGGCGATGTTCGCGAACGGGCCGCCGTGGACGAACGCGGGCGTCCCCTCGATGGTCTGGACGACGTTCGGCTTGATCGCGTCGCGGAGCAGCATCGTCACCGGGCCGGTCGCCTCGATGTCGTCGACGGTGATCGGGTCGCCGGCCTCGTCGTAGGCGACGATGATCCGGGCGATGCGCTCCTTGAGGTCCTGCAGGCCGTCCGCGAGACAGAGTACCGCCATCAGCTCCGAGGCGGCAGTCAGCTTGAACCCGTCTTCGCGGGGCGTCCCGCCCGTCTTTCCGCCGAGGCCGACGACCGTCTGGCGCAGCGCGCGGTCGTTCATGTCGAGCGAACGCTTCCACGCGACGTCGTTGATGTCGATGTCGAGGTCGTTACCCTGCGAGAGTCGGGCGTCGAGCATCGCCGCGATGAGGTTGTGCGCCGCCGTCAGCGCGTGGAGGTCGCCCGTGAAGTGGAGGTTGATGTCCTCCATCGGCAGCACCTGCGAGCGCCCGCCGCCGGCCGCGCCGCCTTTCACGCCGAACACCGGGCCGAGCGACGGCTCGCGGATGGCGATCATCGCCTCCTCGCCGAGGTGGTTGAGCGTCTGGCCCAGCCCCACCGTCGTCACCGTCTTCCCCTCGCCCTTCGGCGTCGGGGTCATCCCCGTCACGAGGACGAGGTTGTTCTCGCGCTCCTCGGCCTGCTCTCGCAGGCGCTCGATCGCGTGGTGTTTGACCTTCGCGGTGTACGAGCCGAAGTACTGGAGGTCGTCGAGGCCGAGTCCCCACGGCTCGACCAGCTCCCAGATCGGCTCCATCTCGGTCGCCTGTGCGATGTCGTAGTCTGTCGGGATCGGCTCCTGTGTCTCGTCGGGTGAGGACATGGGAAACACCTCCTGCGAGACGGCGCAAGAAAGTTTGCGTACCTGACTCCGTCCGGAGAGATTGTGCCGGCTCTCGCTCGTCGTGTAGACGATCCGAGACGACGAGGTTCGTCCCGTACGGGCGCTCTCCCCCTTGTCGACAGCTTCATGCCGTCCCCGCCGGGGGAAACGATGTGCAATACCACGAGGCGACCGACCTCCTGCAGTCGCTCCAGCACCGGCGACCGAAGCTCGGGGTCGAGACGACGACCCGGATGCTCGCCGGCCTCGGCGACCCCCACGAGGAGTTCGACTGCGTGCAGGTCGCCGGCTCCAACGGCAAGGGGAGTACCGCGTGGATGCTGGAGCGCGTGCTCTGCTCGGCCGGGCTGAGCGTCGGACTGTTCACGTCGCCGAAGCTCAACGACCTCAGAGAGCAGGTTCGGATCGACGGCCGACGCCTCTCGAAGGCACAGCTCGCGGCGTCGGTCGCGTCGCTCGCTCCCTCGCTCGACCGGCTCCGCGCGGACGACGACGAGCCGACCCAGTTCGAGGCGCTGACCGCGGTCGCGCTCGACGCCTTCGCCGCGAGTGACGTTGACGTCGCGGTGCTGGAGGTCGGCATCGGCGGCCGGTACGACGCGACCAGCGCGGTCGACCCCGTCGCGAGCGCGGTCACGAGCGTCAGCCTGGAACACACCGACCTCCTCGGCGACACCGTCGAAGAGATCGCCCGCGACAAGGCACAGGTCGCGCCCGACGGCGCGCCGCTGGTCACCGGCGCGACCGGCCCCGCGCTCGACGCGGTCCGGTCTGTCGCGGACGCCGTGACGGTCGGGCCCGCGGACGCCGACCCCCCGCCGGACGTCGTCGCCGAGGAGCACGGCATCGTCGACGAGGTGGAGTGTGCAGTGTCGCTCGACGCGGCGGACTGGTCCGTCGAGACCCGACTCCCCCTCCTCGGCCAGCACCAGGCCACGAACGCCGGGGTCGCCGCGACGCTCGCGCGGCAGGTCGCCGGGGTCGACTCGGAGACGGTCGCCGACGGACTCCGCCGAGCGACGTGGCCCGGCCGGTTCGAGGTCGTCGAACGCGACCCGATGGTCGTCCTCGACGGGTCGCACAACCCCGGCGCGATGGCGACCGTCGGACGGCTGCTCGCGCGCTACGACTACGACGCGCTCCACGTCGTCTTCGGGGCGATGTCGGACAAGGACCACGACGGGATGGTCGCGGAGTTCCCGCCGGTCGAGACGGCGTACGTCACGCGCCCGGAGGTCGACCGCGCGGCCGACACCGCGACGCTCGCGGCGGCCTTCGACGGCCACGCGTCGACGGTCCAGCGCCTCGAGGCCGTCCCCGCGGCGCTGGACCGCGTGCTCGACGCCGCCGGCCCCGACGACTTCGTGCTCGTCGCCGGCTCGCTCTACGCCGTTGCGGAGGCCAGAGACCGCTGGTCGCGGCTCGTCGTCCCCAAGGACCGCGGCCGGGACGCGAACCCCGGCGCCGCCGCGCTCTCGGGCGCGGTGTTCCCCGACGCGACCGCCGGCAACGTCGACCACCGGGTCGTCGCGACCCACCTCCGGGCCGCCCAGGCCGACCGGATCGCCGAGCGGTTCGACGCCGCCGGCGGCACCTGCCTCCGGTCGACTGCCGGCGCTCCCGGCGACTTCGTCGCGACGGTACTCTCCGGAACGGTCCCGCAGATCCGCGCTGTCGCCGACGGCGACGACTCGCACGTCGCGCGCCAGATCGCCGAGAGCGTCGCCGACCCCGACCACGACCGGTTCGGCGCCGACGCCGGGACGGCGGTGATGGGCATCCTCAACGTCACGCCCGACAGCTTCCACGACGGCGGCGAGTACGACCGTCTCGACGCCGCAGTCGCTCGCGCCGAGGAGATGGTCGCCGCCGGCGCCGACGTCGTCGACGTGGGCGGCGAGAGCACCCGCCCCGGCGCCGACCCGGTGCCGGTCGAGGAGGAGATCGCGCGCGTCGCCCCGGTGATCGAGGCGGTCTCTGACCTCAACGCCGCCGTCTCGGTCGACACCCGGAAGGCGGCGGTCGCGGAAGCGGCGCTCGAGGCGGGAGCCGACGTGGTCAACGACGTCTCGGGACTGTCGGATCCCGAGATGCGGTTCGTGGTCGCCGACCACGACGCGCGGCTGGTCCTGATGCATAGCCTCTCTGCGCCGGTCGACCCCGACCAGTCAGTGACCTACGACGACGTGGTCGACGACGTGCTCGCGGAGCTCTCGGAACAGGTCCTCCACGCCGAGCGAGCGGGGATCGACCGCGAGCGGATCGTCGTCGACCCGGGCTGTGGGTTCGGCAAGAGCGCCGCCGAGTCGCTCGAACTCGTCGACCGGATCGGCGAGTTCCGCGCGCTCGGCTGTCCGGTGATGGTCGGGCACTCCCACAAGTCGATGTTCGCGAACGCGGGCGCAGCGAGCGACGAGCGTCTGCCGCCGACGCTCGCGGCCACGGCGATGGCCGCCGAACGCGGCGCTGACGTGGTTCGCGTCCACGATGTCGCCGAGAACGCCGCGGTCGTCCGGACCGTCGAGGCGGCGCGGGAGACGCGACGGTAGTCAGCTGTCAGTCCGCGCGCTCGGGCGAATCTGCGCCCCGCAGGTCGTCGATACCGACCTCGGACGGCACGCGGTCGATATCGGTGTACGAGTGTCTGAACTCCCAGTGGTAGCGACAGCTGTTGCACGTCGCCCACTCGACGATGTCGAGCACCTCTGGGTGGCGCTGGCCGTAGCTCATCTCGCTGCGACAGACCGGGCAGGTGAGCGACCGGAGCTCGAGCGTCGGGAACTCCTCGTAGCCGAACTCAGCGACGCAGCGCGGGCAGTCGATATCGTCGAAGGCGTGGTGCTGGAGTACGTTGCTGTCACACTGTGGACAGCCGACGATCGCCGGCGGGCGCTTCGCCCAGCCGCTGTCGCCGTCGTGCGTGGTCGTCGCGGTGTCCATCGCCGACAGTCGAAACTTATTCGGTCCGTCACCCCGCCGGAGCGGTGCGACGAACCGTCTCGCGGCCCCCTTCGTCACGCGGACGAGTGTCCGGAGCCAGCTCGACACAGTACCAAAGAAGACGGTCGCGGAGACATAAGTCACTCGCCCGCTCGAAGCCTTTTGATGCCGCCCGTTGAGATGACTGTATGATCTCCACGGTGCCTGTCGCGCTCCCGATCCAGTTGGGGGTCGCTGAGCTGTCCGCCCCGGTCCGGAGCGTCCTGTCGTTCGCGGTCGTCCTGCTCGCCGGGGTGGCGTTCCTGCGCTGGCGCGGCCCGATGGTCGACCGGGCGGTCGACCGCACCGTCGATGGGTCACCGGTCGCGGTGGTCTACGGCGTGGTCGCGTTCGTGCTTGTCGTGGTTATCGCCGCCTACGGCCTGACGCAGGTCGCCCGTCTTGGCGCGAGCGGGACCGTCCTGCGGACGGTTGGCGAACTCGTCGGCGGCGCGGCGCTCGTGGCGCTCTCGGCGTTCGGCTACCTCGTCCTCGGGGTATACCTCACGGAGGTTGAGGGCGCCCGCCGGCCGCTGCTCGGGGCGCTCGTTGGCGCCGTCCTGAGCGCGCTCCCGTGGCTCGTGCTGTCGACGCTCCCCGCGCTAGCCGCGTGGGCGCTCCTCTCGGCCGTTGGGCTCGGGAGTCCGACCCGCCACTACATCCACGGGGACCGGACAGTCGCCACCGAGGCGGGATGAGTCCGGGTAACGCTCTTTGACTCGGCGCACCTCTATCGACGCGATGTTCCCTCTCCAGCTGGTCGGCGACGGGCTGCTCGGCTCCGTCGCACAGGCCGCGGTCCTCGCCGGGACCCTCGTGTTCGTGCTCGCCCTCGTCGCCATGGGCGCCTACGCGTACCGGGAACTCGTCGGCGACGGCGTTGAGTGGCCCGACGAAACCGAGGACGAGGGTGCCGAGCGCGGCGACTCGTCCGACGAGTGGAAGTACTACTGAACGGGGCGATGACCCGAAAGAAAGGACGACCCGCCGTCAGTCGCTACTGCCCGCCGCGTCGTCGCTGGAGATATCGGTCACCATCTCGTCGCCGCTGGTGGCGATGGTGACGTCTTCCTCAGAGGTGAGGTCCTCGATCCGGTCCGCGAACGCCTCCGATTCGAGGATCTCGTACTCGTTGTCGAGCCCGAGGTAGACGGTGTAACACATGAGCGTGAGTATCGCCGCGAACGGGAGTCCGGTGGTGATCGCCGCCGTCTGGAGCGCCGTCAGCCCGCCGCCGAGCAGTAGGACCGCCGCGACGCCGCCCTCGGTGACGGCCCAGAAGATGCGCTGGGTCTTCGGCACGTCGTGCTTGCCGCCCGAGGTCAGGTGGTCGATGACCAGCGACCCGGAGTCGGACGACGTGACAAAGAAAGTGACCACGAGGAGCGTCGCGAGCAGGCCGGAAATGACGCCGAGCGGCAACTGGTTCAGCATGACGAACATCCCGAGCGTCTCGAAGCTGCCGTACCCCAGGCTGGAGTACGCCGACTGGACGGTACCGCCGCCGATGGCCATCGAGAGTGCAGTGCCGCCGAAGGCGGACAGCCAGATGGTCGAGAACATCGACGGGAGGAAGAGGACGCCGAGGACGAACTCCCGGACGGAGCGCCCCTTCGAGATGCGTGCGATGAACATCCCGACGAACGGCGACCACGCGATCCACCAGCCCCAGTAGAAGATAGTCCACGCGGTCGGGGTGGCGTTCTCTGCGGGACCCATTGTCCCGGTGAAGAAGCCGAGGCCGAGGATGTTCTGGAAGTACGCGCCCAGCCCCTCGACCCAGGCGCCGAAAATGAACACCGTCGGGCCGACGATGATGACGAACCCCAGCAGCGCGAGCATCAGGTAGAGGTTGAGGGTGCTCAGGCGCTTGACGCCGCCGTCGAGGCCCGCCGCGACCGAGAGCGTCGCGATGGCCGTAATGAAGGCGATGAGCACCACCTGCGGCACGACGCCGGTCGGGATGTTCATCACGCCGAGCATCTCGGGTCCGAACACGTATGAGAGCCCGCTGTTGACCTGTGCGACGCCGAGGCCCAGCGACGTCGCCAGGCCGAACAGCGTCGCGAACACGGTCACGAGGTCGATGACGTGGCCGGGCCAGCCGTAGATCCGGTCGCCGAGCAGGGGCCAGAAGATCGACCGGAACGTCAGCGGCAGCCCGCGGTTGAACGAGAAGAACGCCAGCCCGAGGCCGACCAGCCCGTAGACCGCCCACGGGTGGAAGCCCCAGTGGAAGAACGTCTGGGCCAGCGCGGCGGTTCCCGCTGCGCCGGTGCCCGCCTCGGCCCCGAAGAAGGACGGCGGGGTGTTGAGGTAGAACATCGGCTCCGTGACGCTGAAGAACATGAGGCCGATCCCCATGCCAGCGCTGAACAGCATCGCCATCCACGAGAAGTCGCTGAACTCCTTCTCTGCCTGGACGCCGCCGATCTTGATGCTCCCGTACTTGCTGAACGCGAAGTACAGGAGCACGACGATGAAGACGTTCACCGCGAGCAGGTAGAACCAGCCGAACGTCTGTCCGATCGTCTCGAACAGCCAATTATAGCCCGCGGCAACGTTGAGTCCGAATTCCGGCCCCAAGATCGTGAGCGCGATGAACGCCCCGATGAGTAATAGCGCGACGGGGAAGACGATCGGGTGGACGTCGAACCCCCACCGCTCGATGTTTGTGTCGCCCGGCTCCCGGTCGGAGTCGGGGTGGAACAGCTCGACCTGGAGCCCGTCGGACATCTCGCCCGTTACCTCGTCAGCGTCCGGTGCCATACTGTACCTCCGTCAACCGTCGCGTTCGTGGTTCGTACATTGTTGAATCCGGTTTTCGGCTACTTCTCGACGCGGGGTCGCCGGATCGTCTCCCCCGTCGGTGTGTTACCCCACGACACACGAATCGCTACTTCCGCATAAATATTCGCCAATATCGGCATGGCGCGCGCCTCTCACGTCGTTTCACACGGTGCAGCCCAGGACGGGCCGCCGGTGCGTCCACGACCTATCACTATATCTACAGTCTGTGGTTCGCCGGCAGACGGCCCGAGGGGTATTAACGGGACGACGGGGCTACCTGTCCCATGGCAAACCTGCCCGCCACGGGGGCGGCCCTCTTCGCCGCCGTGCTGTTCGGGGTCGCACTGCTGGCGATGACCGCTCGTGACTTCCGCCTCGCCGGCTTCAGCTTCCTGAGCGCGGCGCTCGTGATCTACGTCCGCGAGACGTACCTGATCGAGGACTGACCGCCCTACCGCGACGGAATGTCCTCGACGTTCTTCCGCTTCGTGAGGACCGGCACCGTCGCGGTCCGGACCACCTTGTCTGCGGTGCCGCCGAGGAGCGTGCCAATCTTCCCGCGGAAGCCGGTGCCCATCACGATGGCGTCGATCCCTTCCTCTTCGGCGTACTCGACTATCTCTTCGCTCGGGCTGCCGCTCCGTCTCACGCCGACGGCGTCGACGCCGTAGTCGGCCGCCACCTCGCCCATCTCGTCGAGTATTCTGTCGGCGTAGTCGTTGTACTCCTTTCGCATCTGTTCCTCGTCGTCCCGGATCGAGAGCGCCCGCGGCGCACCGGGGAGGTCGATCACGTACAGCACGTGGACGGTGGCACCGAGCGCCGCCGCGAGTTCGATGCCGTGCCGCGCGCCCATGTCGCCCTCGTCGCTCCCGTCGTACGGGATCAGAATGGTTTCGTACATGTCGTCGTCCACGCAGTCAAGGTCGGGCGAATTGCAAAAGTGTTCCCCGGCTTCAGCGACTCACGGCGAGGTTCTCGACCGGGTAGCCCGCCGCCTCGACCGCCTCGATGATCGACCGGGCGTGCTCGACGCCGCTCGCCTCCACGCGAAAGACGAGGTCGGCCTGTCCGATCTCCAGGTCCTCGACCGACCGATCGTGGCGCACGTCGTGGATGTTCGCACCCTTCTCGGCGATGATCCCCGAGATGTGCTGCATCTTCCCGGGCCGGTCGTCGATCCGGATCTTGAGCCGCAGGATCTTCTGGCGGCGCGTCAGGGCGTGGACCAGCACCGTCTGGAGCTGTGTCATATCGAGGTTCCCGCCACAGAGCAGCGGCATCACCGTCTCCCCGGACACGTCCACGTCGTCCTGGAGGACCGCGGCAACGGACGCGGCGGCCGCGCCCTCGACAACCTGCTTCGCCCGCTCCATCAGGAACAGGATCGCGGTCGCGATCTCCGTGTCCGAGACGGTGACGACCTCGTCGACGTGTTCCTGGATGATCTGGAACGTCGTCTCGGAGATGCCGCCGGTCGCGATCCCGTCCGCGATGGTGTTCACGTCGTCGAGCGTCACCGGAAACCCCTTGTCGAGGCTCTCGTGGACCGTCTCGGCCCCGGTCGCCTGGACCCCGATCACCCGTGTCTCCGGCGAGAGGTGCTTGATCGCCGTCGAGACGCCACTGATCAGGCCGCCGCCGCCGATCGGTACGACTACGGTGTCTACGTCGGGGTTGTCGTGGTACATCTCGATCCCGAGCGTCCCCTGCCCGGCGATGATGTCGAGGTCGTCGTAGGCGTGGACGAACTCGGCGCCGTTCTCCTCGGCGACTGACTGGGCGTGCGAGAGCGCCTCCTGGAAGTTCTGCCCGACGAGTTCGACCGACCCGCCGTAGCCCCGCGTCGCGTCGACCTTCGCCTGCGGCGCGTTCTCCGGCATGACGACGGTCGATTCGGCGCCACACTGGGTCGCGGCGAACGCGACGCCCTGTGCGTGGTTGCCCGCGCTCGCGGCTACGAACTCGTCGACGCCCCGCTCGACGTCCTGGACGATCTTGTTGTACGCCCCCCGCGTCTTGAACGAGCCCGTCCACTGGAGGTGTTCGAGCTTCAGGTAGGCCTCGGCGTCGATCCGCGCGCCGAGCGACGTGCTCTGCTCGACCGGCGTCGGCTTCGCCACCTCGTCGACGAGCCGTTCGCGGGCCCGTTCGACGTCGGCGTAGTCGACGGGGAGGTCGTGGGTCATGGGGTCGGGTCGCGCCTCCGGGACCTCATCTGGCGATCTTCTCCCGGCCCGGGTCGAACAGCGGTTCGTCGCGCACGGTGGCGTCGTACCGGTCGCCCTCGCACAGCACCTCGACCGCGGTCCCGGCTTCGGCGTACTCGCTCGGGACGTAGGTGTACGCGATCGACTCGCCGATCGAGTAGCCGAAGTCCGCCGCCTGGACGTAGCCGACCGCCTCGCCGTCGACGAGGACGGGCCGGCCCGTCGAGAGGATATCCGTCGAGTCGTCGAGCGTCAGCGGCGTGATCCGGCTGTCGACCCCCTCGGCGCGCGCCGTCTCCAGCGCCGCCTTCCCGACGAAGTCGGTGTCGAGGTCGACGGCGAAGCCGAGGCCGGCCTCGTACGGGTTCGCGTCCGTGTCGATGTCCGTACCCCAGAGCCGGTAACCCTTCTCCAGCCGCATCGACTCGAGCGCGGCGCCGCCCATCGGCCGGACGCCGAGGTCCTGGCCCGCCTCCCAGAGCCGCTCCCAGAGCCGCCGGCCGTACTCGACCGGCGTCCACAGCTCCCAGCCGAGTTCGCCGACGTACGACACCCGGAGCGCGAGGGCCGGCACGTCGCCGACGTAGATCTGTTTCGCCCGGAAGTACGGGAACCCGTCGTTGGTGACGTCGGCGTCGGTGAGTCGCTGGAGGAGGAGCCGGGCGTTCGGACCCCACAGCCCGATCGTCGAGCGCGCGCCCTCCTGGACGTCGACGGCGACGGTCGGCGGCGCGTGGTCCTCGAGCCAGCCGCCGTGGATCCCCGGCGAGTTCCCCCCGCCGGTGGTCACCACGTACTCCTCTGGCCCGAGGCGGACGACCGTCACGTCCGCGAGGATCCCCCCGCCCTCGTTCAGGAGGAGCGAGTAGCGCACCCGTCCCGGCTCCACGTCGACGTCGTTCGTACAGACCCGCTGAAGGTAGTCGGTCGCCCCGTCGCCGGAGACCTCGATGGAGGAGAAGGAGGTCATGTCGAACATCGACACCTGCTCGCGGGTGTGGAGATGTTCGGCACCCGTGACCGGCGTGCGGTTGATCGACTCCCAGCCGTCCTGTTCGGGGATCTGGTCCTCGTACTCCGCGACCAGGTCCGCGTTGTGTTCGTACCACTGCGGGGTCTCCCAGCCGCCGCCCTGGTAGAACTCCGCGCCGAGGTCGGCCTGGTGGTCGTAGAACGGGCTGGTCCGGAGCCCACGGTGGTCGTCGGGCTGCCAGCGCGGCTCGACGATGCTGTACACCTGCTCGTAGCGCGTGGCGCCGCGGTCGACGAAGTAGTCCGGCTCGCCGGCGTGGGGCTCGAACCGGCGGACGTGGACCCCGCCGGTGTCCACCGTTCCGGAGGGGAGCCGCGGGACGCCGTTCTCCATCCACTCCGCGAGGATGCGGCCGTAGCCCCCGGAGTGGGTCCACCAGACCGCGAGCGCCGACCAGAGGTCGTCCACGGCGTTCGTCTCCCCGACAGCGGGCATCCCGTCGGGCGTGAACACGAAGATGCCGTTCTCGGTCGCGGCGTACTCCGCGTCCGCGCTCGCGGGCAACAGCTCGTCGAACGCCTGCTTCGCGGACTTCTCGCGGTTCGGGTGGGTCGGTTTCGTCCAGTGCCGCTCTGTGAACCCCCGGACCGACGCCTGCCGGTCCTCGTCGTTTTTCCCCATCGCGGTGGGGTCTACCGAGAGCGTCTCGTGGTTGTACGACCCCATCCCGAGGGCGTCCCCGTGGGTCCGGAAGTAGAGCGAGTTGTCCTGGTCGCGGCCGACCGGCTGGTGAGGGCCCTCGCTCATGTACTCCTGGATGTCGCGGTTGCCGGGCACCTCCAGCCCCTCGGTGTTGGCCCCGACGTTCGACCCGGCGTCGGCCAGCTCGTCGAGCGGTTCGGTGACGACGTACTGGTGTTCGACGGGCGCGATGGGGAGGTCGACGCCGACCAGCTGGCCGGTCTGGTAGCCCCAGTTGTTCGTCGCCATCACGACCCGGTCGCAGTCGATCCGGCCCCGGTCGGTCTCGACCGCCGACGCCTCGCCGCCCGCCGTGTCGATGTCGGTCACCTCGACGCCGCCGTGGAACTCGGCCGTCGACTGCTCTATATACCACTGGAGCGCGGCGATACCGTCGACCCGGCCGTCTGTGGGCGAGTAGTAGCCGCCGAGGATCTCGTCCTCGTCGACCAGCGGGATGTGGTCGGCCACCTCGGCAGGGGAGAGGAGCTGTGGCTCCGGCAGCCCGTACGATGTCGCCCACTCGACGCGGCGCTGGAGGAAGTCCATCCGCTTCTGGCTCCGGGCGACCTCGATGCCGCCCACCTCGTCGTAGACGCCCGCGTCCGAGAGGAGGCGGCTCGTGTAGTAGGCGGTCTTGGTCTGTACCTTCGACGGCGACGTCTGGAACATGATCCCCGGCGCGTGGACCGACGACCCGCCCGTCACCGGGAGCGGTCCCTGGTCGACGACGACGACGTCCTCGGCACCCAGTTCGGTCAGGTGGTAGGCGACGCTGCAACCGACCGCGCCGGCACCGACGACGACCGTCTCCGCTCGCGACGGAAGGCCCGTGTCACTCATCTCTCAGTGAGGTGCCCTGACACGGAAGTAAAACCACCGATGCGGGGGGGTGAATCGCCCGACCTCGACACAGCCTAACAGCGACCCGATACGTCGTGTGAACGGCTACAGGAGCGGCTCCTCGCGCACCGTCGCCGCGTACCGGTCGCCCTCGTACAGCACCTCGACCGAGGTTCCGGGCTCGGCGTACGCGGGCGGGAGGTAGGTGTAGGCGACACAACGCCCGACGCTGTAGCCGTACTCGGCGCTGTGGACGTAACCGAGCGTCTCGTCGCCGTCGAGCACCGGCCGGTGCGGCAGGATCGTCTCGTCCTCGTCGTCGAGCGTGAGACACGCGACCTGGCGGCGACGCTCCCCGCCGTCGGCCTGTGCCGCGACCGCCTCCTTCCCGACGAAGTCGGTGTCGAGGTCGACCGCCCACCCGAGCCCCGCCTCGTGGGGCGTGTGTTCGGTGTGGAGGTCCGCGCCCCACAGCCGGAACCCCTTCTCGATGCGGAGGGCGTTCAGCGCTCCGTTGCCGTACGGGCGGATGTCGTACTCCTCGCCGGCGTCCATGACGTGCTCCCACAGCTGCTCGCCGTACTCAGAGGGGGTGTACAGCTCCCAGCCGAGCTCGCCGGCGTAGGAGACGCGGAGCGCCCGGACGGGGACGTTCCGCACGAACGTCTCCTCGCTCGTGAAGAAGGGGAAGGCGTCGTCGGAGAGGTCCGCGTCGACCACCGTCGAGAGGGTGTTTCGGGCGTCCGGCCCGGTACAGACCATCGCCGCGAGGCTGCTCGTCACGTCGTTCACCACGACGCCATCGGGCGCCTGCTCGCGCACCCACGCGACGTGGTTGTTCCCCACCTCGCGCCCGGTAGTCAGGAGGAGGTAGCGGTCCTCGCCGGTTCGCGTGACGGTGATGTCGGCACGGACGCCGCCGGCCTCGTTGCACATCAGCGTGTACTTCACGTCGTCCACGCCGACCTCCATGTCGTTCGTACAGAGTCGCTGGACGAACGCGCCCGCCTCCGGGCCGACCACCTCCATCTTGTTGAACGGCGTCATGTCGTGGAGGCCGACGGCGTTCCGGACGTGGAGCGCCTCGGCGCCCTCGATCGGCGACCAGTACGTGCCGGTCCACTCGTCGCGCTCCGGTATCTGGTCGCCGTACCGCGCGAGCAGGTCGGCGTTCGAGTCGAACCACTGTGGCGCCTCCCAGCCGGCCTCGGCCCACATCTCCCCGCCCGCGTCGAGGTGGCTGTGGTGCATCGGCGTCCGGCGGATGTCGCGTTGCGTGTCCGTCCACACCCACTTCGGGTGCATGACGTTGTAGACGATGCGGTACTCCTCGCCGCCGATGTCGCGGGTGAACTCCCAGCTCCCCTCGTGGTCGTCGAACCGGTTGACGTCGCAGTGGCCGAGGTCGATCGGGCCGTCGTCGAGGCGCGGGCTCCCGTTTACCATCCACTCCGCGAGCGCCTTGCCCGCGCCGCCGGCGTGGGTGACCCAGATGGCCGCGGCGGTCCAGAGCCCGTCGTACTCCTGGACCGGCCCCATAACCGGGAGGCCGTTCGGCGACTCCGCGAACATCCCGTTGTACCTGTGCTCGAGCTCCTTCCCGGCCGTCGCCGGAATGAGTTCGTCGCTCGCCCGCCGCGGGGCCTTGTCCGGCCGGTCCGGGTGGGTCGCGTTCTCGAGGTGGTACTCCGTGAACTCGTGGACCGACCCCTGCTCGCCGTCCGGGTCGTTCCGCCCGAGCTCCTGCGGGTCGGGCACGATCGGCTCGTGGTTGTACGAGCCGATGCCGTACGAGTCGCCGTGGGTCCGGTAGTACATCGCGTTGTCCTGGTCGCGCAGGATCGGGCGGTCCGGGCCGGTCAGGAGGCGCTTTGCCTTCTCGCCGGAGACGTTCTCGTAGTTCTCGAACAGCGGGTGGTCGGTGATATCGACGGCGCTCTCGGCCAGTTCGTCGAGCGACTCGGTCATCGTGTACTGGTGTTCGACGGGCGCGACCGGCAGGTGCACGCCGAGCGTCTCGCCCAGCTGTCGCGCCCAGATGTTGGTCGCGACGACCACCTCGTCGCACTCGACGGTCCCGTTCTCCGTGACGACGGCCTCGACAGACCCGTCCGAGGTCACGACGTCCTCGGTCCGGGTGTGCGGGACGAAGTCCGCGCCGCGGGCCATCGCCTCGCGGGCCAGCGCGTCACAGGCGACCACGCCCGACACCTGCCCGTCGGTGGGCGAGTAGTAGCCCCCGAGAATCTGGTCGGCGTCGACGAGCGGGAGGTGGTCGGTCACCTCTTCCGGCGAGAGGAGCTGTGGGTCCTCCACCCCCCACGCGTGTGCCCACTCGACGCGGCGCTGGAGGAAGTCCATGCGCTCCTGGCTCCGGGCGACCTCGATGCCGCCCACCTCGTTGTACGCCTGCTGGCCGTCCGCGCCCTCCAGGTCGGCGTAGAGCTCGCGGCTGTAGTTCGCGAACTGTGTCAACACCTTCGGCTCGGCCGTCTGGAACATGATGCCGGGCGCGTGGGTGGACGAGCCACCCGTCGTCGGCATCGGTCCCTGGTCGACGACCACGACGTCCTCGCGGCCGAGCTCTGTCAACTGGTACGCGACGTTACAGCCGACGATCCCGGCCCCGACGACGACGGTTCCGGCCTCCGCCGGCAGGCTCTCGGTCGGTTCCATGTATCGATTTCCCTGGCCGCCCGCCGAAGTAATACCTATCGCCACACCCCGGTCGCGCTCGTCAGGTCGGGGATCGGACAGGTCGTGTTCTCCGCCTGTGTGCTTTTATAACGCCGCCTCCCGAGCGGTCGTCCAGATGGCAACGCACGCGACGACCGACTACCGGGTCGGCCGCCTCCCCTCCGGTCCGATCGAGGTGACTGTCCACCGCTACGACGGCGGCCCGGGTCCGACACTCCACGTCCAGGCCGCCCAGCACGGCATCGAACTCAACGGCCCCGCGGCGCTGCGCCGTCTCCACGACGACCTGCTGACGGCCGACCTCGCCGGGTCTGTCGTCGTCGTCCCCGTCGCGAACCCGCTGGCGCTCGACAACCGCAGCTACCTGACGCCACAGGCGTACGACGCCCGGCACCCGAACCTCAACCGCGCGTGGCCGGGTGACCCGTCCGGGAGTCTCGGCCAGCGGATAGCGGCCCGGCTCTGGGACCTCGTCGCCGAGGCCGACGCGGTGGTCGACCTCCACACGGGGTCGCCGGACATGCTCGAACACGTGCGGTATCTCGCGGGCGACGACGAGGCTCGACGGCTCGCGACCGCGTTCGGAACCGACTACGTCCTCGGCGACGAGGACCGCGACGACGCGGACGAGACCAGCGGCTCGACGCTCCGGGCGGCCGCCGCGTCCGCCGGGACGCCGGCGGTGACGGCCGAACTCGGAAACAGCCGCTCCGTCGACCGGGCGGCCGCCGAGACGGGTGCCGCGGGCGTCCGGAACGTCCTCCGGGCCCTCGACGTGCTGGAGGCGTCGGTCCCCGACGGGCAGGCCCCGACGCTCCTCCGGGGCGGTGCCCAACACACGCGCGCCGAGGAGTCCGGGCTGTTCGAACTCGCGCCCGACGTCGCCGTCGGGCGGGCCGTCGAGACGGGAGAGCGCCTCGGAACCGTCTACTCGCCGACGAGCTTCGAGGTTAGACAGACCGTCACGGCGACCGAGGGGGGGCTCGCCTACTCGCTGACGCGCGGGGGCATCGTGGTGGCCGGCGAGCGACTCGCGGGCGTCGCGACGCCGGCCTGAGGCGGCCCCTCTTATAGATGTTTATCGTTCCTCACCGACGTTTATGATCTACAACGTATCACTCGCACGTAGCGTTATGGAACTACAGTCCTCCTTCGACGTCCTCTCGTCGGTCGTCGACGGGTACGAGTCGCGCGGGCTGTCCGTCGAGACCGTCGACGCGACCGCCGACGACGCAGACGACGGGAGCGTCCGCGCGACGGTCGAGGTCGCCCTCCCGCTCGCGACCGACGACGGGACGCTCGTCCCCGATTCGGTCGCCGTGACCCAGGCCGGCGGCGTCAGGGTCGAGTTCTCGGCGGGGGACCGGCTGTGTCACCCGGCGTCTCGACCCGGCGTCGTCTCGGCGACCGTGGAGGAGGCCCGCGTCACCGACGAGGGGATCGTCGTCACGGTCGCTCTCGCCGTCGACCCGGCGGCGTCGGAGTCGTCGTCCGACGCCCCGGTCGAGCCGGTCGCGGACGGGTCGGGCGACAGACCGGCCGTCCCCGGCGACGACACGGCCGAGGGGCTCGCGGCGGTCCGTGACGAGTCCGTGCCGCCGTTCGAAGACACCCCGTACCTCCGACGGCTGTACGAGCGGTGTGACACCTTCGCGGCGATGGCTCGCCTGTTCGAGACGGACGTCTCCGCCGAGACTGTCCGGCGGTACACGATCGAGGCCGGCATCCACGACCCGGACTCGTACACGACAGACCGGGCCGATCCGGCAGACGACCTGCCGGTGGGGAACGTCGACGTGCCCGACGACCTGACGGTCGGGGCCGTCGCAGACGCCGTCGTCGACGCCCGGACCAGCTACGAGGTCAGCCGCCGGATCGGCCTCGACCAGGACCGGACGCGCGACCTGCTCCGGCGACTCGACCTGCTCGACCTCGTCACCTCCCGAATCGACGCCGCGCCGGACCGCCGGGCCTCCCCGGAGGAGGTCGCCGCACGGATCCGGCAGTGTGCTTCCGGAGAGGTCTCCCCCGCCGACAGTTAAAGACGCTGCGAGCGACACCCACAGAGAAAAATAGCCGCACCACGATCAGACATTAAATGTCACTCACGACCCACTCGACTGGCGACCGCGACGGCGCCGAGACGCTCCTCGCCGGCGCGCGGTTCGAACTGATGCCGTTCGAGAGCTTCGTCGACGAGATCGAATACCTCCCGGACGGCGCGACCGTCGCGGTCACCTGCTCGCCCCAGCTCGGCATCGAGGCGACCGTCGAGCGGAGCGAACAGGCCGCGGAGTGGGGCTACGACGTGGTTCCGCACGTCGCCGCGCGCTACGTCGAGGACCGCGACCAGCTCGAGGAGATCGCCCGGCGTCTCACCGACGCGGGGGTCACGGACATCTTCGTCCCCGGCGGCGACCGCGAGGAGCCGGCCGGCGAGTTCACCTCCGCCTACGAACTGCTCACGGCGCTCGACGACCTGGAGTACGAGTTCGAGGAGGTCGGGATCACCGGCTACCCCGAGGGCCACGACTTCCTCTCCGACGAGACGCTCGCCGACGCGATGGCGAAGAAGGCGCCGTACGCGACCTACATCGTCACACAGCTCTGTTACGACCCCGAGACGGTCGTCGAGTGGATCGACGGGATCCGCGAGCGCGGGGTCGACCTGCCGGTCGAGGTCGGGATCCCGGGCGTGATGAACTACCCGAAGCTCGTCAAGATCTCGCGGAAGGTCGGCGTCGGCGACTCGCTCAAGTTCCTCCAGAAGACGACGGGTATCGTCGACTTCGTCAAGCAGGCCATCTCCTCTCGAGGGAAGTACGAACCCGACGAGCTGATCGACGGGCTCGCGCCGTACGTCGACGACGACCACTACGACATCCGCGGCGTCCACATCTACACGTTCAACCAGACGCCCGACACCGAGTCGTGGCGGCTGGGCCGGCTCGACGGCTGATCCGCCCCAAGGTTCTCGACCGCCCCGGTCGTCTCTGCCCTCATGGAGGGCTGTGCGCTGACCGTCCGCGGCGACGACCCCGACCGGCTCCCGGCGGCGTTCGTCGAGACGAAGGCCAGCGAGGCCGACCGGTCGCTCAACAGGCGCTCCACCGCTACCGCGGCGACGGGTTCGTCCACGTCGCCTACGACCGCGGCGCCGCCCGCTCGGACGACTGGGTGACTGTACGACCGCCTCGACGACCGGACGGGGACCGTCGCCGTCTTCGTTGGTGAGGGTGGCGAGGGGCCGTTCAAACTGGACGAGCCGTCGATGGACCGCCTGCTGGAGGGGCACGGAGGCAGTCGGGGCGGCGGGGCGGTTCGCGACCGTACTGGACGACGTCGAGAGCGTCTGCGACGACCTCGGCCTGTCGGTCGAGACGACGTGGCGCAGCGAGCGCGAGCCGGCCACGGCGGCCGAGCGGCTGGCGGACGCCCTGTTCGGCGGCTGACTCTCGCGTGCGAACTATTAACACGGTAGAGCGCGACACGTTTCGGTGCGGCCCACGAACCCATGTCGACCACCGAGGACAACACCGAACTGGTCCGGAGCTACCTGCGCGCGTTCAACGACCGGGACTGGGAGGCGCTGACCGACCACCTCGCGCCCGACGCCGTCGAACACGGCGTCCACGAGACGCTCGACGGCCCCGACGAGATCGTCGACTTCCTGCGGTCGTACTTCGAGGTGTTCCCGGACTACGAGGGTCGCACCGAGCGGACGGTCGCCGAAGGCGACACTGTCGCGGTTCGGTACAGCGCGACCGGCACGCACAGCGACCAGTACCACGACGTCGAGCCGACCGCACAGACCGTGGAGTGGTCAGGAATGGCGATGTACCTGGTCGAAGACGGCCAGATCGCGGAGGTCTGGGTCGAGGAGGACCGGCTCGGCCTGCTCGAACAGCTAGAAGCCGTCGACCCGCCCGCTCACCTCCGCCTCTGAGGCGCCGCGGGCGGCTCGCGACGGTCTCCCCGCCCGCTCCGACCGACAGCGTCAGTCCTCGTCGGTCACCACGTACGCGCCGAAGCCGTCGACGGTCCCGACCGGCGGTGCGCCGAACCCGAGCCAGGCGTGTTCCTCGTCGGTCCGGTCGAGCAGGTCCCGGGTTACGCCGGGAGCGACCCGGACGACGCCGCCCGCCGACGCGTCGCGGACCGTCCCTTCGATCGCGATCTGACCCTCTGTCAGCGCGACGAACACCTCTTTCTGGTCTTCGTGGGCGTGTGGCGTGGTGACCTCGCCGGGCTCCAGTCGCACCCGGTTGACGCGCAGTTCGGTACAGCCGAGCGGCTCGGTCAGCTTCCGGACCCCCGTCTCGCAGGTCTGGAACTGCTCGGTCGGCACGCCGTCGGGGTCGACGAGGCTCTAGTCGTCGCTCACGGCCGTCGCGCCGCCGCCGCGAAAGAAAACCGCTCGGCCGCCTCAGTCGTTCTGCTCGGCTTCCTGGCGCGCGTTGAGCTTCGCCTGCTCGCGGGCGCTCGGGTTGACCGACTCCTTGAACGGCACCTTCGCCGCGGTCGCGAACACCGGTTCGCCCTCCTCTTCGGCGTACTCGTCGGGGAGGTGGACCTCGAACTCGAGGTCGAGTTCCTCGTCGTAGATGCGGTCGTCGAGCGGTGTGTCCGTGACCGCCTCGATCTTCTCGGCGGGGACAAAGCCCATGCCGATGTTGGTCTCAAGGTCCGGGTTCCACCACGGCGAGGTGAGGTAGCCACACTCCTCGCCCGTGTCGGGGTCGGAGATGAGCCAGAAGTCCGGCGCGTAGTCGCGGATCGGCTCGCCGGCCATCTTAAGACCGATGAGCTTGTGCGCGAACGGGTACTCGCCGTCGTCGATCTGCGCCTGCTGCTCCTCCAGCACCTCTTTGCCGATGTAGTCGGCCTCCTTGTCGTCGGGCACCTGGTAGCCGAGGTTGACCTGGAACGGCGACGTCTCGTGGTCGAGGTCCTGTCCCCAGGACATGATCCCGGCCGCGATCCGGCGGTGGTGACCCGGCGCGATCTGGCGGCCGCCGTGGTCTTTCACAGAGGCCATCACCGGGTCCCAGACGCGCTCGGCGTACTTCGAGGCCTCCTCGACGTAGATCTCGTAGCCCTTCTCGCCCGAGAACCCCGTCTGACTGATCAGGACGTCGGCGCCGTTGATCTCGGCGTCCATCAGGCCGTAGTACGGGATGTCGGAGACCTCGTCGCCGACGACGTCGACCATGACGTCCTCCGCGAGCGGTCCCTGGATCTGCATCGGCGCGACGTCGATCTCGTCGATCTCGACGTCGAAGTCCATCCCGACGTTGACGCCCTGGAGCCACTGCATCAGCGTCGAGTCCGAGATGGAGAACCAGAACTCGTCCTCCTCCGGGCGGAGCAGAACGGGGTCGTTCAGGACACCGCCCTTCTCGTTACAGAGGATGACGTACTTGCCGTCCATCGCGTCCATCGTGCTGACGTCGCGCGTGACCACGTAGTTCGTGAGCGCCTCCGCGTCCGGTCCCTTCACGCGGATCTGGCGCTCGACGGCCACGTCCCACAGCGTGACGGCCTGTGTCAGCGCGTCGTACTCTTTCATCACGCCGCCGTCTTCGGGCTCGATGAGGCCGCGCGGGTGGTAGAGTCGGTTGTAGACGGTGGCGCGCCACGCTCCCTCCTCGTTGAACGACTTGTGGAAGAACGGGGACTTCCGGACGCGCGTCGAGACCAGCATCTCGATGCCGGGGTCGCCGGTCTGGCGCAGGTTTCGGGGGACCGTCCGGTCCGACTGGTCGACGCTCGGGTGGTTCGGGTGTTCGGGCATTCTCATCGTCTTTCCCCGCAGACCCGAATAAAAACCGACGTTCAGGTCTCGCGGCCTTTATCAGTCGGCGCGGGTGTAGGTGACCACGTCGAAGTTCTCGTGGCCCTCGCGGTCGACCTCGCGCCACCGCTCCCACGCGACCGCCGGGAACCGCGTGTCGCCCTCGACGGCGCGGCGCAGCTCGGTGAGTACCATCCCGTCCGCGTGCGGCAGGAACTGCTCGTAGACGGAGCCGCCGCCGACGACGTACGCCACCTCTGCGCCCGTCTCTCCGGCCGCCGCGAGCGCCGCATCGACCGACGAGACGGCGACGACCTCGTCCGAGAGCGCCGCGGGCCGACTCGTCAGCACCACGTTCGTCCGGTCGGGCAGCGGGCTGCCGACCGCCCGGCGGACGCTCTCGTACGTCCGTCGCCCCATCACGACCGGGTGGCCGACGGTCGTCCGCCGGAAGTGAGCGAGGTCGGCGGGGAGGTGCCACGGCGTCTCGCCGTCGGCGCCGATGACCCCGTTCGTGGCGACGGCGGCGACCAGTACGACGCGCATCGTTCACCCGTCGTCGCGGGCAGAAATAAGCCCGGCGGCGCCGTGTGCGAACCCCTGTCGCGAGCCGCTTATGAGCCCGCGAACCGTAGCTGAACTATGGAGATGCTCCGCCTCGAACCCGGTCCGGCCGCGGCGCAGGCCTTCCGGCTCGGGATGTACGTCGGGGGCGTCGTCGGCCTCGTCGTCATCGGCCTGCTCTACTGGTCCGGGTCGATCGGCCTCGCGATGGCCAGCTACGGGTTACTCGTCCTCTTTCCGGTCTACCTCGTCTTCGTGGCAGTCGCCCTGAGCCGCTGGCTCGGCTACGACCGGGACATCACCTCGTTGCGACCGGTCACCCGGACCGACGACCCGAGGTGACACGGCGGCTCACTCCTCTCGGTCCCGGTCGCGGTCGCCCCCGAACGTCGCGGCGATCAGGTTCCGGACGCCGCGGCGCAGGCGCCCGCTCGCGGCCGTCGAGGACAGCCCCATCTCGTCGGCGATCCCGGCGAGGTCGGTCTCTCGCGGCTCCGCGAAGTAGCCTCGGTCGTACGCGAGCAGCAGCGTCGCCCGCTGCTCGTCGGTCAGGCCGTAGGACCGCTCGCCGGTGACGTCGTCGTTCCCGTAGACCTCGACGATGTCGAGGTCGATCCCGTGGTCTGCGGCGTACTCCCAGACCTCGGCGAGCGCCGACCGGTCGGGGAGGACCAGCCGCGCGGTCCAGCCGCCGCGCTCCGTCTCCATGTCGACGACGACTCCGTTCACGTCCGCGACGACGGTGCTGATGAGTTCCGCGTCCGGCGCGTACTCGACGTAGTAGATGCCCCGTCCGCCGGTCCAGTCGACGAGGTCGTAGTCGCCGACCGTCTCGTCCTCGTCGAACGCGCGCTCGAGCTGCGCCCGGTCGTCGTACCTGACGAAGAACGGAAACGCCGTCCGTCCCGGGTCGGTCATCCCCTGCGTGATGACGCTGATCTCCACGCCGTCGAGGGTCTGGAGCGTCGGGACGAGCGCGAGGCGGTCGTGTCTCAACCGGAGCTTCGTCGTGATCGACATGGCGGCGCTGGTGCGGCGCCGTCGGGATCCGTGGGCCGCGTACCGACCGAACGGTGGAGTGACGCTACTATAGGAGTTGCGCTCGTTCGGCCATCGTCGAGCGTACGTCCCTGACGGTCCGCTCTTTCCCCGGCACGAGGTTCGCCTCCTCGACGACCCCTTCGACCGTGACCGCTCCCCGGGTGGATGCGAGCCCGACCGTCCGCACTCGCGCTGGCTCCCGGTTCGGCTCTCGGCAGATCGTCGCTGTCTCCCGTCGGACACCGATACGGGCTCCCGAGTGTACCTGTCGTCGCCCGGTGACACGAGACAGACGTCGGTCTCACGGGTCGGCTGGCGCCGTGGCACCTCGTCGCGCGTGACGGCGCCGCACCCGCCGCCGCTCTTATACCCCGGGAGTCTCAGATACTGATCTGTCGGAGACGATGAGCGCGCACACCGACGAGATCACCGTCCTCCTCGTCGACGACGACCCGGACCTCGCGACGGTCGCCGCGACGTTCCTGGAACGGGCGGACGAGCGCTTCGCCGTCGAGACGGCGGCGAGCGCCCGAGCGGGGCGCGAACGGCTGACAGAGACGGCGGTCGACTGCGTCGTCTCGGACTACGACATGCCCGGGCAGAACGGCATCGCGTTTCTCCGGGCCGTCCGCGAGGACTTCCCCGACCTCCCGTTCGTCCTGTTCACCGGGAAGGGGAGCGAGGCGGTCGCGAGCGAGGCCATCTCCGCCGGCGTGACCGACTACCTCCAGAAGGAGGCCGGAACCGAGCAGTACGAGATCCTCGCAAACCGAGTCAGGAACGCCGTCGAGGCCCGCCGTTCCGACCAGATGCTGACCGAGCGGACCCGCCGGCTGGAGACGCTCATCAGCAACCTCCCGGGGATGGTCTACCGCTGTCGAAACGAACCCGACTGGCCGATGGAGACCGTCGAGGGCGAGGTCGAGTCGCTGACCGGCTACGACGCAGAGCAACTGGAGCGAAACGAGGTCACCTGGGGCGAGACGGTGCTTCACCCCGAGGACCGCGACGAGTCCTGGGCGGCCGTCCAGGCGGCCCTCGACGCCGGGCGGTCGTTCGAGGTCGTCTACCGCATCCGCACCCGAGGCGGCGAGACGAAGTGGGTGTGGGAGCGCGGCCGCGGCGTCGAGGGAGCGGACGGCGACCCGCGGATGCTGGAGGGGTTCATCACCGACATCACCGAACGCAAGGAACGCGAGGAGCGCCTCGAACACACCACGGCGCGGCTCGAGGCGCTGTTCGAGAACTCGCCGGACATGATCAACGTCCACGACACCGAAGGGAACCTGCTCGACCCGAACCCGCGGTTCTGCGAGCGGACGGGCTACGACGCCGACGAACTCGCCGAGATGGCGGTCTGGGACGTCGACCAGAGCATCGACCCGGCGACGGCGCGCGAGACGTGGGCGGCGATGGACTCCGGCGAGCGCCTCGAACTCGAAGGCGTCTACCGAACGAAAGACGGCTCGACGTTCCCCGTCGACGTCCACGTCCAGCGGCTGGACGTCGCGGACGAGGACCGATTCGTCGTGATCAGCCGCGACGTGAGCGAGCGGGCGGCGCGCGAAGACGACCTCCGGCGCTACGAGCGGATCGTGAACACGATGCAGGAGGCCGCCTGCGTCTACGACGAGGCGGGCCGGTTCGAGACGGTCAACGAGTATCTCGCGGCGTTCTACGGCACGACCCCCGAGGCGCTGGTCGGCGAGGAGAGCACCCTCGTCCCGCTGATCCGGGAGTCGACCGACGGCGACCCCTACCGCGAGCTTCTCGACGGCGACCGCACGGAGATCTGCGGCGAGGTCGAGGGGGAGTTCCCGGGGGCGGGCCACGAGGTGCTCGCCTACCGGCTCACCCCGTTTGCCGTCGACGGGACGGCCGAGGGCGCGGTCGCGGTCGCCCACGAGGTGACCGAACAGCGGGCGTACCGGCGGGAACTCGAGCAGACGAACGCCCTGCTCTCGACGCTGTTCGAGACGCTCCCGATCGGCGTGCTCGCGGAAGACGCCGACCGCGGCGTGCTGGCGGCCAACGAGCGGCTGTGCGAGCTGTTCGGGATGCCGGGGTCGCCCGACGACCTCGTCGGCGCCGACTGCGAGACGCTGGCCGCCGAGGCGAGCGACCTGTTCGCCGAGCCCGAGGCGTTCGTCGCGCGCATCGAGGAGCTGGTCGCGGACCACGAGGCCGCCCACGACGATGGGCTGGCGCTCCGGGACGGCCGGACGGTCGCGCGGTCGTACCGCCAGATCGAGCTCTCGGACGGCGAGGGGCACCTGTGGGTCTACCAGGACACGACCGAGCGCGAGGCGCGCGAGCGCCGTCTCCAGCGCGAGCGAGACCGGCTCGACGAGTTCGCGAGCGTCGTCAGCCACGACCTCCGGAACCCGCTCCAGGTCGCGACCGCGGCGGTCGAGCTCGCGGGCGAAGAGCGCGACTCGGAGCACCACCAGACGGCGGCGACCGCGCTCGACCGGATGGCCCGTCTGGTCGACGACCTCCTCGAACTCGCGCGCGCGGGAGACGACGTGGGCGACTCCGAGTCGGTCTCGCTCGCGGCGGTCGCCCGCGAGTGCTGGGAGCACGTCGCGGTCGGAGGCGCGACGCTCTGTGTCGAGACCGACCGGCGCGTCGTCGCGGACCGGAGTCGGCTCCTCCAGCTGGTCGAGAACCTCGTGCGGAACGCCGTGGAACACGGTTCCACGGGCAGCCAGAACGCTCCTCGTTCTGGTGACGCCGTCGAGCACGGCCCGTCGGCCGACGACCCCGTGACCGTCACGGTGGGCGCCCTCCCCGACGGGTTCTACGTCGCCGACGACGGCCCCGGGCTCCCAGAGGGCACCGCCGCCGACGTCTTCGAGGCCGGCTACTCCACCTCAGACGACGGAACGGGGTTCGGACTGCGGATCGTCGAGCGGGTCGCGACCGCACACGGCTGGACGGTCCGGGCGACCGAGAGCGAGGTCGGCGGCGCGCGGTTCGAGGTGACGGGCGTCGCGTTCGCAGACGGCTGACCGACCGCCGCCGAACGGTTGATGTGGGTCCGTCGGCAACCGGAACTATCGTCCACTCCGACCTGCTTGGGACCGTCGTGACTGCGTTCGCCGACCCCGCAGTCGTCGTCGACGGAGACGACGCGGTCCGCGACTGGAACGACGCAGTGCCGTCGAGGACCGGCCGAGCCACGGCCGACCTGCGCGGCGTGGCGCTCGGCTCGCTGTTCGCGGCGCCGTCGGTCGACCGGGTGACCGCGGCGCTCGACCGCGCCGCGGCGTCGGGTCGCGCGACCGTCGAGGCCTCGCTCGTCACCACCGACGGCGCCCGTCTCCCGCACGAGGTGACGGCTTCTGCCCTGCCTGACGGCGGTGCCCTCGTGGTCGCGCGGCCGGTGACGGACCACCAGCGCGCGCTCGAACGGGTGCGCGACGGGTTCTTCTCGCTCGACGAGGACTGGCGGCTCACCTACGTCAACGAGTCCGCGACGCCGGTACTCGCCGACGCGATGGGCGTCGCGACCGACGACCCGACCGACCTCGTGGGTCGCCACCTCTGGGAGAGTATCCCCGAGGCCGTCGGCACGTCGTTCTACGACCGCTACCACGAGGCACGCCGGACCGGCGAGCCGGCCTCGTTCGAGGCAGACTACGACCCCCTGGACCTCTGTACCGAGGTGTCGGTCTTCCCCTCCGAGACCGGCCTGTCGGTCTACTTCCGGGACGTGACCGAGCGCCGGGCCCAGGAGCAGTCGCTCGAGCGTCAGGCGTCGACGCTCCGCGAGATGCACGACGTGATCGCCGACCAGACCCTCGCGTTCGAGGAGCATGTGGCGGCGCTGCTCGGTATCGGGCGCTCGGCGCTCGACGCCGAGTTCGGCACGCTCTCGCGGGTCGAGGGCGACCGGTGGATCGCCGAGATGGTCGACGCCGCCGTGGACACGATCGAGGCCGGCGACGTCTTCCCCCTCTCTGCGACGAACTGCGAGCGCACGGCCGCGACGGAGGAGACGCTCGTCCTCGGAGACGTGTCGCGGGACGCGCCGGACCTGGCCGACCGGGACGGGTTCAGCGAGTGGGGGATCGCCTGCTACCTCGGGGCGCCGGTCTGGGTCGACGGCGCGGTGTACGGCACCTTCTGTTTCTACGACTCGGCGCCGCGAGACGGGTTCGACGACTGGGAGGTGACCCTCGTCGACCTGATCGCCGGGTGGGTGAGTGCGGCGATCGAACGCGAGCGCCGGACCGAACGCCTCGAACGACAGAACCAGCGCCTCGACACCTTCGCCTCCTTCGTCAGCCACGACCTCCGGAACCCGCTCTCGGTCCTGCAGGGGCGCCTCGACCTCGCCGAGGAGACGGGCGACCCCGAGGAGTTTGCGGCGTGTCGCGCCGCGGCCGACCGGATGGACGCGCTCATCGACGACCTCCTCACGCTCGCGCGTGCCGGCGACGTCGACGAGCGAGAGGCCGTCGACCTCGCCGCGGCGACCGACCGGGCGTGGGCGCGGGTCGACGACCCCGCCGCGACGCTCTGCGTCGAGACCGACCGGACGCTTCGGGGCGCTCCCGGACCGCTGGATCAGTTGCTCGAGAACCTGTTGTCCAACGCTGTCGAACACGGTTCGACGGCCGACGACCCGGTGATCGTGACGGTGGGCGCCCTCCCCGACGGGTTCTACGTCGCCGACGACGGCCCCGGGATTCCACCGGACGAGCGCGACCGGGCCTTCGAGCGCGGCCACTCGACCGCCGCCGACGGCACGGGGGTCGGCCTCGCCATCGTCGCGGAGGTCGCGGCCGCCCACGGCTGGTCGGCCGCCGTCACCGACGCCGAGGGCGGCGGCGCTCGTGTGGAGATCACGGGCGTCTGACCCGCCACAAAGGTCTTACCCGCCGGACGTCGACCGACGACGATGGTCGACATCGATCCGCAACAGCTCGGGCTCGAGTTCGGGGGCGGAGCCGTCATCGGGGGGCTGATCGGCTTCACCGCGAAGAAGCTGGCCAAGATCGTGGCCGTGATAATCGGGCTCGAACTGGCGCTGTTCAAGTTCCTCGAGTCGCGAGAGATCCTGATCGTCGACTGGTCGCGGCTCACCGCCGGCCTGGTCGACACGGCGACCGCCGCGGCGAGCGACACCCCGCCCTCATGGGTCATGACGATCCTCTCGACGCTCTCTATCTCCGCCGGCTTCACCGGCGGGTTCCTCCTCGGGTTCCGCAAGGGGTAGCGCGGCGGACGCGCGTCTGACGCCTGCGAGAAAGCTTATGTGTGAGAACCACCCACACGGTGGTATGCGACAGTTCACCACGCGGAAGACGGTCGTCGAACACGTCGTCGAGACGGACGCGTCCGGCAACCAGCGGATCGGCGCTCGGCGGGTCGTCGACGCGAGCACCCCGCTCGACGGGGCCACCGAGGAGCGCCCCGACGAGCGGACGGGCGAACGGACCCGCCTCAGCGGACGTTGATGTCGTCCTCGTCTTTGACGATCCGCGTCTCCGCCTCGCCGCTGGTGTGTTCGTTCACCAGGTCGTAGAACTCGTTTTGCATCCCCGCCGGGAACGTGGTCACGCCGACCCACGAGCCGTCGGGCTGCCACTCCTCGCGCTCCAGGTCGCCGAACTCTCGCACCTGTGCCTGTGCCTTCCCCGCGTACTCGGCGGGCAGGCGGACCGCCATCGTCACCTCCGCGAAGCTGATCGGAATGACGGGCCGCAGCGCCTCGAGGGCGTCGTCGACCTGTGACTCGGCGGGCTCCATCGGGTCGACGGTGAAGCCGGCCTCCTCCAGCGCGCGGTCGATCCGGTCCGGGGGGTGGGGTGCGTCGTTCTGCTGTGGGTTGACGGCGTTGCGCGCGATGATGTCGATCAGCCGTCGCCGCTTCTGTTCTTGCATCTCGCGGCGCTGCTCGGCGGTGATCTGGATCTCCCCGCGCCGGATGACCTCCGGGATGATCTCCAGCGGGTCGGTGGTGTCGAACACCTCCTCGAGGTCGCTCTCTGCCGGCCGGTCGCCCCGGGAGGCGTCCTCGAACACGTCCTCGGCGGCGATCACGTCCGCCAGGTCGCCGTCGAACTCGTCGCGCCTGATCGCGAGGGCGGCGTCCGGGTCGACCAGCACCTCGAAGCGCGCGCCGTGTGACTCCAGCCGCGCGGTGACGGCGTCGTCGAGTGAGATCATACGCCGGGATACTCCCCCCGGGTCAAAAACGTCTCTGTCCTCAGGGCTCGTACGACAGCACCACGCCGTCGTCCAGCCGCTCGACTCCGGTGAGCGTCACTTCGCGCGGGTCCAGGAACCCCTCGCCGTCGACGAGCGTCGGGGCGTCGCGCCCGCCGATCAGCGTCGAGCCGACGTAGACGGTGAGCTCGTCGACCAGGTCGGCGTCGAAGAGTGAGAAAAACACCTCGCCGCCGCCCTCGACGAACAGGCGGTCGACCCCCGCCTCTTCCAGCGCCGCGAGCGCGGCCGCCGCGTCCACACGGCCGTCCGGCGCCGTCACGCGGTGGACCGTCCCGCCGGCCGATTCGAGCGCCGCGACGCGGTCGGCGTCGGCGTCCGTCCCGACGACGAGGTGGGTCGCGGCCGCGTCGTCGAGGAGGCGCGCGTCCGGCGGCGTGCGGGCGCGGGAGTCGAGGACGGCCCGCGCCGGGTTCCCGGGGCGCCCGTTGCGCAGGCGCTGGACCCGCCGGTCCTCCTCGTCGAGCGTGAGGTGCGGGTCGTCGGCGAGGACGGTGCCGACACCGACGAGGACGGCGTCCGCGGCGGCCCGGAGCCGGTCGACCCGGTCGAAGTCTGCGGACCCGCTGATGGCGACCTGTCGCCGCTCGCGGGTCGACAGCTTGCCGTCGACGCTCATCGCCGCGTTGGCCACGACGTACACTAGTACGTGTGGAAGACGCGGCCGCAGCGACGGCACTCGATCGTCGACGGTCGGATCCAGCGGCTCATCTTCGTGACGGCGCCGTGACAGTCGGGACAGACGCCCATCGCCTGGTCGTCGGCGACGCGGACCGAGAGGTCGAGGAGGAGGTCCTCCAGCTCCTCGATTCGCTCCTCTTGCTCTCTGACCCGCTCGGCCAGGTCGGTCTCGTCCTCGACGGCGTCGACGTCGACGACCACCTCGTCCTCGCGGTCGGTCGTCGACTCGACCTCGACGTCGGCCTCGCGCTCCTCCTCGACGGTGCGCTCTTTGTCAGCCATAAGCCAGACTACGACAGCCGGACGCAAAAGAACACCGACGGCGACAGTCCGGTGCTGTCGGGCGGC
>JAZKRX010000017.1:0-38660 GCA_036626375.1 Haloferacaceae archaeon
AGCGCAACACGTCGCTCGTCTTGAACCCCGAGTTGGGGTTGAGCAGGACGACGGGGCCTGCGAGGTCGTCCGCCCGCTCCCACGCGGCCGCGGCCGCGGCGCCGCCGGCTAGCCCGACCTCCAGCCCCGTCGTCGAAGTGGCGGCGACCGCACCCTCCTGTAGGTCCGGATCGCCGACTGCAACGGCGTCGCCGTCGTGTCGCGAGAGCGCCCGGAGCGCGAGCGCGCCGCCCGCGGGGTCCGGGATCTCGAGCTCCCCCGCGATGGTGTCCGGATGCGTCGTCGGGTCGACCTCGTTCGCACCCGCGTCGTGGGCCTCGACCACCGGCGCACAGCCCGTCGACTGGACCGCGAGCACGTGAGGCACGTCGTCGGCCAGGCCGAGTTCGACCCGCTCGTCGAACCCCTTCGCGACGCCGACGAGGAGCTCGCCCGTACCGACCGGGACGACGACCGTCCCGGGCGTCTCGCCGAGGTCCGCGGCGACCTCGTGGGCGACCGCCTTCGCGCCCTCGTGGCGGAGCGGCGCGTCGAACTCCTGGAGCGACGTGTACGACGCGAGGTCGTCCACGCCCTCGACCGCGTCGGGGTAGCGCCCGCCGGCGACGCGCATCTCGCCGCCGTGGACGTTCACCATCGCCTTCACCGGCGTCGGACAGCGCGCGGGGACGAACCCGTACGAGCGCAGGTCCGCGCGGCTCGCGTAGGCGGCGAGCGACTGCGCGCCGTCGCCCGCGGCCGCGAGCGCCAGCGGCTCGACGTCCTCGGCGTCGGCGGCCGCCGCCTCGACGGCGCCGACCGCGAGCGCCATCCCGCGGTCGACGAACGACCCCGTGGGGTTGCGCCCCTCGTCTTTGACGTACAGGTCCGCCACGCCGACCTCGTCGGCCATCCCCGGCGCCGCGACGAGCGGCGTCCCGCCCTCGCCGGCGGTCGGGCGGTCGGCGTACGGCATGAGCGAGTCGGTCAGCCCCGCCGCAACCTCGGCCTCGTCGGCCGCGTCGAAGTCGTAGACGGCGTCGAGTGCTCCGCCACAGGCCGGACACCGGCCGAGGAGGGCGTCGGCGCGCTCCCCGCAGTCCGTACACCGCAGTTTCGAGAACGCGTCGGTCTGGTTCACGGCGAACCTCTGGGCGCCCCGAACAAAGCCGTTGCCCGGCCGACCGAAAGAGCCGTTGGGGTGGCCCGACAGGTGGCGGTCGATGGACCGACAACGCGACGACCGGCGCGGGCGACCGGCGCGGACCCGGGGTCCGGGAGGTCGGTAGTGCGCGTCGCCGTCGTCGGCGCCGGCCTCGCCGGCCTGACCGCCGCCGCTCACCTCGCCGAGGCCGGGGCCGACGTGACCGTCCACGAGCGCGAGTCGACCGTCGGCGGGCGCGTCCGCACCGACCGTGGCGACGGCTACCTGTTCGACCGGGGGTTCCAGGTCCTCTTCCCCGCCTACCCCGCCGCGAGGGCGGAACTCGACCTCGACGCGCTCGACCTCCGGCCGTTCTCCTCGGGCGCCGTCCTCGCGCGACGGAGCACGCGCGAGCGCTCCGTCCTCGCGGACCCGCTCAGAGAGCCCCGGGCGCTGGTCGAGAGCCTGTTCAACCGCGAGGTGACGACGAGCGACAAGCTCCGAACCCTGCTCCTCCGGCGCGACGTCGCCGCGCGCGACGAGGACGAGACGTTCGCCCGGCCCGACCGCTCGATCCGCGAGCACCTCCGCGAGTGGGGGTTCTCCGAGGACTACGTCGAGCACTTCGTCGCGCCGTTCTACGGCGGGATCACCCTCGACCGCTCGCTCTCGACCTCCAAGCGCGTGTTCGAGTACACGTTCAAGACCCTGAGCGCGGGCCCCGCCGCCCTCCCCGCGGACGGGATGGGTGCGATCCCCCGGCAGCTCCGGGAGCGCGCCGAGCGGGCGGGCGCGACCGTCGAGACCGACGTCGCGGTGGCGGCGGTCGAACCGGCGGGCGACGGCGTGGCCGTCGAGACCGGCGGCGAGACGCGCGACGTCGACGCCGCCGTCGTCGCGACCGACCCGCCGACCGCGCGCGAGCTGACGGGCGTCGCGTCGATTCCGACCGACGGCCCCGGCTCGGTCACGCAGTTCTACACCCTACCCGAACACGCGGCGATCGACACCGGCCGGCGGATCGTCCTGAACGTCGAGGACGCGGCGCCGAACGCGCTGGTGCCGCTCTCATCGGTCGCGCCGTCGTACGCGTCCGACGACCGACAGCTCCTGTGTGCGACGTTTCTCGATTCCGAATCCTTCGACCCGTTCGCGGCGAGCGACGACGAACTCGCGGAGCGCACGCGCGAGGCGTTCGCGGCGTGGTACCCCGAGCGCGCGACGAGCGGGCTCACGCGGGTCGAGACCGTCCGCGTGCCGTTCGCACAGTTCGCCCAGCCGCCGGGCGTCCACGAGACCCTCCCGGACGTCGACGCGCCCGGGGGGGAGGTGTACCTCGCCGGCGACTACACCGAGTGGTCCTCGATCCAGGGAGCACTCCGGAGCGGCCGGACCGCGGCAGCGGCGGTCTTAGAGTAGCCGACGGAGCTCTCCGAGCGGCGGGAAGACGAGCGTCTCGTTGCCCTCCTCGACGGCCGGGCGGAGCGCGCTCGCGCGCCGGACCAGCGGCGAGTCGAAGTCGCTCGCGCACATCCCGTTGACGACGGCGCCGGCCGCCAGCGGGCTGAACGCCGGGAGGACAAACAGGTCGCCCGCGCGGTAGACGCCCTCGCCGTACAGCAGGCACGGGTGGCGCTGGCCTTCGATCTCGATCGCGGGGTGGTCGTGGCCGACGACGTACCGCGGCGCCTCTGCGTCCGGTTCGGCGTGGCCGTGACAGACCAGCGTCCCGTCCGGGAGACGGTGCTCGTCGACCACCCGGCCGTCCCAGACCTCGCCGAGCATCGTGTCGTGGTTGCCCGCGACGGGGACGACGCTCGCGCCGCGGTCGCGGCAGGCGGCGGCGAGGGCGTCGAGCGACGCCCGGGCGCGCGCCGTCGCCTCGGAGAAGGTGTGGAGGACGTCGCCCGCGAAGACGACCGTCGCGGGGTCGAACCGCTCGACGAGGGCGACGAGGCGGTCGCGGAGGTCGGCGCGTTCGCCGAGCGGCAGGGAGACGGCAGAGGCCTCCGCCCGACCGACGTGGAGGTCGGCGAGGACGAGGACGTCGGCGTCGGGGAGGTAGAGTGCGCGGTCGCGGAGAGCGAGGCGCCGGTCGCCGAGTTCGATCATCGCGTCAGGCCTCGGCGTGGTTCCGTGCGGTGGCGTACGCCTCCTGGACGCGCTTGAACTCGTCCTCGTCGCCGCCGGTGTCGGGGTGGACCTCCTTCGCACGGTCGCGGTAGGCGCTCCGGACGGCGTCCTCGTCGGCGCCGGGGTCGAGGCCGAGTTCCGCGAACGCCTCGGTCACGGGGTCGTCGGCGGCGCTCGGGGCGGCCACCTCCGGGGTGTCGAAGGGGAGCCGACGGCCGAGCGACCAGCCGGGCATCTCGTGTTCGCAGAGGACGGCGGTGACGCCGGCCGACTCCAGCCGGAAGTACGCCTGCGCGTCGAAGGTGATCGCCACGTCACGGTGAAGCAGCCAGAACGCGACCCGGCGGCCCTCTAGCTCGTAGTCCTCGGCGTAGGGCTCGCCGATCTCGCGGAGGTAGCCGCGGATCTCCGCGCGGCGGCGCTCGGTGCCGTCGACGCGCTCTCCGGGGTCGGTCGGCCGCCCCGGGAACAGGCGCTCGCCGGCGTAGAAGACGACGCCCGCGACGGCGCTCGCGGCGGCGCCGAGCGCGAGGCCGGCCAGCAGCCACGGCGGGAGGAGACCGAACGGGTCCGGCAACACGAACGTCCGTAGCGCGCGAGAACTCAAGAGTTCGTCGGACGGAGAGGGCGAGTCAGCCGATGTACCGCAGGTCGTCGTCGGGGACGGGCGCGTTCGCCTCCTGCATCTCGCGGATTCGCCCGACGACCTCCTCCATCTCCTCGGCGCGGTCCTCGAGGTCGGAGAAGTCCACCTCGATCCCGAGGAGCGCTTCGAGCGTCGAGAGCACCGCGCGGGCGCTCTTGGGGTCGACGAGGTAGCCGCTCGTCTCGCCCATCAGACAGGCGGCCTCGACGCCGCGGCGGGCCCCGAGACCGAGGAGGAGTCCGGAGACGCCGACGATACCGCCCGCGGGCTCGCTCTCGCGGAACTCGACGCCCGCGTCCGTCAGCTCCTCGCACATCTCGGCGTCGGTGACGGCGCCGACGACGCCGTGGTCGTCGTCGTCCATCAGTTCGCCGGTCGGGATGCCGCCGAGCGCGTACGTGCGCTCGACGCCGAACGCCTCGCCCACGTCGAGAAAGGCGTCGGTCAGTCGGTAGTGCCCCGCGGTACTCCCGGCCTGGTGGTCGCCCGTCAGGACGAGTAGGTCGGTCCCACCCGCGTCGACGGCGTGAAACTCCGCGCAGGCGAGGCTCGCGACCCCGTCCTCGACGGCGACCTGCGGCGGGAAGTCGTCGGCGTACACCCGGCGGACGAGCTCGGCGTCGAACTCCGAGGTCAGGTGGTCGGCGGCCAGTTTCCCGACGTGGCCGACGCCCGGGAGGCCCTCCACGAGCGTCGGCGCGTCGAGGTCGGGGTCCGCGACCTGCTCGATCTCGATGGCGTCCATCTGACTCATTCCCGCCGCCGACGCTTAAGAGCGCGGCGGTACTCGCCGTACGGGTCCGCGGGGTCGAACGGCGCCGGCGCGGTGTTCTCCGTCGCCGCCCCGCACGCTGGACACGTCTCGCCGAGCGTGTACACCGGCCGGTCGTGACGCTCACGCCACGCCGCACACCGCCGGATGTCCGACCTCACTACTCTTCCCGGCGCTCGCGGTGGTACTCCGCCGTGCCGCCGTTCTCCTCGATGGCGGCGCGGGCGCGCTCTGCGCTCTCCTCCAGTTGCGCCTCGGCGGTCTTGTAGTCCGGCGCCTGGACCCGGATGCGGTACTCCGGCGCGCCGACGTACGAGACCGCGAGGTCGATCTCGTCGGGCAGCGTGCCGTTGCCCGCCGCGGCGTCTAACGCCTCGCGGATGGCGTCGACGCCGTCGCCGGTCGGACACTGAAGGTCGACGTAGCCGCTCACGGTGACGTAGGGGACCGAGACGTTCTCGCGCGCCGTCTCGACTATCGCCTCGACGTCGTCGTCGGCGAGGTCGACCTCGTCGAGCGCCTCCGTGCCGTGGATCGCGGCCTCCTCGAAGGCGTCGTAGAGCGACTCGTACTCCGCGAGCAGCGCGGTGACGACCTCGCGGTAGCGGTCGTCGTCGAAGTCCTCGCCGAAGGCGATCGTCATCCACGCGTCGGCCTTCTGCTCGTTTTTCCAGTCCTGGATCTTCTCCTTGCGCTGGTGCTCGTTGACGTCCTTGATCGAGAGGTCGATCTGCTGGGAACTCTCGTCGATCTCGAGAACCTTCGCGACGACCGTCGACCCCTCGGTGACGTGGTCACGGACGTTTTTGATCCAGCCGCTCGCGACCTCCGAGACGTGGACGAGACCACGCTTGCCCCTGTACTCCTCCAGATCGACGAACACCCCGAAGTCCTCGATGTCGTCGACCTTGCCGACGACGAGCTCGCCCGGCTCCGGCCAGCCAGTGTACTGCATACCCACGGGTGGGGGTTCGGGCGGCACAAGCGTTTCCATGTGTGTGGCGCCTCGCGAAGCGAGGGGCCACGAGGTGGAGGTCCCGCGAGGCGGAGCCGAGCGGGAGCAGGGAGCAACGCGGACGCGGAGCGTCCGCGAGAAACCGGCGACGCAGTCGCCGGTGACGCCGCGGGCACGACCGAGCGGTGAGCGGAGCGAACCGCGGAGCGCGTGCGTGGCGCTGGTCGGCACCGAAGCTACGAGCGGGAACAGACGAGAGGACAACGGCGACCGCCACAGCACCTCGCGCGGGTCGTTCCTCCCCGCGCTCGGGTTCGCGTCCCCGCCGCTTCGCGGCGGCGACGCGCTTACTCGCGCGCTTCGACCGTCTCGACGACGTCGCCCGTGAACTGCGCCTTGCCGCCGCCGGGGGTCGCGAGCGTCGAGCCACAGACCACACAGTTGACCGTCGTCGACGCGCGGCCGAAGACCGTCTGCTCGTTGCCGCAGTCCGGACACTCGACGACGTGGAAGCTCCCCGCCATTACTCCTGGAACTCCAGTCGGCCGGCGCGCCAGCCCTCGCGCATGTGGGCCTTGCCGCAGTCGCCACAGCGGTACTTGAGGTTCGTCTTCTTCGTCGGCTTGTCTCCGCCGGGCACCTTCGAGAACTTCCCGGCGTTGCCGACGGTGGACAGGCCGCGCTTGCGCTGGCGATCGATCCACTTCATGCCCGTCTCGCGCCCGCGACGGACCTTCTCCACCTCGTGCTCGTGGTGGGCGTCACAGTGCGGACAGTACGTGTTCATCCGGCGCGGCATCTCCATGATTGGCGGCGCTTCGCCACCGGCGGTTAAGAACCGTACGGTCTCGGACCGCGACCCGGCACCGAAGCGTTCAGTACGGGCGCGCGCAACTCTCGGGCATGGAGGTCCTCATCGTGCGCGGCGACCCGGGCATCCGGAAGGGCGCGACGGTCGAGTACGACGGCGAGGAGCGGATCTGCTTCGCGATCCAGCGACAGGGCGACTACCACGGCCCGGACGAGCCACAGCTCTGGTGTACGGTCGGCACCGAGGACGAGCGCGAGGACTTCGAGAAGCGCCGGTTCGTCCCTCACTGGCTGGAGACGACCGCCGTCGAGGCCGACGCCCTCACCGTCGTCTCGCCGCGCGGCACGGCCTGAGACGGCGACACAGCCCGCAGTTCCGCCTGGTCGACGCGGTACAGCGTCACGCTCTCTGTCTCGACGACCGGGTCGACCCCGGCGATCCCCGCGAACGAGGCCGACCCGTAGCGGGCGCGCTCTGCCTCACCGACCCAGACGTACCGCACGTCGTACGCGCGCAGGAGCGCGACCCGCCGCTCCGGCGCCGCGCGGTACATCGCGTCCGCGACGCGCACCCGCGCGACGTACGCCTCGCGCCCGCGATAGCCGATCTCGTGGCCCCAGCCCGCGACCGTCGGCACGCCGGTCATGCTCGCGCCGGGCGACGACGCCCAGTCGTACATCCCCGGCGGCGCAGGGTACGACCCACCGGGGGGTGGGAGCGACGTGGCGGGCGCGGAGAGCATCGTCGGCGTCCCCCGGACGCGGTCGAGGTGCGCGAGCGCCGGGGCGGTGCCCGGGTGACGCTCCGCGACGAACGCCCGGGCGTCGAGCGTCGGCTCCGCCCGCCCCGCGTCTGCGTGGGTCGGGAGCGCCTGTGTGCCGTAGACGAGCGTCGAACAGAGGAGGAGGAGCGCGACCGCGGTCGCGACCCGCTGGCGCGACGGGCCGGCGAAGAACGCGGCGTCGGCGCCGGCGCGTGCGTCCGCACCGACGCCACCGAACCGCGCGACGACCGCCGGTCCCGCGACGCCCGCCGCGAGCCCCCACAGCACCCACACCTGCGAGTAGGTCTTGAACACCGTGTTCATCCGGAGCGGCCCGGCCTGCTCGACCAGGTAGACGAACTCGACGACCGTCACCAGCCCCGCGCCGGCGACGAACAGCACCGCCTCGAACCCCGCCTCGCCCCGCCGGCGGGCCGCCCACCCGAGGAGAACGAGGGGCGCGACGAGCAGGAGGACCGGCGCGCCGACGGCGAACGCGACGACGCCCAGGACTCCCAGTCCGGCGGCGAGCGAGCGCGCGCTCCCGCGCGTCTCGGCGACGAGCGCCGCCCACCCCGCCGCGAGAAAGACGCCGTGGACGAGCAGGAGGCCGCCGAGCCCGGAGCGCTCGCCCGGGCCGAGCAGGGCGACAGAGCGGCCGCTCGCGCTCCCCGCCGCCGTCCCGAACAGGAACGGAGCGGCGAGAACGGCGGCGACGCCGCCCGCGACGAGGACGGGCAGGACCGCGAGGGCCGGTCGGAGGAGTTCGCGCGCCGGGGCGTCCGGGAGCCGTGCCCGGATCGGGTCGGCGGCCGGGCGCGGGAGCAGGTCGAGCGGCTCCGTCGGAGCGAGCGCGACCGCGAGCCAGAGCAGCCCGAACGCGGTCGGGAACGACCAGGTGTTGACGACGGCGAGGAGGCCAGCGACGGCCGGCACGCCGACGAACGCGAGCAGACGCCGGCGGCGCACCTCGGCGGCGGGCGTGACAGAGTAGGCGAACGCGAGGCCGACGACCAGGACGAGGAAGGGCGTGCTCGTCATGTGGGCGTGGAGGTCGCCGTTGAGCCACGCGAAGAGTGGGAACTCGTTGATCGTCCCCGGGATCACCCGGCTGTACTCGAAGTAGCTGAACCGCCCGGCCTCGCGCAGGACGACGGCCGCGGAGCGGTCGGTACCCGCCGCGACCAGACCCGCGAGCGGCCGGGCGAGGGCGTCGGGGAGGAGGACTAACGCGACGTCGAGCGCGGCCGCAAGGTTTGCCGAGAGGCCGACGAGGACAGACGCACAGACACCCGTGACCCGGCGGTCGAGCCCCCGGCGGACGCCCATCGCCGCGCCGAGGTCGTAGACGGCGGCGACGAGCGCCGCGTAGACGGCCGCGAGCGCGAGGTTGTACGTCAGGCGCGGGCCGGTGCCGGCGAGGTCCCCGAGCGTCGCCGCGAGGAGGTGGCCGCCGTAGTAGTACGCGACGCGCTCGCCGGCGAACCAGAAGTCCTCGGGCGGGAGGCGGTCGGCGCGGGCGAGCGCCTCCAGCAGCCCGTAGTCGAGGAACTTCTCGCCGCCGAGCGGGCCGACGGACGGGTCGAGCGCCCGAATCGCAACGACGAGCGCGAACGCGGCGAGGAAGACGGCGGCGACCTGCTGGGCGGCGGGGCGGTCGACGGCGGGGAGCGAGAGATCGACCGAGCCCGCGTGGACGTCGACGTCGAGGGCGGCGACGACCGCGAGAACGACGAGGACGCCGAGGCCGGCGAGGCTGGCGTGCGGGCCGTATGTCACCTTCCCGACGAGGTACGCGCCCCACCACGTCGTCGTGAGCGCGGCGGGGAGCGCGAGGCCGACGCCACGGCCGTCGAGACGGCCGAACGTTCGGGCCGCGAGGGGCAGGCCGAGTGCGGCGAGGGCCGCGAGCACGACCAGCCACCGGGCGACGGCGCCGAACTCCATGGAACTCGTCGGGGAGTCGGCGCCGAAAGTCCTTCTGGTGACGAGTCGGACGACTTTTACTCGCGCTCGGGGATACGCGAGGTATGGACGTAGGGGTGGTCCTGCCGGCGTACCGGCCGGACCCCGACCGGCTCGTCGCGTACGCGACCGACCTCTGCGAGCAGGTCGACCCCGCCGCCGTTCGCGTCGAACTCGACGCCGCCGACGCCGCGACGCGCGAGCGACTGCACGCCCTGCCCGACCGCGTCGTCGTCGCCGACGCCGACCGCCGCCGAGGGAAGGGCGCGGCGATCACGGCCGGGTTCGAGGCGCTCGACACCGACGTCCTGGTGTTCGCGGACGCGGACGCCTCCACGCCGGTCGAGTCGCTCGCGCGGGTGATCGACCCGGTCCGGCGCGGCGAGGCGGCTCTCGCGGTCGGGTCGCGCCGCCACCCCGACGCGACGGTCGCGGACCACCAGACGTTCGCCCGGCGCCTCCTCGGCGACGGGTTCGCGTGGGTCGCCCGCCGGCTGCTCGACGTGGCGCTGTACGACTACCAGTGTGGCGCGAAGGCGCTGACCGCCGAGACGTGGACCGACGCGCGGGCGCACCTCCGCGAACCCGGGTTCGCGTGGGACGTCGAGCTGGTCGCCGTCGTCGACGCCCTCGGCGGCCGGGTGGTCGAGGTGCCGGTCGAGTGGGAGGACCAGCCGAACTCCACCGTCGCGCCCGTGGCCGACACGCTCCGCATCGCCCGCGGACTGCTCGTCGCCCGGCACCGCGCGCGGCGGCTTCGCGGCGACCGCCTCCACGGCGCGCTCGGCGGCGACGAACCGGCGCTCGTCGAGCGGGGCGACCCGACGGACGAATGAGCGACCGGCTCGCGGAGCTGCGCTCGCCCGCGCGGTTCGGCCAGTTCGTCTCCGTCGGCGTCGTCGGCGCCGTCGTCGACAACGCGACGCTCGCGGCGCTCCGCCTCGGCGCGGGCGTCCCGGAGTTCACCGCGAAGGCCGCGGGCGTCGAGGCCGCCATCCTGGTGATGTTTCTCGTCAACGAGCGGTGGACCTTCGCCGGGCAGGGACGGGTCGGCGCCCTCCCCGTCCTCCGGCGCCTGGTCACCTCTCACGGCGTCCGGGTCGGGGGCGTGGCGGTCCAGCTCTCGGTCTACTGGGTCCTGACCCAGCGCCTGGACGTGACGCTTTTTATCGCCGGAACGGACCTCTGGTTCCTCGCGGCGAGTCCGCTCGCCATCGGCGCCGCGGTGCTCGTGAACTACGTCGCCGAGAGCCTGTTCACGTGGCGCGTCGGCACAGAGAACGGCTGAGGCGTGGTGACTCGCCACGCCGTCGGCCGGTCCGCGGCCACGGGATCACAAGCCTTAATCGGCGGCCGAGGCTCGATTCTGGTAGCGGGATGGGATAGCTCGGAGATTCCGCCGGGCTCATAACCCGGAGATCGGTGGTTCAAATCCACCTCCCGCTACTCCTCCGAACTCACCGACACAGCGAGGCGTCGCGTCGCCGAGCGCCCCGTGAGTTCGGAGAGTACGGCTAGATTTGAATCGGAGAGCAGAGCGACCGTGGGGAGCGAAGCGAGTGTGGTTCAAATCCACCTCCCGCTACTCCTCCGAACTCACCGACACAGCGAGGCGTCGCGTCGCGGCCCTACGCCCCGTCGAATCCGATCCGGCTCCCCGAGGACAGGTCTCGTCCCTCCTCGCCGTCGAGGCTCACGAACTCGAACGCCTCCTCCGCGAGGTGAACCGTCCCGTCCACGACGTCGACGGCCACGCCGTCGAGGACGGCGCCCTCGCACGGCCCGAACGTGCAGACGCCGGATTCGCGTTCGAACGTCGCGCCGTGGCGCTCACAGACGAGTTCGTCGTCCCGCACCGCCGCGCCCGACCCCGTGTCGAGGCGCACGTCCGTCCAGTGTTTGCAGTAGTTGCGGTACGCGACCACCTCGTCGTCGCGCCGGCTGAGCACCACCTCGACGACGTCGTCACCCCCACCGTTCCCGTCGCGCGCCCGCATCGTGAACAGGAGCGTGCCGTCGGTCGGCACGTCGGCGACGGGCGCGATCGCGTCCTCCGACATTCGAGCGATCCAGAGGCCGGACGAACAAAAATCGTGTGCGGACCGGGGCGAGCGGTCAGCCGTCGGCCAGCGGGTCCGCGTCGCCGCCGTGACACCGCGCCTCCACCAGACGGTCGTACAGCCCCGAGAGCAGCGGCGCGACGGGACCGCCGGGCAGGTCGATGCCGTCGACGGTCGCGACGGGACAGAGCCCGTCCGCCGTCGCCAGCACCGCCTCGGTCGCGTTGCGCACGTCTGCGGGCGCGTACGACCCCTCCTTGACCGGAATCCCCTCGCTCGCGGCGAGGTCGAGCGCCAGCGACCGGGCGACGCGTGGCTCGACCGGCCCGTCGAGCCCCGGCGTGTGGAGCGCCTCGTCGTCGACGAACAGGACGGCGGCGTCGGCGCCCCCGACGACGCCGCCCTCGTCGTCGAGCACCAGCGCCTCGTCCGCGTCGTGGAGCGCCGCCCCCGCCAGCACGGCGTCGACCCGCGCGCCCGTCCGGGCGTCGGCCGGGACCGACCGCTCGGGGACGCGCCGGGGCTTGACCGTCTGGAGCACCGCGGCGGCTTCCCACGGGGGCGAACCGGCGACGCCGGCGCGGCGCCGCTCGGTCGCCCGGATCACCACCCGCGGGTCGGGGTCGGCAGCCGGCGTGAGTCCCGGACCGGCCCCCCGGGAGACCGACACAGCGAGCAGCGCCTCCTCGACGCCGCTCGCGACGAGTTCGTCGACACGCTCCCGGAGGTCGTCGGGACAGGGGATCGAGAGCCGGTCACAGGACGTCTCCAGCCGGTTCGCGTGAGCGCCCCACGCGAACGGGTCGCCGCCGTGGACGCGAACGGGCTCGACCGCGCGGTCGCCGTAGCGAAAGCCGCGGTCGTCGACGGGCACTGTCGCCTCGGAGCGCGGCACGACGCGCCCGTCGACGTGGTAGTTCACGCGTCCGTGCCGTCGCGCGCGCGGTCGATCCAGCGGTCGACCCGCGACTCCGCGACCTCGATCCGCTCGGCGAGGTCGGCCGCGTCCGCCGCCGCGAGGTCGTCTACCGTCTCGACGCTGGCTGCGGCGAGCCGTTCTGCGTAGGCGGGGCCGATGCCGCGGACCGTCTCGACCGGCTCGGCGCCGTCCGCCGGGTCGCCGGTCGGCGGGGTCGGTTCCGACGCCGCGTCGTCTGCCTCCTCGTCTGCGCCCCCGACAGTGTCGGTGCCCTCGTCGTCGAGCGTCACGTTCGACTCGACGGCTCCCCCCGCCTCCGGGTCGACCGACGGCTCCGTCGGCGTGTGCGCCTCGGGCGGCTCGGCGGCCGCCTCGGGCGCGTCGACGTTCTCGTCGACGAGCGACTCCGTCGACGCGGCCGCGTCCGTCTCGGTCGCGACCGGTTCGCCGACGCCCGCGTTCGTCTCGCGGTCCGGCTCCGCCTCGTCGATGCTCGCCGCCGGCTCGACGCTCCCCCCCGTCTCCGCGTCGGCGGACGGCTCGGTGCCCGCGGGTTCGGCCGCCGCCGCTTCGTCGTCGGCCGCCGTCGACGCCGACGCATCCGTCGCCGTCGTGGCCCCATCGTCGCGGTCGCGCGTCGGTTCGTGTTCGACCCGGACGTCGCCGTCGCCCGGGCGCCCGTCGTCGTTCGACGACAGCCCGAGGATCGATTTGAGCGTGCTGAGGAGTCCCATATCCCCACTGTCGGGCGGTCTGAACAAAAGCGACGGGGGATCAGAGGCTGTCGCGGAGCGCGCGGTTCATCGCCTCGACGGGGGCCTCGCGGCCGGTCCAGATCTCGAACGCCTCGACGCCCTGGAACAGGAGCATCCACGCGCCGTCGACCGTCGTCGCGCCCGCGGCGGCGGCCTCGCGGAGCAGGCGCGTCTCGACGGGGCTGTACACCGCGTCGAGAACGGCGAGGTTGGGGTGAAGGAGGTCCGCGGGTACGGGCGTCTCGTCCTCGTCCATCCCGACGCTCGTGGCGTTGACGAGCAGGTCCGCCGCGGGCACCCGGTCGTCGAGGCTACCGAGACCCCCGGCGGTCGTCCCCTGGCCCACGGCCTCGGCGAGGTCGTGGGCCCGTTCTGCGGTCCGGTTGGCGACGTGGACGTCCGCGCCCGCGTCGGCCAGCGCGAACGCGGCGGCGCGGCCCGCGCCCCCGGCGCCGACCACCACGGCGTCGTCGCCCGCCGGGTCGACGCCGTGGTGCGCGAGCGACCGGGTGACGCCCGCGAGGTCGGTGTTGTACCCTTGCGGCGGGTCGGCGCCGAAGTCGATCGTATTCACCGCGCCCACGCGCGCGGCGAGCGGGTCGGGGTCGACGTGGTCCAGCACGTCTCGTTTGAACGGGATAGTGACGTTCAGGCCCGCGACCCCGAGCGTCCGTGCCGCCTCGACGGCGGCGCCAGCGCCGGTCGGCTCGAAGGTGACGTAGCGGGCGTCCATCCCGAGCGCCTGGTACGCGGCCTCGTGCATCGGCGGCGAGCGCGAGTGGCCGACCGGGGCACCGATCAGTCCGAACACCTGCATGGCGCGAGGGGCGACGGCGGGCGGCATAAACCTCCGTCCGTGGGAACGCAAGAGATAGGTGCCGCCGCCGTGCCCCACGACACGTGTACGACCGGTTGCGGCACCCGCTGGTCGGGGTGGCGCTCGCGCTCGCGCTGACGCTCCCGTGGGTCGTCGTGCGGTTCGGCGCGCTCGTCGGGGCGCTGGTCGGAATCACGCCGCCGGGGCCCGAGAGCTTCGGCACGGGAACGGTCGTCGGCTTCAGCGGGCTGGCGGTGCTCGGCGCCTCCTTCCTGCTCGCGTGGGGGGCCGAGACGGCCGAGAAGGACGTCCCGCGGGCGTTCGCCATCGCCGTGCTTGCCGTGCTCGCGGTCGCGCCGGAGTACGCGGTCGACGCGCTGTACGCCTGGAACGCGGGCGCGAACGCCGGCACGGTCGAGGGCGCCCGCGCCGCCAACCTCGCGGTTGCGAACATGACCGGCGCGAACCGGATCCTCATCGGTATCGGCTGGTCGGCGATCGCCGCGTTCACCGTCTACAGGGCGAAGATGACGGGCGACCCGGCGGTCGAGCGCCGCGACGGGCTTCTCGCGGACGCCGTCCACCTCGACCGCGACCTCTCGACCGAGATCGCCTTCCTGCTCGCCGCGACCGCGTTCGCCTTCCTCGTCCCGTTCTCGCCCGGCACGCTCGCGGACGGCGGGGCGGCCGGCGGGATCGGGATCGTCGACACCCTCGTTCTCGTCGGCCTGTACGCACTCTACATCGCGATCATCATCTGGGGCGACGTGGAGGGCCACGACGCCAACGTCGGCGTCCCCGCCTACCTCCAGCGGCTCAACCGCCCCGCGCGGGTCACGAGCGTCCTCTTTCTGTTCGTCTACTCCGGCCTGATGATCTTCGTCGCCGTCGAGCCGTTCGCCCACGGGCTGGAGAGCCTCGGCCTCCGGTTCGGGATACCCGAGTTCTTCATGATCCAGTGGATCGCGCCGCTCGCGAGCGAGTCGCCCGAGCTGATCGTCGTCGCCTACCTCGTGAACAAGGCGCGCTCGGCCGCCGGGTTCAACGCGCTCATCTCCTCGAAGCTCAACCAGTGGACGCTCCTGATCGGGACGCTCGCGGTCGTCTACTCGATCGCCGCCGGACAGGTCGCGACGCTCCCGTTCGACCAGAAGCAGGTCGCGGAGATCTGGATCACCGCCGCGCAGTCCTTCTTCGCCATCGCGATCATCACGAACTTCGAGATCAGCGTCCGCGAGGCGGTTGGCCTGTTCGCGCTGTTCATCTCGCAGGTGCTGGTCGAGTTCGGCGCGATCCTCGTCTTCTCCGAGGCCGCCGCCGAGGCGTTCAGCATCGGCGTCCTCTACGCCTACACCGTCCTCTACCTCCTCGTCGGAGGGCTCCTGTTCTACCGGCGGCGCGAGGAGGTCCGGACCCTCGCCGACAGGACGACCGCGACCGCCCGCGAGGCGCTCGGCGCAGAGCCGAGCCGCCCCGAGCGCGCGGACTGACGCGGGCGAACGGTTTTGTGGCCGAGCCGAGAACGTCCGGCGATGCTCCGGTCCCTGGTCGCTCGGCTCCGCTCGTGGGGTACCGGCGACGAGAACGGCTCTCGGTTCCGTCCCTCCAGGCTCGACGCCTCCGTCCGCGAGGCCCACGGCGGCGGGGACGCCGAGGTCGAACGAGAGCTGACCGACGTCCACGAGCAGGCGACGGCGCTCGAGAAGCGGCGGCGCGACGGGTGACGCGCCCGGCCGCGAACGACACCGACAAGCCCGCCGAGTCGTGACGAAGTCTATGCTCGGTGTGGTCGCCAGCCGCGCGGACGAGGCCTCCGTCCGGATCGCGGAGCGCCTGCGCGCGGTAGCGGACTGGGAGCAGACCGCGGACGACGGACCGGCGGGCTGGCGGACCGACGGCGCCGAACTCAGGGAGATCGAGGCGATCCACGTCGAGATGGCCGACCCGGCGCCGCTGTTCTCGGCCGATCCGGACCTCGTCGCCGTCGTCTCCCGGCACGCCGGCGACACCGGCCGGCTCCTCACCGCCCACCACACCGGAAACGTCGGTCCGGCGGACTACGGCGGCGAGCCCCGGTCGTTCGCCCCCGCCGCACCTGCCGCCCACCGCCGGGCGCTCCGTGCGCTCGCCGACCACGCCCCCGACGGGTACGCGGTCGGCACCGAGGCGACCCACCACGGCCCCACCGACGTCTCCGTCCCCTTCCTGTTCGTCGAACTCGGGAGCGACGAGGCGCAGTGGCGCGACGACGCGGCCGCCGAGGCCGTCGCCCGCGCGACGCTCGCCCTCCGCGGGGTCGACCCTCTGACCGAGCGCTCGGTCGCCGTCTTCGGCGGCGGGCACTACGCCCCGCGGGTCGAACGCCTCGTGCGCGAGACGGACTGGAGCGTCGGGCACGTCGCGCCGGACTGGGGGATCGACCGGCTCGACTCGCTCGCCGCCCGGGTCGAGACGTTCGAGCGGCTGCTCGCCGCCTCCGGGACGCGGCGCGCGCTGGTCGACGGCGAGCGCGGGGACCTGACCGGGGCGCTGGACCGGGCTGGGGCGCGCGTCGTGAGCGAGACGTGGCTCCGCGAGACCGACGGGGTGGCGCTGGCGCTCGTCGACCGCATAGAGTCGGCGCTCGGGCGGGTCGCGGACGGTGTCCGGTTCGGGGCGCGGGCGCGGGACGCGGACGCCACGGTCGATGTCGAGACGCGCGCGCTCCCGCCCGGCCTCGCCGAGGCCGCGGGTGGCGTCGACGCCGCGGCCGCGAGCGAGGCGGTTGCGGGCGAGGCGCTGGCGTACGGGACAACCGACGGCGGGAGCCGGCCGGCGGGGCGCGTCGCGCTCGCGGACCCCGTCGCGTACGACCGGATCGTCGCCGAACTGGCCGACGTGCTCCGGGCGCAGTACGACGACGTGACGGTGAACGCGGACCGAGTGGTCGCTCGACGGCTCGCGTTCGACCCGGAGCGCGCGCGGACGCTCGGGATACCGGAGGGGCCGGCCTTCGGCCGCCTCGCGGACGGCGAGACGGTGGAGGTCCGGGGCGAACGGGTGCCGCCAGAGCAGGTGTCTCGGGAGCGCGTCGACGAGTTCGAGATCCCAGATCGCTAGTCTCAGGCCCGCAGAGCCGTCAGACGAGCGTCTGACGCCCCGGTACAGTAATGACCCTCGGGTCGGTATGCGACACGAAGCCATGGACTCGATCGTCGACGAAGCGATAGACGAAGCCGAGGAGGCCGGGGGGAGGGCCGTCGACGGCGCGAACGGCGTGGACCACGCGGACGCGCCATCCGACGACGGACCGCGAACCGGAAAGATGAGCGACGACGAACTGCGGGACGTCCTCTCGGACCTGGAGACGGACATCACCGTCGTCGGCTGCGGGGGCGCCGGCGGGAACACCGTCAACCGGATGGCAGAGGAGGGGATCGAGGGCGCGAACCTCGTCGCCGCCAACACCGACGTCCAGCACCTGGTGGACGTCGAGGCCGACACGAAGATCCTCATCGGCGAGGACCGCACCGGCGGCCGGGGCGCGGGCTCCGTGCCACAGGTCGGCGAGGAGGCCGCCCTGGAGAGCCAGGACGATATCCACGACGCCATCGAGGGCTCGGACATGGTGTTCGTCACCGCGGGCCTCGGCGGCGGCACCGGAACCGGGTCGGCGCCGGTCGTCGCACAGGCCGCCCGCGAGTCGGGCGCGCTCACCATTGCGGTCGTCACCACGCCGTTCACCGCGGAGGGCGAGGTCCGGCGCACGAACGCCGAGGCGGGGCTGGAGCGGCTGCGCGACGTCGCCGACACGGTGATCGTCGTGCCGAACGACCGGCTGCTGGAGTCGGTCGGCAAGCTCCCGGTCCGGCAGGCGTTCAAGGTGGCCGACGAGGTACTGATGCGCTCGGTCAAAGGGATCACGGAGCTGATCACCAAGCCCGGCCTCGTGAACCTCGACTTCGCCGACGTCCAGACCGTGATGGAGCGCGGCGGCGTCGCGATGATCGGACTCGGCGAGTCCGACTCCGAGAACAAGGCACAGGACTCGGTGCGCTCGGCGCTCCGCTCGCCCCTGCTCGACGTCGACATCTCGGGCGCGAACTCCGCGCTCGTCAACGTCACGGGCGGGACGGATATGGCCATCGAGGAGGCAGAGGGCGTGGTCGAGCAGATCTACGACCGGATCGACCCCGACGCGCGGATCATCTGGGGCACCTCGATCGACGAGGACCTCTCGGGGACGATGCGGACGATGATCGTCGTCACGGGCGTCGAGTCGCCGCAGATCTACGGGCAGGGCGAGGAGGCGGCCGCCGAGGAGGCGACGCGGAAAGAGGAGATCGACTACGTCGAGTAGCCGACCGTCCGCGCGCGGAGTCAACAGATAGATATGCCGGCGCGGCCGTATCAACGGCAAACGATGGACGTCAAGTACGACGTGTCGAGCTACCGGCGCGTCCTCGAACTGGCGAGCACGCCCTCCTGGGACGAGTTCTCGCAGGTCGCCCTGATCGCCGGCGCGGGTATCGTCCTGATCGGGATCCTCGGCTTTCTGATCTTCGCAGTGATGACCGTTCTCCCGGGGGCCTGAGATGCCGATATTCGCCGTCAAGACGACCGCGAGCCAGGAACGAACCGTCGCGGACATGATCGCGACCCGCGAGGAGGACAAGGTCCACGCCGTCCTCGCGCCGGACTCGCTCACCTCCTACGTGATGGTCGAGGCCGACGACGACGGGGTGCTCGAACGGGTGTTAGAGGAGATCCCTCACGCCCGCTCGATCGTCCCCGGCACCTCCTCGCTCGCCGAGGTCGAACACTTCCTCTCGCCCACCCCGGACGTCGAGGGGATCGCCGAGGGAGACATCGTCGAACTCGTCGCCGGACCGTTCAAAGGCGAGAAGGCGCGGGTCCAGCGCATCGACGAGGGCAAAGACCAGGTGACGGTCGAACTGTACGAGGCAACGGTGCCCATCCCGGTCACCGTCCGGGGCGACCAGATCCGGGTGCTGGACTCGGACGAGCGGTAGGAGCGCCGCGCGCCGGCCGCGACCCGGAACGCCTAACCGCCAGCCGGCGGAACGACCGCCGGTGACAGGGGGCGAACACACCTGCGTCGACCTCCACGTCAAGGCGGTCGACGAACGGGTCGTCACGCGCGCGGCCGACCGGGGCGTGGACGTGCTGGTGTACGCGCCACACTTCACGCGGCTGTCGGCGATCCGGGAGCGGGCGGCGCGGTTCTCGACCGACGAGGTGCTGGTCGTGCCCGCGCGCGAGGTGTTCACGGGGGCGTGGCACGACCGTCGGCACGTCCTCGCGGTCGACCCCGACGAGCCGATCCCCGACTTCGTGACGCTCGGCGGAGCGCTCGACGCCCTCCGCGGGCAGGAGACGGCGGTCCTCGTCCCACACCCGGGGTTCGCGAACGTGAGCCTCGACGCCGCAGACGTGGGCCAGCACGCCGACGCGATCCACGCCGTCGAGACGCACAACGCCAAGCTCCTGCCCTACCAGAACCGCCGTGCGCGACAGATCGCCCGCGAGACCGACCTCCCGGGGTTCGCGTCGTCGTACGCCCACCGCCGGGCGACCATCGGCGAGGCGTGGACGGCGTTCGACCGGCCGATCGAGTGCGCGGCGGACCTCGTGGCCGTGCTCCGGGAGGGCGCGCCGCGGCGCGTGATGCGCCGGCGCGGGCCCCGGACCACGGCCCGGTCGCTCGTCGAGTTCGCCCACCTCGGCTACGAGAACACGTGGGGGAAGGTCGACCGCGTCCTCCTCTCCGGGATGGAGGCGACCCACCCCGGGCACGTCGCCTACGAGGGGCGGTTCGACGACGTGCGGGTGTACTAAAACAGGGCGCCGATCTGTGCGGTGACCTGCTGGATCGTCTGGCCCGTGGTGTCGAGCGGGACGACGTAGTAGTGGACCGCCGCGATCAGTCCGAGCTCGACGAGCGTGATGACGACGGTGAGCGGCGTCGCGTAGCCGCTCGATGTCCTGACGCCGCCGGGGAGGTCCCACTCCTGGGGAGTCAGTGGGTAGAAGAAGGCGATGCCGCGCGCGCTCCCGGCGGCGTCGAGGACGAGGTGCGAGACCACCCCGAGCCAGACGAAATGGAGGTTGTCGAACGCGAGCGGGTAGGCGACGAACAGCGCCACCACGAACACGTTGTGGAGGCTCTTCCTGTGTGTCCCGAACGCCGTGTCCACGTCCGGAAACAGCGCCCCGAGGACGACCGGGACGAAGAACTCGGCGACGAGGAGGCCGATCCCGACGGCGGCGTCGACCGGCGCGGTCGGGAGTGTCCGCTCCGTGGCGCCGACCCCGACCGACGGCGCGATCCCGAGGATGACCCCCGTGCCGACCGCCAGCAACACCCCGTTGAGAACGTGGTCTCCCTTGTTCACGTCCGCCGGTGGCGGGGAGGGGTGGAAAACCCACGGGCGCGGCAGACGCACGGCAGACGCGGGCAGCGAAACCGATAGGGGAGTCGGGAGCGAGCGGACGGGCGTGACCGCACTCGCCCGTCGGTCGTCGCACACGGTCGCCGGGGCGCCCGTGACGACGGTCGTGTCACTCCCTCGCGGCTCGCCGGAGGGGTCGTCGTGAGCGACTACGACGAGCCGCTGTTCCAGCAGGTTGTCGCGTACGCCGACGCCGCCGACCGCGACGTCGTGGGGATGGTCAGCGGCAACCCGGACTGGGGGCCGCCGCCGGCGCTCCGCGAGGGCCTGCGCGAGGCCGCCGACGCCCCGCCCGCGGACCTCCAGTACCCGCCGGCCCCGGGGCTGCCCGACCTGCGCGCGGCGGTCGCGGCGCGCCACGGCGTCGCGACGCGGCGCGTGCTCGTCACCGCGGGCGCGACGGAGGCGCTTTCGCTGGGTATCGCACGCGCGCTCTCGCGGGGAGCCGGGGAGGAGGTGGTCGTGGTGGACCCCACCTACCCGTACTACCCGGCCCAGATCGACCTCCACGGCGGCGAGGTGGTGCGCGTGCCGGCGGCGCCGGACGGTGGGCTCGACCCCGGCGCGGTCCGGGCGACCCTCGGGCCCGAGACGGCGGGCGTCGTTCTCACCGACCCGAACAACCCGACCGGCGCGGTGTACGACCCCGGGGCCGTCCGTGCGGTGCTCGACGGCGCGGCCGCCCACGACGCCCTCGTGGTTCGCGACGAGGTGTACGACGCCTACGACCTCTCCGGGTCGTTCGAGAGCGCGCTTTCGCTCGCGACCGACGCCGAGACGGTCGTCGTCTCGGCCGCGTCGAAGACGTTCGCCGTCACCGGTCTCCGGATCGGGTGGGCGATAGTCCCGCCGGCGCACGTCGACGCGCTCCGGCGCCGGCACCTCCTGACGACCGTCGCCGCGAGCCGGCCGGCGCAGGTCGCGACGCTCCGGGCGCTCCAGGAGACCGACGCCTCGTACGGCGAGCGGGCGCGCGACCGGCTGCGCGGCCGCCGGAACCGGTTCTGTGCGGCGCTCGACGGGGTCGGTGCCGACTACTCGCCGCCGCAGGGTGGTTTTTACGTCCTCGCGGACCTCCCCGGCGTCGCCGGGGACCTCGCCTCTGTGGAGCGGCTGGTCGACGAGGCGGGCGTCGCCGGGATGCCCGGCGCGGCGTTCGGCTCGGCCGCCGAGGGGCTGGTGCGGTTCTCGCTGACGACCGACCGGGTCGACGAGGCGGTAGAGCGGCTGCGGGCGTATCTGGGGTAGGGAGGCGCGGCTCGCGGCTCCGCCGCTCGCTTCCCGAGGGCCGCTCACTCCGTTCGCGCGTCCCACGCGTCCCGCGCGGCTCGCGGCTCCGCCGCTCGCTTCCCGAGGGCCGCTCACTCCGTTCGCGCGTCCCACGCGTCCCGCGCGGCTCGCGGCTCCGCCGCTCGCTTCCCGAGGGCCGCTCACTCCGTTCGCGCCCCTCGCGATCGACGGATACACCCGCGCGCGCCGTGGACCGGCGCGCATGAACGACGCGAGCGCGGAGACCGACGACGCGGTCGACGTGGAGCCGGTCGAGTCGGTCGGAGAGGCGGAGACGGTGGACGTCGACGCGACGGTCCCGGCGACGGTCGACGCGCCAGAGTACGTGCTGTACGGCGGCAAAGGCGGCGTGGGCAAGACCACCTGCGCGGCCGCGACGGCGCTCGCCAGCGCCGCGGCGGGGACGCCGACGCTCGTCGTCTCGACGGACCCGGCGCACTCGCTGTCGGACACGCTTGAGACAGCGATCCCCGCGGACCCGGAGCAGATCCGCGAGGACATCCCCCTGTTCGCGGCCGAGATCGACCCCGACGCGACGATGGCGGAGGCGTTCGGCGGCGACCCGCTCGGGGGGCTCGGGCAGATGGGCGAGGCCGCGGGCGAGAGTCCCCTCGCGCCGCTGATGGGCGGCGGGATGCCGGGCGCGGACGAGGCCGCGGCGATGCGACAGCTGATCGAGTATCTCGACGACCCGCGGTTCGAGCGAGTCGTGGTCGACACCGCGCCGACGGGCCACACCCTGCGGCTGCTCGAACTCCCCGAACTGATGGACTCGATGGTCGGGCGCCTGCTCTCGATGCGCGAGACGTTCGGCGGGATGCTCGGGCAACTCGGCGGGCTGTTCGGCGACGACGAGGACCTCGACGAGGAGCCGCCGGGGCTGACCGAGCTCAGAGAGCGCATCGAGCGCCTCCGGACTGTCCTGCGCGACCCGGAGCAGACCGACTTCCGCGTCGTCACCGTCCCGGAGGAGATGAGCGTCGTCGAGGCCGAGCGGCTGGTCGACCGGCTCGACGAGTACGGGATTCCGGTCGACACGCTCGTCGTCAACCGGGTGATGGAGAACCTCGCGGACGTGACCGACCTCTCGGCGACGGACCGCGAGCTGGTCGTCTCGCCCGACACCGAGAACTGCGAGTTCTGCCGGCGACGCTGGGAGGTCCAGCGCAACGCGTTAGAACGGGCGAGCGACCTGTTCCGCGGCCGGACGGTGCGGCGGATCCCGCTTCTCGCAGAGGAGGTGCGCGGCGAGCGCGCGCTCCGGGTCGTCGCCGCCTGTCTCGGGTGAGTCAGGAGAGCCGGTCGAGCAGCGCGAACGCCGAGTCGCGAAGCTGGTCGGGAACGAACCGCGCGAGAACGCCGACACGCGCGGGTGTCCCGACGGGGTACCGCGCCCGGGGCTTGGTCGCGCTCGCGGCGTTGAGGATGTCGGACGCGACCCGTTCGGGCGAGACGGTCGTCGGGCCGTCGTCGCCGAACAGGCTCGCGTCCGAGAACGCCGAGTAAAACGAGTCGTACGCGCCAGAGCGCTCGACGCCCTCGACCTCTGCCTCGGCGCGGTCACTGAACTTTGTCGCCACGGGACCGGGCTCGACCAGCACCACGTCGATCCCTTTCGGCCCGACCTCCGCACGGAGCGCGTCGCTCGTCGCCTCTAACGCGAACTTCGAGCCGGCGTAGACCCCACCGCCCGGGAACGACACCCGCCCGGCGACGCTGGAGACGTTGACGATAGTCCCGTCGGCGCGCTCGCGCATGTGCGGGAGGACGGCCCGGATCAGCCGGTGTGGGCCGTGAACGTTCACGTCGTACTGGCGGCGGGCCCGTGCGACCGGGACGTCCTCGACGGGGCCGAACTGGCCGTAGCCGGCGTTGTTCACGAGACAGTCGATCCGGCCCTCCTCGTCTATCATCCGCGCGACGACCTGTTCGACGTCGTCGTCCTCGGTGACATCGAGGCGGGCGGTCACGCAGTCCGCGCGCTCGCCGAGGTCGGCCACGTCGTCGGGGTCGCGGGCGGTGGCGTACACCCGCCACTCCTCGTCGAGGAACGCCTCGACCGTCGCCCGTCCGATCCCGGAGGACGACCCCGTGACGAGGGCGGTCCGTGTAGGCATGGAATCGGCGTAGAGCGCCCGTGGGTTAAGCGTGTTTAAGATAGCGCGGGGCGCGAGGCGAGCGAACGACGTGAGCAACGCGGGAGCGACGCTCCCGCGGGCAACCGGCGACTGCGTCGCCGGTGACGAGACGAGCGGCCCGCGAGACCGACCGGGGTGAACGAACTGAACCGTGGGAGGCGCGGTAGCGCGACGCGCCGTCCCCGCCTCACTCCGCGCCTGTACCGTCCGTCTTCACCTCGTCCGCGTATCCGTCGGCCAGCCGCGTCGGCTCCGGAAGCTTGTACGCGCCGCCGCAGGCGGCCGCGAGGTCCGTCGCCGTCGCGGCCGAGACGCGGTGGCCCGGACTCACGTACAGCGGGTTCACGGCGCCGGAGTCGAACTGGCGGGACTGGTAGGCGTAGCCGATGACGGTCCCCGCGGGCGCGTCCACGCCGTCGTCGGCACGGATCGGGGTCCGCCAGCCGGCGGGACGGCCCTCGGTCTTGTCGTCGGGTGTCCCACAGAGGAGCGACTTCGCGACGCCGACGGCGGGGACGTCGAGGACGACCCCGAGGTGGGTCGCCAGTCCGGCCTGCCGCGGGTGGATTCGGCCGCTCCCGTCGACCACGAGGAGGTCGGGGTCCCGGTCGAGTGTCGCCAGCGCGTCGAGGGCCGGGCCGCCTTCGCGGAAGGCGAGGAGGCCCGGGACGTACGGGAGTTCGAGCAGCGAGACGGCGTGTGTCCGCTCGACGACCGCGTCGCCGCGCAGAACCACGACCGCGGAGACGGCGCGGTCTGGGTCGGCGAGAAACGCCTGGTCGACGCCGGCGACGAGCGGGCCGTCCGGCTCGGCGAAGGCCGCGGGGTCGGGCGTCGTGTCGTCGTCCGCGAAGACGGCCAGGTCGGCGACCCGCCGCTGGGTCGCGTACATCGCCGCCGTGTCGGCGTCGGGGTCGGGGACGAGGGCGGGGCGAACGGGCGTCATCCGGTCAGCGCCGACCACCGGGGCCGCCCGGACCACCGGGACCGCCGGGGCCGCGCCGACCGCCGCCCCCGCCGAAGGTCAGCTGGTCGGGGACGCGCTGCTGGTCCCGGACGTAGGCGCCGTAGGCGAGACCGACGGCGAGGCCGGCGAGGTGTGCGAAATGCGCGACGTTGCCCTGCCCGGCGGCCTGTGCGGCCCCGGAGTTCAGGAAGAACACGACCGAGAGGAGCGCGAACGCGCCCGTGAACAGCCAGATCGGCACCGGGAGCAGGAAGTAGAGGTAGACCTTGAGCGAGGGGTTGAGAACCGTGAGGACGCCGAGAATCGCGAACGCCGCGCCGGAGGCGCCGAGCGCGCCGACCGCCCCCGAGGCCATCCCGAGTTCGACGAGCGCGAGGTGCGCGCCCATATGCCCGAGGCCGGCGACCACGCCGCTCCCGACGAACAGCGCGGCGAACTTCTTCGAGCCGACGTACTCCTCGACCAGCGGGCCGAAGAAGTAGATCACGATAGAGTTGCCGACGATGTGGAAAAACGAGAACGGCGAGTGGGCGAACACGCTCGTCACCCACGTCCACACGCGGAGGAGGTGGTCGGACTGGATGACAAAGAGGAACTCGAAGGCGCTCGGGGGGAGAACGCCCGTACCGGAGAGGACGATAGTCACCCACTCCAGCGCGAAGGTGACCCACATCAGGCCGAGGACGAGGTAGGCGACGTTGCCACGGAAGTAGGCGGCGACCCCGCCGGTGGCGGTCAGGGAGTCGAGGAGCCCCCCGTCGTCGTCCCGGGTCGACACGCTGTCGTCGAAGCTGCTCCCGAACACGCCGTCCGGGTCGTCCCACTCGTTCAGCCCGGGACAGTCGTGGTTCTCCGGGAGACGGTGTTCGGCGCAGAACGTCTGTCCGCAGCGCCGACACTGGTACGGCAGGTCCTCGTGCCTGCCGCACGCGTCACACTGTGCCATCGCCCGAACCTTCGGCGGGAAGGGCAAAAACGCCCCGTCTCCGTGCGCGCCGGGTGCCGTGGCGTCTTGTACAGCTCGGTTTGGTCGCACCGCCCCCGGCTCGGGCGGTTCCTCCGTCACCGCCCCCACCTCTCGGCGCTCCCTACGGTCGCGCCCCGTGCCACACTCGTCGGGCGGGTCGTGCCTCCCCGCCCTCCGTCTCGCGGGCCGGCCCTTCGGGCCGCCCCGCGCCTACGCGAACGTCTCCTCGTACAGTTCCTGTGAGTGTTCGATCGCGTCCATCGCGGCCCGTCGGTCGTCGAAGCCGAGCGTCTCCGTCTCCTTGCCCGCCTCGAGGTTCTTGTACGTCTCGAAGAACTCCGCGATCTCTGCGGTCTGCTGGCCGGTGAGGTCCTCGACGTCCTCAACGTGGTCGTAGCGGGGGTCCTCCGTCGGCACGGCGATCACCTTGTCGTCTTTCTCGCCGTCGTCGTCCATCCGCATCAGCGCGACGGGCCGGGCCTCGACTACGCAGCCGGGGAACGTCGCGTCCTCGACCAGGACGAGCACGTCGAGCGGGTCGTCGTCGTCGTAGTAGGACCGCGGAATGAACCCGTAGTCGGAGGGGTAGTGGACAGACGAGTGGAGGACGCGGTCGAGGACGACTCCGGGGACGTCCTTGTCGTACTCGTACTTGTTGCGCTCGCCTTTCAGACACTCGACGACCGCGTAGATGGTCTCCGGCGGGTTCGGGCCCGTTTCGAGGTCGGTCCAGAGGTTGGACATGAGAGACCTGTCGCTTCGGCGCCGGCAAAGTGATTTCGGCATTCGGTCACGGTCGTTCACGAACGATCACCGGATTACTATCGATGAGAACCAAACGGAAGAACTGTTAAGTGAGGAGCAGTTACCGGTCGATCGTATGTCAGAGGCACGCAGGAAGGCGGCGAGCGTGGGGGTCGGTCCCGAACTCACGGCGTTCCAGCAGAACATCCTCGTGATACTCTCCGAAGAGCCGATGTACGGGCTGGCGATCAAGCGAGAACTCGAGGAGTACTACGGGACGGACGTCAACCACGGGCGCCTCTACCCCAACCTCGACGACCTCGTCGAGATGAGGCTGGTCGAGAAGAGCGAACTGGACAAGCGGACGAACCAGTACACGCTGACCGACGACGGCGAGGAGGTCGTCGTCGACCGCGTCGGCTGGATCGCCTCGAAGTTCGTCACCGACGACGACCGGGGCGACCGGCTGACGGACGTCGTCGAGTCGCGCCGCTAAGGCCACGGCGAACCGACGACATCCTCCACGAGCGCCAACGACGACGCCAGGAGCGCCCGCTGGCGGTCGCTCGGCCACGCGTTCCGGGGGTAGTACTCGGTCCGGAAGTCCGCGACCTCCTCGCGCGTCAGGGCGTCGACCCGCTTCGCGTAGTGGTTGCCGGCGAAGTCTGCGAGCGCCCGGGCGTTCGCGGCGTGAGCCCCGACGTCGTCGGCCGCGGCCTCGCGCACCCGCTCGACCACCGCGTCGTTGTGTGACGCCACCTCGTCCCAGGGGTCGGACCCCGGCCCGGAGAGCGACACCTCCGCCGCACGGCTCGTGTCCTCGATGTGGTCGGTCCGCACCGTCCCGTCCTCGACCCACTCGGCCGGGTGACAGACCAGCGTGTCGTCGGCCTCGCGCACCCGCGCGACGAAGCCGTGGTCGGCGAGCAGACGGTCCCGCTCCTCCTCGTACGCCGCGGTCTCCGCGGGGTCGCCGACGCGCCGGGCGAGGCGGGTGAGCCGTTCGGCCTCGTCGACGACGTCGTCGGGCAGGTCAGTCATCGAACGCCGCGTTCGCCAGCTCGTCGGCGCGGCTGTTCACCTCCCGCGGGACGTGGGTGAGCGACCAGCGGTCGAAGCCGTCGAGGAGTTCGCGGACACGCACGCGTCGCTCGCGGAGTTCCGGGTTCGACGCCTCGTACTCCCCGCGGACCTGTTTCACGATCAGCTCGGAGTCTCCGCGCACGTCCACTTCGTCGAAGCCGTGGTCGCGGGCGACCGAAAGCGCCCGGATGAGCGCCTCGTACTCCGCGCGGTTGTTCGTCGTCTCGCCGATGCGCTCGCCGCCCTCCGCGACCACGCCGTCGCTCGTGACGACGGCGTAGCCGACCGCCGCGGGACCGGGGTTGCCGCGGCTCGCCCCGTCGAAGTAGACGTGCGCGCGGCCGCCGCCGTCGCGCAGGAGCGCCACGAGGTCCGTCGGTCGCGCCCCCTGGACCACCACCTTGTCGTCGTAGGCGACCGCGACGGCGTCGCCGCGCTCCGCGCGCCAGCGCTCGTGGTCGGTGTTGCCCGCCTGCACCTCGACGCCCGCGGCCGACAGGCGCTCGCGGGCCGCTGCCGGGTCGCACTCGATCGTCGGCACGGTCGGCGGTCGGAGCCGGGGCCTCATAGCCGGTTCGACGTCGACCTCGACACCACACTTAACAACCCGGCCATCCGCACCCGATAAACGCGATGACAGGACCCAGCCGCCAGCGAGCGAACCGCACGCGACGGCAGGGCGAGGCCGAACGCGAGGAAGACGAGACGGACGTCGCGGGGATCGACCCCGAGGACCTCGACCCCGAGGACCTGGTTCGCACCGCCGACGGCGAGCTGATGCACGAGGAAACGGGGCTGATCGTCGACGAGGACCGAATCGACCCCGGGCCGGAGTGGCGCGCGTTCACCCACTCCGAACGGCAGTCGAAGTCGCGGGTCGGCGCGCCGACGACCCAGACGATGCACGACAAGGGCCTGACGACGACGATCGACTGGCAGGACAAAGACGCGTACGGCCGGTCGATAAGCTCCGAGAAGCGCTCGCAGATGAACCGCCTGCGCAAGTGGCAGGAGCGAATCCGCACGAAAGACGCGGGCGAGCGCAACCTCCAGTTCGCGCTGAGCGAAGTCGACCGGATGGCCTCGGCGCTCGGCGTGCCGCGGTCGGTCCGCGAGGTCGCCTCCGTCATCTACCGCCGGGCGCTGAACGAGGACCTCATCCGCGGCCGGTCGATCGAAGGTGTCTCGACGGCGGCGCTGTACGCCGCCTGCCGACAGGAGGGCATCCCCCGCTCGCTGGAGGAGATAACCGAGGTGTCACGGGTCGAGCGCAAGGAGATCGGACGGACATACCGCTACGTCTCCCAGGAGCTCGGACTGGAGATGAAGCCCGTCGACCCGAAGAAGTACGTCCCGCGTTTCTGTTCCGAGCTCGGCCTGAACGAGGAGGTCCAGTCGACGGCCGGCGAGATAATCGAGACGACCGCGGAGCAGGGGCTGCTGTCCGGCAAATCCCCGACCGGCTTCGCCGCCGCGGCCATCTACGCCGCCTCCCTGCTCTGCAACGAGAAAAAGACACAACGCGAGGTTGCAGACGTCGCACAGGTCACCGAAGTCACCATCCGAAACAGGTACCAAGAACAGATCGAAGCGATGGACGTCCACGGGTGAGCGCGACCGCGTCGTCCGTCCCGCCTTTCGGGCGGTCCGGGCGGCGCGGAGTTGCGGACGATTCGCCTCGTCTTCCTGCGCCTGGTCGCCCCGCTGGCGGTCGTGGCGGGACCGGTGGTCGCTGGAGGGTAGGGCGACGACGAGAGCGAGGCCGAACGAGCCTAAAGCGCCGCCCACGCCGTCGCGACGAGGTCGCCCGTGTCCGAGACGATCGCGTCCATCTCCTCGTCGTCGGGCGCCAGGCCGGCGAGCCGCGCGATCTTCATGATGCTGACGTGGTAGACGGTCTGGAGCCCGTCCGCCTCCTCCCAGACGACGACGTTACACGGGAACAGCGCGCCGATCCGGCGGTCGCTCGCGTCGAGCGCGCGGTCGGCCATCTCGGGGTTACAGGCGCCGATCACAGTGTAGGGATCGCGGCCGGCGTCGACCTTCTCGTTCAGCATGTCGGCGGGCGAGAACTCGGTGGCGACGCCGAAGCCGGCGTCCACGAAGGCGGATCGGACGTGCTCGACCGCCTCGTCGTGGGCCATCTCCAGCTGCGTGCGGTGTTCGCCGACGTCCTCTGCGTCGAGAGCCGTCGGATCGATTGGAAGCGTCACGTCGGGTGTGTGGTCGCGACGCGGTTAAGCGTTAGAGCGGGACCGGGAGCCACCGGAGCGCGCCGAGGACGCGCTCGGGCGAGAGGACGGGCGGGTGGAGGACGAGCCAGTCCAGGAGCGCCAGCCCCAGACCGTGCGCGACGACGGAGGGGAGTATCGACCGGCTTCGGTAGTCGACGGCGCCGAACAGCACGTCTGTCGGCCCGGAGAGCAGGAGTTCGACCGGCGGCTTGCCGACGTGGTGGAGGGCGTAGACGACGGGGCTGATGAACACGGCGACGGGACCGAGTTCGCGCACGCCGACACAGAGCAGGCCGCGGTAGTACGTCTCGGCAGCGAGCGCGACGAGGAACTGCGCGGCAGCGTGCGGGAGAAACGCCGAGAGCGCGGTCGAGGTGGCCCACATCGGGTAGAACGCGCGGACGCTCGGGAGCGACGAGCCGACGACGTAGAACGGCGTCACGAAGGCAGCGAGGAGGACGGCGTTCCGGACGGCCCGGCGGTCGACACGCCAGCCGAGGTCGCGGCCGTGGCCGGCGGCGAGCGCGAGCGGCGCCGCGACGAACACAAGCAGGTCGCGGACGACCCGGACGGAGAGCGTCGGGTCGGCCGGCAGGAGCGTCCACACGACGCCGATGACCGCGCCGGCGACGAGCGCGCGCTGCACCCACGGCGCCGAGAGCGCGGCAGGGGCGGAGAGGCACGCGCCCGCCAACCGCTCAGTCCTCCGCGGTCGGAACGGGGCCGGTGCCGACGACGCCCTCTACGGCCGCGACGAACGTCTGTCGGGTGTCGAAGTACGTCACGTCGACCTCGTCGAGCACGTCACCGAGCGTCTGTGGGCCGTCGGGCGTCCGAATCTCGGCGTCGCCCTCCTTCTCGCGGATCCGACTCGCCTCCTGGGGCCAGGTCAGCCGGGCGGCGACGCGCGCGAGCGGCGCGCCTTCGACGGCCGGGCCGTCGCCGAGCGGGACGGCCGGTTCTGCCTCCTCCGCCGCGTCCTCGTCGTCTGCCATGCCCGGTCGGTGCGCCGGGAGGGGCAAATCCCTTCCGCTCGCCCGCGCCGTCTTGCGACCGTCTGACGTACCGTTTTGTGGGGTCGGCCGCTAACGACCTCTATGACCAGTCTCGGCGAGGTGTACGGCGGCTCGCGGGAACAGGAGGCAGACCCCGGTCGCCTGTACGCCGGCGTTGCACTCTTTCTCGTCGGGGCGGGGCTCGTTCTCGCGGGTATCGTCGTCGCGACGACGAAGCTCCTGCGCGGCGGCGGGACGAGCATCTACGAGGTGCGCGAACTGGGCGGCATCCTCGCCGGCGTCGGCGTCCCGGCCGTCTTTCTCGGCATCCTGATCGTCTTGCCCGCCGACCGCGACACCCGCGCCGCGGCCGCCGTCGGTGCCGCCGTCGCCGCGCTCGGGGTCGTGCTGTTCGCCCACGCCTACCCCTGCCAGTGGTCCGGCGCGACCTGTGCGCCCGCCGGTGACCTCACGCTTCCGACCGTGGGCGTGTACACGCTCGGCGCGATGATCACGACCTGGCACCTGTTCGTCGGCATCGCGACGTTCAAGCGCCGGAACGACCCCGGCGGCACCGTCCGGATGAGCGTCACCCGACAGGGCGAAACGAAGATAGTCGAGGTCGACCCCCGCGAGGACCAGGGGAGTGTCGGCCTGTTCGGAACCGAGTCCTCCGCGCCCGTCCAGACCGTGACCGGGAGCGGCGGCGCCGAGGTGATGGGGACCGACGGCGGCGCGACGGACCGAGAGATCCAGGAGATCGGCGGCGGGAACGTCCCCGCCGACCGCTACTGCGGCAACTGTGCCGCCTTCGAGTACGTCCGGACCGAAGACGGGATCATGCCCTACTGCGGCGTCCACGACGAGGTCATGGACGACATGGACCCCTGCGAGGAGTGGACGCCGAACGGCCGCTAAAGCGCCGCCAGCCGCTCGCGAACCCGGTCCCAGTGTCCGCCCTTCCAGAAGGCCTGCCCGCAGTCGCGACACTGCCACCGGTCGAACTCGCCGCCGCTCGGCGCGTAGTCGGGACCCGGCTCGTCCGGAGGGAGCTCCGCCAGTCGCCCGTTACACCGCCCGCACCGGCTCGGCCGCGCCGCGAGCGTCAGGTCCACGCCCGCCGCCCGAACCGACCGGAGCCGGTCGTCGACGCCCCCCTGGGCGACGTGAATCCCGTCCGCGCGCCGAGCGAGGGCCGCGTCGCGTGTGACTACCGTTCGGTCCTCTTCGCGCGCGACCGCGAGAATCTCGTCGTCGGCCTCGATCCCGCGGTCGACGGCGCTCGCGGCGTCGTGCCCACAAAAGCGGAGGTACGAGACGAGGCGGTTGCAGGTGGCGTCGACGAGAAAGCGAGCCATCGCCGGCTCAGCCGTCGAGGAACGCACGCAGGCCGTCGAGCGGCCGGGTGTTGACCACGTCCGCGGCCGCTGCCCACCCGCGGCGGGCGGTGTGGACGCCGTAGCGGACGTTCGCGAGCGTCGTCGTCCGGTGGGCGTCGGTGTCTATCGCTATCGACGCGCCCGCCTCGACCGCGACCCGGACGGCGTCGCCGTCGAGGTCCAGCCGTCGGGGGTCGGCGTTCACCTCCAGCGCCGTCCCGGCGTCGGCCGCGGCCGCGGCGACCCGCTCGATATCCGGCGCGAGCCCGGGGCGCTCGTTGATCAGGCGCCCGGTCGGGTGTCCCAGGACGTCGACCTCGGGGTGTTCGGCGGCGCGGACCAGCCGCTCGGTCGCCGTCTCGCGGTCTTGCCCGAGGCCGCTGTGAGGGGAGGCGACGACCACGTCCAGTTCCGCGAGGACGTCGTCGCCGGTCGAGAGGTCGCCGTCGGCGTCGACGTTGGTCTCGACGCCGGCGAGGACGGGGATCGGGGCGTCGAGCTCCTCGATCGCGGCGATCTGTTCGCGCAGGTCGTCGTCGGAGAGGCCGACGCCGCCGACCATCCCGGGCCCGGTCGCGTGGTCGGTGACGGCGTGGTACGCGGCGCCGCGGTCGGCGGCCGCGCGGGCCATCTCCGCGACCGTCGCCTCGCCGTCCGACCAGTCTGTGTGGGTGTGGAGGTCGCCGCGGACGTCACCGAGACTGAGGAGGTCCGGAAGCGACCCCTCGGCCGCGGCCTCGATCTCGCCGCGGTCCTCGCGGAGTTCGGGCGGGATCGGCGGGAGGTCGAGAACCTCGTACATCGCCGCCTCGCTCTCGCCGGCGACCCGTTCGCCCGCGCGCTGGCCCTCCCGCTCCTCGGCAGAGAGCCCCGAGACGTCGAAGACGCCGTACTCGTTCATCTTCAGGTCGCGCTCGATCGCCCGGTTGCGGAGCTTGACGTTGTGGTCCCACGACCCGGTGAAGTACTGGAGGGCGGCGCCGAACTCCGCGAGGTCGGCGACACGGAGGTCCACGCGGGTGCCGTCGACCCGGACGCTCGCTTTCGTCTCGCCGGCCTCGATCACGGTCTCGACGCGGTCCCAGTCGGTCAGCGCCGCGATCACGGACGCCGGCTCCGCGGTCGCCGCCAGCACGTCCACGTCGCCGACGGTCGGCGACCAGCGCCGCAGCGAGCCGGCGGGCTCCGCGCGCTGCGCGCCCGCGCTCTCGGCTAGCGCGACGGTCGCCTCGGCGAGCGGGCGAGCCTGGCCGAGCCGGACGCGCCCGGTCGCCTGCCGCGCGAACGCGACGTTCTCGCGGATGTTCGCCTCTGTCTTTGCGCCGAACCCCGACACCTCGCGTATCTCGCCGGCCTCGGCGGCTGCCTCGAGTTCGTCCAAGCTGCTGATCCCGAGCGCCTCGTACAGCGTCCCGACCGTCTTCGGGCCGACGCCTTCGACGGCCGTGAGCGCCGCGATGTCGACGGGGAGCTCCTCGCGGAGCTCTTCGAGTTCTGCGATCTCGCCGGTCTCGAGGTACTCCGCGATCTTCGAGGCGATGGCGTCGCCGACGCGGTCGAGGTCGTCGAGGTCGCCGCGGTCGGCGACGTCCTCGATCGGCTCCGGGTGTTCGCGCACCGTCTCGGCGGCGAGACGGTACGACCGCGGCTTGTACTCGACGCCGGTGGCCTCGAGGCGGTCCGCGAACTCCTCTAGCCGCCGTGCGACCTCGTCGTTCCGCATCGTCAGATCCCCCGGCTCGAGACGTCCTCGTGCCCGAGTGCCTGCTTCAGGAAGGACATCCAGCGCTTGGTGTCTGCGGCCTCCTGTGCCTGTGCCTCGCGCTCGACCGACGAGGAGCCGAGGCTCTCTAAGGCCTCGAGCGCGCGGTCGATCCCGACGATCGCGTCCGCGATCTCCTCGCCCTCGGCGAAGCTCACCTCGCCGGCCTCGATCAGTTCGCGGCGCTCCCGGCGCTCGCGACGGAGGTTGCGCTTCGCGCGCTCGACCCGGTCGCGCTCGCCCGGGGGGACCGTATCCCGGCGCTTGATCTCGAAGACGAAATCGCGGAGTTCGACCTCCTCGCCCTGAACCTCGACGCGGTCGGGGATGCGGACGCCGACGGTCGCGCCGTCGCGGTCGATCCGCTCGACCAGCTGCTTGCGCTCGAACTCCTTCACGCGGACCGGTAGGGGTGGCGCGCACTTCACGGTTTAGCATCGGGCGGTCGGTGGTCGACCCGTCGTCCCACCGACGTGAACTGGAACGTTCTTGTGGGAGACGGTACACAGCGAACCATGGGACTGTTCGACCGGCTTCGTGGGGCCGACGACCCGCGCGTCGCGTTCATCGGGATCGACGGGGTCCCGTTCTCGCTGATCGAGGACAATCCGGACCGGTTCCCGAACCTCACCGCGATGGCCGAGGAGGGGAGCGGCGGGGCGATAGACAGCATCGTCCCGCCGGAGTCGAGCGCGTGCTGGCCGGCGCTCACCACCGGCGTGAACCCCGGCGAGACCGGCGTGTACGGGTTTCAGGACCGTGAGAACGGCACCTACGACACCTACGTGCCGATGGGCGGGGACGTCCAGGCCACCCGGATCTGGGACCGTATCACCGACGCCGACCGACGCGCGACGGTGATGAACGTGCCGGTCACCTTCCCGCCCCAGCGCAACGTCCAGCGGATGGTGTCTGGCTTTCTCTCGCCCGGCCTCGACCGCGCGGCCTACCCCGACGAGTTCGGCGACTACCTCGACTCGGTCGGCTACCGGCTCGACGTGAACCCGAAGCTCGGCCACGCCGCGGACCGGACCGACTTCGTCGAGAACGCGCTCGAAACCGTCGACCGGCGCTACGAGGCGTTCGAACACTACCTCGCCGAGGACGACTGGGACCTCTTTTTCGGCGTGTTCATGACCACCGACAGGGTGAACCACTTCCTCTTCCGGGACTACGAACACGGCGACCGGGGCGCGTACCAGCCGACCGACGAGGACGGAACCCCCGTCGAGCCGCCGGCGGAGTTCGACGGTCGCGAACGGTTCCTCGAGTTCTACGAGCGCGTCGACGGCTACATCGGGCAGATCCGCGACTCGCTGGACGACGACGTCACCCTCGTGGTCGCCAGCGACCACGGGTTCACCTCGCTCGACCACGAGGTCCACCTCAACGAGTGGCTTGCGCGCGAGGGCTGGCTCTCCTTCGAAACCGACGACCACGAGGACCTGAGCGACGTGGACGACGACACGCTGGCGTACTCGCTCATCCCCGGCCGGTTCTACATCAACCTGGAGGGCCGCGAGCCCCGCGGCGCCGTCCCCGAGGACGAGTACGAGGCCCGACGGTCCGAGTTGAAGGAGATGCTCGAGGCGCTCGAAGGCCCGGACGGCCGGACGGTGGCCGACCGCGTGGTCGAGAAGGAGACGGCCTACCGCGGCGACCACGCTGACATCGCGCCCGACCTGACCGTGGTCCCGAACGAGGGGTTCGACCTCAAGGCCGGCTTCACCGGGAGCGAGGACGTGTTCGGGACCGGCCCGCGCAACGGGATGCACACGTTCCACGACGCGACGCTGATCGTCGACGAACCGGACGTGACGATGACCGACGTCGACCTCCTCGACATCGCGCCGACGATCATGGAGCTGATGGAGGTCGACGACACGTCCCGGACGGCGTTCGACGGCGCCAGCCTCGTCTGACGCGAGGGTTCAAGTCAGATCCCGCGGGCAGCGCTGCCGTGACGACCCTCGACCCCGCGGAGATCACGGAGCGACTCGCCGCCGTCGAGCGACGCCTGACCGACGGCGAGGGCGACGCGAGACCGGACGCCGACGCCGCCGCCGTCGAGGCGCGGGTGTCGGAGCTCGAAGCGCGCGCCGACGAGATCGACGAGCGGCTCGCCGCCGTCGAGTCCGGCCTCGACGCCCTGCGCGGCCTGGTCGGCGAGGTCGAGCGCGCGGACGAGACGATCGAGCGCCGGGCCGAGGCCGCGCTCGCGGGCGTCGACGACCTCGAGGCGCGAGTCGCAGCGCTCGAAGCCGAGGCAGAGACCGACGCGACCCTCGCGGCCGAGGCCGCGCACGAGCCGCCGGAGCCGCCAGAACGGGCCGACGGTGGCCACGAGACGGGCGACGGGGGTGACCGCTCGGTCCTCGCACGTCTCCGCGACGCCCTGTGATCCGTGTCGTCCTCGCCGTCGTCCTGCTGGTCGCGGTAACGGGCGTCGCGCTCTCGGCGGTCGAGACCGGACGACGTGACCGGACGGCGGCGCGCCTCGACACGGGCGTCGAGCGGGTTGAGCGCGCGGCCCGCCTGCTGGTCGACCGGGACGACCCGACCGCCGCGGGGGTCCCGGGGGCGAGTCGGACCGTCACCCTGCGGCTGCCGGCGCGGTCGCTCGCGAACGCTGGCGTCGCGAGGGTCGCGCTCCGGGGAACGGACGACGAGGTGCGGTACCGACTCGACGGCGGGCGGACGCGCCGACACGCGCTCCCGGTCGACCTCCGGACGCCCGCGGGGGCGGTTGTCCTGCGCGCGGCGGGCCGACAGCGCCTGCGACTCGGGCTGGTCGGACCGCCCGTGGGGGTCCGGGTCGCGCGCGCCGGAGCGGCCGAGGGTTGAAACCGGGTGGCGGGACCAGCCCGCCCGTGTTCCCGTTCGACCGGCTCGGGCGCGACGGCGAGGCCGAGGACTGTGGCTGTGTCGCGTCGTTCGAGACACGGCCCGAGAGTGAGGCGACCGTCCTCGACGTCGCGGCCGACGAGTGTCCGGGCGGGGGGGATCTCGCCGCCGAGCCGGCCTGCCGGGCGACCGTCGTCGGGGCGCTTGCGGACCGCGACGCAGACTTGGTGCGAACCGAGCGCGCGGGCGTCGTTCGCCGGCACGACGACGCGACGACGGCGCTGCTCCTCGCCGCCGGGCGGTTCGTCGAACGCGTCGCGGTTCACGACGAGGCGCTGGCCGACCGCGCGCGAGCGGACCCGCTCGCCGCGGCGCGGGCGGCGACGGGCCGTGCCGACGCGACGGCACGGATCGCCGCGGAAACCGGGCTGGCGACCGCCGCCGCGGCGGTCGGCGAGTACGACGCGGTCGGCGCGCGCGTCGGGCCGACGGTCGCGCGGGTCCGGTACGACCCGTCGCCACCCCCCGAGGCGGGCCTGCGTGAGCGCCGCGACCTCGACGCCGGGCCGACCGTCCGGGTGTACGACGCGCCGGACGGGCCGCGCTACCACCTGACGCCGGTCGAGTCGACGCTCTCCGAGCGCGCCACGGCGACGCTCGACGCTGCCTACGGGCGCCTCGCGGCCGGTGTGTCGCCCGCAGAGGCGGTGCGGGCGGCGGCCGACGAGGAGACGCCGGTCGAGGCGGTCGCGAGCGTTCTCCGGAAACACACCCGCGGAGCCGGGCTCTTCGAGGACCTGTTCGCCGACCCGGCGGTGACCGACGCGTTCGTCACCGCGCCGGCCGGCGAGAACCCGGTCCGGGTTGTGGCCGGCGGGGAACGGATGCGAACGAACGCGTGGCTCGCGCCCACGGGCGCGGCGGCGCTCGCCTCGCGGCTCCGGCGCGAGAGCGGCCGGGCGTTCTCCCGGGCCAGCCCGACCGTCGACGCGACGCTCCCGATCCGGGGCGACCGCGTCCGTGTCGCGGGCGTCACCGACCCCGTGAGCGACGGGACGGGGTTCGCCGTCCGCGGCGACGCGCGCGAGGCGTGGACGCTCCCCGCACTCGTCGCGAACGACACGCTCTCGGCCGAGGCCGCGGCCTGCTGTTCGCTCGCCGTCGAGCGCGCCGCGGCCGGGCTGGTCACCGGCCCGCGCGGCGCCGGGAAGACGACACTCCTCGGCGCGCTCCTCTGGGAACTCCCCGCCGCGACCCGGACGGTCGCCATCGAGGACACGCCCGAACTCCCCGTGTGTGCGCTTCGCGAGGCGGGACGGGACGTCCAGGCGCTCCTGACGGAGGTCGAGGGCCGAGACGGCCCCGGAGCGTCGGCGGCGAGCGCGCTCCGCACCGCGCTCCGGCTGGGCGAGGGCGCGCTCGTCGTCGGCGAGGTGCGCGGCGAGGAGGCCGAGACGCTGTACGAGGCGATGCGCGTCGGCGCGAGCGGGAGCGCGGTCCTCGGGACGATACACGGCGACGGGCCCGAGGCCGTGCGCGAGCGGGTCGTGACCGACCTCGGCGTCCCGGCCTCGTCGTTCGCGACGACGGACGTCGTGGTGTCGCTCGCGCCGCCGCCGGACCGCGGGCTGGTCGGAATCTACGAGGTGCGCGCGACGGCCGACGGTCCGACGTTCGAGGCGCTCTACGGGCGAGACGGCGCAACCGGCGTCGTCGACCGGGGGAACAGCCGACTGGTCGCCGGCGTCGCGCGCCCGGAGGAGAGCTACGCCGACGCGCGCGCGGCGCTCTCGAGGCGCGCCGACCTGCTCGGCCGCCTCGCGGCGACGGAGCGGACCGACCCGTCGGAGGTGACGGCGGCGTACCGCGACGCGGGACGGGAGGCGCGGCGGTGAGCGACGGACGAGGCCTCGGGGGCGCGCTCGCCCTGCTCGCGGCGCTCGCGCCACGGACGCCCGACCCAGACGATGACCTCCGGCGAGCCGTGGCGTATCTCGGCCTCGACGCCTCCGCGGCGACGGTCGCGCGCGCGAGCCGAGGCGGGGCGCTCCCCGCTGCCGTCCTCGTCGGTGGCGCCGCCGCGCGC